>NZ_CP108370.1:5565000-6224758 GCF_035953295.1 Streptomyces sp. NBC_01335
ACGGCGGTGGTAACTATAACCATCCTAAGGTAGCGAAATTCCTTGTCGGGTAAGTTCCGACCTGCACGAATGGCGTAACGACTTCTCGACTGTCTCAACCATAGGCCCGGTGAAATTGCATTACGAGTAAAGATGCTCGTTTCGCGCAGCAGGACGGAAAGACCCCGGGACCTTTACTACAGTTTGATATTGGTGTTCGGTTCGGCTTGTGTAGGATAGGTGGGAGACTTTGAAGCGGCCACGCCAGTGGTTGTGGAGTCGCCGTTGAAATACCACTCTGGTCGTGCTGGATGTCTAACCTCGGTCCGTGATCCGGATCAGGGACAGTGTCTGATGGGTAGTTTAACTGGGGCGGTTGCCTCCTAAAGAGTAACGGAGGCGCCCAAAGGTTCCCTCAGCCTGGTTGGCAATCAGGTGTTGAGTGTAAGTGCACAAGGGAGCTTGACTGTGAGACCGACGGGTCGAGCAGGGACGAAAGTCGGGACTAGTGATCCGGCAGTGGCTTGTGGAAGCGCTGTCGCTCAACGGATAAAAGGTACCCCGGGGATAACAGGCTGATCTTCCCCAAGAGTCCATATCGACGGGATGGTTTGGCACCTCGATGTCGGCTCGTCGCATCCTGGGGCTGGAGTCGGTCCCAAGGGTTGGGCTGTTCGCCCATTAAAGCGGTACGCGAGCTGGGTTTAGAACGTCGTGAGACAGTTCGGTCCCTATCCGCTGTGCGCGTAGGAATATTGAGAAGGGCTGTCCCTAGTACGAGAGGACCGGGACGGACGAACCTCTGGTGTGCCAGTTGTCCTGCCAAGGGCATGGCTGGTTGGCTACGTTCGGAAAGGATAACCGCTGAAAGCATCTAAGCGGGAAGCCTGCTTCGAGATGAGTATTCCCACCCCCTTTGAGGGGTTAAGGCTCCCAGTAGACGACTGGGTTGATAGGCCAGATGTGGAAGCCCGGTAACGGGTGGAGCTGACTGGTACTAATAGGCCGAGGGCTTGTCCTCAGTTGCTCGCGTCCACTGTGTTGGTTCTGAAATAACAACCGCCGTGTTTTCATCCGGTTGGTTAATTTCATAGTGTTTCGGTGGTCATTGCGTTAGGGAAACGCCCGGTTACATTCCGAACCCGGAAGCTAAGCCTTTCAGCGCCGATGGTACTGCAGGGGGGACCCTGTGGGAGAGTAGGACGCCGCCGAACAATTTTTCCGGGAGACCCCCGTGCCTTTGGGCACGGGGGTTTTCTGCGTTCCGGGGTACTTGTGGGACCAGTGTTCTCGAGAGGCGTCCCTTGAATGGCGCTGCCACCGGTCGGCGCCATTCAGCCACAGGGAGAGAGCCGTGCTGCCGTCAGGTAGCTGATGTGCTCTGCGTCGCTCGGTAGCGCGATGGCGGTGTCCCGTAACGGCTGACGAATGCCTGGCGGAGCGATTCGGCGGTGCCGAAGCCGCATCGTGCGGCCACCTTCGCCACGGGGAGCGAGGTGGAGGTCAGGAGGTGAGCGGCGGCCTCGGTACGTGCGTCGCGGACGAATCGGCCCGGCGCCCTTCCAAGCTGATCGATGAACAGCCGGGCCAGGTGGCGTTCGCTCACACCCGCATGGGCGGCCAGTACGGTTGCGGTCAGGTCGCCGGACAGGTGGCCGGCGATGTGGTCGACGGCTCGCTTGACCAGCCTGTTCGTGGGTGCCGGGGTGGCTGTGAACATGCTCATCTGTGCCTGGTTTCCCGGCCGTTGCAGATAGGTGACCAGGCCGCGGGCCACGGCGCGCGCCAGCTCCGCGCCGTGGTCCTCCTCGATGAAGGCCAGGGTGAGGTCCAAGGCGCTGGTGACGCCCGCCGCGGTGGACACGCTTCCGTCGCGGGTGTAGATCGGCGCCGGATCCACGGTGATCTCCGGGTAGGCGGAGGCCAGCCGCTCCGCGAACCACCAGTGAGTGGTGGCGCGTTTCCCGTTGAGCAGGCCGGCGGCAGCCAGGATGGTCGCCCCTGTGCAGACCGAGGCCACTCTGCGGCTCTCCCCGGCCAGGCGGCGGACATGGCCGACGATCCGCGCGTTGTCCCCTGCGGCCTGATGGCCGAACCCTCCCGAGACGATCAGCGTGTCCAGCGGCCCCTTGAGCCGCTCCAGTGATCGCTGGCCCTGCAGTGTCAGCCCCGAGTCGCAGGTGATCGCACGGCCCCCCGGGGTGGCCACGCTCACGACGTAGGCAGGGCTGGCCCCGAGCCGGTTGGCGGTGGCCAAGCTTGTCGTCACGCAGGCGATGTCCAGCAACTCGGCCTCGTCGTATCCGACGAGGACCACCTCTCGTTCCTCCATGGCGGGGACCCTATGTCGGAACGACGTGTATCCCAAGAATTCCGCCCTGGTCGCTTTCTGCCCTTGGCGCTGCAGTGGGCAGGGGCTGAAGGTGACGGCATGACCAAGACGCTCGCCTTCGTGCTCTATCCCGGCATCACCCCGCTCGACCTGGTGGGGCCGCTCCAGGTGCTGTCGGCGCTGGCCCAGATCGATCCGTCGTTCGAGGTGGTCGTCGTCGGAAAGGGCCTCACGCCCCTGAGCACCGACACGCCGCTGAAGCTGACGCCCAGTCACACGTTCGGACAGGTCGCCGAGTCCTTCGCGCTGATCGTGCCCGGCGGGACCGAGCCGACCCTCGCCGCCCTGGCCGACGAGCCCTTGCTGGAGTGGATCCGCCAGGTCGCGCGGACGGCTGAGGTCGTCGGATCGGTGTGCACCGGCTCACTGATCCTGGGCGCCGCCGGCCTGCTCTACGGCCGTCGGGCCACCACCCACTGGGGCTTCCGTGACCTGCTGGCCAAGTTCGGTGCGACGCCCGTCGCCGAGCGCTGGGTCCAGGACGGTCCCGTACTCACCGCCGCAGGAGTGTCGGCCGGTATCGACATGGCCCTCCACCTGGTCGAACGCCTCGCGGGGGAACAGACGGCCCGCATGGTCCAACTCCTCATCGAGTACGACCCGCAGCCACCCCTGGGCGGCATCGACTGGCGGTCCGCCGATCTCGACTTCTTCAAGCCCCATGCCCGGACCATGGTGGAATCGGCCCTGGCCGGCCATCCCGCGCTTCTGGCCCGCATGACAACCTGAGCACCGGCGGACTGGTCGATCGAGCACCGGCCGGTCATCGCCGCGGCCCGCGAGGCCTGGGACGACACCGGCCGGACCCCCGCCTTCAGCTCCTGAGACTCACGGGTGCATGCGGGCGCCCTTGAGCACCTTGTCCACCGCGTTGCGCGGCCCGTACACCGCGAGGCCCACCAGGTCGAGCGCGTCCGCGCCCACGGCCCGTACGGCCGCCCGGTTGTCCCGGTCGTTGCCCGTGGCGAACAGGTCCGAGGTGAACAGGGACCTCGGCAGCGCGCGGGAGAGCGCCCGGCCGTGCGCGGCCGTCAGCACCTCCTTCGTCCCCTCGAAGACCAGCACGGGCTGACGGAACATCGGCAGGTACGGGGTCGCGTCGGCGTCCTCGTACGGCTCGCCGACCACCTCGGGCGCCACCGTGCCGAGCCCGCTGACCAGGAAGGCGGTCACGTTCAGGCGCTGCCAGGTCTCCAGGTCCTCGCGGAGCAGGACGGCGATCTTGGAGTCGAAGCGGACGGGGGCGTTCTCGTCAGGGGCGGTGACCTGGGCGATGACCTGGGCGGCGTTCTCGTTCTCGGTGTTCATGCTCCGAGACTCCGCGATGTCCGCCCGCCCCGTCTTGTACGTTCTTTGCGTGACGTCCGGGCAGGAGATCTCCGCGTGGCGCCCGCAGGTCGCGGGCGTCGTCGAGGTCCTGCACGCCCACTTCACCGAGCACGCCTACCCCATGCACGTGCACGACTCCTGGACCCTGCTGATCGTGGACGACGGGGCCGTCCGCTACGACCTCGACCGGTACGAGCGCGGCACTCCGCGCGACACCGTGAGCCTGCTGCCCCCGCAGGTCCCGCACAACGGCTCGCCCGCCACGGCGCACGGCTTCCGCAAGCGCGTCGTCTACCTCGACATGACCCAGCTCGACGCGAGCCTCATCGGACCCGCGGTCGACCACCCGGACTTCACCGACCCCCTGCTGCGCACCCGCGTCGGCCAGCTGCACGCGGCGCTCGCGCACCCCGGTGACGCGTTCGAGGCGGAGAGCCGGCTGGCCTTCGTGGGGGAGCGGCTGCGGGCGCTCCTGAGCCCCGCGGCCGAGAACGGTGGTGCCGTACCCGACGGCCACGGCGTCGCCCGGGACCTGCGTGATCTGCTCGACGAGCGGCTGCCGGAGGGCCTCACCCTGACCGAGGCCGCCCGTCTGGTCCACGCCCACCCCACCCATCTCGTACGGGCCTTCAGCGGTGCGTTCGGCATCGCCCCGCACCAGTACCTGACCTCCCGCCGTGTCGACCTGGCCCGCCGCCTGCTGCTCGACGGGCTGCCGCCGGGCGAGGTGGCCACCGCCGCCGGGTTCCACGACCAGTCGCACCTCACCCGGCACTTCAAACGGATCATGGGCACCACCCCGGGCCGGTACGCCGGCGGAACGCCGGGAAGCCCGGACCGCGGGGTCCGGGCTTCCGGTGGTGCGGGGGTGTGACCGCCGCGGGTCAGGCCGGGCGGAACCAGACCGTCGCCAGCGGCGGCAGGGTCACCGTGATGCTGGCCCCACGGCCGTGCGCCGGTACCTCCTCCGACTTCAGCGGCTCCTCGTTCCGCACGTCGCTGCCGCCGTAGCGGGCCGCGTCGGTGTTCAGCACCTCCACCCAGCCCTCGGCCGACTCCGGCACCCCGAGCCGGTAGTCGTGCCGGACCACCGGGGAGAAGTGGGAGACCGCGAGCAGTGGGGAGCCGTCCGCGTCGTAGCGGAGGAACGCCAGGACGTTGTCCTCCGCCGCACCGCCGTCCACCCAGCTGAAGCCGCCCGGGTCGGTGTCGCGCTGCCAGAGCGCGGGGACCGCGCCGTACACCGCGTTCAGGTCGCCGACCAGGTCGCGTACGCCGCGGTGGTCGCCGGACGCCTCGTACGCCGGGTCGAGCAGCCACCAGTCCGGGCCGTGGCCCTCCGACCACTCGGCGCCCTGCGCGAACTCCTGGCCCATGAAAAGGAGTTGTTTACCGGGGTGCGCCCACATGAAGCCGAGGTACGCGCGGTGGTTGGCGCGCTGCTGCCACCAGTCACCGGGCATCTTCGAGACCAGTGCCTGCTTGCCGTGGACCACCTCGTCGTGCGAGATCGGCAGCACGTAGTTCTCGCTGTACGCGTACACCATCGAGAAGGTCATCTCGTTGTGGTGGTACTTGCGGTGCACCGGCTCCTTCGCCATGTAGGTGAGGGAGTCGTGCATCCAGCCCATGTTCCACTTCAGCCCGAACCCGAGTCCGCCGAAGCCGTCCGGGCCGATGTGGTGGGTGGCGCGGGTGACGCCGTTCCACGCGGTGGACTCCTCGGCGATCGTCACCACCCCGGGGTTGCGGCGGTAGACGGTCGCGTTCATCTCCTGGAGGAAGGCCACCGCGTCCAGGTTCTCCCGGCCGCCGTGCTCGTTGGGCGACCACTGACCCTCCTCGCGGGAGTAGTCGAGGTAGAGCATGGAGGCGACGGCGTCGACCCGGAGCCCGTCGATGTGGAACTCCTCGCACCAGTAAGTGGCGTTGGAGACGAGGAAGTTGCGGACCTCCTTGCGGCCGAAGTCGAACTCCAGGGTGCCCCAGTCCGGGTGCGCCGCGCGGTTCGGGTCGGAGTGCTCGTACAGCGGGCGCCCGTCGAACTCGGCCAGCGCCCACGCGTCGCGCGGGAAGTGCGCGGGCACCCAGTCCATGATCACGCCGATGCCCGCCCGGTGCAGCGAGTCCACCAGGTGGCGGAAATCGTCCGGGGTGCCCATGCGGGAGGTCGGCGCGTAGAAACCGGTCACCTGGTAGCCCCAGGAGCCGCCGAACGGATGCTCGGAGACCGGCATCAGCTCCACGTGCGTGAAGCCCAGGTCCTTGACGTACGCGGGCAGTTGCTCCGCGAGCTGGCGGTACGTCAGGCGGGGTCGCCAGGAGGGGAGATGGACCTCGTACACCGAGAACGGTGCCTCGTGCACCGGGCGGTCGCCCCGCCGCTCCATCCAGTCGCCGTCCTGCCACGCGTAGTGCGAGGCCGTCACCACCGAGGCGGTGGCGGGCGGCACCTCGGCGGCGCGGGCCATCGGGTCGGCGCGCAGGGTGTGCGAGCCGTCCGGGCGGCAGATGTCGAACTTGTAGAGCGCGCCCTCGCCCACGCCCGGGAGGAACAGCTCCCACACCCCGGTCGACCCGAGCGAACGCATCGGCAGCGCGGTGCTGTCCCAGTAGGTGAAGTCGCCCGCGATCCGCACCCCCCGGGCGTTGGGCGCCCACACCGTGAACCGGGTCCCGGCGACCCCCTGGTGCTCCATGACCCGTGAGCCCAGCGCGGTCCACAGCTCCTCGTGCCGGCCCTCGCCGATCAGGTGCAGGTCCAGCTCACCGATCGCGGGCAGGAAGCGGTACGGGTCCTCGATCTCGATCTCGTCGTCCGCGTAGGCGACCAGCAGCCGGTACTCGGGTACGGCCCCGAGCGGCAGCACGCCGGAGAAGAAGCCGTCGCCTTCGTCGAGGAGTTCGGCGCGGAGCGCTTCCGCGAGCACCGTCACGGCACGCGCGTACGGGCGCAGTACCCGCACCAGCACCCCGCCGTCGTGGGGGTGCGCCCCGAGCAGGTCGTGCGGGGCGTGGTGCTCGCCGGCGAGCAGCCGGCCGCGGTCCGCGTCGTGCAGGGCGGGCGCGGGCCGGACGCCCTCGCGGACGTCGGTGCCGCCGCGTCGGGGGTGCGGCGGCACCCCGGTCTTCCGCTTGGCCTTGGGACGCTTCTCCGGGGGAGCGTCTGCCGGGGCGGGCGCGGTCGTGGTGACCGTGGCGGTCGCGGCGGAGGCCGCCGGCTCCGGCACGTCGGCCGTCCCGGTCGTCACCGGCTGCGGGGCTGGTACGACCTCGGTTTCGACGGGGGCGGGCTTCTTCCTGGACGGCTTACGGGCGGTCACGGGGGACGGCCTCCTCGGGGGGTCGGTCGGTGCGGGGGCGGGGCGTGCGGATGGGGAGGACCGTGCGGGCCGGGGCGCCCGCGGGTCCACCGGGCCGCGCGGCGGGGATGCCGCGCGGCCCGGGATCAGGTGGACGCGGCCAGCCGCTGGATCGCGGCCATCGGGACGGGCAGCCAGTCGGGGCGGTGCCGTGCCTCGTACAGCACCTCGTACACCGCCTTGTCCGTCTCGTGGGCGCGCAGCAGCTCGGGTTCGCTGCGGGGGTCGGTGCCCGAGACGTCGGCGTACCCCTCGCAGTAAGCGGAGCGGCAGCGCTCGGCCCAGGCGTCGCTCCACGGGCGGTGGGAGCGGGCCGCGTAGTCGAAGGACCGGAGCATCCCGGCGACGTCGCGCACCGGTGGCTGCGGGCTGCGGCGTTCGGCGAGCGGCCGGGCGGGTTCGCCCTCGAAGTCGATCAGTGACCAGAACCCGTCGGCGGCGCGGAGGGTCTGTCCGAGGTGCAGATCGCCGTGGACCCGGTGGGTGGCCCAGGAGCGGCCCCGGTGTCCGAGCTCCGCCACCGCCTCGAAGGCGGCGTGCAGCGCGGGGACGTACGGCAGGAGTGCGGGGACCGCCTGCGCGGTCGACTCCAGCCGCTGGGTCATTCCGGCGACGAGCTGTTCGGTGCCGGGAAGGCGCAGGTCAGGGCCCGGCAGGGCGGAGGCGAGCGCGGCGTGGACCTCGGCGGTGGCCCGGCCGAGCGCGCGCGCCTCGGGGACGAAGTCGCGTCCCTCCGCGAGGGCGGCGAGGGCCAGTTGCCAGCCGTCCTCGGCACCGCGCAGGAAGGGTTGCAGCACTCCGAGGGTGAGCGGTTCCGGGGTGGTGGCCTCGAACCAGGCGACGGGTGCGGGCACCCGTCCGCAGCCCTCGCCGACGAGGGCGAGCGGCAGCTCCAGGTCGGGGTTGGTCCCGGGGAAGACTCTCCGCAGGATCTTGAGGATGTACGCGTCGCCGAAGACGAGCGAGGAGTTGGACTGCTCGGTGTCCAGCAGCCGGGGCGCGAGCCCCGCCGGAATCGTTTCCGCGCGCTCGAAGCGGAGCGCCCCGAGCGGCCCCGGGCGGCGGAACCGCTCCAGCAGCAGCCCGGCGAGCCGGGGGTCGTGGAGGCCCTCGTACACGGTGCGGCCGGCCAGCGGGCCGTCCGTGACCCGCCCGATGAGGGCGGAGGCCAGGCTCGGCGGCAGGGTGGTCCGGACTCCCAGCAGGAGCTGGTAGCAGTCACCGGTGGCGCGGGCGGGCAGTCCCGGCTGGTGGACCCGGACCAGGAGGTGGAGCAGTCCGGGGCCGGTCGTCGAGGAGTCCACCGGCAGTATCTCGGTCGCGGAGACCAGGGTGAACCCGGCCACCGGGTGGCCCTTGCCGGCGAACCAGCGTTGCCGGGGGAGCCAGTCGTGGAGCAGCGGGGCGAGTGAGGGCAGCAGTGCCGTCCCCGCCGCGGCGCCCCCGGGCCGTGGATGGGCTTGCGGGTGGGGCGCCTGTTTCGTGGTGCTCTTCGCCAGGGCGACGTGAGTGGATGCAGCCTCCGACATGGCATCGCGTCCTTTCCCCGGGCACACAGATGCGAGGAGTGTCCCGGATTGCGGCAATGGCTGTCCGGCTGTGCGGGACGTGTCGGGTGAGGATGGTCCGTACGGACTCGAATGGCCCAACGGCCGTCCGGGTCCTCCAGCGCTCGATGTGGGGGAGAGTGCCCCGTGCGGGACGGCGGAAACCGTCCCGCAGGAGCGTTGCGTACCGTTCCTCCGGGCGTAACGCCCCGGCGGAGCCGGTCAGATGGCCGGGGCTTCCTTCCGCAGGCGGAACCAGTAGAAGCCGTGGCCGGCGAGAGTGAGCAGGTAGGGCCACTCGCCGACGGCCGGGAACCGCACCCCGCCGATCAGTTCGACCGGGTGGCGTCCGTTGAACGACCGCAGATCGAGCTCCGTCGGCTGCGCGAACCGGGAGAAGTTGTGGACGCACAGCACGAGGTCGTCCCCGTACTCGCGGGTGAACGCGAGCACCGCAGGGTTGGACGAGGGCAGTTCGGTGTACTCGCCCAGCCCGAAGGCCGGATTCTGCTTGCGGATCTCGATCATCCGGCGGGTCCAGTGCAGCAGCGAGGAGGGCGACGCCATCGACGCCTCGACGTTGGTGACCTGGTAGCCGTAGACCGGGTCCATGATCGTGGGCAGGAAGAGCCGGCCCGGGTCGCTGGAGGAGAAGCCGGCGTTGCGGTCCGGCGTCCACTGCATCGGGGTGCGCACCCCGTCGCGGTCGCCCAGCCAGATGTTGTCGCCCATCCCGATCTCGTCCCCGTAGTAGAGGATCGGGGAGCCGGGCAGCGACAGCAGCAGAGCGGTGAACAGCTCGATCTGGTTGCGGTCGTTGTCCAGCAGCGGGGCGAGGCGGCGCCGGATGCCGATGTTGGCGCGCATCCTCGGGTCCTTGGCGTACTCCGCGTACATATAGTCGCGCTCTTCGTCCGTGACCATTTCGAGGGTGAGCTCGTCGTGGTTGCGCAGGAAGATGCCCCACTGGCAGTTCTTCGGGATCGCCGGTGTCTTGGCGAGGACTTCGGAGACCGGGTAGCGGCTCTCCCGCCGTACCGCCATGAAGATGCGCGGCATCACCGGGAAGTGGAACGCCATGTGGCACTCGTCGCCGCCGGCCTGGTAGTCGCCGAAGTAGTCGACGACGTCCTCGGGCCACTGGTTGGCCTCGGCGAGCAGCACGGTGTCCGGGTAGTTGGCGTCGATCTCCTTGCGGACCCGCTTGAGGAAGCCGTGGGTCTCGGGGAGGTTCTCGCAGTTGGTGCCCTCGCGCTGGTAGAGGTAGGGCACGGCGTCCACGCGGAAGCCGTCGATGCCGAGGTCCAGCCAGAACCGGAGGGCGGAGATGATCTCCTCCTGCACCGCCGGGTTGTCGTAGTTGAGGTCGGGCTGGTGCGAGAAGAACCGGTGCCAGTAGTACTGCTTGCGCACCGGGTCGAAGGTCCAGTTCGAGGTCTCCGTGTCGACGAAGATGATCCTCGCGTCGGGGAACTGCTTGTCGTCGTCGGCCCAGACGTAGTAGTCGCCGTACGGCCCGTCGGGGTCCGAGCGGGACTGCTGGAACCACTCGTGCTGGTCGCTCGTGTGGTTCATGACGAAGTCGATGATGACGCGCATGCCGCGCTGGTGCGCGGCGTCCACGAACTCCACGAAGTCGGCGAGGTCGCCGAACTCCGGAAGGACCGCGGTGTAGTCGGAGACGTCGTAACCGCCGTCGCGCAGCGGCGACTTGAAGAACGGCGGCAGCCAGAGGCAGTCGATGCCCAGCCACTGGAGGTAGTCCAGCTTGGCGGTGATGCCCTTGAGGTCTCCGATGCCGTCGCCGTTGGAGTCCTGGAAGGACCGGACGAGTACCTCGTAGAAGACGGCGCGCTTGAACCAGTCGGGATCCCGGTCCTTGGCGGGGGTGTCCTCGAAGGTGTCGGGAACAGGCTCATTCACGATCATGGTGTGGGTGACCCTCCGGTCGGCGGGGACGGTCGCAGGACGACGATGTGCGCGGGCGTGATACCCGGCTCTAGGCGCACATAGAAGGCCCTGCCCCAGTGATAGGTGTCGCCGGTGAGCTCGTCGCGCACCGGCACGCTCTCGTGCCAGTCGAGGCCGAGTTGCGGCATGTCCAACGAGACCGTGGCCTCCTGGGTGTGGTGCGGGTCGAGGTTCACGACCACCAGGAGGGTGTTCGATCCGGAGCGCTTGCTGTACGCGATCAGCGCGTCGTTGTCGACGGAGTGGAAGTGGACGTCACGCAGCTGCCGGAGCGCCGGATGGCGGCGCCTGATCCGGTTGAGCGACGTGATCAGCGGAGCCAGCGAGCGTCCCTCCCGCTCGGCCGACTCCCAGTCCCTGGGCCTGAGTTCGTACTTCTCCGAGTGCAGGTACTCCTCGCTCCCCGGGCGCACCGGGGTGTTCTCGCACAGCTCGAATCCCGCGTACACGCCCCAGGACGGGGAGAGCGTCGCGGCCAGCACGGCCCGTGCCTCGAAGGCCGGCCGCCCGCCGTCCTGGAGGTAACCGGGAAGGATGTCGGGGGTGTTCACGAAGAAGTTGGGCCGCATGTACGCGGCCGACTCGCCCGAGACCTCGGTGGCGTACTCGGTGAGCTCCTGCTTCGTGTTCCGCCAGGTGAAGTACGTGTACGACTGCTGGAAACCGACCTTCGCCAGCGTGTGCATCATCGCCGGGCGGGTGAACGCCTCGGCGAGGAAGACCACGTCCGGGTCGGTGCCGTTGATCTCCCCGATCACCCGCTCCCAGAAGACGACCGGCTTGGTGTGCGGGTTGTCCACCCGGAAGATCCGCACCCCCCGGTCCATCCAGAACCGCAGCACCCGCACGGTCTCGGCGATCAGCCCGCGCATGTCCTTGTCGAAGGCGATCGGGAAGATGTCCTGGTACTTCTTCGGCGGGTTCTCCGCGTACGCGATCGACCCGTCCGGGCGGTGGTGGAACCACTCCGGGTGCTCCTTCACCCAGGGGTGGTCGGGGGAGCACTGGAGCGCGAAGTCCAGCGCGATCTCCATCCGCAGGGTGCGGGCCGTCTCCACGAAGTGGTCGAAGTCCTCCAGCGTGCCGAGGTCGGGGTGGACGGCGTCGTGGCCGCCGTCCGCCGAACCGATCGCCCAGGGCACGCCCGGGTCGTCGGCGCCCGCGGTCAGGGTGTTGTCCGGCCCCTTGCGGTGGGAGGTGCCGATGGGGTGGACCGGCGGCAGGTAGACGACGTCGAAGCCCATCGCGGCCACCGCCGGCAGCCGCTCGGCCGCCGTCCGGAACGTGCCGCTGACCAGCCGGGTCCCTCCGCCGGGGACGGTTTCGCGGCGGGCGCCCTCGGAGCGCGGGAAGAGTTCGTACCACGCGCCGTACAGCGCACGCGGGCGCTCGACGACCAGCGGCAGGGGGCGCGAAGCGGTGACCAGCTCGCGCAGCGGGAAGCGGGCGAGCGGGTCGGCCACCGCCGGGGTGAGCGCCGCCGCCAGCCGGTCCGCGGGCGTACGGGTGGCGTCGCGCAACGCGTCGACGGCGGCGAGCACCGCCTCCCGCCCGTCCTTCTTCGGAACGCCCGACGCCGCGCGCTCGTGGAGCGCCGCGCCCTCGGCGAGCACCAGTTCGGTGTCGAGGCCGGCCGGGATCTTGATCTGCGCGAGCCGCCGCCAGGTGGTCAGCGGGTCGCTCCACGCCTCGACCTTGTACGTCCAGCGCCCCTCGGAGTCAGGGGTGACGTCCGCTCCCCACCGGTCCGTACCCGGGGCCAGTTCGCGCAGCGGTACGAAGGGGCCGCGCCGCCCGCTCGGGTCGCGCAGTACGACGTTGGCCGCCACCGCGTCATGGCCTTCGCGGAAGACGGTGGCGGAGACCTGGAAGGTCTCGCCCACCACCGCCTTCGCCGGGCGTCTGCCGCAGTCGACGAGCGGGCGGACGTCCAGGACGGGGATACGACCGATCATGACATCACCTGAAAGCTGGAGCGGGGCGTGCGGGGACGACGGCACGCGCGGCGAGGACCGCATCCGCGTGCCGCGAGAATGGGGATCAGTCCTTTGTAGCTGCTCAGCTGTCTGCTGACGGGCTGTGGGCATGGCCGCTCCTGTCCGCGTTCACTCGAATGGCACTCGAATGGCTGGCGTGCGCGGGGACGGTGCGCACGCTGCGGGGGTGTGCGCGTTCGTGTGATGCCGGGTCGGCTGTGTACGCGGGTAGCCTTCCCACCGCTTTCGCGCGGTCAACCCGGCGCCGTGTTAACTACTGGGTCGTAATCCGGACGCCGCGCGCGTCCGACGCCTGACTCCGGGCGTGCGGCGTCACACGAGTCACCGGGTACCCGCGCTCAGGCGACTCGCACCTCCCGGTGGGTTCGCCACCCCGGAAGCCTCTCCCGGCCGGCCCGGGCCCACAAGGTCGCCCGAGGGGGTGAAATCAGCCATATCCGTTCGGCGCGGGCGGGGTTGCCGGGACTACCGGGACACCTGGGGCGGCGGGCGGAGGGCGGCGCGGGAGCCCGCGGACGCGTGCGCCGGACCGTGCCGCCGCCTCGTGCGCCGTGGCCGTACCGGGCGGGAGGCCGTTACCGTCGTCGTGGTGGAGCGGCGCACACCGTGGTGCGGCGTCCCCTCGGATTCGCAACTCCCCTGTAAAGGTGGAACGCGTGAAGGCCATTCGTCGGTTCACCGTACGTCCCGTCCTCCCCGACTCCCTGCGACCCCTGCACGACCTCGCGCGCAATCTGCGGTGGTCGTGGCACACCGAGACCCAGGAACTCTTCCGGTCCGTCGACCCCGAGGGGTGGCGCCCGGAGGACGCCGACCCCGTGCGGCTCCTCGGCTCCGTCTCCGCCTCCCGGCTGGCCGAACTCGCCCGCGACGAGGAGTTCCTCGGCCGCCTCGGTGAGGCCGCCGACGAGCTCGACGGGTACCTCACCGGAGACCGGTGGTACCAGAACCAGCTCGCCCAGGGCGGCCAACTCCCCAGCTCCGTCGCCTACTTCTCACCCGAGTTCGGCGTGACCGCCGCGCTGCCGCAGTACTCCGGCGGACTCGGCATCCTCGCCGGCGACCACCTCAAGGCCGCCAGCGACCTCGGCGTCCCGCTCATCGGGGTCGGCCTGCTCTACCGGCACGGCTACTTCCGTCAGTCGCTCTCCCGAGACGGCTGGCAGCAGGAGACCTATCCGGTGCTCGACCCCAACGAGCTCCCGGTCACCCTGCTGCGCGAACACGACGGCACTCCCGCCCGGGTGGTGCTCGCCCTGCCCGGCGGACGCTCCCTGCACGCCTGCGTCTGGAAGGCGCAGGTCGGCCGGGTCCCCCTCCTCATGCTCGACTCCGACGTCGAGGAGAACGCCCCCGGCGAACGCGACGTCACCGACCGGCTCTACGGAGGCGGCAGCGACCACCGGCTCCTCCAGGAGATGCTCCTCGGCATCGGCGGGGTGCGCGCCGTGCGCACCTGGTGCCGGCTCACCGGCGCTCCCGCCCCCGAGGTGTTCCACACCAACGAGGGCCACGCGGGCTTTCTCGGACTCGAACGCATCCGGGAACTCACCGGAGCGGGCCAGGCACCCGGCCAACCCGGCCAAGCCGGCGGAACCGGTCAGGCGCCCGGCCAACCCGGGGGCGGCGCACTCGACTTCGACTCCGCGCTCGAAGTCGTCCGGGCCGGGGCCGTCTTCACCACCCACACCCCCGTTCCCGCCGGCATAGACCGTTTCGACCGCCAGCTCGTCGCCCGGCACTTCGGCGACGACGGCGAACTCCCCGGAGTCCCCGTCGACCGCGTCCTCGCCCTCGGCGAGGAGACGTACGAGGGCGGCACCCCCGGCATCTTCAACATGGCGGTCATGGGACTCAGGCTCGCCCAGCGCGCCAACGGCGTCTCCACCCTGCACGGGGCCGTCAGCCGGGAGATGTTCTCCGGGCTCTGGCCGGGATTCGACCCGGCGGAGGTGCCCATCACCTCCGTCACCAACGGCGTGCACGCCCCCACCTGGGTCGCCCCCGAGGTACTGAGCCTGGGCGCCCGGCAGGTCGGCGAGGACCGCGCCCGGGACGCGCTCGCCGGCGGCGAGGTCGCCACCGGCAACGGCACCGACCGCACCGGCACCCCCCGCCGCTGGGACGCCGTCTCCGCCATCCCCGACCGCGAGATCTGGGACCTGCGCCGGGTGCTGCGCGAACAGCTCGTCACCGAGGTACGCAAGCGCCTCTACGCCTCCTGGCGCAGGCGCGGCGCCGGCACCGCCGAACTCGGCTGGATCGACGGCGTCCTCGACCCCGACGTCCTCACCATCGGCTTCGCCCGCCGGGTCCCCTCGTACAAGCGGCTCACCCTGATGCTCCGCGACAAGGACCGGCTGACCCGGCTGCTGCTCCACCCGACCCGGCCCATCCAGATCGTCGTCGCCGGCAAGGCCCACCCCGCCGACGACGGCGGGAAGCGGCTGATCCGGGAGCTGGTCCGGTTCGCCGACGACGCCCAGGTCCGCCACCGGATCGTCTTCCTGCCCGACTACGGCATGGCCATGGCGCAGAAGCTCTACCCCGGCTGCGACGTCTGGCTCAACAACCCGCTGCGCCCGCTGGAGGCCTGCGGCACGAGCGGGATGAAGGCCGCCCTCAACGGCAGCCTCAACCTCTCGGTGCGCGACGGCTGGTGGGACGAGTGGTTCGAGCCGGACTTCGGCTGGGCCATCCCGACCGCCGACGGTTCCGCCGTCGACGACGACCGGCGCGACGAACTGGAGGCCGACGCCCTCTACGCGCTGATCGAGGACCGGGTCGCCCCGCGCTTCTACGACCGGGGTGAGCACGGGCTGCCCGAGCGGTGGATCGAGATGGTCCGCCGCACCCTGGCCGCCCTCGGCCCGAAGCTCCTCGCCGGACGCATGGTCCGGGAGTACGTGGAGCGGCTCTACGCCCCCGCCGCGGTGTCGCGGAGGGCGCTCGACGCCCCGGCCGCGCGGGACCTGGCCGCGTGGAAGTCGAAGGTACGGGCTGCCTGGCCGCAGGTGGCCGTCGACCACGTCGAGACGGTCACCGACACCGCCGCGAGCGGCTCGGCGGAGCTGGGCGCCACCCTCGCGCTGCGGGTCCGCATCGCGCTGGGCGGGCTCGCCCCGGAGGACCTGGAGGTGCAGGTCGTCGCCGGGCGGGTGGACTCCGGCGACGCCCTCGTCGACGCCCAGACCACCCCGCTGAAGGTGGCCGGCGCCGGCGACCTTGAGGACCACCGGATCTACGAGGGGCCGCTCTCGCTGGACCGTACGGGCCCGTACGGCTACACCGTCCGCGTCCTGCCGTCGCACCCGCTGCTGGCCTCCGGGGCCGAACTCGGCCTGGTGGCCCTGCCGGACGCGACGGTCGGGGAGGAGGAGGGCGGCCCGGTGCTCCGCTGACCGGATGCGTACAGCGCAGCCGGTGCCTCTGGCGGGGAACGTGCGGACGGCCCGGGAGGAGAGGTGATCTCCTCCCGGGCCGTCCGGCATGCGTGACCGGTCAGTACAGGGCTTGCCGGTCGGTGATCGGCCGGTTCGTGAAGGGGCCGGTCAGGTGGGTCAGAAGGTGAGCTTGAAGCTGTTGATCTTGCCGGTGTCGCCCGAGGCGACGTCCTGCACCTTCAGCTTCCAGACACCGTTGGCGACCTGCGCCGAGGCGTTGACCGTGTAGGTCGCCACCACGTTGTCGGCCGAGTCGCTCGACGAGGAGCTCTTCAGCCGGTACGAGGTCCCGTTCGGGCCGACGAGGTCGACGACCAGGTCACCGCGCCAGGTGTGGGTGATGTCCACGCCGACCTGGAGGGTGCTCGGGGCGTTGCCGGTGACACCGGAGACGGTGAGCGAGCTGGTGACCGCGGCGCCGTTGTCCGGGATCGAGACGGCGGTGGTGCTGGTGAAGACCGTCCCGGTGGGGGGCGTCGTACCGCCGGGGCGGGTGCCGACGTTGATGCCGGCCCAGGCGTTGGCCACGGCGGTGTACTCGGCGCTCGTCGTGCCGTACAGCTCACCGGCGGCGGCGAGGGTGCCGGTACGCGCGGAGGCGTAGTTGGTCGTCGTGGTGAACTTCGTGGTGAGCGCGCGGTACCAGATCGCCAGCGCCTTGTCCCGGCCGATCCCGGTCACGGCGAGGCCGTCCGAGGTCGGCGAGTTGTAGGAGACGCCGTTGACGGTCTTGGCGCCGCTGCCCTCGGAGAGCAGGTAGAAGAAGTGGTTCGCCGGGCCCGAGGAGTAGTGGACGTCGGAGCTGCCGATGCCGGAGAACCACGAGTCGTACGACCCGCCGTCCTTGCTCGGCTTGTCCATGTAGCGCAGCGGGGTGCCGTCGCCGTTGATGTCGATCTTCTCGCCGACGAGGTAGTCGCCCGGGTCGGCCGTGGTGTTGGAGTAGAACTCCACACCCGCGGCGAAGATGTCGCTGGTCGCCTCGTTGAGGCCACCGGACTCACCGCTGTAGACGAGGCCGGCGGTGGCGGCGGTGACACCGTGCGACATCTCGTGGGCCGCGACGTCGAGCGAGGTCAGCGGGGCGGCGTTGCCCGACCCGTCGCCGTAGGTCATGCAGAAGCAGCTGTCGGTCCAGAAGGCGTTGACGTAGTTGTTGCCGTAGTGGACGCGGGAGTAGGCGGCGACGCCGTTGCCCTTGATGCCGGTGCGGCCGTGGACGTTCTTGTAGTAGTCCCACGTCTCGGCCGCGCCGTAGTGGGCGTCGGCGGCGGCGGTCTCGGTGTTGGTGCCGACGCCGTTGCCCCAGACGTCGTCCGCGCCGGAGAAGAGCGTCCCGGTGCCCGAGGTGCCGTGGTTCAGGTTGTACGTCTTGTGCCCGCCGCGCGTGGAGTCGGTCAGGTTGTACGAGCCCGTGGTGCCCGAGGTGCCGAGGGTGACGGTGCCGCTGTACTGCGTGTTGCCGGTACCGGTCTCGATGCCCTGCCACTCGAAGAGCTTGGCGCCGGAGGCCGCGTCGGTCACGACGTGCAGCTCGTTGGGGGTGCCGTCCTCCTGGAGGCCGCCGACCACCGTCTCGAAGGCGAGCTTCGGGGTGCCGTCCGCCAGCCAGACCACCTTGCGGGGGGCCTGGCTCGCCGCGGTGGCCTTCGAACCGTCGGCCGAGGCCGCGCTGAGCGCCTGCTTCTCCGCGGCGGCCGGGGCGATGCCGGCGACGGTGCCGACGGCCTTCAGCTGCGCGGTGGTCGCTTTCGACGCCTTGGTGACGGACTCGGTGGCGCCGGCCGCGCTCGACGTGACGACGAGGTCGCCGCCGAGGACCGGCAGGCCGCCGAGGGTGCGCTCGTAACGGGTGTGCACCGTACCGTCGGCGTCCTTGACGACGTCACGGACGACGAGCTTCTCCGTCGCGCCGAGCCCGAGTTCCTTGGCGGTGGTCGCCTTGTCCGCGTCGGCCGCGGAGATCAGGGCGGCACGCTGGGCGGGGGAGAGTGCCGCGGGAAGCGCACCCGAGTTGACCTTGCCCAGGGCGGGGGAGACCGCCGGGGCCGAGGCGGGGGTGGCGGTCGCCGAGGGCGAGGTGACTCCCACGGCGACCAGGGCCGCCGCGGCTATGAGTGCGCCGGTCGCGGTGGTGCGACGGCTGTGCGTGAGTCTCACGCGGACTCCTTCTGCGAGGGGGGTACCGGCGGGCAGTGGCCCGGTCGGCAGTGCAGGCGGTGCGCGGAACGACGGAAGAGTGACAGTCGCGGCGGGCCTCTGTCAGGAGCGCGTCAATGATTTGGCCAGAACTCGTCCGTTGCCGGGTGGCCGGTGTTCGTTAAGCGGACGTTTCGTCGATCTTCGTCATGCCGACACCCGCCGGCCGTCCGGTGCCGTAACCACTGAGAACGGCGGCGTGCGGCCCTGGGCGGTGTGTTCGAAACCTTCAGGGCTCCGGGGCTCCGGCTCACGTGTTGAGACGCTCGGGGCGCATGGCTCATAACGAGCCATGCGCCGGGCGTGCCGAGCGGGGGAGTGAGGGGAGGGGGCGGGTGTCGCGCGGACGCGGGGCGTGAGGCCCGCGAGTGGGGTCCGGGGTGTGGCTCAGGGGGCGACTCGGGGTGCGGCCGGGGTGCGACTCGGGGTGCGCGGCGCCGGACGTGTGACGGGTCGACGGCACGGTCGTACGATCATTCCATCGTCGAATTGTCCGGTGGGCGTGCGCATTCCCTTCGGGGCAAGGGGCATTGAAATGATGAGTATGCGAACGGATGGCGGGAAATACCCGATCACGCTCTCGCGCCGTGTCCGTCCACCTCTTTCGTGACGAATCGGGCACGATTCGTCCGTGGTGACAGGACGACAGCAGAACCCCGTCGAGCCGGGCGCGAACTCCGGGCCGGAACATCCGGCATCTTCCGCTCAGGCGGGAGACGTTCCCGCCCAGGGACGCACCGAGCCCGACCGGAGTTCCTCAACGCCCCCGCACACGAACGCCTTCAGCGGCCCGGGGGCGCCGCCCGGCCCCGATCCGGCGCCGGAGGACGGGACTCCGTTCCGCGTACCGCTGTCCCGGACGGAACGCCACGGCCGGGCCGTCGCCGTGATCGGACTGGGGTACGTCGGGCTGCCGACGGCCCTGGCGCTACGGGCGTCGGGTGTACGGGTGATCGGGATCGACGTCAGCGCGGACCGGCTGCGCGACATCCGCGCGGGCGCCGTCGACCTGGCACCGCGGGACCGCGAACGCCTGGCGGACGCCCTGCTCGACGCCGCCTTCCTCCTCACGGACGACCCCCGGGCCTCCGCCTGGGCGGACACCGTGGTCATCTGCGTCCCCACTCCCGTGGACCGCCACCAGGTGCCGGACCTCTCCATGCTCACCACGGCCTGCGCCTCGGCGGTCGCGTACGCGGTGCCCGGCCAGCTGCTGGTGCTCACCTCGACCAGCTACGTGGGGACGACCCACGATCTGCTCCTCGCGCCGCTCGCGGCCCGGGGGATGAAGGTGGAGACGGATGTCTTCGTGGCGTTCGCCCCCGAGCGGATCGACCCGGGCAACGCCGACCACAGCCAGGACCTCACCCCGCGCGTCGTGGGCGGCGCCGGGCGCCGCTCCACCGTCTCGGCCGCCTCGGTGTTCGCGCGGATCGCCCCCTCGGTCCACACGGTCGGAAGTCCGGAACTCGCCGAGATGACGAAACTCTGGGAGAACACGTTCCGGGCCGTCAATATCGCGCTGGCGAACGAACTGGCCGACAGTTGCGCGGTTTTCGGACTGGAACCCCGAGCGGTGATCGACGCGGCGGCGACCAAGCCGTACGGCTTCATGCCCTTCTATCCGGGACCCGGGGTCGGCGGTCACTGCATTCCGTGCGATCCGCACTACCTGCTCTGGCAGTTGAGGGCCGAACGGATTCCGTCGCCGGTCGTCGACGCGTCGATGCGGGCCATCGCGGAACGCCCCGGCCGTATGGCGGGGCTGATCACCGCGAAGCTCGCCGCACGGGGCATTCCGGTCGCCGGGGCACGCGTGCTGATGGTCGGGATCGCGTACAAGCGGGGCGTCGCGGACGTCCGCGAGAGCCCCGCGCTGGAGATCATGGGGCTGCTCGCCGACTGGGGCGCGACCATCGCCTTCACGGACCCGCTGGTGCCCCGCGCCGAACTGCGCGGCGCCACGCTGACCGGCCTCACCGACCCGTGGGAGCAGCGGTGGGACCTGGTGGTGCTGCACACCCTGCACCCCGGCACCGACCTGAGCCGGCTGGGCCCCGAACACACGGTGCTGGACATCTCCCAGGACCGCAGGGGGCCCGGAACCGCCGGGACGTACCGGACCGGCGGGGTGTCCGGAGCGGCGCAGGGCGAAGCCGGAGCGCACCGGGGGGTCGGTACGGTCGGTCCGGCCGGGGTACCGGGAGTTGCCGGTCCGGTCGGGCCGCAGGGAGTGGCCGGTTCGCCCCGCGCACAGGAGCCGGCCGGAGCGGTCGGTTCGGCCGGGCCGGTCGGTGCACGAGGGCATGCCGGTTCGGCCGGGCCGGTCGGGGAGCCGGTATGACCCTGACCGACCGGACCCCCGCCGACCAAACCCCCGCCGACCAAACCCCCGCCGACCGGCCCCCCGGCGTCCCGCCCCGCCCGCCCGCCGCCCGCCCGCCCGCCGCCCGGCGGGCCGTCCCCGGCCGCGCCCGCGCGACCGCCCGTCCGGTCCGTCCCGTGCGCCGGTTCGCCCGCTCCCTCGCCCGGCGGCTCGCCGCAGCGGCCCCCGGGGCCGGGCGCGGGGTGCGCCGGCTGGTGGTGCTGCTCTGCCTGATGCCCCTGATGGTGCTCCTGGCCCGCCAGGCGCTCCGGCTGCCGCGCCTGACCACCGTGCCGGTGTACGGCCTGGTGGTCCTCGCGGGCACGATCACCGTCCTGTACCTCGCGTACAGCCGGTACGAGGACCCCTCGACGACCTCCGGCCCCCGGGAGCCCGACCCCGGCTTCCCGCCGCTCCCCGACCGCCCGCGCGTCGACTTCCTGCTCGCGGTGAAGGACGAGGCCGGTGCCATCGAGGCGTGCGTGCGCTCCATGGCCGCTTCGGACTGCCCGAGGGTGCGGATCATCGTGGTGGACGACTTCTCCACCGACGGGACCCGCGACATCCTGGTCCGGCTGCGGGACGAACTCGGTGTCACCGTCCTGCTGTTGGACGAGAACGTCGGGAAGAAGCACGCCCTGGTCGCCGCGGCCGAGCGGGCGGACGCCGAGATCATCGCGTTCACCGACTCCGACTGCGTGCTGGCGCCCGACGCGCTCCGCCGCTGCGTGGACGCCCTCGCCCGCCACCCGGACCTCGGTGCCGTCAGCGGCCACTGCCGGGCCCTCAACGCGGACGTATCGCTCCTGACGCGCGTACAAGACGTCTGGTACGAAGGCCAGTTCAGGATCGCCAAGGCGGCGGAGTCCTCCTTCGGCTCGGTCTCCTGCGTCTCCGGGCCGCTCGCGGTCTTCCGCCGGGAGGCGATCGTCAACTACCTCCCCGCCTGGGCCGGGGACCGCTTCCTGGGCGCCCCCTTCCGCTTCGCCACCGACCGCCAGCTGACCGGGTACGTCCTCGGGCAGGCCTGGATCGGCCGCTCCCTCAAGGACCGCTACCGCGACTCCCCGTTCGTCTCGGCCGAGGACCACCCCGAACGCCGCTGGCGGGTCGGCTACGTCCGGTCGGCCCACGTCCGTACCAACGTCCCCGTCCGGCTGGCCCCCCTGATGCGCCAGCAGGTCCGCTGGAAGAAGAGCTTCATCCGCAACCTCTTCTTCACCGGCTCCTTCATGTGGCGCCGGGGACCCGGACCGGCCGTCCTCTTCTACGGGCACGTGCTCTGGGTGCTCGCCGCACCGCTGATGGCCCTCCTCCACCTGCTCCGGGCCCCCCTCCAGGGCGCGTACGTCCTCACTCTTCTCTACGTCTGCGGGGTGCTGCTCAAGGGCTGCGTCTGGGGCCTCGCCTACCGGGTCGACCACCCCGGCGACACCCGCTGGAGATACCGCCCCCTGATGAGCCTCTTCTCCTCGGTGGTCCTCGCCTGGCTGCTCCCGTACTCCCTGCTCACCGTGCGGCGCGGTATCTGGTCGAGGAGCGCGACATGAGGGCGGGCGACCGGAGGTCGAGCGGCTGGCGGCTGGGCGAGGAGAACCGGGGCGGCGCGGGTACGGGTGCCCCGGAGGCGTCCGACGGCGGTGCGGCGCGGCGCGCGGCCCGGCTGCTGGCGGGGTCGCTGACCGCCTGCGCGGTCCTCGCCCTCTACCTGCTGGTGCTGTTCCGGGGAGACCTGCCGTGACGGGCCGCGAGGTCCCTGCCCCCGCACGGGCGGCAGCCGTACGGTCCCTGCTCGGGCTGCTGGCCCTGGCGCTGGTCGCCCTGCCGTTCTACGGGGTGTGGCGGTACGAAACCCACCGCAGGCAGGTCACCCCGCAGGCGGCCCCGCCCGCCGGGGCGCCGCCCGCCGTCGTCGCGGCCGGTCCCGCAGCAGGGGCGGCCGCCGACGCGGCGGCGCCCCCCGTCGTGCTGGCGTACCACGACATCGGGCGCGGTGGCCGCGGCAAGTACACCGTCACGCCCGAGGACTTCGACGCGCAGCTCGCCGCCCTGACGAGGGCCGGCTACCGGAGCCTGACCACCGAGGAGTTCGTCCGCTACCTCGACGGGGGACCCCCGCCCGCCCGCCGGTCCGTCTACCTCACCTTCGACGACGGCACCCACGGACTCTGGGTGCACGCCGACCGCATCCTCGCCAAGTACCGGATGCGCGCGGCGGTGTTCCTGATCACCGGCTCGGTGGGCCGCCACCGCCCGTACTACCTCTCCTGGCAGGAGATCGGGCGCATGGCCGCCACCGGCCGGTGGGACTTCGAGGACCACACCCACGCCCAGCACCGGCGGGGCGAGGTCGACGCCGCCGGTACGCGGGCGTCGGCGCTCTCCAGCCGCCTCTGGCTGCCCGCCGAGCGGCGGCCCGAGCGGGTGGACGAGTACCGGGCCAGGATCGCCGGGGACCTGGACACCTCGCTCGCGGAGATGGCCCGGCACGGACTGCCCCGGCCACGCCTCTTCGCGTACCCCTTCTCCGAGGCTTCGGAGGTGTCCGAGCTGTCCCCGGCGTCCGAGGCGTCGGACGCATCGGAGTCCGTCGACTCCGGTACCCCGAACGGCATCCTCCGGCGCGAACTGGCCCGCCGGTTCACCGCCGCCCTGACGAACAACTCCGGCCGGCCGCTCCCCGCCGGACGGCGTGCCGCGGCGGCGCGCGAGGTGCGGCGCATGGAGATCACCCGGGCGACGGACCTCCCCGCGTTCCGCGCCGGACTGGAACTCTGGACGGCGGTGCCTCCGGGCGCCTGCCCCGAACCGCTGAAGGACACGGCCCGCTGGTCGCCCATGGGCGGTACGGCGGCCCGGGGCGGCACCGGGGTCGTCACCGGGGCCTTCGCAGGGGTCTTCACCGGCCGGGGCCCCTACCCAGGGAGGGCGGGGTACGCGGCGGCCTCCTACCGGCCCGTCGCCACGGCGGACTGGACCGACTACACGGTGGACGTGACGGTCGACCGGCTGCGCGAGGCGACGAACAACGTCGGCATCGTCGTACGCGACGGCAGCCTCGCGCCCCTCACCGTCTCCCTGAGCCACAGCTACGTCAGCCTCTTCGCGGGCACCGGGGAGCGCCGGACCGAAGTGGCGCGGCGCACGCTCCACGACGACACCGTGCACCGGGTGCGCGTCACCGTGCGGGGCGACCGCACCGAGGTCGTGGTCGACGGGCACTTCCGGATCGACTGGACCGAGCCGCGGGCCGCCGGCGGGAACGGCAGGGGCGGCCTCGCCCTCAACATCCGCAACGGCGACGCCGAGGGGGAGTGGCCCCGCTTCGCCTCCCTCCGGGTCGCCGCACTGCCCGGAGCCGGAGCCGGAGCCGGAGCCGGAGCCGGTACGGACCCGGCGGGAGCGGTGCGGTGAGCCATCGGCGGCAGGAGGGGGCCGTCCCCGGGTACAGCCGCCGCGCGGTGGTCGGGCTCGGGCTCGCGGCGACGACGGGCGCACTGCCCCTGACCGACGCACCCCCGGCCGGAGACCCGTCGGAGACCGGGGCGGGAGCCGGGGCGAGTCGGTCGGGAGCCGGGGGGCCGCTTGGCGCGGACGCCCGTAACGCCGAGGCCGAGGCGGTCCTCCCGGCCTCTGCCCCTGCCCCTGCCCCTGCCCCGGCTCCGGCTCCGGCGCGGGCCGACAGCGCCCTGCTCACCTGCGGGGTTCCGGACGCCACCACCTTCCTCGCGGCCTTCCCCGGCTCCGGCCTCATCACCAACGAGTACGCCCACCGGCACCCCGACGCCGCCGACGCCCGCACCCACCCCGACTGGACCGTCACCAGCGGATCGCTCTTCGCGGACCGGGGAGCCGCCTGGAGCGGAGCCCCCGACGGGCTCTCCCCGGACCCGCTCTCCCGGCTGCACACCGGTTCCTCGGTGCTGCGCGCGGTGACCGTACGGCGGGACTTCGCGGACACCGCCGTACGCACCCGGGTCCGGCTCCGGCCCCCCGGCACCACCGCCCGTACCCCGGCGACGGACTGGGACGGCGGGCACCTCTGGCTCCGCTACCGGAGCCCCCAGGAGCTGTACGCGCTGAGCTTCCGGCGGCGCGACGGGCTCGTCGTCATCAAGCGCAAGTGCCTGCCGCCCGGGGCCGCCGACGGCACGGAGGGTACGTACACGACCCTCGCGCAGGCGCCCTGCGCGATCCCGTACGACACCTGGCACCCCGTCGAGGCGCAAGTACGCACCACCGCCGACGCCACGGTCCGGCTGCGGCTCCTCGTCGACGGCAGGACCGTCGCCGAGGCCGTGGACACCGAACCCGGGGTACTCACCGGCCCCGGCGGGGTGGGGGTGCGCGGCGACAACACCGAGCTGCGATTCGCCGCCTTCACCGCCTTGCCGTGCCCTCCTCCGTGAGGTCCTCGTGGGGCGGGCGCTCCGCGACTTGACGCGGGAGCTGTTCACCGATCCGGACTTGTCGCTGTCCTACCTGGAAAGCAGGGCAGCTGGCGAACGGCTCGTGCTGCTCGACGTGGGAGGGTACTTCGCGCCCGTGCTGGACGACCTGTGCGCGCGATACTCCGGCACGATCCTGGGCGTGGTCGAAGACACCGAGAACGGCCACAAACGCTATGCCGAAGTCGGAAAGCTGCCGTGCCCCGTGGTATCCGTCGCTCGTTCTCCGCTCAAGGAACCGGAAGACTTTCTGGTCGGTCAGAGTGTGGTGTTCTCCACCGAAGCGCTCTTGCGGGAGCGTGGGGACATCCTCCACGGCCGTTCCGCGCTCGTGATCGGCTTCGGGAAGCTCGGATCCAGCATCGCCCGTCTGATGCATGCGAAGGGGGTTCACGTCACGGTGTACGACATCGACCCCGTACGGCGTGCACAGGCGCTCTCGCAGGGATTCTGGGTCGCCCGGGACCGTGACGTGGCCATACACGCCGGGCTCGTCCTGTGTGCCACGGGTGCGCTCTCCCTGCGGGGCGACGACTTCCCCACGCTACGCAACGGCGCGTACGTCGCCACGGTCACCAGTTCGGAGGATGAGTTGGAGCTGTCCACGCTCCCGGAGGGGTACCGGCGTTCTTACCTCGGTGACCACGTGGTCCGGTACGAGACGAGCGGGCATTACTTCTACCTGCTCAACGGTGGGGAAGCGGTCAACTTCCTGCACGGGGCGAGCGTCGGACCATTCATCTTCCTCGTACAGGGCGAGCTCATCGCGGCGACGCGAGCGATAGCCCGGGGCGGACTGCCGCCCGGGATGCACGAAGTACCCGCCGCCGACCGGGGAGCCATCGCGGCGCACTGGCTCAACTACTGGAACAGGTAAGGGCCCATGACCATTTCCCCCGACCACATCCGGACCGTCCTCGCGGGCTACGCGGACGAGCACCCCGAGGACAAGGACAGCCTTGCCCCGGTGTTCGCCGCGCTGGACAGGGACGACGATCCGACCAGCCGCCGGACGTCCCCGGTGCACGTCACTGCCGGGGCGGTGCTCGTCAACGAGGCCGGGAGCGTGCTGCTCGTCCACCACAACGCAACCGGCAAGTGGCTGACCCCTGGCGGACACCTGGAGCCCGAAGACACGAGCTCATGTGTGCCGCCCTGCGGGAACTCGCCGAGGAAACCGGCGTGGAGAGCGGGTTCCTTCCCATTCAGGAGATGCCTGTTCACGTGGACGTGCACGACATCCCCGAGAACCCCGCGAAGGGGGAGCCCGCGCACCAGCACGCGGACTTCCGGTTCGCCTTCCGTGCGGTCCGTGAGGTGAACCCCCGGATTCAGGAGGAGGAGGTTTCCGCCGCCGAGTGGCGACCGCTCGGCGACCTTCCGAAGACGCTGCACCAGCGCGTTGCCCCGCTGGTGTAACCGGGCGGGTCGTCGTCGGCCTCCCACGGGGCAGGTTTCGTGCCGGTGGCTCAGACGAGGGTCGTGGCCGGACCCGCCGCGACGCAGAACTCGTTGCCCTCGGGATCGGCCATGACGAGATGGTGCCCGGTGAACTCCTCGCGTACGACCCCGCCCGCCGCGACCAGACGTACGGCCTCCGCCATGATCCGCGCCCAGCGTTCGTCCCGCGTGCCGTGGCCCGGCACTCGGATGTCGATGTGGAGCCGGTTCTTGGCCGTCTTGGGCTCGGAGACCTTGAGGATCGCGAGGCGGGGGCCGACACCGTCCGGATCGCAGAGCCAGGCACCGTCGTCCACGGACTCGCCCTCCGGCAGGTCGAACTGGGCGAGCCACTCAGCGCGTGTCGCGAAGGGGGCGGGCGGCGGCTCGTCGACATAGCCCAGCGCCTCCCGCCAGAACCCGGCGAGGAGCTGCGCGTCCGCGCAGTCGAGCGTGAGGTCGATTCTGGCTGCCATGGGCGGACTGTACCGGGCGGGGCGGGGTGATGACGGGGGCGGCATGACTGGAGCGGGTGCGCGGGTGCGCGGGTGCGCGGAGGCGCTGGTTCGCCGTTCGTCCGGCGGGCAACGTCGGGGCAGGCGCGGCCACCGGCTCGCGCCGGGCCTTGTCAGTGGCGTCGGGCACACTGCGCCGTATGAACTCGGTGACCGCGCACGACTACGCCTGGATCCGCAACTCGCCGCTCTTCGATCACCTGTTGGAGTGGGGATACACCCTGACCTTCATACGGGGGCGGAGCCCGCACGGCTTGCTGCGCGCGGTGGATGCGGAACCGCGCGGCACCGGGGAAGGCACGGCCGGGCTGGCCGAGGCGGAGGCAGCTCACCGTGAAGAGGTGGATGGCGACGAGTGGGAGGATTCTTACGTCGTGGGCGCATTCGACACGCCCGGCGAGAAGGGCGACTGGACGGTCGTCCTCGGCTTCGACGGGGGCCTCGGGCTGCCGGGCGTGGAGAAGCTGTCGGAGGGCGGCCGGGTCGTGGTGCACTCCAGCAACAGCGGCAAGCCCATCCACCTCTTCGACTGGTACGAGGACGGTGTGCTCCGTACGTCGTTCGAGGGCCCCTCGGCGCGCCACGGCAGCAGCCCCGACGAACTGGTCCCCCTGCTGCGGGAAGTCGGCTTCCCGGTGACTCCCGAGGGAGAGCACGACGAGAACGCCCCGGACGTCGACAGGTTCGACCGGAAGGCGGCGGTCCTCGCTCTGACCGAGAGACTCACCGGCGTACGCGTCACCGAATCCCTCCTCCGGGACGCCACCTATGAACTCGGCCTCGTCCCCGAGCAGCTTGCCGAGAAGTGAGCGAGCCTGGTCATCGACATCGCCGATGCCCACTGAGGGCGGCTGTACACGGAGTGGTCCTACGAGGAGGCCGCGGCGACCTCCGACCGTGCACGGTCGGAAGCGAACGCGGCGGTCGTGATCACCTACGACCAGCCGCCGGCCGTGATCACCTACAGCGAGCCGCAGGCCGTGCGTCGTGCGGAGTGCGGAAGAGGGAGTAGCGGTGAGCGGGGTGCAGAAGGCGCCCTGGGGTATTCGCTGTCTCCACGCGGCCGACCCGAGCCTCGGACCGGCCCCCCCCGACGCTCGGAGCCCGGGTCTCGGGTCTCGGGATTCGGGTCTCGGGGTTCGGGGTTCGAGCGTCGATATCTCTCGTGGCACTCGTTCGAGGGGCGGGGCAGGTGCCTAGGTTGACGCCCGAGCCGATGCTTGAGCTTCGGGATTCGGGGGTCGGGATGCGAGGTCCGGGATTCGAGCGGTGTTGTTCATCCGGGAGGTAGGTAGGGGGGTTCGAGATGACCCCCCTCACCTCCCGCCCTCGTCGCGACCAGCAAGTGTGACTAATGGTGAGAGATTTGCGGCGGAGAGTCACACGCGCTTACGGTGCCCTCAATGAATCGACCCCGACTCGGTGTTGGCGCACCAGGCCGGGGTCTCACCAAAGATCGCGCGCAAAGGAAAGACGATCTCGTGGCTATTCAGCACTTTAGCCCTGCCCCGCCCGAGCCCGCAGCCTCGCGCCCGTACCGCAGGGCCAAGACCGGCTACGGCAAGCAGTCCGTCTCCGTTCAAGTAGTGCCTGGAGTGCGGGACTTCGCGTTCCTGCCCGAGCGCGAGCGGTATGTCGCCGCCTATGTCGACCACTTGCCCGAGGGCGCCGCGATGGACATCAAGTCGCTGGCCAAGGACCTGCCCCTGTACGGCCAGATGGCCATCGGCAGCGCTCTGCGCGCACTCGGCGTGGCCGGGCACCTGCGGCGCGTGCGCAGGCGGGTGGAGGGGGGCGGTGCGTGCCGGTGGGTGACGCTCACCTTCTGGTCGCGCACCGCTCACGACAACGAGTGGTGGACCGCCCATCTCGAAGGCGCGGTCACGGCGCCCCAGCCGCCTTGCGAACTCTCCGCGCCCGAGCATCCCTCCGCGCCCTCCGCGCCCTCCGCGCCCTCCGCGCCCTCCGCGCCCGAGCGCCCCCGCGTACGCTCTGCCGAGCCGTACCCCGGGCCACGGCCCGACCCGGTCGTACCCCGGCAGCGCGCCGAATCGGACCCCGTCCCGCCTCCGTCCTCGGGCCGGCCGCTGGAGGCGGTCGCCTCGGTCGGCCTCGGCTCGGACCTGCCGGTGACCACGGCGTCGGACAGTGTGCCGGTTGCCCCGACGCCCGCCGCCGCACCGGCTCCTGCTGTCTCTCTGGCTCCTGGTGCTTCTCTGGTTGTCGCGGGCCCCTCGCCCGCTTACGTCGCTCTGGCCGAACTCGGGCGTCGCGAGCCTCGCTTGACGCTTTCCGCAGCGGACTGCGAGGCCCTGGAGCCGCTCGTCGCCGCCTGGTTCGCGCGCGGTGTCAGCGCCGGGTATCTCACGTCGGCACTCACCGCCGGGCTCCCCGAGCAGGTCGGCTCACCGGTCGGGCTGGTACGCCGCCGCCTCACCGACAAGATGCCGCCCCGCCTGTCCGCCACCCCCACCCCGCCGCCGGTCCCGGCACCGGGCACCCCCGGCTCCCCGACACGCCGTCTCCTGGTGGAGTGCACCGACTGCGGCCGCCCCGCCCGGGCCGAAGCACTCCCGGACGGCCTCTGCGCCCCCTGCCGCACCGCCCACCAGGCACCGCAACCCGCCGACCCGGCTGCGGTCCCGGCCCAGGTCGAACGCGACGTCCCGGCCCTCGTCGCCGGACTCCGCAACCTCATGCGGACCCCGTGATGCGGCGCCACCTGGCTGGGCGCCGTGCGGTACAGCCAGACGGTGGGTCGGGGGTTCTGTAGCCGGTGACGTTCCGGACCACGCCCGCCGGCGCGGAACGCGTGAAGAGCCGCGCCGGTGTGGCGTCCCAGGTCAGCCGGTGACCCCACCGGTCTTGACGCCTGCCACGAACGCGGCGAAGGAGGCAGTGGAGAGGTCCAGGGCGGGGCCGCTCGGGTTCTTGGAGTCGCGGACGGGGACGGTGTTGTGCGCGGCGGCGAGGTTTGTGGCGACCTCGACGCACTGCCCGCCGCCGCTGCTGTAGGAGGACGTGAACCGCTGGGGGGACTCGGTCATCACTGGGTGCCCTTTCGTGTCGGTTCAATCATGTCCCCAGACGCCGCCTGGAGGAGCGCCTGGTCACTAGCTGATGGTAGGTCGGGAAAAGCGTTCAACGGCGCGGGTGGTGTCGTTGAATTCGGCCATCAAGGCGAAGTGTGGACTTGAGCGCAGCCCGGTGGTCCGAGACTGCGAGATCTGTGTAGAGGGCCGGCCATCCGGTCCGGAGCCTCCTTCAAGGCTTCCCACCGGGCAGCAGACAGCCCCACCGCTCGGACACGGTGGGGCTGTCTGCGTACGAGGGTCGTTCGGCGGTCAGCCGGCGAACCCCTCAGTCTTGACGCCTGCCACGAACGCGGCGAACGAGGTGGCGGAGAAGTCTAGAACCGGGCCGCTCGTGTCCTTGGAGTCACGGACGGGGACGATGCCGTGTACCGACAGAAGGTTCGCCGCGACCTCGATGCAGTCGCCGCCGTTGCTGCTGTAGGAGGACTTGTACCAACGAGGGGATGGGGTCGTCACGGGTTGCCCTTTCGTACCTGTTCGATCATGGCCACTGACGCGGTGTGCGACAGCGCTTCGGCCTGTAGCTGATAGTAGGCCGTCAACACCCCTTCCACGAAGCGTCGCTCACGCTCCAAATGCCCCTGGAACTGGCTCTCCGCGTATCCGACTACGGACCGGTCGGGGAGCGTGAGGAGCCGAACCGGCAGGTTGAACGGTCTGCGCTCCGCGACGCTGTACGGTGCAACTTGCAGGATGGTGCGGGGCAGGGCTGCGAACTCAATCAGTCGGTCAAGCTGGGCCCGCATGACGTCAGGGCCCCCGACCTGCCGGTATAGGCAGCTCTCGTCTATCACCACGTGAAGTACGGGTGGGACAGGGCGTTTGAGGATGGCTTGCCTCTCGGCAAGGAACGCGATCCGCTCGGCCGCCTGCTCGCTCGTGATGGCCTGCCGAGCTACCTCCGCGTCAGCCAATGCGGCTGCGTAGTCCGGAGTTTGCAGGAGTCCGGGCGTGATGCCGCCGTTCTCGAACAGGCGGATCTCTACGGCTCGCGCCTCAAGCGCGGCGTACTCAGGGAAGCCCTCCAGGAGGGCTTGTTCCCGCACGGAGCGGCAGAGTTGTTCGAACTTGGTCCCCGATCCCAGAGCTTTGTCGACGGCGCGTGCGAACTCTAAAGTTGGCAATTTTCGCCCAGTTTCTACTGCAGAAATGTGCGAGTTGGAATATCCAACGAGCAAGGCGAACTGCGTCTGTTTGATCCCCTGCGCCTCGCGTGAGCTGCGCAGCTGAGCAATAGTCAAGACTTGTGGATCAAGTCAGCCTGATTTCTTGAGGTGATGGAGTCGGTGCTGGGCCGCCTTGCGGACTCGGCGGGTCCTCCCGCGTTCTGCGAGTAGTCGCAGGACGTCGGGTGCGGTGACGATCTGTGTGGTCACGGCTGTGCGCTGGAGCCAGTCGGAGGCGTCGGTAAGCTCCTCGGCGGCCCACGGTTCGCCCAGAGCGAGGGTCCTGAGCAGGCACCATTCGAGGAGTCGGGTGGTGAGGAAGTCGTGCTGGTCGATCACCCTGGACATGGCCTGGGCCCATGCCGTGAATGCCGGGTCGGTGAGAAGTTCGGTGGCCCGGCGGTCCATGTGTCGGCTCACCGCGCTGGCGGCCATGGTGGTGTCCTCGTCGCGGAGAACAGCAGCCAGCAGGTCGGCTTCGTCCGCCGCGGCGACGGTCTGCAGGGCCTGCATGTAGTGGGTGAATCGCCGGTGCTCGGCGGGCTCGTCGCTTTGGTGCCGGCTGTTCATGCTGCCTTGCCTTCCGGCCGTTCCATGAGGTGGCCGTTCTCGAAGCGGGCGCCGGCCCGGACGAGGGCGACGAGGTGGGGTGCGGTGACCGCTCGCCAGCGGGCTTGGGCGGATTCCACGAGCTTGAAGACCATCGCGAGGGCGGCGGCCGGGCTGCCGGCACCGCGGGTGACCTTGGTCCGAAGCTTCACCGTGCTGAACGTCGACTCGATCGGATTCGTCGTGCGCAGATGCACCCAATGTTCGGCGGGGAAGTCGTAGAACGCCAGCAGCTCGTCGACCTCGCCGGTGATCTTCTTGGTGGCCTTGGGCCACTTCGCGCCGTACGCCTTCTCGAACGCGGTGACTGCCTTCTCCGCGTGCGCGCGGTCCTCGGCGTTGTAGATCTCCTGCAGGGCCGCCCGTGCTCCGGGCTGCGCGGACTTCGGCAGCGCGTTCATGACGTTCCGCGTCTTGTGAACCCAGCACCTCTGGTGCCTGGCCTGCGGAAACACCTCCGCCAGGGCCCGCCACAATCCCATCGCGCCGTCACCGACGACGAGCATCGGATCCGTCATCCCGCGGCGACGGCAGTCCCGCAGCAGGTCCGCCCAAGACTCGGTGGACTCACGCAGGCCCTCGGCGATCGCGATCAACTCCTTGGTGCCGTCCACCCGCACGCCCATCAGGACCAACAGGCACGAATGCGTCTGCGAGAGCCGGACCTTGGGATGGACACCGTCGGCCCACACGTAGACGTAGTCGGATTCAGCCAGGTCACGGCGCTGGAACTCCGCGTGGTCGGCGGTCCACTGCTTCGTCAGCCGAGTCACCGTGGCCGGCGACAGCCCAGCCGAGGAGCCCAGGAACTGCTCCATCGCGGGCACGAAGTCACCCGAGGACAGGCCGTGCAGATAGAGCAGCGGCAGCACCTCGCTGACCTTCGGGGACTTCCGGCACCACGGCGCGAGGATCTTCGAGGAGAACCGCTTGCGCTCGCCGGTCTCCTCGTCGACCCGCTTGTCGTTCACGCGCGGGACGGCAACCTCGACCCGCCCTGCGGCCGTCGTCACCATCCGCGGCCGGTGCCGGCCGTTGCGGACCACCAGCCGACGGCCGGCACCGTCACGCTGCCCGGCCAGCTCGGCTATGTACTGATCCACCTCCGCCTCCAAGGCGGCGGCCAGCATCCGCCGGGCACCCTCCCGGACGATCTCGTCGATCAGAGAACCGGCCTCGGTGGTGCCGTCCTCGTTGACTACGCTGAGCATGGGCGTGCCTTCCCAACCGACGGTGCAACGTCGGTCTACTCGGTGACCTATCGATCACTCGGGAAGGTACGCCCTTTCACGTTCCAACCCGAGGCCGATCCACAGGTCCTGAGCATTGCTCCCACGCGGTGAGGCGGTGGCTGATGCGGAGGCGGCGGGGCCCCGGGTGAGTAGAGAGGAAGGGAAATCCGTGGAGCAGAGCGACGGCATCGAACTGCCCGCCCCCGCCCGGCGGGTGGGCGCCACCGTCCTGGTACGCGACCACACCGGGGCCGTACTTCTGGTCAGGGCCCCACGTGAGCGTGAGTGGCGCCTGCCCGGTGGTGTGGCGTACGAGGGGGAGACCGTCGCCGGGGCGGCCACCCGCGACCTGGCCGAAGTGACCGGGCTGGTGCGGAACTTGGTTCTCTTCGCGGCGCTCGACCTGATCCCGGCTCCCCGGAGAGGCCGCTCCGTGAACGGCTTCGACGTCGTCGGCGACGGGGGCACGCTGAGCGCCGAGGAGGCCGCCCGCGTCGCCGTTCCCGAGGGCGCGGAAGACCGGGTCGCCGAAGTGCGTTGGGTGCCGCTGGACCAGGTGGACCTTGTCGCGGCGGGTCTTGTGGCGCGGCGTATCCGTCAGGCCGTGGCCGCCTTCGAGCACGGGCAGCAGCCGCTGTTGCTGAACGGCCTGGTGGCCGTGTGACCCCCTGGGGGCCGCGTCCCGGTAACCCCGACCGACTCCTCTCGGAGCCGTAGCTCCGGAGTTGTAGCCCGGAGCCGTATTCCCCGTAAAGCCCCGTCCGCCGGTCCCGAACCCCCCAGGGCCGGGCGGGCGGCCCGCCCCGCTGCGCCTGGTCCCCGCAGTGCGGGTGTGAGCCCCGCTCGGCCCTCCCTCGAGGTTGGGCGGGGCTCCTTTCCTGTCCACGACACTTCCGTGAGGCTTCTCGTGCTGCAATGCACCGCTGTGCGCCGTATCCCCGAGATCGAAGCGCTGGTCGCTCTGGCCACCATGGAGAGGGCGCCCGAGCATCCGGTCGACCACCTTTTCCTACTCGATGAGTACACGCTCTGCGAACTGGGTGAGCACGGCGAAGACATCGAGCATGCCGCTTTCATCGGGGGTGCGGAGGACGGCTCGGACATCGACCTCTGGATGTACTGGGACGACGGTCTCCCGGCCCGGTTCGCGGAGTCCCGCTCGTGCCGGGCCGTCACGTGGCTGATCAGCCGGCCCGACAGGGCGGACCGGTGCACTCTGCCCCCGGGGCACCCGCCGGGTCATTCCTGGGACGTGACGGACCCGCTCGGCGACCTGTTGGACGAGGAGGCCGCCCGCCGCGCCGTCAGCCCCCTCCTGGACGAGCGCGTGGACGAGCACATGGACGAGCACGTGGACGAGCACGTGGACGAGCACGTGGACGAGCGCGTGGACGACCAGGGCGACACGCCATGACGGACGCGCTGTACTTCCACTGCAACGACGCCCGTCGCGCGCCCTGGGCGGACCTGGCCGACCACCACATGCTGACCGACGTGTCCCGCGCGGTGACCTGCGAGCTCGCACAGAACCACGGCGGTGACCACGCCGACCACCTCGACTACCTCGGGCTCGGGCACGGTGACATGTGGGCGTACTGGAACGGCCCCGGCGACCACGTCACGTACGCGGCCGTCCACCGTGCGGAGTGGCCGACCGCACGCTCCCCGCGATTCACCAGGATTCCTGCCATCTGTACGCCGGTCATCCGCCGGGGCACTCGTGGGACTTCGTGGACATGCTCCACGATTAGGTGGTGTCCCGGGGGCCGTCGGGCTCACTCGCCGCAGCCGCACCCCGCAGCCCCAGCCCCAGCCGCCGCCGTGGTCGCGGCTTCGACCGACTCCGGCCGGTCCGCGCAGCAGGCGTCCCCGCCGAGCGTGAGCGCGGGGCTCTTGCCGAGTCGGTCGGCGTCGGCCTTGACGGTGTAGACCTCCCAGGGCTCCTTGCCGGGGCCGTGGACCCACACCTTGTCCTGGAGCGCGTAGCAGCAGGAGGTGTCGTTCTCCTCGAAGGTCGCGAGCCCGGCGTCCTTGAGGCGGGTGGTGGCGGCGGTGACCTCGTCGGTGCTGTCGACTTCCACGCCGAGGTGGTCGAGGCGGGTCTCCTGGCCGGGTTCGCCCTCGATGAGGACGAGCTTGAGCGGCGGGGTGGTGATCGCGAAGTTCGCGTAACCGGGGCGCCGCTTGGCCGGCTCGGTGCCGAACAGCTTCGAGTAGAAGACGACGGACGCTTCGAGATCGGCGACGTTGAGCGCGAGCTGGACACGGGACATGACGTACTCCTCGATCAGGCTGTATCGATGTCTGTCTATTCAAGGTTGCGCCCTGAATCGAGAAACGTCAATATAGAAGCATGTCGAAACAAGAGCTCGTGGTGCTCGACCAGGACGGTGCCGGACGTGCCGGGGGATGCTGCCCCGGTCTGCTGACCACCCCGCTGGACGAGGAGCGGTCGCAGGCGCTGGCGAAGGTGTTCAAGGCGCTGGGGGACCCGGTGCGGCTGCGGCTGCTGTCGATGATCGCCGCGCGGGCGGGCGGGGAGATCTGCGTGTGCGACCTGACCCCCGCCTTCGACCTGTCGCAGCCGACGATCTCCCATCACCTGAAGCTGCTGAAGCAGGCCGGGCTGATCGACTCCGAGCGGCGCGGCACGTGGGTGTACTACCGGTTGCTGCCCGAGACTACCGACCAGCTGGCCCAGGTCCTCTCCCGCCCCGACGCTCCTGCCGGGACACCGCTGCCCGTGTCACCCGTGTCGCCCGTGTCGCCCGTAACACCCGTATCCGCCGGGGCCGCTTCGTGAGTACCGGTACCAACGCGGGCACCGGCGCCGGGGCCACGGAGCTCGCGGCGCCGGTCGCCGGGCGGCTGTCGTTCCTGGACCGCTTCCTCGCCGTGTGGATTCTCGCCGCGATGGCCGCCGGCCTCGGACTGGGCCGCCTCGTACCGGGGTTGGGCGACGCGCTCGCCAAGGTGACCGTCACCGGGGTCTCGCTGCCGATCGCGCTCGGCCTGCTCGTGATGATGTACCCGGTCCTCGCGAAGGTCCGGTACGACCGCGTCTCCACCGTCACCCGCGACCGGCGCCTGCTCGTCCCGTCCCTGGTGCTGAACTGGGTGGTGGGCCCGGCGCTGATGTTCGCGCTCGCCTGGGTCTTCCTGCCCGACCTGCCCGAGTACCGCACCGGGCTGATCATCGTCGGCCTGGCCCGCTGCATCGCGATGGTCGTCATCTGGAACGACCTGGCCTGCGGCGACCGCGAGGCCGCCGCCGTCCTCGTCGCCCTCAACTCGGTGTTCCAGGTGCTCGCGTTCTCCGCGCTCGGCTGGTTCTACCTCAGCGTGCTGCCCGGCTGGCTCGGCCTGGAACAGACCGCCCTGGACGTGTCGGTGTGGGAGATCACCCGTTCCGTACTGATCTTCCTCGGCATCCCGCTGCTGGCCGGGTTCCTCACCCGGCGCCTGGGCGAGAAGGCCAAGGGGCGCACCTGGTACGAGACGAAGCTCGTCCCCCGGATCGGACCGTTCGCCCTGTACGGGCTGCTCTTCACCGTCGTCGTGCTCTTCGCCCTCCAGGGCGACGCCATCACCTCGAAGCCCCTGGACGTCGTCCGTATCGCGCTGCCGCTGCTGGTGTACTTCGCGGTGATGTGGGCCGGGTCCCTGGCCGCCGGCCGCGCGCTCGGACTCGGCTACCCGAAGGCGGCCACGCTGGCGTTCACCGCCGCGGGCAACAACTTCGAGCTCGCCATCGCGGTCGCCGTCGCCACTTTCGGCGCCACCTCCGGCCAGGCCCTCGCCGGAGTCGTCGGCCCCCTCATCGAGGTACCCGTCCTCATCGGCCTCGTCCACGTCGCCCTCGCCGTACGCCACCGCTTCCCCCGGTCCGCCGACACGGCAGCCGGACCCGTCACCGCTCCGGAAGGCTCCGCCCGTGTCTGAGTCCGTGTCCGTGTCCGAGTCCGAGCCCGTGTCTGTGTCCGAGCCGATGCCGGGGGCCAGGCCGTCCGTGCTGTTCGTGTGCGTCCACAACGCGGGCCGCTCCCAGATGGCCGCCGCCTGGCTCAGCCACCTCGCCGAAGGCCGGGTCGAGGTCCGGTCCGCCGGTTCCGCACCCGCCGACGCCGTGAACCCGGCCGCCGTACGCGCGATGGCGGAGGTCGGCATCGACCTGTCCGCCGAGACCCCGAAGGTGCTGACCGCCGACGCCGTACGGGCATCGGACGTGGTCATCACCATGGGCTGCGGCGACACCTGCCCCGTCTTCCCCGGCCGGACGTACCTCGACTGGAAGCTCGACGACCCCGCCGGCCGGGGCGTCGACGCGGTCCGCCCGATCCGCGACGAGATCGAACGCCGGGTACGCGGCCTGCTCGCCGAACTCCTGCCGGAGAACGCCGAGAGCGTTCAGAGCGCCGACAGCCCCCGGGGCCCCGGGAGCGCCTGAATCAGTCGTCGCGCACGGGGCGCAGGGTCACCAGGTCGTCACCGTCGCAGTACGTGACCGGGCCGCCGACCCCCTTGCCGACCTTCGGGAACGCCCGGCAGTCCGATGTCCCCTTCCAGAGGGTGTGCCCCTCGTGGTCCAGCAGGAGCAGCCGGCGCCCGTCCTGCCAGAAGCCGTGGGTGACCGACCGGGCCGCAGGGCTCAGCCCGTGGGGGCGGACCGGCTGGTCGCCGATCGGGTGCAGGAGCCGGTCCGGGCGGCCGGGTGCGCGGACGATCTCGTTGCTGGTGCCGTCGGTGAGCACGTACGCGCCCGGGGCCAGCCGCTGGGAGGGGCGCAGGGTGCCGAAGTGGGGATCGAGGTCCAGGGCGCCCTCGGCGTCCGGCAGTACCAGCCGGAAGCCGACGACCAGCGGAAGAGCGCGGTCCCAGCGGCACCCGGTGCGCGCGTCGCGCGGGGCCCGGGGCTGGTCCCAGACGAAGCTGTACCGCCAGCCGCGGTCCCCGTCCCCGGAGGTCACCCCGCTCGCGAGGACGGTGGCGCGGCAACTGCCCTCGGCCGGTGCGGTGACCATGATGACCCGGTCGCCGGTCACGAGGATGCGGTCGACGGTGCCGTCGGGCGGCCGCAGCCCCGTCTCCCAGGACACCCCGCCGTCCTCCGGGGCGACGGTGCCGACACGGTCGGGGGCGACCAGACGGAACCCGCAGCCGACACCGCTGAGGCCGTCGACGGTGCCGTGCGCGTCGACCCTGCAGGCCTCCACGACCCGTACCGCCCCGGGGACCGTGCGCGTCCACCGGAGCGCACCCGACGAGGCGTCCCAGGCGGTCAGGAGGCAGGAATCAGGGTGGCAGACCGCCGTCAGCACCTCGAAGGCGTCCTCGAACAGGAACACCTGGCTGCCGGGCGGCAAGGCGTGCCGCCAGGTCACGAGCCCCCGCTCCGGGGCGAGACCGGCGATCGCACTCGGCCCGCTGCGGTCGTCCCTGCCGCCGACGAGCACCACCCGGTCAGCACGGACGAACGCGGAGTGCGCCGTACCGGGTTGGTGCGAGGTCAACGCGAACTCGGCCGGTAGAGCCAGCCGCCAGCCCGGGTTCTCCGCGCCCTCCAGGTTCTTCGCGCCCTCCAGGCGGACCAGCGTGCGGCCCTGGCCGAGCAACCCCGCCCCGGGGGCGTTCAGCGCCCAGGCGCCATCGGAGTCCGGCCGCACCGGCAGCGGAAGACGTGAGAATTCCTCGGGCACCGAATCCCCGTCACCGAACATCGGCTCCGAAGGCGCGAAACAGCCCGCCGCCAGCAGCCCCACCACCACGGCCAGGAGCCCCCGCCGCCACCGATGCCTCATCGCGCCCCTCCCCGGATCGGCCCTCACGCTGGACGAGTGGATCCGATGTGTGTGATCACGCCTCACGGCTTTGCTCGCCGATACGTAGGGTGAGTGATCTTTGCAGTCCCGTCCCGACCTTGCAGGAGCGACGCCCATGATTCTCGTGTCCGACCCCATCTTCGGCGAGGTGGAACTCACTGGTTCGGCGGTAGAACTGGCCCGCTTGGCAGGCGCGGTGGCCGAGGGCACGGGATTCATCAGCTCCACGTCTGCGACTGCGCTGGGCAGCGAGGCCCTGACGGGGGTCGAAGTCAGGGAGGCTCCCGGGCCTGGGGTGTTGATCCATCTCGACTCCCAGCGTCAGATCCTTGTGATCAGCGGCGATCCCGTCGCCAGGGCTCTCTTCGCGGGCAATCTCGATGCCATGGCCACCGTCATGGCTGATGTGGACGGCGGCGGCCACCGCCACATCGACCACTTTCCCGGGCATCCCTACCTCGTTGAGGGTTCTGTGCCCTTGGTAGTCGGCATCCCGGGTGAAGGTCCGCCCACTCTTTGAGCAAGACGGCGATCAATGGTCATAGGTGATCAGTGAGCGGTGACCGGTGCGCCGATGGCATTGGTGTGCCAGATGCCTGCGGCCATCGCCAGGATGCGTTGGGCGACGCGGATCGCGACGCCCTCGAAGGTCCGCCCGCCGTGTTGTTCAAGGTCGAGCTGCCCTTTGAGGGCGTCGTTGACCGACTCGATCAACTGGCGGACCTTCTTGAGCACCGGTTCGCCGTAGCGCTGCTTCTCGCGCTTGAGTGAGGGACGCAGCACCTCGATGCCGAGCTGGGCCAGGTCTTTCTCGAACGTCTTCGAGGCGAAGCCCTTGTCCGAGATCAGCAGGATACCCTCGCGGTCGGCGACCAGGTGGGCGTCGACCTCCAGCATCGCAGCCAGGACCTCGCGCCCGCCGATCTTCGGGTTGGCCAGCGCCCACATGATCGGCATGCCGGTCGGCATGCCGACCGGGCAGAGGCGCAGGCCCCAGAAGAATCGGGAGTGCGAGGCGACCGTCTAGGCGTGTCTGACCATTCGCGTCGGATCGGCGGGCGGTGTCCGGTGCGGTGCATTGCAAGGCGGAGGACCGCCCGAGTACTGGATGTACTCGGGCGGTCCGACAACGCCGCGAGGTGCCGTGCCGGGCGCCGACCGCCCGGCGGGAATGGTCAGACACGCCTAGCGCCTCGACCGGCGCCACCGGGCCCGTCCACTCAGGCCAGACTCTCCCGCCACGCCCGGTGCAGCCCCGCGAACCTGCCCTCGCCGCCGATGAGTTCGGCCGGCGAGCCGTCCTCCACGATGCGGCCGTGCTCCATCACCAGCACCCGGTCCGCGATCTCCACCGTGGACAGCCGGTGCGCGATCACCACCGCCGTACGGCCGTGCAGCACCGTGTCCATGGCCCGCTGCACCGCACGCTCGCCCGGGATGTCGAGGGAGCTGGTCGCCTCGTCGAGGATCACCACCGCCGGGTCGGCCAGCAGCGCCCGCGCGAACGCGACCAACTGGCGCTGCCCGGCGGAGATCCGGCCGCCCCGCTTGCGTACGTCGGTGTCGTACCCCTCCGGCAGACCCTCGATGAACTCGTGCGCGCCGATCGCCTTCGCCGCCCGCTCGATCTCCTCGGGCGTCGCGTCCGGGCGGCCGATCGCGATGTTCTCCGCGACCGTCCCGGAGAACAGGAACGCCTCCTGCGTCACCATCACCACCCCGCGCCGCAGCTCCGCCGTGCCCAGGTCGCGCAGGTCGACGCCGTCCAGCAGCACCCGGCCGCCGGTCGGGTCGTAGAACCGGGCCAGCAGCTTCGCCAGCGTCGACTTGCCCGCGCCCGTCGAACCGACGACGGCCACCGTCTGCCCGGCCGGCAGCGTCAGGTCGAAGCGCGGCAGCACCTCGCCGCCGGTGCGGTACGCGAACCGGACCCCGTCGAAGACGACCTCCCGGCCCGGCTGCTCGCCGCGCAGCGCGGGCAGCTCCACCGGCGCGGCGGGCTCCGGCACGGACGGGGTCTGCGCGAGCAGGCCCGCGATCTTCTCCAGGGACGCGGCCGCGGACTCCCAGGAGTTGAGGAACATCGCCAGCCGGTCGATCGGGTCGTACAGCCGGCGCAGGTAGAGCACCGCCGCCGCCAGCACGCCCAGCGCCAGGGTGCCCGAGGCGACCCGGTAGGCGCCCCACAGCACCATGCCCGCGACGGCGATGTTGGCGACGAGCCGGGAGCCCGTCACGTAACGGGCCATCTCCAGCAGGGTGTCGCCGTTCGACCGCTCGTGACTGCGGTTGAGCGTCGCGAACACCGCGTCGTTGGACCGCTCGCGGCGGAACGCCCGCACCGGCCGGATGCCGTTCATCGTCTCGGCGAACTTCACGATCACCGCCGCCATCGCGGAGGACCGCACGGAGTACGCCCGGCCCGCCCGCGCCTGGTAGACCCGCACCAGCAGATAGAGCGGTACGAAGGAGAGCACCGCGATGGCCCCGGTGCCCAGGTCCAGCCAGAGCAGCATCCCCGAGATGAAGACGAAGGAGAGGACCACGGTGATCAGCTCCTGGAGGCCCTCGCTGAGCAGCTCCCGCAGCGACTCCACGTCCGTCGTCGACCGGGAGATCAGCCGGCCCGAGGTGTAGCGCTCGTGGAAGTCGACACTCAGCGCCTGCGCGTGCCGGAAGATCCGGCCGCGCAGGTCCAGCAGCACGTCCTGGTTGATGCGGGCCGAGCCCCGGATGAAGGCGTACTGGAGGAGGCCGCCGCCCGCCGCGCAGAGCGCGTAACCGACGCCCACCGCGATCAGCGGCCCGTGGTCGGAGTCCCGGAACGCGGGCACCGCGCTGTCGATCGCGTACGCCACGAGCAGCGGGCCGGCCTGGACGGCCGCCTGCTGGACGAGGAGCAGCACCACGGTCACCAGGACCCGGGCGCGGAGCGGCCGCAGCAGCGAGGCGAGCAACGCCCGGGTGGCGCCCGGGGGAGTGGGCAGCGCGTCCAGGTCGAACGCGTCGCCCGACCCGGACTCGGTGCCGGGGACGGACGGGTCCGTGGCGGGGACGCCGTCGGCGGACGGGGCGCCCGCGGTGGTGGTACTGGTCATGGGGTCGTGGCCTCCTCGGCGACCGTGATGCCCGGGTGTTCGGAGCCCGACATCAGCCAGGCGTACTCAGGGTTCGTCCGCAGCAGCTCCTGGTGCGTGCCGACAGCCGCGATCCGGCCGCCGGAGAGCAGCGCGACGCGGTCCGCGAGCATCACGGTGGACGGCCGGTGGGCCACGATCACCGCCGTGGTCTCCGCCAGCACCTGCCGCAGCGCCGCCTCCACCCGCGCCTCGGTGTGCACGTCCAGCGCGGAGAGCGGGTCGTCCAGCACCAGGAAGCGCGGCCGGCCGACGACCGCCCGGGCCAGCGCGAGCCGCTGGCGCTGACCGCCCGACAGGCTCAGCCCCTGCTCGCCGACCTGAGTGGCGGTGCCCTCGGGCAGGTCGTGCACGAACTGGGCCTGCGCGACCCCGAGGGCCCGCGCCAGGTCCACGCCGTCCGTGTTGTCCGAGCCGCTATGGGAGTCCACGCCGTCCGAGCCCATCAGGACGTTCTCGCCGACCGTCGCGGAGAACAGCGTCGGCTCCTCGAACGCCACCGACACCAGCGACCGCAGCCGCGCCCGGTCCATGGCGACGATGTCCTCGCCGTCCAGGGTGATCCGCCCGCCGGTGAGCTCGTGCAGCCGGGGCACCAGGGCGGTGAGCGTCGTCTTGCCGGAACCGGTGGCGCCGACCAGCGCCATCGTCTCGCCCGGCCGGACGTGCAGGTCGATCCCGGAGAGCACGGGTACGGAGTCGGGGGCCGCGTCCGGGTAGCGGAAGGAGACGCCCTCGAAGACCATCCCGGGGGAGCTTCCGGGCACGGACGCGGTGCCCGTCCCGTCCCCGGGGGCGAGCCCGCTCTCCTCCGCCACGTCCATGACCTCGAAGTACCGGTCGGTCGCGGTCGCCGCCTCCTGGCTCATCGCGAGCAGGAAGCCGATCGACTCCACCGGCCAGCGCAGCGCCAGCGCCGTCGACAGGAACGCCACCAGCGTCCCGGCCGAGAGGTCGCCGTCCGCCACCTGGATCGTGCCGAAGACCAGCGCGGCGCCGATCGCCAGTTCCGGCACCCCGGTGATGAGCGCCCAGATCCCCGCCAGCAGCCGGGCCTTGGTCAGCTCGGTGGAGCGCAGCCGGTGCGAGAGCTCCTTGAACGCCCGCGCCTGGCTGCGGTGGCGGCCGAAGCCCTTGATGATCCGGATGCCGAGCACGCTCTCCTCGACCACCGTCGTCAAGTCGCCGACCTGGTCCTGGGCGGTGCGCGCCGCCAGCGAGTACTTCGACTCGAAGACGGAGCTGAGGGCCATCAGCGGGACCGCCGGGGCGAGCAGCACCAGCCCCAGCGTCCACTCCTGGAGGAAGAGGATCACGAACCCGATGGCGATCGTCACCGAGTTGACCAGCAGGAACGTCAGCGGGAACGCCAGGAACATGCGCACCAGCATCAGATCGGTGGTGCCGCGCGACAGCAGCTGACCGGACGGCCAGCGGTCGTGGAAGGCCATCGGAAGGCGTTGCAGCCGGTGGTAGAGGTCGGCCCGCATGCCCGCCTCGACCCCGGCCAGCGGCCGGGCCACCAGCCACCGCCGCAGCCCGAACAGCACCGCCTCCAGGATGCCCAGGAGCAGCAGCCACAGAGCCCCGAGCCAGACCCCGCCCGGGTCACGGTCGGCCACCGGGCCGTCCACCATCCACTTGAGCACGAACGGGATGACCAGCCCGAGCCCGGAGGCGACCACCGCGACGAACGCGGCGGAGAACCAACGGGCGCGTACAGGACGCAGGTAGGGCCACAAACGCTTGAGAGAGCGCACGGTGGACCGGTCCGTGCGCTCGGCGGGGTTCTCGGGCATCAGGGGCGATCCTATGTTTCACCACTGACAACCCTCATCGGGTTTTCCGGCCGCTCGGACGCCCGGGCCCGCTCCGGCGGCGGGGCCCGGAGAACTGTCACACCGTCACCTCATCACCCACGTCGCTCTCCCGCGCCAACGGTTCGCTGGTTCGGACCCGAGCAGATCCCGGAGCGCGGGCCGACCCGGTTGTCAGTGGGGCGTCCTAGGGTCATCGAGTACCGAAAGTGTGGGCGTTTCTCCTGGGAGAACAGCGTGAGCGACGACGGTCTTCAGTGGATGGTCGGCAGGACGTCCAGCTCCGGTTGGATGCTGGACGTGCACTTCGCCCGTGGCATCGGAGCCGAGGAACTGGCCGTCCGCATGGGGGCGCAGGCCGGTTCGGCGGCGGAGCCGATGACCGACGACGAGATCACCGGTCTCGACATCGACGCCTACCCCGACCGTGGGCCGGGCAGTGCCGTCGTCCGCGTCGGTGAGCACGCCGGCTGGGCGTTCGCGATCACTTACGGCCCCTACCTCGACAAGCTGCACGAGATCTCGCGCGACGGCGTGGAGGCGGTCCATTACCACCACAACTCCGAGCACCCGCCCACCCGCGTCTCATACGGGCGCGACGGCCGCACCGTCATCGGATTCGGCCTGTGCGAGGAGTACCACCGGAACGGCGAAAGGCCCGATCTGCTCCTGCCCGAGCTCGTGACGGCCGGAATCCTGCGCCCCGATGGCGCGGCTCTCCGCGACACCGGGGTCGTCGACTACAACGGACACCGCCGCCGCAGCCTGGCCGTCTTCGAGAAGCGCTTCGGTCTCTCCCTGCCCCGAACCGCCCTGACCGGGGACCGCCTCCCCGTGTACGCGATCATGGGCTCTCCGGCCGCCGGCTTCGAGGAGATCCACGCCTGGGCCGCTGCGAACGGCCGCCCGCTTCCCGACGAACGCCTCCGCCTGGTTCCGGCCGACCTGCGCACCGCGTACGAGCAGGCCACCGATCCCCGGTGGTGGGACCGTCAGCGCGGGGTGTACCGCGCCTCCGCCCAGGGCTCGTTCCGTGCCAGGGGCGTCCCGAGGGACACCAGCCGGGGCGCAGGACTGCGGACCGCCCCGTCACCCCGCCACCCGCAGCAGTAGCACCGAGCGCCCCGGCACCGTCAGCACCGTGCCGCCCGCGTGGACCGTGCCGGGTGCCTCGGCCTGGTCCTCCCGGGAGGTGTCGAGGACGAGTTCGTAGGAGGCGGCCCACGGCGGGCCCGGCAGCAGGAAGCCGGCCGGGTGCTCCGCCGCGTGCAGGATCGCCAGGAAGCTGTCGTCCACGATCTGTTCGCCCCGCGCGTCCCGGCCCGGGATGTCCCGCCCGGAGAGGAAGAGCCCGAGCGTCGCCGCGGGCGCGTACCAGTCCTGGGCCGTCATCTCCTCGCCGTGCCGGGTGAACCAGGCCAGGTCCCGCAGCCCGTCCGCGGTCTGGGGGCGCCCGGAGAAGAACGCCCGGCGGCGCAGCACCGGATGGGTGTGGCGCAGCCGCAGCACCCGGGCGGTCAGCTCGGTCAGCCCGCGCCAGCCGGGGTCCTCCAGCAGCGACCAGTCGACCCAGCTGATCTCGTTGTCCTGGCAGTAGGCGTTGTTGTTGCCGCCCTGCGTACGCCCCATCTCGTCGCCGGCCACCAGCATCGGTACCCCGGTGGAGAGCAGCAGGGTGGTGAGGAGGTTCCGCAGCTGGCGGCGGCGGAGCGCGTTGATGTCCGGGTCGTCGCTCTCGCCCTCCGTGCCGCAGTTCCAGGAGCGGTTGTCGCCGGTACCGTCGCGGTTGCCCTCGCCGTTGGCCTCGTTGTGCTTGTGGTGGTAGCTCACCAGGTCGCGCAGGGTGAAACCGTCGTGCGCGGTGACGAAGTTGACGGAGGCGTACGGGCGCCGCCCGCCCCAGGCGTACAGGTCGCTGGAGCCGGAGAGGCGGTAGCCGAGGTCGCGTACGTCGGGCAGCGCGCCGCGCCAGAAGTCGCGGACGGCGTCGCGGTAGCGGTCGTTCCACTCGGTCCACAGCGGCGGGAAGGCGCCCACCTGGTAGCCGCCGTTGCCCACGTCCCAGGGCTCGGCGATCAGCTTGACCCGGCGCAGCACCGGGTCCTGGGCGATCACCGCGAGGAACGGCGAGAGCATGTCCACGTCGTGCATCGAGCGGGCCAGCGCCGCCGCCAGGTCGAAGCGGAAGCCGTCGACGCCCATCTCGGTGACCCAGTACCGCAGGGAGTCGGTGATCAGCCGCAGCACGTGCGGCTGCACCACGTGCAGGGTGTTGCCGCAGCCGGTGTAGTCGGCGTACCGGCGGGCGTCGGACTGGAGGCGGTAGTAGCCGCGGTTGTCGACCCCGCGCATGGACAGGGTCGGGCCCAGCTCGCCCGCCTCGGCGGTGTGGTTGTAGACGACGTCGAGGATCACCTCGATCCCGGCGTCGTGCAGGGCGCGCACCATCCGCTTGAACTCGCCTACCTGCGCCCCGGCGGTGCCGCTCGCGGCGTAGTCGGCGTGCGGGGCGAAGTAGCCGATCGAGTTGTAGCCCCAGTAGTTGTGCATCCCGCGCCGGAGCAGGTGGTCCTCGTGCGCGAACTGGTGCACCGGCAGCAGCTCCACCGCCGTCACCCCCAGCCGTCGCAGGTGCTCGATCGCGGCGGGGTGGGCGAGACCGGCGTACGTCCCGCGCAGCTCGGGCGGGATGCCCGGGTGCAGCTTGGTGAACCCGCGCACGTGGAGCTCGTAGATGACGGAGTCGGCCCACGGTGTCTTGGGGCGCCGGTCGTCGATCCACTCGTCGCCCCGGGGATCGTCGTCCACGACGACCCCCTTGGGGACGAACGGCGCCGAGTCGCGTTCGTCGCGCACGGTGTCGGCGACGTGCTGCTGGGGCCAGTCCCGCATGTGTCCGTACACCTCGGGCGGCAGCGCGAAGGTGCCGTCCACGGCGCGGGCGTACGGGTCGAGCAGCAGCTTCGCGGCGTTCCACCGGGCCCCCGTCCACGGGTCCCAGCGGCCGTGGACGCGGTAGCCGTACCGCTGGCCCGGCCGCACCCCCGGCAGGAAACCGTGCCAGATCTCGTGGGTCAGCTCGGTCAGCCGGCACCGCGTCTCGCGGCCCGCCTCGTCGAAGAGGCAGAGGTCGACCGCCTCCGCCCCGCCCGCCCACAGGGCGAAGTTGGTGCCCGCCACCCCGTCCGGCCCCACCCGGAACCGCGCCCCCAGAGGCATGGGCGCACCCGGCCACACCGGAGGCGGTACGGCACCGTCCGGGCTCCCGGAGGGGGCACCGGACTGCGGCACACGGGTGGTGTTTCCCGATGGCCCGTCGCCCGTGCGCACCGGTCGTACCGGCTCCTGCACGGCTTCCTGCTCGGCTGCGCTCGACACTCCCGGCCTCCTGCGGCTCGTGGGGACGGGCAAGACGGGAAGCGCACGCGGCGTCCCGGCCGCGGCCTCCCGGTGAAGTCCTCCCCCCTGTTCTGCCCACCGGGAGGCCCACACTCACGTTTCCCCGGAGCGACCCTGGTCGTTGGTGGGTGCGTGACTCACACAGCGAAGAGAGCACGGACCGGTCCGGCCGCCGTGCTGACATGGGCAGGACTACTGGTGGCCGTGGCCGTACTGACCGGCTGCACCGGGGGGATTCCGTTCGTCAACGGCAAGGCCCGCGCCCCCGAGGACGCGATCCGGATCCTCCCGGCGGACGGCGCGAAGAACGTCCCGGCCTCCACCCGGATCGGGGTGGAGGTCCCGGACGGGCACCTGGAGAGCGTCGAGGTGTCGCAGATCGAGGACGCCCGGAGCGACCGGATCACCGGAAAGATCTCCGAGGACGGCCGCCGGTGGACCCCTGCCGGCGGCGCGGGACGGCTCCGGCTCGCCGCGAAGTACAGCGTCGACGCGGTGGCGGTGGACGGGGCCGGGCGCAGATCGGCCCGGCACACCACCTTCACCACGCTGATCCCCGGGCACCACTTCATCGGCTACTTCAAACCGGAGCACCGCTCCACGGTCGGTACCGGGATGATCGTCTCCTTCGACTTCAGCAGCCCCGTCACCCACCGTGCCGCGGTGCAGCGCGCCATCAAGGTCACCGCCGATCCCGCCGTGGAGGTGTCCGGCCACTGGTTCGGCAAGGACCGGCTCGACTTCCGCCCGGAGAAGTACTGGAAGCCGGGCACCGTGGTCACCGTCGACATCGGGCTGCGGGACGTGGAGGGCTCGCCCGGGGTGTACGGCAGCCAGAACAAGCGCGTCCGCTTCACCGTGGGCCGCTCCCAGGTCTCCCTGGTCGACGCCGCCGAACACACCATGGAGGTACGCCGCGACGGCGAGCTCGTCAGCACCGTGCCGATCACCGCGGGGGCCCCGAAGACCACCACGTACAACGGCAAGATGGTGGTCAGCGAACTCCACGAGGTGACCCGGATGGACGGGCGCACGGTGGGCTTCGGCGGCGAGTACGACATCAAGGACGTGCCGCACGCCATCCGGCTCACCGAGTCCGGCACCTTCCTGCACGGCAACTACTGGGCGCCCGAGGACACCTTCGGCTCGGAGAACGTCAGCCACGGCTGTATCGGGCTGCGGGACGAGAAGGGCGGCAGCGGCTCCGCCCCGGCCGGCTGGTTCTTCGACCGCACCCTCGTCGGCGACGTCGTGGAGGTCGTCAACTCCGACGACAAGACGGTCGCCCCGGACAACGGACTCAGCGGCTGGAACCTCGACTGGAAGCGGTGGAAGGCGGGTTCGGCCCTCCCGGTGGGGTCCGGGGCGCTCCGCGCGGGGCGGTGACACCCCGCCTCGGGTGAGCGTCTCCGCACCCCGTGTCACCTGCTTTTGTTCCGGCAGTACTTGGGACTGAACGGTGACATCCCCAGTACTTCACCGCCCATTACCGTGTGGTTTTCTTCTCGATAGGCGCGCATGTTCGACGCGCGGGGGTGTGCGGGGCCCGGTCGGGCCAGGCCGTGCGAGGGGAGACAACCACGATGAGCGGGAAGCCGATACGAGGGCGTGCGGCCGGGACCGGCGGGGGAACGCGTGGGCGCCGGGGCCCCGGAATCCTCGCGGTGCTGCTGGGCGCACTGCTTCTGCTGGTGACGGCCTGCGGCGGTTCCGGCGGAAGCGGTGCGGGCAGCGGCAGCGGCGCCGGAGCCAAGGGCGGCAGCGGCCAGGTCCAGGACACGGCCGCCTCCGAGGCGGTCGTGACCGTGGCGCCGGCGGACGGCGCCTCCTCCGTGGAGACCAGCGGAGCGCTGAAGATCTCGGCCGCCAAGGGCAAGCTGACCACGGTCAAGGTGGTCGATGCCCAGGGCGCCGAGGTACAGGGCACCCTCTCCTCGGACGCCACCAGCTGGACGCCCGAGCGACACCTCGCGGCGGCCACCAAGTACGCGGTCCACGCCATCGCCGAAGACTCCAAGGGCCGCCAGTCCGCGAAGGACACCACCTTCACCACGCTGGTCCCGAAGAACACCTTCATCGGGCAGTACACCCCCGAGGACGGCTCGACCGTCGGCGTCGGCATGCCGGTCTCCATCAACTTCACCCGCGGCATCACCGACCCCGACGCCGTGGAGAAGGCCATCACGGTCACGGCCGAGCCCAGCGTGCAGATCGAGGGCCACTGGTTCGGCAACGACCGCCTCGACTTCCGCCCCGAGAAGTACTGGGCCCCCGGCACCAAGGTGAAGGTGGAGCTCAACCTCGACGGCGTGGAGGGACGGCCCGGCGTCTACGGCAAGCAGGCCAAGACCTTCAGCTTCACGATCGGCCGCAGCCAGGTCTCCACGGTCGACGCCTCCACCCACCGGATGGTCGTCGTCCGCGACGGCAGGACGCTCAAGGACATCCCGATCTCGGCGGGCGCCCCGGCCACGACCACGTACAACGGTCAGATGGTCATCAGCGAGAAGCTCCGGGTGACCCGGATGAACGGCGACACGGTCGGCTTCGGCGGGGAGTACGACATCAAGGACGTGCCGCACGCCATGCGCCTGTCCACGTCGGGCACCTTCGTGCACGGTAACTACTGGGGCGCTTCCAGCATCTTCGGCACCACCAACACCAGCCACGGCTGCGTCGGCCTGAGGGACGTGCGCGGCGGGTACGACGGGCAGACCCCGGCCGGCTGGTTCTTCGACCAGTCGATCATCGGAGACGTCGTCGTGGTGAAGAACTCCAAGGACAAGGTCATCGCCCCGGACAACGGCCTCAACGGCTGGAACATGGACTGGTCCGAGTGGATCAAGTGACCCCGCACAGCAGCTGAACACGGGCGGTGGGCCCGGTGCCGTGGAACCCAAGCGGCGCCGGGCCCACCGCCGTTCCGCGCGGACGCCACGGACGCCGGTCGGCGGACGGCCCGCTCAGCCGGTGTGGGACACCACGGCGTCGATGAGCTTCGGCCAGAGCTCCCGGGGGCGGTCGTGGCCCATGTCGGGGAGCAGTAGGAGTTCCGCACCCGGTACGAGCTCCGCCGTGCGCTGTCCGCCGCTGGGGGCGATCAGCGTGTCGTCCAGGCCGTGGATCACCAGCGTCGGCACCCGCAGTTCACGGAGGGCGTCCGCGCGTGAGCCGCCGAGGATCATCGCGCCGAGCTGCCGCCCGATCCCCGCGGGGTAGTACGAGCGGTCGTAACTCGCGGCGGCCAGCTCACGCAGCGCCGCGGCGTCGCCGTAGCGCTTGGAGGCCCACACCAACTCCCTCTCCGCCGCCGCGACGTACCCCTCGCGGTCCGCCGGCTTCGGGGCGGACACCACCGCCTGGGCCTCCGGGGTGGACCGGCCGTACTCGCTCTCGCCGGTCGAGGACATCATCGACGTCAGGGTCAGCACCCGCTCCGGGGAGGAGAGGGCCATCGTCTGGGCGATCATCCCGCCCATCGAGGCACCGACCACGTGGGCGCGTTCGATACCGAGCGCGGTGAGCAGACCGAGTCCGTCGTCGGCCATGTCGCGAAGCCGGTAGGGAACCATCGCGAGGGCGGCGGGGATGTCGCCCGAGCCGACGGTGGCGATGAACTCGCCCGTGTCGACGGGGTGGTCGTCGAACCTGGTGGACAGCCCGCAGTCGCGGTTGTCGTACCGGATCACGTACCGGCCGCGGTTCGCCAGCGCCCGGCAGAAGTCCTCGTGCCAGGCGAGCATCTGCGCACCGAGACCCATCACGAGCAGGACGGGTGGGTCCCCGGGGTCGCCGAAGCTCTCGTACGCGATGGAGACCTCGGGAGACACGACAACATTCGGCATGCATGAATCCTGCCACGGGGTCCACGGAGCGCACTCACGCACCAGCGCACCCACGCACCAGCGCACTCACGCACCGGCGCACCCACACCAGGCACGTGACCCGCGCCTCTCCTGCCGGCCCCCGTCATCGGCCGGGACAGCCCTTAGCCTGCCCCCATGACCGTAACCCTCGAAGTACAGGACGGCGTCGGCACGATCCGGCTGGACCGGCCGCCGATGAACGCGTTGGACGTGGCCACCCAGGACCGGCTGAAGGAGCTGGCCGAGGAGGCCGCCCGCCGCGACGACGTGCGTGCCGTGGTGATCCACGGGGGAGAGAAGGTGTTCGCGGCCGGCGCGGACATCAAGGAGATGCGGGACATGGACCACGCGGCGATGGTCGTACGGTCCCGCGCGCTCCAGGACTCCTTCACCGCCGTCGCCCGCATCCCCAAGCCGGTGGTCGCCGCCGTCTCCGGGTACGCCCTGGGCGGCGGCTGCGAGTTGGCGCTCTGCGCCGACTTCCGGATCGCCGGGGAGAACGCCCGGCTGGGCCAGCCGGAGATCCTGCTCGGGGTGATCCCGGGAGCCGGCGGCACGCAGCGCCTCGCCCGTCTCGTCGGCCCCTCGCGGGCCAAGGACCTGATCTTCACCGGCCGTCACGTGCGGGCTGACGAGGCCCTCGCCATCGGTCTGGTCGACCGGGTGGTTCCGGCGGACGAGGTGTACGCGCAGGCGCACGCCTGGGCCTCGGCCCTGGCGAAGGGGCCGGCGCTGGCGCTACGGGCCGCGAAGGAAGCGGTGGACGCGGGCCTGGAGACGGACCTCGACACCGGTCTCACCATCGAACGGACCCTGTTCGCGGGGCTGTTCGCCACGGAGGACCGGGAGACCGGCATGCGCAGCTTCATGGAGGACGGGCCGGGTAAGGCCACCTTCCGCTGAACCGGGCCGAGTTGAGCTGACCGGCCGGGGCTGCGTACGCGCGTCGTGCGGGCGGGGCGCGCGCGTCGTGCGCGCCCGGCCGTCGGGGTGCGTCGCGCGGGGCCGTGGGGGCGGTGCGGATTCATCCGTGCGGGCGGCATCGCCGGTACCCGCACGGGCCCGCGCCGCTCACCCGGGCCGGCGAACCGCCCGAGGCGTTCCCTTCGTGACCCCGGTGTTCCGTCGCAGGTCAGCAGGGTTGCCCGGATTACTTTTATGTCTGTGGCATATGCCGATCTCCCTACCGGATCCGGCCATTCCGGGGACGGGATTCCCTCGGAACGGCTCCGGACCAGGTCTGCTCCGGCCATGATGGGGGGCATGGCGGGCCTGGAGGGTGGGGAGCAGTCGCGCGCGCACGGAAGTGCGACGGCGGCGCGGCGGGTATCGGTGTCGGAGGACGAACAGCCGAGCCATGTACTGGAGTTGTACGGCAACCCGACCGACGAGGAGGGCGTGCGACTGCCGTCCCGTCCGGAGTCGGCGGCGACGGCCCGCAGGATCGCGTCGGCCGTGGTGCTGTGGCAGTGGAACCTCTCCCCGCAGCTCGCCGAGTACGCCGTCCTGCTCGTCTCGGAACTCGTCGGCAACGCCGTGCGGCACACCGGCGCGCAGTACTTCGGCCTGCGCATGGAACGCCGCCGGGGCATGATCCGGATCGGGGTGCGCGACCCCTCGCGCGGCCTGCCGTGCCTGATGCCGGTGCGGGAGATGGACGTGAGCGGGCGGGGCCTCTTCCTCGTCGACAAGCTCTCCGACCGCTGGGGGGTCGACCTGCTGCCGCGCGGCAAGATCACCTGGTTCGAGATGCGGATCTCCGACCGCACCGACCGGTAGGGCGTCCTCGCGCTCACCGCTCCCGGTACACGCAGAAGCCCCCGTCCGCCGTGGTCCGGCGAGCTGGGGGCTTCTGTGGGGGGCCGTGAAATGGGGGGTGGTTCACGGCCGCGTGCATGACCTGTGCTCGGGTCGGAGGAGGTCGTGGGACGACTATGGCACATCAGTCCTCAGGAAACCAAAGGTACATTTCGGGCAATGAGGGACCAATCTGCTCTTTTGGTATGTGAATCGTAGGTGTCATCGAGAAAACCCCTGGCATTCAGTGAATGAATATGGGGTTCAGTGGATGATTCGTAGACGCCTCGTGAAGGGCGACGATCGCCGATCCATCGGTCCGCCCTACGGTCCGGCTGTCCGCCCGGCTGTCCGCCCGACCGTCGGTCCGGCTCTCCACCGGCCGCCGCAGGGGTGGGCGCGTCCGCCCGTTAATCTGACCACCGTCAATCGGACAAGCGATAGGGGCGGAAAAGTGGCGGACATCGAGTCGGCACGCAAGGCGTTCGAGCATTTCGACCAGAACGGTGACGGCCTCATCACGGCCTCCGAGTACAAGAGCGCCATGGCGCGGCTGGGCGACCCGTTCGTCACCGAGACGGTCGCCCAGGCGATCATCAACTCCCACGACGCCAACGGTGACGGCCTGCTCACCTTCGACGAGTTCTGGGCCTCGCAGAACAAGGGCTGAGCCCGACCGGTCACGGCCCGAACTCCACGGGACGAGGGCTGAGCCCGACCGGTCACGGCTCCAACCCGACGGGACGGGGGCTGAGCCCGACGCGGGGCGAGCCCGGGCCCGGCGGGCCGGGGCCGAACCGTCGGCGGGGGTCCCCGGCCCCGTGGCGGGCCGGGGCTCACCCGTGGAACTCAGCCCGCCACCCGGTACGGCGACCAGCCGCGCAGCTCGTCGTCGCGGGGCGCCTCCACCACGGCCGGAGCGCCCGGACCGAACGCCATCACCGGCCGCCGCGCGTCCCAGGCGTCCCACCCCGGATCACCGGTGGCCGCGAACCGCACCCAGGCCGCGTGCATCGCGTCCGCCAGCTCCTGCGGGGCGTGCGGACCGGCCAGCGCCACGGAGTCCGGATGGGCCAGGGTGTCGAAGACGAAGCCGATCTCCAGGGCGTGGCAGGCACCCAGATGCCGCACGGGGGAGGGCCAGCCGAACTCGTAGAGGTACGTACGGCCCGGGGCGCCCACCCGCGCGTCCGCCAGGACGTTCAGCGGCACCCTCAACAACAGGTCCGTCGCGAGCGCGCCGAGCAGCTCGCCCGGTGTGGCGTCCGGGCGGTTGGCCCGGTACACGCGCGCCGTCGCGCCCGGCACCCCGAACTTCAGCAGCGCCAGCCGCAGCCGTACGCGCCCGAGGCGCTCGGTGAGCCCACTGGGCACGAACCAGAGGCGGTACTCCTCGGTGTTCGTCCCCATCAGCAGATCCACCCCGCCCGCCGCGCCCTTGCGCAGCGCCTCGGCCGGGTCGCGGGGGAGCAGGTCGCCGTCGACCACGATCCGGAACGCGTTGCGGCCGGTCAACGGGTTCCCGCCGCGGGTCACCTCGCTCTGCGCGGCCAGCAGCGCGGACGGTTCCACGGCCGCCAGCGCCGCGGCCGTCGCCGGAACGCCCAGGCGCCGGGCGACGAGCTCCGTCGTACGGCGTCCCGCCTCGGGCGTCGGCGCGTCCGGCGCCCCGCTCTGCAGCACCGCCCGCCGGAACAGTCCCGCCGCCCTCGGCGCGGCGAGCAGCGCGGCGATGCTCACCGCCCCCGCCGACTCGCCCGCCACCGTCACCCGCCCCGGATCGCCCCCGAACGCCCCGATGTTGTCCCGTACCCACTCCAGCGCGGCCAGCTGATCGAGCAGCCCGAGATTGGCGGGGGCGTCCGGAAGCACCCCGAACCCCTCGATCCCCAGGCGGTAGTTGACCGAGACCAGCACCACCCCGTCCCGGGCGAACGCCGTCCCGTCGTAGACCGGGACGGCGGAGGACCCGTGCAGCAGCGAGCCGCCGTGTATCCAGACGAGCACCGGCAGCCCGGTCCGCTCCGGGCCGGGCGTCCAGACGTTGAGGTTGAGCCACTCGTCCCCGGGCACCTCGGGGTCCGGCAGCAGGGCGTCCAGGGGCGGGTCGTACGGCCGCTTCGGTGCGGTCGGCCCGAACGCGACGGCCTCCCGCACCCCCGCCCACCGCTCGGGCGGCTCCGGCGCCCGGAACCTGCGGGCGCCCACGGGGGCGGCCGCGTACGGGACGCCCCGGAAGACCGCCACCCCGTTCTCCCGGACTCCGCGCACGGTTCCGTGGAGGGTGGCGACGGTCGGGCGGTCGTCCGGATGTCTCTCGCGCATGTGCGTCGGCCCTTTCGCGGTGCCCGCCAGGATCGGGTGCCCTTCAGAATGGGGTACTTCCCCGCCGGACGCAGTCCGAAGAGCCGGCGGGCGGGCGGACCGGGACCCGGCAGAGCCCGCGGGGTGGACGGACCAGGACCAGGACCAGGACCAGGCCGCTCGCGGCCGCGAGGTGGACCCGGACCCGCCGACGACGTGCGCGGGCGTTCCCGCGATCCTGGACGCGGGCGCGCCGCCGCCCACCGGCCCCGTACCGCAGAACGTCACCCAAGGCAGAACGTCACCACCGGAGCTTCCGCATGAGCACGTCCGACCGCCCCTGTTGCGCCCCCGGCCGCACCCCGCACGGCACCGACCACGGCACCGATCCCGGCCCCGCGCTGCTCGGCATACCCGCCGTCCCGCCGCCCCCGGGTGACGTACGGGCCCCCGGGCACACCTTGGCCGAACTGCCCGGCGGGACCTTCTGGATGGGCGACGCCTTCGACGAGGGGTACCGGGCCGACCACGAGGGCCCGGCCCGGCGGGTCGCCGTCGCCGCCTTCGCCATCGACACCACCGCCGTCAGCAACGCGCAGTTCGCCGCGTTCGTCCGGGCCACCGGACACCGCACCGACGCCGAACGCTTCGGCAGCTCCTTCGTCTTCCACCAGCTCGTCCACCCCGACGCCCGGCGCCACGTCGTCGGCACCGTCCCCGGAGCCCCCTGGTGGCTCGGCGTGGAGGGCGCCTCCTGGTCCGCCCCCGAAGGCCCCGGATCCGGCGTCGAGGACCGCGCCGGCCACCCCGTCGTCCACGTCTCCCACGACGACGCCCTCGCCTACTGCGCCTGGGCGGGACTGCGCCTGCCCACCGAGGCGGAGTGGGAGTACGCCGCCCGGGGCGGGCTGAACAGCGCCCGCTACCCGTGGGGCGACGAGTTCACCCCCGGCGGCGAGGAACGCTGCAACACCTGGCTCGGCGACTTCCCGCACCGCTCCGACCGGCCCGGCGGCCCCGGCACCGTACCCGTCACCGCCTACCCGCCCAACGGCCACGGCCTCCACAACACCTCGGGCAACGTCTGGGAGTGGTGCGCCGACGCCTTCGGCCCCGGTGAACGCGTCATCCGCGGCGGCTCCTACCTCTGCCACGCCTCCTACTGCAACCGCTACCGGGTCGCCGCCCGCTCCCACAACACCCCCGACTCTTCCACCGGCCACGGCGGGTTCCGGTGCGCCCGCGACACGAGCACGACGACAGTGAGCACGACGACGCCGTGAGCACGACGCCGTGAGTACGACAGCGCGCCCCGGCCGGGAGTCCACCGGCCGGGGCGCGCTGTCACAAGCAGTGCCGTGCGAGCGTTACTTGAGGTAGACCAGTCCGTCCGTGGTGATGGCGGGCCGGCCGCTCGTGCCGACCACGACCAGCTTCACCGTGTGCTTGGCGGCGCTGGACCAGGTGGTCGTCCAGATCGCGTCGCGGTACTTGGTGGTCGAGGACTTCAGGTCCACCGTGGCCGTCTTCTTGCCGTCCACGTAGACGTACACCTGCCCCGAGGTCGAGGCGCGCGAGACGACGAGCGCCGCCGACCGGCCGGTGAACGTCCAGGTCATGCTCGCGTTCTTGGCACTGCTGGAGTACGACTTCCCGCCGAGGTAGCTCGACGAGGACTTCGCGGTCCACGTGCCCGTCCGCGTGGTGGAGGTCTCCTGGAGGATGACCGGGGTGCCGATCACCGAGGCGGCGGCGGAGTTGCCCGCGCGGTCGTACGCCGTCATCTTCCAGGTCGTCGACACACCCGGCTTGGCGGTCTGGGCGGCGCTGGTCGTCGTCGCCGTGAAGGTCTTCGCCACCGGGGCGGTGAGCCGGACCTCCTTGAGCGCGATCCCGTCCGCGGCCTTCCACTTCAGCGTGAGGGGAACCGCCGTCGTGTTGACCGTGCCGGCGCTCAGCGCCAGCGAGGGCTTCGTGGTGAAGGCGGGCGCCGTCTTCTCGGCGACCACGGTCGCGGCGGCCGAGACGGCCGTCCTGCCCGACTGGTGCGTCGCACGGACCTGCACCTTGTGGGTGCCGACGGCGAGCGTCGCCGAGGCGGAGGTGGTGCTGCCGTTCGTGGTCGCGACCACCTTGCCGTCCACCAGCAGTTCGTACTTCGCGACGAGGGCGGCCGGAGTGGTCGACGTCCAGGCGACCTTGACGCTCGACTGCGTGTACGTCGTCGAGCCCGAGGTGCTGCTCCCGGTGACCGAGGAGACGGCCAGACCGGTGACCGGACCCGCCGCGGCGGTACGGATCGCGCCCAACTGCCCGTAGAGCGCGGTGCCGGGGCACTCGGTGTTGAAGCCGTCGCGGTGACCGGAGATCTGGTTGAAGGTGTAGCTCTTCCCGGCGGTGTACGCGATGCCGGTGCCGCTCGACTGGGTCGCGCCGGCCACCAGCGTCGTCTTGCCGGCCGGGTCGCCCTTGTACTGGCCGAGCTTCCACGCGGCGAGCCGGGCCACCGCCGTGGTCGCGGCGGTCGCGGCCTTGGTGTCGGTGTACATGCCGATGACCGCGATACCGGCCGTCTCACGGTTGAAGCCGTAGGTGTGAGCGCCGAACACCGGCTGGTCCACACCGCCCTTGCGGCCCTCGAAGATCGTCCCGCACTTGTCGACGATGAAGTTGTAGCCCAGGTCCTTCCAGCCGTTCGACTGGACGTGGAAGGCGTGCAGGCTCCGCATGATGGCGGGGGAGTCCGCACAGGAGTAGTCGTTCGTCTGCGCGGTGTGGTGCACGAACACGGCCTTGACCGACGTCGTGTACTCCGGCGCCTCGTCGTTGAGCTTCTCGTTCGCGCCCCAGCCGGCCCTGCTGACGATCGGCGGCCTCGGCATCGTGGACACCGGCGCGGGCGTCACGGTCGGCGAGGGAGCGGCCGTCGTCGGGGTCGGCGCCGGAGTGGTCGGCGTCGCCGACGCGCTCGGCGCCCCGGTGGTGGGCGCCGCCGTCGTCGGGTCCGCCGTCGGCTCGTCGGTGGCCGCGCCGGTCTCGCCGGTCTCCGGGGTGTTCCCGGGCGCCGGGGTCTCGGGAGTCTCCGGCGCCGACACGGTGTCCGTCGGGGTGGGCTCGGTGGTCTCGCCGTCCTCGGCGGAACCCTCCGTACCCGCCGGCATGTCCTGGGCGAACGCGGCGGTTTCCGCGTCGAGCCCGGAGCTACCGGGGTCGACGGTGTCCAGGCGGAGACCGGCGGGCAGACCGGCGGAGGAGGTGCCCCCGGAGGTCACCCGGACCTCCACACCGTTCGACGCCCCGACCCAGCGCGGCTCGGTGGTGCCCCGCACACCGGCCTGGCCGGTCTCGGTGCGCCCGTCCACATCCGTCGCCAGCGGCAGCCAGCCGGTCCACTCGCCGGTGGCCACCGAGCGGGTCCGTGCCTCGACGGTGCCGGAGACCTTGGCCGCCGGGTCGGTCCAGGTGACGCCCAGCAGGCTGAAGGGCTTGGTGTCCTTCTGCTCGAAGCGGGCGGATTCCCCGTCCGCCGACACCTTGAGCTCGTTCTTGTGCACGTCGACCCGCGCCGGGGCGGACTTGGCGTCCACGCTCCCGTGGGTGTCGTCGGTGCCCGTGACCCCCTGGAACACGAGGACACCCGCAACGGCCGCCGTCGCGACGGCCGCCGTTGCCCATATTCTTCGCTTCGATCTCACGTTTGATTCCCCGAGGACGATGATGAGAGAGCGGCGATCCGTCGGTCGGGGTTCTTCCCGGGGCGTGGTCGGTGCGGCGTCCGCTGCGGACGCGCCAACCCTCGGGAACCGGCCGACCCGGTGGCGCCGGAGGGACAGTCTCGCACGGGAGTTCACCCGAACGGGTGACGGCTCGGTCGAGCGTGCGTCATGGAGTGGAACGTCCGAGGGCGACCGGGGACGGCCCTGGGCGGGATGCGGCTTCCGGGGTTCCGCCGCCGAAATTCCGGAAGCCGCATGCCGAGGGCGCGTCGCGCGCCTGATCGGGTCCTCGGGAGGCTCTCTCCTCAGGATCCACCGGACGCCCGCGGCGCCCGGCGAGGGGTCCGCGCGGGACCGTTCACGCCGCGAAGAACCGGGAGAGCTCGCTCCGCTCCTCCGGCTCCACCAGGTCCGGGCGGGTGTAGCGCTCGGCCCGTGCGTGGTAGTCGAAGTCACCCCGCACGAGGCCGCGGTAGTCCCGCACGCACCGTTCGAGAGCGATCCGTTCCGGACCCTCCAGGCCGGCCGCGTCCATCTCCACGACCAGGTCCTTCTCCGCGCGCCGGACACGTTCCGCTATCCGGGCCAGTTGGATACCGGCCTCGTCGACGGCTTCCTGGAGCGTGCAGCCGCGGTCGCGCTGGATGAGGCGGACGGCATTGTGCTCGTAGCCCATCGCCGCCTCCTTCTCGAAGGAGCAGATGTCGTTGCAGAGGCCGGAATGGTCGGTGACCGCGTCCCGGAGCGCGACGTACGCGGGAAGGCTCCGGGCGGCGTCCGTGAGATCGATGCCCGCCGTGATCTCGTGAAGATCGAGGAAGGGCTGCATCGCCACGGAATCCCGGCGGTGCTTCACGAACTCGGCCCGGGACGGCACCTGTCCGGCGGCCCGTTCGACCGCCTCGGCGTAGTACGTCCAGAGCCAGGCCACGGTGTCCCGGCGGAACTGCCGTACCCAGGCCGTCGACCGGTCGCGGTACGTGCGGTTCCGCAGCTCCTCCAGGGTCAGTTCCATGGCGGAGTGCGCCACGGCCCCGTCGAGCACCTCGACGAGCCGGGTGATGGCGGAGCCGCACATCCGGGGATCTCGTCCGGCGGGTCCGTCGTCGAATTCGTCGTCGACCAGAAAGGCCCAGAAGAGCCACTGGCAGAACAGGTCGAGATGCTGTTGGGGAGCGGTCGGGAAGATGAGGGAGATCCACAGCTCCGGCCGGGTTCTGATCATCTTCTTCCGGGCCACCGGAGAGAGTTCCACGCCATGGAAGTCCGCCCATTTCCAGGCGGCCTCCTTGGTCCTCTCCAGACCCGGATTGCATCCGGCGCTGGCGAACGGCATGTGAAACGCCGGTAACGCGATCTGGCTCATTGATACCCCTCGTCAAGACGGTGTGGATGGAGGGTGGGTTCGGCGGGTGGCCGTGGTGTGCACGGAGCGCGAAGCGGTCGGGAGCCGGCGGACTCGAGCGTTCTGAAATCAGCTTTCTTTGGCCAAGGAATGACTCTGCGAGGTGAGGCGGTTGTGGTGGTTCCTCCCTCTTTCTTTTCCCTGTCGTACCGGGACCGCCGAACGGGTGTATTCGGCGGTCGAGTGGAACCGGGCTTCGGGCGATCGCGTCACCATGCGTGACGCCCAGTCAACCCCGGGCGAGCGACTGAGGGAAGTCGCTCGTGACCGAAATTGTATGGTGCCGCCGAACGCTGGTGACTTTATGAGCGGTTGATGACCGGCCTGGTCCACTCCGTGGCGTACCGATGTCCACGTCGCGATGGCTCACCCGCCTTCCGGAGCGGTCGTGGCGAGCCCTCGCGCCGATGTCCCGAAACCGTCGGCGCCCTCCCCGCGATCCCCCGGCCCACCGCCGGAAGCCTTGGCGTTACTGCCCTCCGGCGCCCTCCCGTGGCCCGTCGGCGGCCCGCCGGACGTCCACCCCCGCCCGTCCTCCGTCCGTACGTCCCCCGATGGCGCGAGCGCGTCGCGGGTCCCAAGGTGGTGTGAGGCGAAGTCGTGTTCGAAGGGCGGTGGTGGAGCAGTGCCGGACGACGACCTCCCGTCGGCGGTCCCTTCGGGCGACCCGGCACCCCCCGCTCTGCTGCACGCCCTCGTGACCGCCCCCGTCATCCGTACGTACCTGGTCGACCGGGACCTGCGCATCGTCCGGGCCGGCGCGCTGACCTTCGGCGAGGCCCCGGACCGGGTGGTCGGGCAGCTCCTCACCGACGTGTTCCGGCTGGATGACCCGGACGCGGCGGTACGCGCCCTCGGACCGGTCACCCCGGAGCACCCCGGCGCCGCATCGCCCCGGCAGGCCGCGTCCGCGCAGGACGTCGCATCCGCGTACCCCGGCGAGCGCGGCGCCAGTCCCGTCGGCGTGGTCAGGGCACACCGCACCGACCCGGCCGGCACCGACCGCACCTTCGCCGTCGCGTTCCACCCGTCGGCCGCCGACTCCGACACGGACACCACCGCACTGCCCGGCGCCTGGGCCCCGGGACCGGCGGCGCTGCTCGTGCTGGCCGCGGACATCACCGCCCAGGAGCGCAACTACGCCCGCGCCGCCGCCCTCGACGCCGTACGCGAACGCGTCGGCCAGTCCCTCGACCTCGCCGTCACCTGCGAGGAACTGGTCATGGCGCTCGTCCCCGGGTTCGCCGACATCGCGGTCGTCGAGATCGTGGACGACGTGCTGCGCGGCGCCGACGCGCCCGCCGGCCCGCCGCCCCGGGGCACCCCGCTGCGCCGCATCGCGTTCCGGGGCCCCCTCGGCTCGGGCGGGGCCGCCCACCCGGTGGGCGACGTACGGGAGATGCCGCACCCGACCCCGTACTCCCTCTCCCTCGGCGACCTCAGCCCCCGCCTGGTGCAGCTCACCCCCGGCCTGCCCTGGTACGAGACCGACCCCGACCGGGCCAGGTCCATCGAGGAGTTCGGGTCGCACTCGATGATCGTGGCGCCTCTGGCGCTGCGCGGCACCGCGCTCGGCGTCGTCAGCTTCTACCGGTGCGGCGGGAGCGAGCCGTACGACGAGGGCGACCTCTCCTTCGGGGTGACGCTCGCCGCGCACACCGCACTGAGCGTCGACAACGCGCGGCGCTACGAACGCGACCACACCGTCGCCTCCACCGTCCAGCGCCGACTGCTGCCGGCCGGCCCCGCGTCCCCGATCGCCGTCGACACCGCCCACGTCTACCTGCCCGGGCGCAACAGCGGCAGCTGGTTCGACACCATCTCCCTCTCCGGCGCGCGGACCGCCCTCGTCGTCGGCCGGGTCGACGGCCAGGGCGTGCAGACCGCGACGACCATGGGCCAACTGCGCACCGCCGTCCGCACACTCGCCGCCCTCGACCTCTCGCCCGAGGAACTGTTCTCCCGGCTCAACGACATCGCCGTCCAGCTCGCCGAGGAGCGGGCGGCGCTCCCCGTCGGCGACGCCCTGCGCCACCGGCCCCTCAGGGCGACCTGCCTCTACGGGGAGTACGACCCGTTCACCCGGCTCTGGACGGTGGCCCGGGCCGGGGCGCCGATCCCCCACATCGTCCGTCCGGACGGCACCCCGCACCCCTTCGACCTGCCCGAAGGACCACCGCTCTCCGCGACCGAGAACGCCCCCTTCTCCACCGCCGAGATCACCCTCGAACCGGGCAGCCTCATCGTCATGCACAGCGGCGGCAGCAACCTGCGCGACCGCCCGGGCCTGCGCCCCGTCGACGAGGTGCTCACGCCGACCGACCGGGACCTGCAGGAGATCGCCGACGCCATCATGTACAACTACCGGCCCGTCGCCCACCCGGAAGGCGCGGTGCTGCTCCTCGCCCGCCCCAGCGAGGTCAGCGCCGCCCAGGTGGTCACCATCGAGCTCGACGACGACGCGGGCGCCCCGGCGAAGGCCCGTACCGTGACCCGCTCGCACCTGGCCGAGTGGAAGGTCCCCAAGGACGCGCTGTACGCGGTCGAGCTCATCGTCAGCGAACTCGTCACCAACGCCGTGCGCTACGGCACCCCGCCGCTCTCCCTGCGCCTGGTCCGTACCCAGACCCTCACCTGCGAGGTCCGCGACGCCAGCCTCGTCGCCCCCCATCTGCGCCACGCCCGGGCCGGTGACGAGGGCGGCCGGGGCCTGTTCATCATGTCCCAGCTCGCCTCCCGCTGGGGCACCCGCTACACCCACGACGCGAAGATCATCTGGGCCGAGGTGGAGCTGTAGGCCGTGTCCGAGGGGAGGCTCCGCCCCAGGTCACGGAGTTGTCGGAGTGTTGGGCGGACGGACGCCGGTGCGACATCCGCCCGCCCCGGTGGCCTCCCTAACGTGCGTGCATCCACTCCTCCCGCTTGGAGCACGCATGCACACCTCCCCCGACGACCGCCGCGACGACGCCCCCGAACGGAGCCTCCCGGCGGCTGCGGCCACGCACTCGGCCGACTGCGGCTGTCCGCGCACCGCCGACCTCGACGGCGAGGGGCTCGCGGCCAGAAGCCGGCGCACCTTCCTGCGCGGCGCCGGTGTGCTCGGCGCGGGGGCCGCCGCGACCGGGCTGCTGGGCACGGCGCCGGCCTTCGCCTCGGGCAAGGACGCCTCCGACGCGCATGACGAGGGGAAGAAGACCGGCCGCGGCAAGCGCGGCACGTGGAGCCCGGACCCGGAGAACCCGCGGTTCACCTTCGTCGTGATGCCCGACACGCAGTACATGTTCGACATCGACCGGATCCACCCCGCCCCGATGGAGGCGTCCTTCCGCTACGTGCTCGACCCGGCCGGGCGGGCCGGCGGCAACGACGAGAACATCGTCTTCCTCGCCCACCTCGGTGACGTGACCAACAACGGTCACGCCGAGGAGTACGCCGCGGTGACCAAGGTGTTCGACATGCTCGACGACGCGGGCGCCGCGTACGGCGTGCTGGCGGGCAACCACGACGTGGGCGGCGACGACCAGCGCGGCCGGACGCCGTACCTGGACACCTTCGGCCCGGCGCGCGCCAGGAAGTCGCCCGCCCACCACTCCGCCAGCCCCGACGGCTACAACACCAGCCACATCTTCCGTGCGGGCGGCCGCAGTTGGATGGTCCTCTCCCTCGACTGGCGCATGTCGGCAGCGGGGTTCGCCTGGGCCAACGCCGCCATCAAGGCGAACCCGACGCTGCCGGTGATCGTGACGACCCACGAGATCGTCGGCTCGTACGACGACGGTTCCGCCGAACTCTCCGCGTACGGACAGCAGATGTGGGACGGGCTGATCAAGGACAACGACCAGATCTTCCTCACCCTCAACGGCCACTACTGGCCGCCCGGCTCCACCGTGATGAAGAACAGCGCCGGCAACGACGTGCACCTGCACATCACCAACTACCAGGACCGCTACTACGGCGGCTCCGGCATGCTGCGCTCGTACCGCTTCGACCTCAACCGGGGCAGGATCGACATCGCGACGTTCTCGCCGTGGATGCGGGAGCGGGCGGCCGAGGACGAGCTGAACGCGGCCGCCGCCCAGGAGATCGAACTGACCTCCCCGGTCGACTACTTCTCCCTGGACATCGACTTCGAGAAGCGCTTCGCCGGCTTCGCCCCGGTCCCGGAACGGGCGCCCCGCGCCGCCCGGCGGATGCTGGTTCCCGGCACCCTCGCGTACTGGCGGTTCGACGGCTCCGGCGCCGAGGGCGGCAGCCTGCCCGCCGGTACGGTCGTCCAGGACCAGGCGGGCCACGGCAACGACCTCGTCCTCCAGCAGGTCCCGGGCGCCGCCGCGAACGCCCTGACCTGGACCGGCGACCACCACCCCGACCAGCCCGGACACGGCGGCCTCGTCTTCACGGGCCAGGGCAACCCGGTCACCGGCGCCTACCTCCGCACCGTCGATACGGCCCCGGTCAACGCGGAGACTTTCCCGCACGGCTACACCATCGAGCTGTTCTTCAAGGTCCCCGCCGACTGGAACGGCGGGCGCAACGGCTGGTCCTCGATGCTCAGCCGCGCCGGCACCGCCGCCGAGGCCGGGAAGAACGGCCCGACGTCGACCGCCGACGAACCCGTCATGACGCTGGGGCTCAGCGGCTCCCTGGAGATCCAGTGGAACGCCTACCCGCTCAACACGGACGGAGCGACCACCGCGTGGAGTCACCTGCTCCAGCAGCAGGAGTGGTGGCACGTCGCCGTCGTCAACGACGGCAAGGTCAGCAAGCTCTACGTGAACGGCTGCGAGGAGGGCCGCAACCCCACCTCGAAGGCGGTCGGCCTGGCCTCGCTCCACAAGCCGTTCCTCGTCGGCGGCTACCAGTGGGCCGGCGACGTCAGCCAGGTCTTCCACGGCACCCTCGGCGACGTCCGGATCGTCGACCGGGCGCTGCGGGTGGACCAGTTCATGAACGCCTGATCCGGGCGGGCGCCCCGGCTCCGGCCGGCGCTGATCCTTGGGCGCTGCTCACGGCGGGGACGGTGGCCCGAACGACCGGGCCACCGGTTGCCGCGTGCTATTCCTCCGGTCGCGCCGGCGCGGCGGCGATGCCGCCGACCAGCAGCGTGAGGATCTCCTGCAGCCGGTGCTCCAGAGGGGGGTGACGAGAGACCGGGCTGGAACGCGCCCACTCGTACAGGGCACCGAGGTAGAGGTCACGCAGGGCGTAGCTCACGCGCTCGGCCGAGACGTTCCGGGAGAACTCGCCGGATTTCTGGCCGTTCTCCACGACCGCCTCGAAGAGCTTCGCGAGGTGCGGGTCCTCGAACAACGGGCGACCCGCCCTCACCCATGCGGTGAGCATGGCCACGGTGAGGTCTTCTTCGGTGTCGTTGATCCGGCCGAGGGCCCTCATGTACTGCGCGAGCTGCGACTGCGCACTCGGGCAGTCCGCCGGGGCGGTGTCTCCCACTGCCGCCCTGATGCTTTCCCGTCGCTGTTCGGCCCAGGCTCCGATGAGGTCCTCCTTTCGTGGGAAGTAGTTGAAGAACGTCCCTCGGGCGACGTCCGCGCGTTCCGCGATCTCGTCCACGGACGCGTGGTCGTACCCCTTTTCCAGGATCACTTCCAGCGCGGAGCTGTAAAGGCGGTCACGGACGCGCTGCTTGTTGCGTGCGCGACGGCCGACAGGCTGTTCGGCGATATCCACTGTGACTCCGTGTGCTCTCAGGCTCATCCAGGGGGGAGTGGTCCCGGTCGTCCACGACGAGCCTGTGCGAGGAATGGTGCAAACGTGCGGTGTCGGCCGCGGAGCCGACGGCGAAAACTTATACCACGGTCCAAGTTTTCGCCAGGGAAGTGACACAGATCGTGGGAACGCACACATCCTGAGCTTTCTCCCCCCGGTGCATGACCCGTTTCCCCCCGGCCACCACGGCGGTCACGGCCGGGCCCGCGCCAGGTCACTCGTCAGACTGCGGACACTCTCGTCGCTCAGCAGCCGGCCCGTCGAGATCCGCACATCGTGCAGGGCGGACATCTGGTGCCGCAGGCGGACCGCCATCAGCGAATCCAGCCCTTGGTCGTGCAGCGAACGGTCCAGGTCGAGATCCTGACCGTCCATCCCCAGCACGGAGGCCGCGAGCGCCGTCAAGCCCTGCGGCAGCGGCGGCGCACTGTCGCCCGTGGCCGTGGCAGGCTGGGCGGGCACCTGCCCGGGAGCCGGGCGCGCGAGGTCCGCGTGCTCCGGCCGGGCCGCCGCGCCGCTCCTCCGGACGGCCGTCGCGGGGGAGAGCAGGCGCCCGCGCACGTGGGTGACCAGGGCGGAGAAGCGCTTCTCCGCCGCCTGCCCGTTGCCGGCGGACCGGCGCAGGACGATCCCGCCGAAGCGGGCCACGATCCGCCCGCCGTCCTCCAGCACGATCACATCACCGCGGACCGTGGTGCCCGAGGACGCCGTGACCTTCGCGATGCTCCAGTACCGCTCGGGCAGTTCCGCGGCGAACTCGATCGAGCCGAAGCCGACGGGGGCGTAGGTCCGGCGCACCCCGAACCGTGTCGGCGCGAGTGCGGCCATCAGGGGCAGGAGCGCGGACTCCCAGGCCGCCGGAGCGGACGCCTCCGGGCGGCGCATCCGGCCGAGGGCCGCGCCGTCCCGCCGCCACACGCGTTCGACCGCCTGGAACGGGGAACCCACCGCGAAGCCCATCTGCCCTATGTGCCCGGCGAATTCGTGTTCCGGCAGGTACTGGCGGCAGGAGGCGAGGGCGCGGTCCAGGAGGGCGCCGCCCAGGTCCCGCCGGAGTTCGCCTCCGACGCGGATCGTCGCCGTCATGCACGGCGCGGGCTCGGCGAATCGGGGATGCAGGGCATGGACCGAGCCCTGCCATCCGGAGCCGTCCGGACGGAGCGAGACCTCGAGTCGCATGGCGTCCGCGTCCGCCGCTTCCACCGGGGCGCTGTTCAGGCGCACGCGATGCAGGGACCACGGGGTGTCGGGTCGCAGTTCCCGCGCGACGTGCAGCAGCGCTCCCGCGTGGACCATCGGGGGGACGGGGGCGAATCCGTCGACGCTGATGGCATTCCCCCAGTCGTCCTGCTTCGCCCAATCCCGCAGGCCCAGTTGCCGGGTGTGGCCGCGGTGCGTGCCGGCCGGTGCGTCCGGGGCCCGGTCCAGCCGGAACACGGTGGCTCGCCAGGGGTACCGGGGCAGCCGGACGGCCTCGGGCCGCCCTCCGTGGTAACGCTCCCAGTCCACCCGGCCGCCGGCCGCGTAGAAACGCCCGACCGAGCGGGCCATCGCCGTCGCCGGGTCCTGGTCACGCCTGAGCGACTCGACCGCGCAGCCGGGACGGCCCAGGATCTCCTCCGTGCCGTGGGTGAGCAGGGGGTGCGGGCTCACCTCCACGAAGACGCTGTCCCGCGCGGTGCCCGCGGCCCTGACCGCGTCGGTGAAACGGACCTTGCCGCGCAGATTCCGCACCCAGTAGTCGGCGTCCAGCTCCGAGCCCTCCACCGCCTCACCGGTGACCGTGGAGACCATCGTGCGGGAGACCGGTTTCGGGGAGAGCGCGGCCAGTGCCTGGCGCAGGTCCGCCCGGAGCTCGTCGGTGAGCGGGCTGTGGGAAGCGACGTTGACGTTCACCTTGCGGGCCATGACGCCCCGGGTGTCCAGCTCTCCGGCGATCTCGTCGAGAACGCCGCCGTCGCCGGAGAGCACCGTGGCGGTCGGGGAGTTCTCGGCCGCCACGCACACGAGGCCGTCGTACGGGGAGATGACTTCCAGGGCCTCCTGGCCGCCGAGCTCGACGGCGAGCATCGAGCCGCGTCCCGCCAGACGCTTCAGCAGGCGGCTGCGCCGGGCGATGACCGCGGCGGCGTCCGCCAGCGACAGGGCCCCGGCGACGTGGGCGGCGGCGGTCTCGCCCATGCTGTGCCCCACGCAGACATCGGGGGTCACCCCCCGCTCTGCCCACGCCGCCGCCAGAGCGATCTCCATGGCCCACAGGGCGGGTTGCACCACTTCCACCGCGGCGGGGAAGGAGTCGGGCCGGGTGTCGAGGAGCTCCAGGACGGACCAGCCCAGTTCGTCGCGCAGGACGAGGTCGCACTCCGCCATGGTCCGGCGGAAGGCCTGCGAGGAGGCGAGTAACCCCTGCCCCATGCCGACCCATTGGGATCCCTGGCCGGGGAAGACGAACACGGTGCGCTTGGCCGGTCCCGGGTGCGCGTCCCCCGTGCCGGCGTTCGCGGGGTTCTCCCCGCGGGCCAGCCGGTCGAGCTGGCCGGCCAGTTCGGCGTGGGTGAGGCCCACCGCCCACAGGCGGTGGGTGTGGGCCTCCCTGCGGGTCGCGGCAGCGGCGCAGATCGCGCCGAGCGGAGTGTCGTGGCCTTCTCCCCCCGGCCTCAGGTACGCGGCGTAGGACCGGGCCAGCTGATTCAGGGACTGCGGCGAGCGGGCGGAGAGCACCAGGAGGTGCGGCGCGGGTGCGGCGTCGTCGCGCGGGGTGTCGGGGCGGGGTTCGGGCGTGTACGCGCCGAGCACGACATGGGCGTTGGTGCCGCCGATCCCGAAGGAGCTGATGCCGATCAGGGCCGCCTCCCCCTGCGGCGCGAGGGGTTCGTTCCGGGTCACCAGCCGCACCGTGCCGGCGGCTTCCACCACCTGGTCGTTGGGCCGGCTCACGTGCAGTGTCGCCGGTATGGTGCGGTGTCTGAGAATGAGGAGCGACTTGATCAGTCCCGCCATGCCGGCCGCCGCTTCGGCGTGCCCGATGTTGCTCTTCACCGAGCCGACCCGCAGCGGTGCGGTACGCGGCCCGGCCTCGCGGCGCTCCTCGATCAGGGCCTCCAGCTCGACCGCGTCGCCGATCGTGGTGCCGGTGCCGTGCGCTTCGACGTAGTCCAGCTCTCCCGCGCCGACACCCGCCGCCCGGCGTGCCTCCCTGAGCATGGCGCGCTGGCCGCCGACCGAGGGGCGCATCAACAGGCCGTCGCCCTGGCCCTCGTGGGTGACGGCGCTCCCCATGATCACGCCGAGCACCGGGTCGCCGTCCGCCAGCGCGTCGTCGAGGCGTTTCAGGATCACGGCTCCGACACCCTCGCTGCGTACGAAGCCGTCGGCTCGTGCGTCACCGAAGCGGCAGCGGCCCCCGGGCGACAGCATGCCGCCCTGTGAGTAGGCGATGGCGTCGTCCGGGGACACGATGAAGTTGACCGCGCCGGCGATCCCCAGATCGCTCTCACCGCTGAGCAGACTCTGCCGTGCGCTGTGCACGGCCACCAGGGACGACGAGCAGGCGGTGTCCAGGACGACGCTGGGGCCGCGCAGGTCCATGCCGTAGCTGATCCGGCCCGCCGTGGCCCCCCGGATGCGGCTGCCGACCGCGCCGTGCACGCCGGGTGGGGCGTGCACCTCTCCGTACTCGGCCGTCGCCTGCCCGACGAAGACTCCGGTGCGGCTTCCGGCGAGGGAGGAGGGGACGACACCCGCGTCTTCCAGGGCTTCCCACACGACCTGCAGGAGCAGGCGCTGCTGCGGGTCCATCGCCTTCGCCTCCACCGGCGCGATCCCGAAGAAGGCGGCGTCGAAGGCGAAGGGGGCGTCGAGGAATCCGCCGTGCCGGCTCACTGTCTTTCCGGGGGTCCCCGGCGTCGGATGGTGGAACTGTTCGGCGTCGAAGCGATCAGGTCGAACCGGTGTGACCGAGTCGGTATTCGACAGCAAATTGTTCCAGAACTCGTCCACACCGTCCGCCTGCGGGAAACGGCATCCCATGCCGATGACGGCGATGGCCGAGTCGACACTTCCTGACTCTCTGGGCATTTTCCCCTACCTCATGTGTCGTGGGCACGTCGTCGGGGCCGGGCCTGACCCGAAGCGGTTCAAAAATACACTCGCGAACAACTTTGGTCCATGGTGTATCTCTGCGAAAGAAATGCGCCACGCCGCCTTTCTGGTGGCGCGAATTCGCGCTCGCGTCCCCGGGGTGGGCCGGTTTACTCCGCGGTTTCCCGAGTGCGCGGTATTGCTGTACCGAAGGTGCGTAGGTGATTTTGGCGGGATAGGCGAGGTATGTCGGATTGTGGGGGTGATTCAGATCACACTCTAGCTGTACTTGCATTCAAACTTGTGCTCGCATCTATAGTTCATTGCAGCAGCGGGCCGGCCGGCAGTGACCAGGTGGCCTGAGCGTCAGGGCGGAGTTTCCGGGGCGCGTGTGCTCCGGCTCCATCTCTTCCCGCCTTTCTTTCCGTTCGGGAACAAGACGAGGAGTATCGATGACTGCCGTAATGCCACCAGAAACCTATTTCACACAATCCGGTAACGGGCTGTTTACAAAGGGGGCGCCGGCGCGTTCCTGGACCGTCAGCACGGCCAAGCCCGTCACCTACGAGGTGCGCTTCGAGAGCGGAATACTCGATCCCGCCCACCCCGCTCTGGCCGAAGCGGGCACCCCGCCCGGCAGCACGGGCACCCGGCGCCTGCTGGTGGTGGAGGAGCAGGTACAGCGCCTGTACGGAGACCGCATCGCGGCGTACTTCGACGCCCGCGGGATCGAGACCGTGACCCGCGTCCTGCCCGCCCACGAGCAGCTCAAGACGATGGAGTCCGCCTTCCAGGTGGTGGAGTCCATGGACGCCTTCGGCATCGCGCGCCGCCACGAACCCGTCATCGCCATCGGGGGCGGGGTCCTCATGGACATCGTGGGCCTCGCGGCCAGCCTCTACCGGCGATCCACCCCGTACGTCCGTGTCCCCACCACCCTCATCGGCCTGGTGGACGCGGGCGTGGGTGCCAAGACGGGAGTCAACTTCGGCCGTCACAAGAACCGGCTGGGCACCTACCACCCGTCCTCGGTGGCGCTGCTGGACCCGGAGTTCCTCGCCACGCTCGACCAGCGGCACATCTCCAACGGTCTGGCCGAGATCCTCAAGATCGCCCTTGTCAAGGACCGGGCCCTGTTCGAACTGCTCGCCGCCCACAGCAAGACCCTGCTCAACGGCAGGCTCCAGCTGACCGAGGACCCCGACGGCCGCCACCTCGTCGCCGAAGAAGTCCTGTGCCGGGCCGTCCACGGCATGCTCGAAGAACTCCAGCCCAACCTCTGGGAGCACCAGTTGCAGCGGCTGGTGGACTACGGCCACTCCTTCTCCCCCGTGATCGAGATGGAGGCGCTGCCGGAACTCCTGCACGGAGAGGCGGTGTGCATCGACATGGCCTTCACCACCGTCGTCGCCCGCCGCCGCGGCCTGGTGAGCGACGAGGACACCCGACGCGTGCTGGCCGTCATGGAGGACCTGGGCCTGCCCGTCATGCACCCCGCCTGCACGCCCGAAGTGTGGGAACACGCCCTCGCCGACACCGTTCGGCACCGCGACGGCCAGCAGCGCCTGCCGCTGCCCGTCGGCATCGGCCAGGCGTGCTTCGTCAACGACCTCAGCCCGCAGGAACTGCGGTCGGCCTTCGCCGAGTTGCAGGAGCACGACCGGGCCCTCCGGAGTGCCCTGTGATCGTCGCCGACACCTCACGGGCCTCGCACGTCCACGGCGTGCACGGCGCCGAAGGCCTCACCTACTGGAAGTGCCTCGCGCGCCGCACCGGCACCGCCGGAGCGTGGGAGGCGGTCGAGTGGGCCTGCCTGCCCCCCGGCGGTGTCAGCGGAGCCCACCTGCACACCCGTACCGAGGAGATCTACTTCATCCTCTCCGGGCGGGGCGAGCTGCTCCTCGACGACACCACCTACGAGGTGCGGCCCGGAACCATGGCTCTCACCGGCGTCGGCAGCACCCACGGCCTGCGCAACACGGGTGAAGGCGAACTGGCCTGGCTCGTCGTGGAGATGTCCGCGCCGGCCACCCACGCCGTCCTCACCCAGGACGCCCCCACCCATCCTGGAGGAACCATGCCCCGCAGCCGGGTCTACCAGCTCGACGAAGTCCGGAGCGTCGACCCGTCGGAAGCCTTCGACGGACCCCTGTCCACCATCCGCATCCAGACCCTGCGGGAGAACGACAGCGAGACGCTCAAGGCCCACACCAGCGAACACGTGCTCTTCGTGATCGACGGAACGGGCGTCGCCGAGGGCGCCGGCTCCCGGGCCGAGCTCGTCCCCGGAACCGCCGTCACTCTTCCGCTGGGCACGGAGGCCCACGTCCTGGCACACGAGGGCGGACTCCAGCTCTTCCACGCCGAGATGGACGTGCGCGGACCGGGGGAGAGCACCCGGTGATCATCTCTCCCGCCGCCGCCCACGCCGAAGCGCTCCAGTCCGGCGCCGGGGCGGTCCTCAGACGCTGCCTGGCCCGCCGGGGCATGCTCCACAGCGAGTGCGAGGCGGTCGACCAGATCGTCCTGGAGCCGCACGCCCGCATAGACCACCGCGGACGCGCCGGAGTCGACGAGGCGTGGTTCGTCCTGTCCGGGACGGTCACCGTCGACGAATGCGATTCCGCGCCGTGGTCGCTCCACGCCGGCCAGCTCATGCTCAGCCCGGCCGGAGCCCGCCCCCACCTCAGCACCGGCGACCTCCCCGTCACGCTGCTGCTGCTGGCCACGCTGCCCGACCGGTACGCCGCCCAGCTTCCCCCGCGCATACCGGAGCTGCACCATGACTAGCCCGGCCCACGACCCCGCCTGGCTGCGGGGAACCATGACGGCCGTCGCCGTCACCTCCCCCAAGAGCGTCGAAACGGTGGAGATCCCCATCCCCGGGCCGCTCGCCGGCCACGCACTGGTCCGCGTCTCGTACGCCGGACTCTGCGGAACCGACCTGGAACTCCTGCACGGCACCGCCAGCTACGTCCTCGACGGGCGGACTGCCTTCCCGCACGTCGTCGGGCACGAATGGAGCGGCACCGTCGTCTCCGCACCCGGCACCGGCCTGGCCCCCGGGCAGCCCGTCGTCGGCCAGACCATGGTGCCCTGCGGCGGGTGCGCCCACTGCCGCGGCGGCCGGCGCGGCCTCTGCCCGCACATGCGCGAGGTAGGCCTCTACGGCATCCAGGGAGCGGCGGCCGAGTACGTCCGGATGCCCGCCAGTTCTCTCGTCCCCGTGCCGGACACGGTCGACGCCCGCTCGGCCGCACTGGTCGAACCCGCGGTCACCGTCGTCGAGGCGTTCCGGCGGGCCGGCTGCCTCACCACCGACCGCGTCGCTGTCGTGGGCACCGGCACCATCGGCCTGCTGGCCGTCCAGCTGGCCGCCCATCTGGCCCAGCACGTCGACGCCGTCGGCATCGACGGAGCGGCTCTCGAACTCGCCACCGGCCTGGGAGCCCGGCGCGGGCTTCTCCCCGCCCAGGCCGACCCGGGCGCGTACTCCCTGGTCATCGAGGCGTCGGGCGCCTCCGCTGGGTTCGCGAGAGCCCTGGACCTCGTCGAACCCGGCGGCCGTGTCGCCGCCGTCGGTGTCACGCACGAACCGATTCCGCAGGTCGACGCCGCCCGCATCACCCTCGACGGGATCTCCCTGCTCGGCATCCGCCACGGGCTCGACCACTACGACGAGACCCTCGGCCTCTTCGCCCGCGACATTCTGCGGGCCGCACCTCTGATCCACGCGGAACTGCCCGCCACGGAAGCCCGGCAGGCGTTCCGGACGCTGGAGACGGGCCGCGGCGCACGTCCCAAGATCCTGCTCTCCTTCGGTACTCCCGCCGCACCGGAACGCGAGGAAGCCCATGCCGGATGACAACCCCCCGACCACCGGGCGGCGGCCCGTCGCCCTCGTCACGGGCGCCAGCTCCGGCATCGGCCGCGCCACCGCGCTCTCTCTCGCCCGGGCGGGGCACCGCGTCGCGGTCGGCTACCGCTCGGACGAGGAAGGAGCCCGGCGCACGGTGCGGGACATGCCCGCCGGTACGGAGACGACCCTGGTCCGGCTGGACCTCGGCGACCCGCGCGCCGCCGCCGCGACGGTCCACCGCGTGGCCGAGGAACTCGGCGGAATCGACGTCTTCGTCAACAACGCCGGGATCAACCGCCGGGCCGACGCTCTCGACGAGGACGCCGACGGATGGCAGCACCTCCTCGACGTCGATCTCACCGGCCCGTTCCTGTGCGCCCGGGCGGCAGCGGCCTCCATGGTCGCCGCCGGCCGGGGCGGACGCATCATCAACGTCACCTCCGTGCACGAGCACATCCCCATCCGGGGCGGCAGCGCCTACTGCGCCGCGAAAGCGGCGCTGGGCGCGGTCACCAAAGTGATGGCCCTGGAACTCGCCGAACACCGCATCACCGTCAACTCGGTGGCGCCCGGCGAGACAGCGACGCCCATGAACGGCGTCCCCGAACACACCGACGCCGCCGACGTGAAGCGGCCCGCGATCCCCGTCGGGCGCCCCGGCCGGCCGGCCGAGGTGGCCGCGCTCATCACCCACCTCGCCTCGCCCGCCGCCGCCTACACCACCGGGGTCTCCCTCACCGTCGACGGCGGCCTCAGCCTCATGGCCGCGATCGCCAACCAGGGCTACGCCAACACCGTCTGAGCCGTACCCACTCCGCACCGGAAAGGCACCGCACCATGGCCCTCCAGCCTCCGCACACCGGCATCCCCACCGCCCGCAGCGTGGACCATTTCGCCTTCACCGTCCCCGACCTCGACCAGGCGATCGAGTTCTTCACCACCACGCTCGGCGGCGAACTCGTCTACCGCCTCGACCCCCTCGTCCGGGACGACGACTGGATGAGCGTCCACCTCGACGTCGACCCCAGGGCCACGACCGAGATCGCCATGCTGCGCCTCGGCCCCACCAGCAACGTCGAGCTCTTCGAGTACACCGCCCCCCACCAGAACAACGTCCCGCCGCGCAACAACGACGTGGGCGGCCACCACCTCGCCTTCTACGTCGACGACGTCGACGCCGCCGTCGCCTACCTCGCCGGCCGTCCCGGCGTGCGCATCCTCGGCACGCCGCAGACCATGCCCGAGGACGCCCCCAACGCGGGCGACCGCTGGATCTACTTCCTCACCCCGTGGGGCATGCAGATGGAGGTCCACTCCGTCCCGCAGGACATGCCGTACCAGAAGGAGACCGACGGCCGCCGCTTTGGCCCGGTGCCGGCCTGGCACAACGGGACCGTCACCACACCGGCACCCGGCATCCCCACCGCACGCAACATCGACCACGTCGCCTACACGGTGGCCGACCTCGACGCGTCCGTGGCGTTCTTCACCGACGTGCTCGGCGCCGAACTCCTCTACCGCATCGGCCCGATCCCCCTGCCCGCCGACGTCATGAGCACGCAGCTCAACGTCGACGGAGCGGGAACCATCGAACAGGCCATGCTGCGCCTGGGCCCCACCGACAACATCGAGCTGTTCTCGTACGCCGTCCCCGGCTCGTCCTCCGTGCCTCCGCGCAACAGCGACGTCGGCGGTCACCACCTCGCCTTCTACGTCGACGACGTGGACGCCGCCGTCGCCCATCTCGAAGCCCAGGACGGCGTGGAGATCCTCGGCACCCCCGAGACCATCCCCGACGGCCCCATCGCCGGCGACCGCTGGGTCTACTTCCGCACGCCCATCGGCATCCCGATGGAGGTCCTGAACATGCCCGACGGCGCCATGCCCTACGAGGCGACGACCCGGGCACGACGCGCCCCCGGCGGCCCGGTCGCCTGGACCAACCGCCCCTGAGAGAACCCGGTCCCCCGTCCGAAGAAAGGAGACTCCCCATGCGGTGGAACGACATCCACGTGGCCGGCACCGGAGCCTGGCTGCCGGACGACCACGTCACGGCCGAACAGGCGGTGGCCGACGGCGACTACGGCGCCGACGAGGCCGGACGCAGCGAGCAACTGAGGCTGACGGTGGCCCCGTCGGAAGCCTCCACCCCGGGCATGGCCGCGGCAGCGGCCCGCCAGGCCCTGTGGCGCGCCGGAGCGGACCCCGGCCAGGTGGACGCCCTCTACTACTCCGTCCTCAAGCACAACGGCATCAACGTCGCGAACCCCACGTCCTACGTCCAGCGCGAAACGGGCAGTTCGGCGGCGTTCGCCGCAGAGGTCCGCGCCGGCTCGAACGGGGGACTGGCAGCCCTCGAACTCGCCTGCGACAGGCTGTCGGCCCGCCCCGGAGCGAACCTGGCCGTGGTGACCTGCGCCGACATCTGGGCACCTCCCCACTTCGACCGCTGGCGTGCCGACTCCGGCCTCGTCTTCGGCGACGGCGGAAGCGCGGTCGCCGTCTCGACACGCGGCGGATTCGCCCGGCTGCGGTCCCTGGTGACGACCCAGGACCCGGAACTGGAAGGCCTGCACCGGGGCGACGACGCCTTCGGAGACTTCCGCAACGACGCGGACCACCCCATCGACCTCTACCGGCGGGCCCAGGAGTTCCTGACGCGGATGCCCAAGGAAGAACTGTGGAAGCGGGGTTCCGCCGGGCTCCACGCCGCGGTGAGCCAGGCGACGCAGGAGGCCGGTGTCGACCTGGCCTCGGCGGACCACATCGTCCTGCCGCACTTCGGCGCCCACCTGCTGCAACGGCAGGTCCTCCGGCCCCTCGGACTGACCGACTTCACCCGCACCACCTGGGAGTTCGCCCGCCGCGTCGGCCATCTGGGCGCCGGCGACCAGCTCGCCGGCCTCAACCACCTCGCGGAGAGCGGTGCCCTGCGGGCGGGCGAGCACATCGTCCTCGTCGGCGTCGGCGGCGGCTTCAACTGGAGCTGCGCCGTGCTGGAAGTCGGGGAGACCCCCGGCTGGACGCAGCGGGAGAACCACCCCCACCCCACCACCGTGCCCACTGGCGAGGAGACCGGGACATGTCCGTAGGGATCATCCGCATCGGGGCCCACGTGCCTCCGCAGATCGTGGACAACGCGACAGTGGCCCGCTGGAGCGGCGCCAGCCCGGACTGGACCGACCAGCGCACGGGCATACGCGAGCGCCGCTACGCGGCGGACGGGGTCACCACCTCCGACCTGGCGACCGCCGCCGCCCTCGACGCCCTCGGCGCCGACCGGGAGGCGTGGCCGGACATCGACTGGATCGCGCTGGCGACCTCCACCGGGGACAAGCCGCAGCCCGCGACCGCGGCACTCACCCAGGACAAGCTGGGACTCCACGGCATCCCCGCCTTCGACGTCAACGCCGTGTGCTCCGGATTCCTGTTCGCCCTCGACATCGGCCGGGCTCTGGTGGACCGGCCCGGCGGCGAGTCCGGCGCGCTGGTGGTCGCCGCGGACATGTACTCCCGCATCATGAACCGGTCCGACCGCAAGACGGTCGCCCTGTTCGGGGACGGAGCCGGGGCTGCGGTCCTCGGGCCCGTCCCCGAGGGCTACGGCATCCACGCGGTGAAGCTGGTCACCGACGGGGACCGCAGCGATCTGGTGGGAGTCGCCGCCGGCGGCACCGCGAAGGCGCTCGACCCGCAGGCCTGGGAGGCCGGCGAGCACCTCTTCTCGATGGACGGGCGGGCCGTGCGCGACTACGTACTGGCCACCCTGCCCAAGCTCGTCACCGAAGTCCTCCAGGAGAGTTCCCTGGACCTCGGCGACATCGACCGGGTCATCTTCCACCAGGCCAACACGCGGCTGCTGGAGCAGTGCGTGCGGGACCTGGGGATCGACCCCGCACGCGCCCCGATGACCGCTCCCCGCTACGGGAACACCGGGGCGGCCTCCATCCCGATCACCCTCCACGACGCGCACGTGCGCTCACCCCTGCGGCGCGGTGAGCGGGTGCTGCTCGCGGGGGTCGGCGGGGGCATGACGGCGGGGGCCGCCGTCATGACCTGGTACTGAACACCGCGCGCCGGAACCAACCGCACCCGGACCTCAAGGAGACGAGATGAGACTCAAGGGCAAGACGGCGGTGATCACGGGCGGGACACGAGGTCTCGGACTGGCCATCGCACGCGAGTTCCTGGCGGAGGGAGCGAACGTCGTATGTGCGGCCCGTTCCCGGGGGGACGTCGAGAAACTGCTGGAAGAACACCCGGAACGCAGCCGGTTCCTGCTGGCCGACGTGAGCGACCCCGGGGCGATGCCCGACGTCATGCGGGCGGCGGACGCCGAGTTCGGGGGCATCGACACGGTCGTCGCGAACGCGGGGGTGAACCGGGACGGCAAGATCGAGTCGCTGGCGTACGAGGACTGGCGTGCCGTGATGGACACCAACCTCACCGGGGTCTTCCTCTCGGTGCAGGCCGCTGTCCCGTATCTCCGTAAGAGCGGCGGTTCGGTGATCACGGTGTCCTCGTGCATGGGCAGCCGGGTGGCGGTGGGCGCCGCCGGGTACGCGGCCTCCAAGGCGGCCGTCGAGATGTTCACCCGGGTCGCGGCGATCGAACTGGGTCGCGCCGGGGTGCGGGTCAACTCCCTGGCTCCCGGCTTCCTCGACGAGGGGATGGGCCGGGAACTCGTCAGCAACGAGCGTGCCTGGGAGGCGTACCGGAAGCGGTTCGCGCTGGGACGTGCCGGCGAGGTGGGCGAGGCCGCCCGTGCGGCGGTCTTCCTGGCGTCCGAGGACGCGAGCTACGTCAACGGCGAGATCCTCGGGGTCAACGGGGGGCTGCTGTGGGCGTGAGTACGCGTTCCGGGGCGGCTGCCGCCCTCCTCACGGTGGACGAGCACGTCGCCACGATCCGCCTGGACCGGGCGCCGGTCAACGCGCTGGACCGGGACGCGCAGCGCGCACTGCACCGGGCGGCGGCGCTGGCGGCCACCGACCCCGAGGTGCGCGCCGTGGTCCTGTACGGCGGTCCGGCCATCTTCAGTGCGGGCGCGGACATCAAGGAGATGTCCGGGATGACCCATGCCGACATGCACGAACACGCCTCGGCGCTCCAGTCCGCGTTCACCGCGGTCGCGGAGATCGGGAAACCGGTCGTCGCCGCGATCAACGGCGCGGCCCTGGGCGGGGGGTGCGAACTCGCGCTGACCGCGGACTTCCGTATCTGCGCCGAGGACTCCCGGCTGGGGCTGCCCGAGATCCTGCTCGGCGTCATACCGGGAGCGGGCGGGACACAGCGGCTGCCCCGGCTCGTCGGTCTCGCGGTGGCGAAGGACATGATCTTCTCGGGGCGTGCTCTGGCGGCTTCGGAGGCGCTGCGCGTGGGTCTGGTCGACGAGGTGGTCCCCGGGTCCGAGGTGCTGAAGGTGGCCACGGAGCGGGCCCGTTCCTACGCGCAGGGCCCGACGGCGGCGCTGGCGGCGGCGAAGTACGCCCTGGACAAGGGCAGTGCGCTCGGCCTGGACGAGGGGCTGGCCGTCGAACGGGAGCGGTTCGCGGCCTTGTTCGGGACGGAGGACCGGATGCTGGGGATGGGAAGTTTCGTCGCCCGGGGGCCGGGCAACGCACGGTTCCGCGGGCGGTGAGGTGACATCGGCCCCGCCGGCGGGCCGTCGCCGGGGCCGGCCGTCACGCCGACGGGCCGACGAGGAAGTGCAGGCCTCCCGGGGTGCGGTCCACGGCCATGCCCGAGCGGGACAGCACGGCCGACAGGGCTTCGGAGTAGGTGACGGCGGCCAGTGCGGCCAATTCGGCTCCCTGGTCGGTAAGGCGGCCGAAGACGCCGCGCCGGTCGTCGGGGCACAGGCAGCGCTCGCAGAGGGAACGGTCCTCCAGCCGGCCGGTCAGCCGGCTCACGGAGCTGTGCGTCAGCCCGACGGCCTCGGCGAGGTCCTGCATGCGCAGGCTGCGTTCCGGGGCCTGCGCCAGGGAGGCCAGGACGTGGAACTCGGAGACGCGCAGCCGGTGACGGCGGTCGAGCGCGCGCTCGACGGCGTCGGTCACCCGCGCGTGGGCGCGGTGGACGGCCATCCAGTCCGCGGTCCCGGGTGCCCAGGGGGGCGGCGTCTCCCGTGCTTCCTCGGTGCGGCCCGTCGCGTGCGTCATCCGGTGCCTCCGTAAATCCGTTCTCGTCCAGTCATCTTGACACTCCGTCATCCTGCATGCAATCAATGTGTTTGCATGCACGTATCGCGTACATACTTTGAGAGGTGGCGCCATGCCCCTGCCCCTGTTCGCCTTACTCGTCTGCGTGTTCGGGGTGGGAACCGCCGAATACGTGATCGCGGGCCTGCTTCCCAACATCGCCTCGGACGTCGCCGTCAGCGTTCCCAGTGCGGGGCTGCTGGTGACCGCCTACGCCGTGGGCGTGGTCATCGGCGGCCCGCTCATCACCGCGCTGACCACGCGCGTCGAGCGCAAGACGCTCATGCTCACGCTGATGGCGATCTTCACCCTCGGTAACATCCTCGCCGCCCTCGCCCCCGGCTACACCGTGCTGATGGTGGCCCGCGTCGTCTCCTCGCTCGCCCACGCCACCCTCTTCGCGGTGGCCCTGGTCGTCGCCGTCAACTCCGTCGCGCCGGAGAAGCAGGGCCGGGCCGTCGCGCAGGTCGCCGCCGGCCTCAACCTGGCCACCGTGCTGGGTGTTCCCCTCGGCACCCTCCTGGGAGAACAGTTCGGGTGGCGGTCCGCGTTCTGGGCGGTCTCCGGCGTAGCCCTCGTCGGCACCGCGCTCATCTCGGTGTTCGTCCCCTCGGCCCGCGAGGCGGACGGAGGGGTGGCGCCCGACACCACCAGCCTGCGCGCCGAGGTGTCCGTCTTCGCACGGCCGCAGGTGCTGCTGGCCATCGGCATGACCGTCCTCGGCCAGACCGGCGCCTTCACGGCCTTCACCTACCTGGCCACCATGCTGACCGACACCACCGGATTCTCCGGCACCGCGGTCACCGTCCTCCTCCTCGTCTACGGCGTCGGATCGCTCGCCGGCAACCTGATCGGAGGCCGACTGGCCGACCGGTCCCTGATGGCGTCGCTGTGCTGGATGCTCGTCGCGCTGCCCCTGGCGCTCGTGGTGCTGGGCTTCACGCTGGACAGCAAGCCCGCCGTCTCCGTGGCCGTCTTCGTCTTCGGCGCGGCTGCCTTCGCCATCACGCCCGCCCTCCAGGCGCGTCTTCTCGCCGCCGCGTCCGGTGCCCCGACGCTGGCCGTCTCCGTCAACATCTCCGCCTTCCAGCTCGCCAACGCCTTCGGCGCCTGGATCGGTGGCCTGGTGATCGGGTCGTCCTTCGGAGCCGACGGGGTCACCTGGACCGCCGCGGCCGTCTCGCTGCTCGCCCTGCCCGTCGCCGTCCTCGCCCTGCGCCACGACCGCCGCGGCGGCCGGCCGGAGGGCCCCGGCGCCGTGGACGAGAGCCCCGCACCGGCCCAGAGCCCCGCACCCGCCCAGAGCCACGCCCCCGCCGAGGCCTGAACCCCGAGGAAGTCAGCACCGTGCGCGCAGTCATCATGAACACCTTCGGAAGCCCCGACGTCCTGCACGAGAGCGAGGTGCCCGACGCGCCCGCGCCCGGGCCCGGCCAGGTCACGGTCAGGATCGAGGCGGTCTCCGTCAACCCCGTGGACAACCAGGTCCGTTCGGGGTCCAAGGGCGACGAACTCACCGTCCCGCTGCCGATGATCCTGGGCTGGGACCTCTCCGGCCGTGTCGAGGCCACCGGTCCCGGCGCGGACCGTTTCGCCGTGGGCGACCCCGTCGTCGGGATGAGCGCCCAGGCCGGAACCGGACTGGGCACCTGGGCCGAGCGGGTCACCATCGGCGAGGACCTGCTCGCGCCGGCCCCGCACTCGCTGGGCCTGCGCGAGGCCGCCGCCCTTCCGCTCGCCGCGCTCAGCGTGTACCAGCCCTTCGCCAGGCTCCCCCTCCCGCCGGGCGGCACGATCCTGGTCACCGGAGGCGTGGGAGCCCTGGGCGGCTACGCGCTCCAGCTCGCCCGCCTGCGCGGATGGCACGCCGCCGCACTGGTCCGCGCGAAGGACACGGACCTCGCACGTGAACTCGGTGCGCAGGAGGTCCACACGTCCGTGGAGGAGGCGCGCCGGGCCGGCGGATACGACGTGGTGTTCGAGACCGCCGGCATCCCCGACGCGATCAAGGCGGTGAAGGACGGCGGCCGGCTGGTGACCGTCGTCCCCACGGTCGTCCCGCCCGCCGAACGCGGGATCACCCCGGAGATCTCCTTCGTCGAACAGGACGGCCGGGCCCTGGAGGCCCTGGTCGGCCTCGTGGACAGCAAGGACCTCACCGTGCGCGTCGGTACCGTCCACCCCTTCGCCCGGGCCGCGGAGGCGGTACGCGCCTTCGAGAACGGCGGGATCCGCGGCAAGGTGCTCCTCGTCCCCACCGCACACGACGGCACCGCGGACCGCCCGTAGGTGGTGTCCGGCGGATCGAGGCCGGACACCACCCGGCCCCCGCCGCGGGGTGCGGGTGCCCGCACCCGCCCCCGCCACCCCGTACGCCCCCCCGCTACCCCGTACGACGCCCGCCGGGCGGAACACCCGCCCGGCACGGTCCCGCACAAGGAGAACCACCCGGTGAAGATCGGCATCAACCTGCCCAACTTCGGCCCCGGCATGGACGCGCAGACTCTGCTCGGCTGGGCCCGCACCATCGAGGACCTGGGGTACGACCTCCTGCTGGTCTCCGACCACGTGGCGCTCACCCCGGACGCCGCCGGCCGTTCCCCGGAGCCGTTCTACGAAGCCTTCACCTCGCTCGCCTGGCTCGCCGGCCAGACCTCCCGCATCGAGATCGGCACCGGCGTGGTGATCATGCCGCACCGGCATCCGGTGCTCCTGGCCCGCATGGGCTCCACGCTCGACCAGCTCTCCCAGGGCCGCTTCGTCCTCGGAGTCGGCGTCGGCTGGGCCCGCCAGGGATACCAGGCGCTGAACGTCCCCTACACCTCCCGGGGCCGGCTCACCGACGAATACCTCGTCGCCCTGCGCCGGCTCTGGACCGACGGACGGGCCACCTTCCGGGGAGAGACCGTCTCCTTCACCTCCGTCCACACCGCCCCCATGCCCCACCGCCGGCCCACGCCCCCCATCTGGATCGGCGGCAACAGCCTGCCCGCGGTCCGCCGGGCCGCCCGCCACGGCGACGCCTGGCACCCGCTGTGGCCCCGGGCCGACTGGCTCAAGCAGGTGGCCGTGCCCACCCTGCGCAAACTCACCGAAGAGGAAGGACGGCCGCCCGTCCAGCTCTGCCCCCGCATCCAGGTCTCCCTCACCTCCGAGCCGCTGCCGGACGCCACCCGGCAGACGGGACACGGCACGACCGACCAGCTCCGGGACGACCTCCGCACCCTCGAAGCCATGGGCTGCTCCTACGTCATCCTGGACACCGACCCCGGCGACCAGCGGCTGCGCGGCACGGCCCAACAGGACTGGCGCACCCTGGAGACCATCGCCACACAGGTCATCGACCTCGCCACCCACACCGTGCGCTGACCGCGCGCTCCGCACAGGAACCACCGCCCGCCCGGGAGCCCGCGCACCGCACACGGGGCGCGGGCGTGGCGCCCGAACCCCCGGCCGGAGCCGCGACCAGGCCGTGTCCGCCCCTTCCCGCCGATCCGACGCGCATGGTCGGACACGGCCCAGCTCCGGCCGGCCCCCTTCCCGCGCCCGTTCCGCTCCACCCGCTCCACCGGAGAACGCACCTCGACAGAATCCGACACCACGACCTCGTCCAGGAGACCCCGTGTCCACCTCAGAACCGTCCATAGCCGACCTCGTCGCCACGTTCAAAAGCCCGGACGCGGACCTCGTGCACCTCCTCTGCGACCGGCACCCCGCGCACCACCCCGCACTGCGCGTCGTCGGTCCCGACCTGCGCGCCGACCTGGTCACCTACGGCGAACTGGCGGACCGCTCCCGTCGCCTCGCCCACGCGATGCAGCGGCTCGGCGTGGGCGAGGGCGACCGCGTCGCCACCCTGATGACGAAGTCGGCCGAACACGTGGTCACCCTGCTGGCGACCTGGCGTCTCGGAGCCGTACACATACCGCTGTTCACCGCCTTCCAGAGCGAGGCCGTCGCCGCCCGCACCGCCCACGCCGCTCTCCTCGTCGCCGACGCGGCGCAGTTGCCCAAGCTCCAGCCCCTGGCCGAAGCCGCGACAGCGTTCCCCCCGATCGTCGTCAACGGCGACCTCCCCACCGTCCCCGCGGCCGGGACGCACCGCCTCCAGGACCTGGAGGCCGACACCCCGCTGCCCTCGCCCGACCGAGGCCCCGGCGGCGACGCACCCTTCATCGACCTGTACACCTCGGGAACGACGGGGCAGCCCAAAGCCGTCACCGTCCCCGTCCGGGCAACGGCGTCCTTCGCCGCGTACCAGCGGTTCGGTCTCGGCCAGCGCCCCGACGACGTCTTCTGGAACCTCGCCGACCCCGGCTGGGGATACGGCCTCTACCAGGCGGTCATCGGTCCTCTCGCCCTCGGCCTCACCACCACCCTGCTCCGCGCCAGATTCGACGCCGGGCTCACCGCCCGCGCCCTCACCGGCCTCGGCGTGACGAACTTCGCCGCCGCCCCCACCGCCTACCGGGCGCTGCGCAACGCACTCGGCGACACCCCCCTCCGCACCGAACTCCGCGCCTGCTCCTCCGCCGGTGAACCGCTGCCTCCGGACCTCGCTCCCTGGGCCCGGCGCTGCCTGGGCGCCGACCTCTTCGACCACTACGGCCAGTCGGAACTGGGCATGGCGGCCGGACAGGCATGGGGCCCCACTCCCGGCCCGCCGTCCTCCCGCCGCGAACTGCGCCCCTTCCCCGGCTGGGAACTGACGGTCGTCGACCCCGATACGGGACACGAGATCCAGGGCGAGACCGGGCTCCTCGCCGTCGACGTGGCGCGCAGTCCGCTCATGTGGTTCCACGGGTACGAGGGCGCCACCCAGCCCGCTCAGGGGGCCGGCGGTACCTTCACGAGGCACGGCAGGTGGTTCGTCACCGGTGACCTGGCCTCGGTCGACCCCTCGGGTGTTCTCCACATCAAGGGCCGTCAGGACGACGTCATCGTCATGGCCGGCTACCGCATAGGCCCGGTCGAGATAGAGAGCGTCCTGCTGAACCACGAGGACGTCGCGGAGGCCGCGGTCACCACCTCCCCGGACGAACTCCGCGGAGAGGTCGTGGAGGCGTACGTCGTACCCACCCGCACGGCCGCCGTCGGCCCCCGCCTGGAGGCAGAACTGCAGGCCCTGGTGAAGACACGGCTCTCCGCCCACGCGTACCCCCGGCACGTCCACTTCGTCTCCGACCTGCCCAGAACGGACAGCGGGAAGATCCGGCGAGCCGCCCTGCGGTCCTGAGGAACCGCCGGCTCAGGGGCGGTCTCGCGGGGTGGGGGCCGTAGGCGGTGCCCCGAAGAGGGCTACCGCCCGAGGCTTTCCGCGAGGCGCTCCGATCCGCGCAAGGGGTGGGTCGAGGCGAGGCCTCGCGGTCAGACCTTGATCACGCGGACCCTGGGGCCGCAGAGCATCAGGAGGTCTTCGGGGTCCGATGTCAGGACGGTCGCTGGGGCCGGCGAGGTGAGTGCGGTGGCGGCCACGATGGCGTCGAGGGCGTACTTGTGGCCGTGCAGTCCGGCCGCGGCCAGGAGCTTGCTCGCATGGCGGGCGATGGCTTCGGTGGGCGGGATGATGTTCACGCGGGAGACTGCGTAGTCGAAGCGGGCCTGGTTGACCCTGGGGTCGCGTGCTTCGACGAGGGTGACGGAGCTGGTGACGACGCGGATGTCTTCGGCTTCGGCCGCGGCCAGCCACTCGGTGATCTCGGGCGTGCGTCGCACCAGTTTGGACAGGCCTTCGCAGTCCAGGACGAGCGTGCCGCTCACGCGGCGTCCGCCGAGCCCGCGGCGTCGCCGCGGAGAATGGCGCGTTTGGCGTCGACCGCCGCCTGATCGACCGGGCCGTGTTCGGTTTCCGCGTCTTCGATGAGCTCGCGCAGCCGGTCCCGTTCCAGTTGGCGCTGGATGAGGGTCTCGACGTAGGCGGACATGCCTCGTTTGCCCGTACGTGCCTTGAGGGCAGCGATGGTGCCTTCGTGGAGGGAGACCGATACGGGCCGGACGGGTCCTTCGCCGGGCGCCTGGGAGGTAGCCATGGGGCCGAGTTTAACAAAACTCTTGTTATTGGAGGAGGGTGATTCTCCGAGCGGGTGGGTCGGAGGGACATCCATCGCTGCCCGGGTGTCGCGAACTTCCAGGTCAAGTGCCCATCGGCGAGGGATCCGTCAGGGACTCTGCAGGGACTTTCACGTCTGTCTCAGGGAGATTCCAGGGACTTTCCGCCGCGTAAGCAGGGAAGGCCCTGACAGCACTGAAAGACGTAAACGCGCTGGTCAGGGCCTAGAACCTCAGCACTCGATGATGTTCACCGCGAGCCCGCCCCGGGCCGTCTCCTTGTACTTCACGGACATGTCGGCGCCGGTCTCCTTCATGGTCTTGATGACCTTGTCGAGGGAGACCTTGTGGGTGCCGTCGCCGCGCAGGGCCATCTTCGCGGCGGTGACGGCCTTGACGGCCGCCATGCCGTTCCGCTCGATGCAGGGGATCTGGACGAGGCCGCCGACCGGGTCGCAGGTGAGGCCGAGGTTGTGCTCCATGCCGATCTCGGCGGCGTTCTCGACCTGCTCGGGGGAGCCGCCGAGGACCTCGGCGAGCGCGCCGGCGGCCATGGAGCAGGCGGAGCCGACCTCGCCCTGGCAGCCGACCTCGGCGCCGGAGATCGAGGCGTTCTCCTTGAAGAGCATGCCGATGGCGCCCGCCGCGAGGAGGAAGCGGACGACGCTGTCGTCCTTCTCCTCCGGGGTGGCGCCGCCCGCCGCGAAGTTCATGTAGTAGTGCAGCACCGCGGGGATGATGCCGGCCGCGCCGTTGGTGGGGGCGGTCACGACCCGGCCGCCGGCGGCGTTCTCCTCGTTGACCGCCATGGCGTAGAGGGTGATCCACTCCATCGCGTGGGTCTGCGGGTCGCCCTCGGCCCGCAGCTGGCGGGCGGAGTTGGCGGCGCGGCGGCGGACCTTGAGGCCGCCGGGGAGGATGCCCTCGCGGGACATGCCCCGGCCGACGCACGCCTGCATGACCCGCCAGATCTCCAGCAGACCGGTACGGATCTCCTCCTCGGTGCGCCACTCCTTCTCGTTCTCCAGCATCAGCGAGGAGATGGAGAGACCCGTCTCCCGGGCCAGGCGGAGCAGCTCGTCGCCGGTGCGGAAGGGGTGGGCGAGCACGGTGTCGTCGGGGATGATCCGGTCGGCGCCGACCGCGTCCTCGTCGACGACGAACCCGCCGCCCACCGAGTAGTACGTCTTCTCCAGCAGCAGCACGCCGGTCTCGTCGTACGCGTGGAGGGACATGCCGTTGGCGTGGTACGGGAGGGCCTTGCGGCGGTGCAGGACCAGGTGCTCGTCCGCGTCGAACGGGATCTCGTGGGCGCCCAGCAGGCTGATGCGGCCGGTGGCGCGGATCTGCTCGACCCGGGCGTCGGCGGACTCGACGTCCACGGTCCGGGGGGACTCGCCCTCCAGGCCGAGGAGCACCGCCTTCGGGGTGCCGTGGCCGTGGCCGGTCGCGCCCAGGGAGCCGTACAGCTCGGCGCGTATCGAGGCGGTCGGCGCGAGCAGGCCCTCGTTCTTCAGCCGGCGCGCGAACATCCGCGCCGCCCGCATCGGGCCCACCGTGTGGGAGCTGGACGGCCCGATGCCGATCGAGAACAGGTCGAAGACCGAAATGGCCACGGATGACTCCTAGCTGGGCGGACGCCGTTGTCCACCGGCGAAACGAAAAAGGGGAGGTGGGGGAGTACCGGGGAGCGAGACACCCCGTACGGAACGCGGCGGGGCACCGCGCTCACCGTCCAGTGTGCGCGATGCCCCGCCCGACCTGCGAAAAATGCCCGTGAACGGGCGGTTGCTACTTGCCCAGGCCGGGGTACAGCGGGAACTTCTCGGCCAGGGCGGCGACGCGGGCCTTCAGGTCCTCGGCGTCGAACGCGGGCTTCAGGGCCGCGGCGATGATCTCCGCCACCTCGGTGAAGTCCTCGGTCTGGAAGCCGCGGGTCGCCAGGGCCGGCGTACCGATGCGCAGGCCGGAGGTGACCATCGGCGGGCGCGGGTCGTTCGGGATGGCGTTCCGGTTGACCGTGATGCCGATCCCGTGGAGCCGGTCCTCGGCCTGCTGACCGTCCAGCTCGGAGTTGCGCAGGTCCACCAGGACCAGGTGCACGTCGGTGCCGCCGGAGAGGACGGAGACGCCCACCTCGGTGACGTCCGGCTGGACCAGACGCTCGGCGAGGATGCGGGCACCGTCCAGGGTGCGCTGCTGGCGCTCCTTGAACTCCGGGGAGGCCGCGACCTTGAACGACACGGCCTTGGCCGCGATCACGTGCTCCAGCGGGCCGCCCTGCTGACCCGGGAAGACCGCCGAGTTGATCTTCTTGGCGAGCTCCTGGGTGGAGAGGATCACGCCACCGCGCGGACCGCCGAGGGTCTTGTGCGTGGTGGTGGTGACGACGTGGGCGTGCGGCACCGGGTTGGGGTGCAGGCCCGCGGCGACCAGGCCCGCGAAGTGCGCCATGTCGACCATCAGGTACGCGCCGACCTCGTCCGCGATGCGGCGGAAGGCGGCGAAGTCCAGCTGGCGCGGGTAGGCGGACCAGCCGGCCACGATCAGCTTCGGCTGGGACTCCTTGGCGAGGCGCTCCACCTCGTCCATGTCCACGGTGCCGTTCTCACCGACGTGGTACGGGACCACGTTGTAGAGCTTGCCGGAGAAGTTGATCTTCATGCCGTGGGTCAGGTGACCGCCGTGGGCCAGGTTCAGACCCATGATCGTGTCGCCCGGCTTGAGCAGCGCGAACATCGCGGCGGCGTTCGCCTGCGCACCGGAGTGCGGCTGGACGTTCGCGGCCTCGGCGCCGAAGAGCTCCTTGATGCGGTCGATCGCGATCTGCTCGACCACGTCGACGTGCTCGCAGCCACCGTAGTAGCGGCGGCCCGGGTAGCCCTCGGCGTACTTGTTGGTGAGGACGGAGCCCTGCGCCTCCATGACGGCGACCGGAGCGAAGTTCTCCGAGGCGATCATTTCGAGGGTGGACTGCTGGCGGTGGAGCTCGGCGTCGACAGCGGCGGCGACGTCCGGGTCCAGCTCGTGGAGGGAGGAGTTGAGAAGCGACATCAGGCGGTCCCTTGGGTCTCAGTTGCCGGAGAACTCGGTGTATTCGTCGGCGGTGAGCAGATCCCCCGGCTCCTCCGCGACGCGAACCCTGAACAGCCAGCCACCCTCGAAGGGGGCGGAGTTCACCAGGGACGGGTCGTCCGCCACGTCCTGGTTCGCCGCGGTGACCTCGCCGGTGACCGGCGAGTACAGGTCGCTGACGGACTTGGTCGACTCCAGCTCGCCGCAGGTCTCGCCCGCGGTCACCGTGGAGCCGATCTCCGGAAGCTGGGCGTACACGACGTCACCGAGCGCGTTGGCCGCGTACTCGGTGATGCCGACGGTCGCCACGCCGTCCTCGACGGCCGACAGCCACTCGTGCTCCTTGCTGTACCGCAGCTGCTGGGGGTTGCTCATGACCTGAATTCTCCTGTACGCGGGTGGGTGCTGATGAACGATGGTCTTACGGGATGAGACGCGACTGCGTCACGTTCGGCCCGGTGGGCGGTGCGTGGGCGGTGCGCGACGGGCGCCGACGCCTACTTCCGGCGCTTGTAGAAGGGCAGCGCCACGACCTGGTACGGCTCGTGGGTGCCCCGGATGTCGACGCCGACACCCTCGGTGCCGGGCGCGGCGAACGCCGCGTCCACGTACGCCATGGCGATCGGCTTGCCCAGCGTCGGGGAGGGAGCACCGGAGGTCACCTCGCCGATCACCGTGCCGTCCGCGACCACCTGGAAACCGGCGCGCGGCACCCGGCGGCCCTCGGCGACCAGGCCGACGAGCTTGCGCGGCGGGGCGGTCACGGCGCGTTCGGCGGCGGCGGTGAGCGCCTCGCGGCCCACGAAGTCGCCCTCCTTCTCGAACTTCACGACCCGGCCGAGACCCGCGTCGAACGGGGTCAGCGCGGTGGTCAGCTCGTGCCCGTACAGCGGCATGCCCGCCTCCAGGCGCAGCGTGTCGCGGCAGGAGAGCCCGCAGGGGATCAGGCCGTGCGGGGCGCCGGCCTCGGTGAGCGCCTGCCAGAGGGCCTCGGCGTGCTCGGGGGCGACGAAGAGCTCGAAGCCGTCCTCGCCGGTGTAGCCGGTACGGGCGATGAGCGCGGGCACCCCGGCGACCGTGCCGGGCAGGCCGGCGTAGTACTTCAGCCCGTCCAGGTCGGCGTCGGTGACGGCCTTCAGGATGGCGGGGGACTCGGGGCCCTGGACGGCGATCAGCGCGTAGGCGTCGCGGTCGTCGCGGACCTCGGCGTCGAAGCCGGCGACCCGCTCGGTCAGCGTGTCCAGGACGAGCTGGGCGTTGCCCGCGTTGGCGACCACGAGGTACTCGGTTTCGGCCAGGCGGTAGACGATCAGGTCGTCCAGGATGCCGCCGTCCGCACGGACGATCATCGTGTAGCGGGCCCGGCCGACGCCGACCGTGCCGATGTTGCCGACGAGCGCGTGGTTCAGGAAGCGGACCGCCTCGGGGCCGGTGACGGCGATCTCACCCATGTGGGAGAGGTCGAAGAGCCCGGCGCGGGTGCGCACCGCGTTGTGCTCGTCACGCTCGCTGGCGTACCGCAGCGGCATGTCCCAGCCCGCGAAGTCGGTCATGGTCGCGCCCAGCGAGCGATGCAGCGCGTCGAGGGCGGTCGTACGGGGGGCGGTGCTCATGAGGTGTGGCTCCCAGGGCGCAGGGCATGACGACGAGGACGGTCCCTCCCCATCTGTCATCGGAACCTGAGAGGTTCGCCGAGAGGCCCCTGACGGGTCGGCTTGCACCTTGGGTGGAGCCGGTGAACGGCTCGCTTTTCAGATCTGCCTCATCCACGCGGTACGGGGCCTGAGAGATTCAAGGGAGGAACTTGCTCCTTCGGCGCCCGGCACACACGGTGGCCGGAACTCTCCCGCGTGGATTCAAACGGCCGGTATGCAGTTGCGGGCACATCATCGCACGCAGGACGGACCGCCTCGGCGCCCGGTACCCCAACCCCCTGCCACCGCCCGGCCTCCCGTCCGGGACACTTGCCGCGCATTACCTTTTCTTTACACTTTGTGGGCAGGTGCTGGGGTGACTCGACAGGGGGAGTGCCGATGTCGTTGCGACCGTACGCGGGGGTGGTGCGGAGGGCGGTCGCGGTGCGGCAGGCACCACCCGCCGCCGAGAAGGGGCCGCCGGCCGTGCGCGACCTGCGCGGCGGGACGGGAGACGGACCGCGGCGGCTGGAATTCACCCCCGGGGACGTCGTCGTCGTCTCCGGGCTGCCCGGCAGCGGCAAGTCCACCCTGATCCGGCGCGCGGTCGCCGCCCGCGCCATCGACTCCCAGGACACCCGGGACCGCTTCACCGCGGCCCTGCCCCGCTTACTCCCGTACGCCCTCTACCGCCCCCTGGTCCGCGCCGCCCACTACTACGGGCTGCTGCGCGCGCTCCGCTCCGGCGAGGCGGTCGTCGTCCACGACTGCGGCACCCAGGCCTGGGTGCGCCGCTGGCTGGCCCGCCACGCGGTGCGCCGGGGCCGCACCCTCCACCTGGTGCTGCTCGACGTGACCCCCGAGGCGGCCCGGGCCGGCCAGCGCGCACGCGGACGCGGCGTCTCCGGGTACGCCTTCGCCCGGCACCGGCGCGCGGTCGGCCGGCTGCTGCGCGACGCGGAGCGCGGCCGGCTGCCCCCGGGCTGCGCCTCCGCCGTGCTGCTCGACCGCCCGGCGGCCGGGGCGCTGCGGTCCATCGCCTTCCCGCTCCCGCCCGGGGGCGGGGCCCCGTCGGTACCTGCGCCGGTGCGTGTGCCGGTGCCGGGACGCCGACGCCCGTCGGCGGTTACTGTTTCTGCCGCAGGACACGGTCGAGTAGAGGACACAGAGGCAGTGGACATCCCGGCACAGATGCCGCCCCAGCAGCTCCAGGGGTGGCCGGCGAACGAGCTCGAAGAAGTACTCAGCGCCTCGCTGGGCGTCCCCGAGGCGGCCGGCCGCCTCGTCGAGGTGCTCGGCCGCAGCCAGGTCTGGATTCCGCTCCCCAACGGCGGCAGCCCCGCCAGCGCCGACCTCGACCTGCCGACGGTCGAGCTCGACGGCGCCGCCTTCGTCCCCGTCTTCAGCTCCGAGGCACAGTTCCTCAGCTGTGTCGGCACCCACCTCTCCTTCGCCGTCGCGCCCGCCCGCGACTTCGCGCGCGGACTGCCCCCGCAACTCGGCATCGCGGTGAACCCGGGCGGCGCGGTCGGGCTCCCGCTGCCCCCCGCCGCCGTCGCCGAGCTCTGCCGCACCGGGAACACCCCGCTGGACGGACCGGCCGGCGGCGGCCGGGTGCGGCTGTGGGAGCCGGACTGGAAGGAGGAGCCGGTCGACTTCCTCGCCGCCGTCTCCGCCGAGTTCCGGCAGACCGGTCTGGTCGCCACCGCCCGGCGGGCCCTGGCCAGCATCGAGGGCGGCGACCCCGTCCTCTTCATCGGTGTCTCCGGATTCCCGGCGTCGATGTGGGACGAGACGACCCGGAGCGTCCCCCTGGACGCGCTGGGCCGCGCGCTCGGCCGCGTACAGGTGCCGTGGCCCGTCAACCTCGTCCTGCTCGACGTGGCCCAGGACCCGGTCGGCGACTGGATGGTGGAGAAGGTGCGGCCGTTCTTCCAGTGAGCCGTTCTGCCGGTGCACTGTTCTGCTGGTGCACTGTTCTGGCGGTGAACCGTTCTGGCGGTGCACTGTTCCGCCGGCGGACGATTCTGCCGGTGAACCGTTCTCCGTCGAGCTGTACTCCCCGTGAACCGTTCTGCCGGTTGGCCGTTCATCCCGTGGGGCGGAGAGCGGCCGTCCCGTACGGGCCGGCCGGCCTTCTCCGGGGGCGGGTTGCGGGCCCGCCGTTGTCCGGCATGTCGGGTGGTGGCGTCAAGTCGGTGTCAGTAAGGGCGCATAAGCTGGTTTGATGGCGAGGTCGCTCCCGCGCGCCCGGGGGCGTCCGCGCGACACGGTGAATCGACGAGGGGCGGGACCCAGGGTGAGTGCGTCAGGCACGGCGGCGGCCGGGCAGGTCGAACACATGCTGCGCCAGGTGGCCCCCGGGCGCTTCGACACCTACGAGGAGCTGCTGAAGGCTCTGTCGGACGGCCAGGTCTGGATGCTGCTCTGGCACGGCACGGCCGGCTCCCCGGACGCCCAGTACGGCAACATCGGGGTGGACGGCCTCGGTTACGCCCCCTGCGTGACCTCTCCTCAGGAGCTCGCGGCCAGCGGCTGGAACCGCGCCCACGAGGTGATCACCGGCCGGGAGATCGCCCGCTCGCTCTTCCCCGACCACTGGGGGATCTGGCTCAACCCGCACACCCCCGGCGGCGGCGTCGGCATCCCCTGGCTGGACCTGCGCCGGATCGCCACCGGCCTCGACCGGCTGCCCGCGGGACCGCTCACCCTCTCCGAACCGGCCGTCGAGATCCCGCAGTTCTACGCGCTGCTGTCGCAGAACGCCCACCGCACCCCGGCGATCCGCTCGCTGCGCCGCGCCTGGGTGCAGCCGGCGCTCGGCGCCCCGTACCTCGCCATCGGCCTCGACCTCTACGACACCGGACGGGCCGCCGTCGAGTCGGCCCGCGCGATGATGGGGCAGACGATCGGCGCCGTCCCGGACGGGCTCCCCGTCTCCACGGTCGCGATGTCCGACGACTACGACCCGGTCGCCATGTGGCTGCGGGCCAACGCCCGCCCGTTCTACGACCGGGAGGCCCACGCGGCTCCCGCGCAGGCCCCGCTCACCGGCGGCTACGGCTACCCGCAGCGCGGGGCGTACTGAGCGGGACGCGCCGCCGGTCCGCAGCCGGCCGAGCCGGACGTACTGGGCGGGAGGCGCCGCCGATCCGGAAGTGGCCGACCCGGCAGCGGCTCATCCGGCGGTGACCGATCCGGCGGCAACTGTGCCGGACGTAAGGGTCGGTGTGACCTCCCGGTCCAGGGAGCGGGCCGAGCGCCGACCGTGTCCTCTCCCGTCCCCCGGCTCGACGCCGTTGTGACCGCTTTTCCTCCCGGTCGTGCCGACCGACCGTCATGTCCGCTTGGCGGTTTCCGGGTGGTGAACGTGGAACTCGTCGGCCCCTGTGCCCATATGTGCGTCGAGCGCCTCCCGTTCGCGGGGTGTAACCCGGTGTTCGGATAACGGAAGCCCCAGGACAGCATCACGGTTGCGCATACTTTCCCCGTCAGCTCTGGCAACTGATCGCGTGCACGCTGAAGACTCCCGTGTCATGCATGGGGTCGCCGATTCCGTGAGCGAGTGCACGACGAAGTTCAGCTGCTCAGCGGGGTCGCATCATCTGCGGCACTGGGCATTCTCTTAGGCAAGGCGAGCCGTCTACAGCGGCGTTGCAGAGGCCGGTGATCACCGGCTGGAAGGGTCAGGGCGCTGTGACCGCACCGATCGAGACCACCGGGGCGGCTGCCGGGGCGCAGCCGGAGGCTGTGCTCGACGAGGGCATCAAGTCCCAGGAAATCGTGGGGCGTTCCCTCGGGCGTATCGCCTGGATCCGCTTCAAACGGGATAAAATCGCCGTCGTCGGTGGTGTCGTCGTCGTTCTGCTGATCGTGATCGCCGCCCTGTCCAGGCCGCTCCAGTCCTTGCTGGACCTCGATCCGAACGCCTTCCACCAGGACCTGATCGACAGCAACACCTCGCTGCCCAAGGGCGGATTCGGCGGCATGAGCCTCGATCATCCGCTCGGTGTGGAGCCGAAGTTCGGGCGGGACATCCTCGCCCGCATCCTGGAAGGCTCCTGGGTGTCCCTGGTGGTCGCGTTCGGCGCCACCGTCCTCTCGAACGTCATCGGCACCATCCTCGGCGTGGTGGCCGGGTACTACGGCGGGCGGGTCGACTCCGTCATCAGCCGTCTGATGGACACCTTCCTCGCCTTCCCGCTCCTGCTGTTCGCCATCGCCATCTCCGCGACGCTGCAGGGCGGCGCCTTCGGGCTCGACGGGCTGCCGCTCCACATCTGCGTGCTGATCTTCGTCATCGGCTTCTTCAACTGGCCCTATCTGGGGCGGATCGTCCGGGGGCAGACGCTGGCCCTGCGCGAGCGCGAGTTCGTGGACGCGTCCCGCGGCATGGGAGCCGGCGGCCCCTACATCCTCTTCCGGGAGCTGCTGCCCAACCTGGTCGGCCCGATCATCGTCTACTCGACGCTGCTCATCCCGACCAACATCATTTTCGAGGCCTCGCTCAGCTTCCTGGGCGTCGGCATCCAGCCGCCCCAGGCGTCGTGGGGCGGCATGCTCAACCAGGCGGTCGACTACTTCCAGATCGATCCCCAGTACATGGTCGTGCCGGGCCTTGCCATCTTCGTCACCGTGCTCGCGTTCAACCTGCTCGGTGACGGTCTCCGCGACGCTCTCGATCCGCGCAGCCGCTGACTCCGTCCGCGCAGAGAGCTCCACAAGTTTCCGACAATGGAGGGGATTCCGACCATCATGCGAAGGTCATCACTTGCCGCTGTTGCGGCCCTGGGCAGCGTGACCCTGCTGCTCGCCGGCTGCAGCAAGGCAGACGACGGAAAGAGCGACGGCGAGACCAAGTCCGCCGGCGCGGACGCCGCGACGAAGGATGTCGTCAACGCCTCCACCGAGAAGGGTGGCACGGTCACCTACGCGATGTCGGACGTCCCGGACTCGTTCGACCCGGGCAACACCTACTACGCGTACATGTACAACTTCAGCCGGCTGTACGCCCGCCCGCTGATGACCTTCAAGCCGGACGCCGGCGAGAAGGGCAACACGCTCGTCCCCGACCTCGCCTCCGCTCCGGGTACCCAGAGCGACGGCGGCAAGACCTGGACGTACAAGCTGCGCGCGGGCCTCAAGTACGAGGACGGCTCGCCGATCACGTCCAAGGACGTCAAGTACGCCGTCGAGCGCTCGAACTTCGCGCGTGACGTCCTCTCGCTCGGCCCCAACTACTTCCAGCAGTTCATGCAGGACGGCGACAAGTACCAGGGCCCGTACAAGGACAAGAGCGCCGAGGGCCTCAAGTCCATCGAGACGCCGGACGACACCACCGTCGTCTTCCACCTGAACAGGGCCTTCCAGGAGTTCGACTACCTGGTCGCCACGCCGCAGACGGCCCCGGTCCCGCAGGCCAAGGACACCGGCGTCGACTACGTCAAGAAGATCGTGTCCTCCGGCTCGTACAAGTTCCAGAGCTACACCGAGGGCAAGCAGGCCGTCCTCGTGCGCAACGAGAACTGGGACGCCAAGACCGACCCGCTGCGCAAGCAGTACCCGGACAAGATCGTCGTCAACCTGAAGGTCAACCAGTCGACGATCGACCAGGACCTCCAGTCCGGCGACACGCTGGTCGACCTCCAGGGCAAGGGCGTCGAGACCCAGACCCAGGCGCAGCTGGTCAGCGACCCGAAGAAGAAGGCGAACACCGACAACACCTACGGTGGCCGCCTGGTCTACGCGGCGATCAACACCAAGGTGAAGCCGTTCGACAACGTCGAGTGCCGCAAGGCCGTTCAGTACGCCATCGACAAGGTCTCCGTGCAGACCGCCGAGGGCGGCAGCATCCGCGGTGACATCGCCACCACCGTCCTCCCGCCGGACATCACCGGTTACGAGAAGGCGGACGTGTACGCGACCGACGGCAGCAAGGGCGACGAGGCGAAGGCCAAGGAGCACCTGAAGGCCTGCGGCCAGGACAAGGTCACGACCAGCATCACCGCGCGCAGCGACCGTCAGGAAGAGGTCGACGCGGCCACGGCGATCATCGCGTCGCTGAAGAAGGTCGGCATCGACGCCTCCCTGAAGCAGTACCCGTCGGGCAAGTACTTCACCGACTACGCCGGTGTCCCCGCGTTCGACGCGAAGAACAACGTCGGCATCATGATGATGCAGTGGGGCGCCGACTGGCCGTCCGGCTACGGCTTCCTGCAGCAGATCCTGAACAGCGAGGCGATCGGCAAGTCCGGCAACACCAACCTCTCGCAGTTCGAGAACAAGACGGTCGACGCGAAGCTCGCGCAGGCCATCGCCTCGCCCGACATCGCCGAGCGCAACCGGCTGTACGCGGAGGTCGACAAGACCGCCATGGACGAGGCCGTCCTCGTTCCGCTGACCTACTTCAAGGTCCTGCTGTACCGCTCCCCGTACGCCACCAACCTGGTGTCCACGGCGGCCTTCAGCGGTGAGTACGACTACCTCAACATCGGCACGACCAAGAAGTAGCAGCCCCGGAAGGCAGGTGAAGGCATTGGTTGCCGCAGGCCGAGAGGCCTGCGGCAACCGGCGCCGATCCCCGTGATCTCGTACATCCTCCGCCGGACGGTCGCGGCAGTGGTCCTGCTGCTGGTCGTCACGGCGGTCACCTTTGGCATCTTCTTCCTGCTGCCCAGGCTCGCCGGCCAGACCCCCGACCAGCTGGCGCAGCAGTACATCGGCAAGAGCCCCACGGCCGCGGACATCGCGGCGGTCAAGCACAACCTCGGCCTGGACCAGCCCGTCTACCTCCAGTACTGGCACTTCATCAAGGGGATCGTCAGCGGCGCCACCTACGACCTCGGCCCCACCACGGCGCACTGCGGCGCGCCGTGCTTCGGCTACTCCTTCAAGAACCACATCGAGGTCTGGCCGGAGCTCACCTCGCGTCTTCCGGTGACGCTGTCGCTCGCCGCGGGCGCGGCGGTGATCTGGCTGGTCTCCGGCGTCACGGTCGGAGTGGTCTCCGCGCTGAAGCCGGGCTCGTTCTTCGACCGCACCTTCATGGGTGTCGCCCTCGCGGGTGTCTCGCTGCCCATGTTCTTCACCGGCCAGCTGGCACTGCTGCTCTTCACCTACCAGTGGCCGATCTTCGGCCGGACGTACGTCCCGATCACCGAGAACCCGGCGCAGTGGGCCAACACCCTCATTCCGGCCTGGTGTTCACTGGCGCTCCTGTACTCCGCCGTCTACGCCCGGCTCACCCGTTCGGGGATGCTGGAGACGATGAACGAGGACTTCATCCGCACGGCCCGCTCCAAGGGCCTGTCCGAGCGTGCGGTGGTCACCCGGCACGGCCTGCGCGCCGCGCTCACCCCGATCATCACCGTCTTCGGCATGGACCTCGGCCTGCTCCTCGGCGGCGCGCTGATCACCGAGCGGGTGTTCTCCCTGCACGGCATCGGCGAGTACGCGGTGCAGGCCATCACCGACAACGACCTGCCGCCGGTCCTCGGCGTGACCCTGCTCGCCGCGTTCTTCGTCGTGCTCTGCAATCTCCTGGTGGACCTTCTCTACGCCGCCGCCGACCCGCGGGTGAGGCTCTCGTGACCGAACTGTCCAAGACCGGCGCCGCAGTGGGCGACCCGGTGCCCGCGGCCGGATCGGCGGCACCGACCGCCTTCCTCGAAGTGCGCGACCTCAAGGTGCACTTCCCGACCGACGACGGCCTGGTCAAGTCCGTCGACGGGCTCAGCTTCCGCCTGGAGAGGGGCCAGACCCTCTCCATCGTGGGCGAGTCCGGCTCCGGCAAGTCCGTGACCTCCCTGGCCATCATGGGCCTGCACCGGCTCGGCGCCCGGGGCAAGAACGTGCGGATGAGCGGTGAGATCTGGCTGGACGGCAAGGAGCTGATCGGCGCCGCCCCGAACGAGGTCCGCCGGCTGCGCGGCCGCGACATGGCGATGATCTTCCAGGACCCGCTCTCCGCGATGCACCCGTACTACACGGTCGGCAACCAGATCGTGGAGGCGTACCGCGTCCACAACGACGTGACCAGGAAGGTGGCGCGCAAGCGGGCCGTCGACCTGCTGGACCGGGTAGGCATCCCCGAGCCGGCCAAGCGCGTCGACAGCTACCCGCACGAGTTCTCCGGCGGCATGCGCCAGCGCGCGATGATCGCGATGGCGCTCGCCAACAACCCGCAGCTGCTCATCGCCGACGAGCCCACCACCGCGCTCGACGTCACCGTGCAGGCGCAGATCCTCGACCTCATCCGCGACCTGCAGAAGGAGTTCGACTCCGCGGTCGTCCTCATCACGCACGACCTCGGCGTCGTCGCCGAGATCGCCGACCAGGTCCTCGTGATGTACGGCGGCCGGTGCGTGGAGCGCGGACCGGTGGACGCGATCTTCTCCCAGCCCCAGCACCCGTACACCTGGGGTCTGCTCGGTTCGATGCCGCGCATCGACCGGGAGCAGACCGAGCGTCTCGTCCCCGTCAAGGGCCAGCCGCCGAGCCTCATCAACGTCCCGACGGGCTGCGCGTTCCACCCGCGCTGCCCCTACGCGGACATCCCCAAGGGCGGCATCACCCGTACCGAGCGCCCCGACCTCCAGGTGGTCGGCAGCGGGCACTTCTCCGCCTGCCACCTCCCGACGGAGGACCGCACGCGGATCTGGACCGAAGAGATTGCGCCGAAGCTGTGAGTGAGACGACGAAGACGGACACGGCCGGGGCCGGGCTCCCGCGGCAGGCGAAGGCGGCCGAGGACCGGGAGGTGCTGCTCAAGGTCGAGGGCCTGGTCAAGCACTTCCCGATCAAGAAGGGCATCCTGCAGCGGCAGGTGGCGGCGGTGAAGGCCGTCGACGGCCTCGACTTCGAGGTCCGCAAGGGGGAGACCCTGGGCGTCGTCGGCGAGTCCGGCTGCGGCAAGTCGACCATGGGCCGGGTGATCACCAAGCTGATCGAACCGACCGGCGGGAGGATCGAGTTCGACGGCCGGGACATCACGGACCTGAAGACCGGTGCGATGCGGCCGCTGCGCCGCGACATCCAGATGATCTTCCAGGACCCGTACGGCTCCCTCAACCCGCGCCACACCATCGGCTCCATCGTCTCGGCGCCGTTCAGGCTCCAGGGCGTGACGCCCGAGGGCGGGGTGAAGAAGAAGGTCCAGGACCTCCTGCAACTGGTGGGCCTGAGCCCCGAGCACTTCAACCGCTATCCGCACGAGTTCTCCGGCGGCCAGCGCCAGCGCATCGGGATCGCCCGCGCGCTCGCGCTCAACCCGAAGCTCGTGGTGGCGGACGAGCCGGTCTCGGCGCTCGACGTGTCGATCCAGGCGCAGGTCGTCAACCTCCTCGACGACCTGCAGAACGAGCTGGGTCTCACCTACGTCATCATCGCCCACGACCTCTCGGTGGTCCGGCACGTCTCCGACCGGATCGCGGTCATGTACCTCGGCAAGATCGTGGAGCTGGCCGACCGCGACTCGCTCTACAAGGCGCCGATGCACCCGTACACCAAGGCGCTGCTCTCCGCGGTGCCCGTACCGGACCCGAAGCGCCGGGCGGCCAGGAGCGAGCGCATCCTGCTCAAGGGCGACGTGCCCTCGCCGATCTCGCCGCCGAGCGGCTGCCGCTTCCACACCCGCTGCTGGAAGGCGACGGAGGCGTGCACCACGGTGGAACCGCCGCTGATCACGCTGAAGACCGGACACCAGGTCGCCTGCCACCACCCGGAGAACGCGCCGGACCAGGCTCCCGGCGAGACCGTACTGCCGCAGGCGCGCGAGGCGATCGTGGCCACCACGCCGAAGGGCACGGAGCCGGAGACGGACGCGCCGAAGGCTCCGCAGGCACCCGCCGGGGACACCGGTACTCCGAAGGCGCCCGGGGACGCCGAGGCCGCGGAGGACGGCCCGAAGGGGTAGGACCGGCACAATTGGCCGGTGCTCACCGAACTGTTCACGCCCTCCGTCCAGCACGCGCTCGATGTCGTCGGGATCTTCTTCTTCGCGATCTCCGGCGCTCTGCTCGCCGTACGCAAGAACTTCGATGTCTTCGGCATCGCCGTTCTCGCCGAGGTGACCGCGCTGGGCGGAGGGCTCTTCCGTGACGTGATCATCGGGGCGGTGCCGCCGGCCGCCTTCACCGACCTCGGCTACTTCCTCACCCCGCTGATCGCGGCCGTCCTGGTCTTCTTCCTCCACCCGCACGTCGAACGCATCCAGGTCGGCGTCAACGTCTTCGACGCGGCGGGACTCGGCCTCTTCGCCGTGAGCGGCACGATCAAGGCGTACGACTACGGGCTCGGGCTGACCGCCTCCGTCGCGCTCGGGCTCGCCACGGCGGTCGGCGGCGGTGTCCTGCGGGACGTCCTGGCCAACGAGGTGCCCTCGCTGCTGCGCTGGGACCGCGACCTGTACGCGGTGCCGGCGCTCGTCGGGGCCTCGATGGTCGCGCTCTGCATCCAGTTCGACGCCCTGAACGGCTGGTCCACCGGCTTCGCGGTCGTCACCGGGTCCGCCCTGCGGCTGCTGGCGATGCGGTTCCACTGGCGGGCACCGCGCGCGTACAACCGCCGATCGGCGAGCGGCGAGGAGGGGGCGGCGGCCACCTGAGGGCCGGGCCCGGCTCCCGCGCGGGAGTCTGCCCGAACCCGAAAAAAGCTACCGCTCAGTAACGCTCGGGTGTAGCGTGCTGGCATGGCACAGGCAGCAGCGCACCCGGTACCGACCGGGCAGACGACCTCGGAGCGGGCGACCTCGGAACGGGCGCCCCAGGGACCGGCGACCCTCGTACGGGCGGCCGTCGGGGAGAGCGAGTTCGACCGGGACACCGCGGTCGTCCGGCGCGAGGAAGGCGTCTACGACGCGGAGCTCTCCGCGGGGTGGACCATCATCCACGCGGTCAACGGCGGCTATCTGCTGGCCCTCCTCGGCCGTGCCCTCGGCGACGCGCTCCCGCACCCCGACCCGTTCTCGGTCACCGCGCACTACCTCACCGCCTCCGTACCCGGCCCCGCCGTCGTCCGTACCGAGGTCGTCCGCGCCGGGCGCACCCTCTCCACCGGCCAGGCGACCCTCTACCAGCAGGACGAGGACGGCAGCGAGGTCGCCCGCATCCGGGTGCTCGCCACCTACGGCGACCTCGACGCCCTCACCGACGAGGTCCGCACCACCGCCCTCCCGCCGGCGATCCCGCCGCTCGACCAGTGCCTCGGCACCGAAGCGGGCGGCGACGTGATCCCCGGCAGCTCCGCCATCACCGAGCGGCTCGACATCCGGCTCGACCCCGCGACGGTCGGCTGGGCCCTCGGCAAGCCGTCCGGCAAGGGCGAGATGCGCGGCTGGTTCGGCCTGGCGGACGGCCGCGACCCGGACCCGCTCTCCGTACTGCTCGCCGTCGACGCGCTGCCGCCGACCTCGTTCGAGCTGGGTCTCAAGGGGTGGACCCCCACCGTCGAACTCACCGTCCACGTCCGCTGCCGCCCGGCCCCGGGCCCGCTGCGCGTCGCCATCACCACCCGCAACCTCGCGGGCGGCTTCCTGGAGGAGGACGCCGAGGTCTGGGACAGCGCGGACCGGCTCGTCGCCCAGTCCCGCCAGCTCGCCCGGGCACCGCGGGGCTGAGCCCGCGGCCCACGGAGCGCGATCCCTGGCGTTCGATCCGCGGCGCCTTCCCGACCCGCTCTCCGACCCGTTTCCCGACCCATTTCCGACCCGCTTCCCGACCCGTCCGGTGGACCGCCGGACGGGTCCTGTGCTGTCCGGGGCCGGGCCTGCCCCTCGGACACGGCCTGCCGCCGGACCGGCGCCCGGGGGAGCGGCGGTGACCGGCACCGGCCCTGACGTGCCGTTTGCTCCCGACGGCCGCCGGGTACCCGGACTCAGCGCCGAGCGGCGGGCCGACGGAGCCGCACCCCAGGGAGGCAATGCCCATGAGCCACAGCGACGGAACGGGTCTCGGGACCATCACCACGAAGGTCCCGGCCCGCCTGGACCGACTGCCCTGGTCACGATGGCACTGGATGATCGTGATCGGCCTCGGGACGGTCTGGATCCTGGACGGTCTGGAAGTGACCGTCGTCGGGAACATCGCCAGCCGCCTCTCCGAGGACGGCAGCGGACTGCCGATCACCGACGCCCAGGTCACCGGGCTCGCGGCGGCCCTCTACGTCGCCGGGGCGTGTTCCGGCGCCCTCTTCTTCGGCTGGCTCACCGACCGCTTCGGCCGCAAGAAGCTGTTCCTGGTCACCCTCGCGGTCTACCTCGCCGCCACCGCGCTGACCGCCGTCTCCTTCTCCGTCTGGTGGTTCTTCCTCTTCCGCTTCCTCACCGGCTTCGGCATCGGCGGCGAGTACGCGGCCATCAACTCCGCCATCGACGAGCTGATCCCGAGCAAGTACCGGGGCCGCGTCGACCTGATCATCAACGGCAGCTACTGGCTGGGCGCGATGGGCGGCGCGCTGCTCTCCGTACTCGCGCTGAACACCGACATCTTCCCGAAGAACATCGGCTGGCGGCTCACCTTCGCCCTCGGTGTGGTCCTCGGCCTGGTCATCCTGCTGGTCCGCCGGCACGTACCCGAGAGCCCCCGGTGGATGTTCATCCACGGTCACTCCGAAGGCGCCGAACGCATCGTCGACGAGGCGGAGAAGGCGATCGAGGAGGAGAAGGGCCGCCCGCTCCCGGAGGCCGGGACCGCGATCACCATCGAACAGCGGCGCAGCATCGGCTTCGTGGAGATCGCCCGCACCCTCTTCCGCGACTACCCGAAGCGCGCGACGCTCGGCTTCTCGCTCTTCATCGGCCAGGCGTTCCTGTACAACGCCATCACCTTCGGGTTCGGCTCGATCCTGGTGAAGTTCTTCGACGTCTCCAGCGGGACGACCGGGTACTTCTTCGCCGTCATCGCCTTCGGCAACTTCCTCGGCCCGCTGCTGCTCGGCCGGCTCTTCGACACCTGGGGCCGCCGCCCGATGATCGCGGGGACCTACATCCTCTCCGGCGCGCTGCTCTTCGGCACCGCCGCGCTGTTCGGCGCCGGGGTGCTCACCGCCACCACCATGACCGTCTGCTGGTGCGTGGTGCTGTTCTTCGCCTCGGCCGGGGCGAGTTCGGCCTATCTGACGGTCAGCGAGATCTTCCCGATGGAGACCCGGGCGATGGCGATCGCCTTCTTCTACGCCATCGGTACGGCCGCGGGCGGCATCTCCGGGCCCCTGATCTTCTCCGGGCTCACGGCCAGCGGGGTCGTGGGGGACGCGGTCCTCGCGTTCTGCATCGGGGCGGGGCTGATGGTGATCGCCGGGCTGGTCGCGGTGTTCTTCGCGGTGCCCGCCGAGCAAAAGTCGCTGGAGGACATCGCCACCCCGCTCTCGGCGAGTGAAGCCCCCTGACGGTCGAGCGTGGACACCGCTCGGCCAGGATCAGGCGTCGTCCGGTGCGTCGTCCGGTGCGCCGTCCGGTGCGTCGGACAGCAGCCGGGCCGCCGGTGGCAGCGGTCCGTGCCGAGGGCCGGCCGCCAGCGCCTGGATCGCCAGGGCCGCGAAGCGCCGGGAGGCCGCGACCTGGGTGTCGGCCGATCTCGCGCGGATCCCCTTGTTGGCCATGAGGAAGAGGACGAGGTCGTCCAGGACGAAGTCGGACCGCAGACGCCCCGCGTCCTTGGCCCGCCGGGCCAGTCCGGCGACCGCTTCCACCGTGTACGCGCGGCCCGCGAGGTCCGGCGCCCCCGGGAAGGCCGACAGGAAGGCATCACCGAAACCCCGGTCCCGCGCGTGCAGTTCGCAGATCTTCTCGATCACCAGGCAGAGGCCACGCCACGGATCGGGATCGGCGCACCCCTCGTCGACGATGGTGCGGCACGCGCGCAGCTGGTCCGCGAAGGCCTCGGTGGCCAGTGCCTGCTTGGTCGGGAAATGGCGGTACAGCGTGGCCGGTCCGACCCCCGCGCGCCGCGCGATCTCCCGCAACGGCACGTCCAGGCCGTCGGCGGAGAAGAGTGCCCGGGCCGCGTCGAGGACGCGCTCGCGGTTGTCCAGCGCGTCGGAACGCAGGGTGTGAGGCAAACGGTCGGCCATGCTCTCACTTTAGCCAAACGGACGGGGGCGTCCGTTAGCGTCGGTCCGAGAACAGAGGTCGGCACGGTCGGTACGGGAGCGGGGAGACGGCGTTGAAGGCCATAGTGATCCAGAGGTTCGGAGGCCCGGAGGGACTGGCCGTGGTCGACCTGCCGCCTCCCGTACCCGCTGCCGGGCAGGTGGTGATCGCCACCGAGGCCGTGGGCGTGGGCGGTGTCGACACCGTGATCCGGAGCGGGGCTCTGGCCGCCTACGGCTTCGAGGAGGGCCACGTCCCGGGCGGCGAGGTGGCGGGCACCGTGACCGTGGTCGGTGACGGCGTCGACGCCTCGTGGATCGGCGAGCGGGTCTGGGCCTCCACCGGCACCGGCGGAGGCTACGTCGAGCAGGCACTCGCCCCTGTCGAGGAGATCGTTCCCCTGCCCGCGAGCCTGTCCGCGGTCGACGCGGTGACTCTCGGCAGCGCCGGAGTGGTGGCCCACTTCGGGCTCCGGCACGCCCACTTCGCTCCCGGGGAGACCGTCCTGGTGCGCGGTGCGGCCGGCAGCATCGGGATCATGGCCGTGCAACTCGCCGCTCGCCGCGGCGCCGCCGCGGTGGCGGTCACCACCTCCTCGGACGAGCGGGGCGAGCGGCTGCGCCGTCTCGGCGCGACCCACGTGCTGGACCGCTCCGGCGAAGGAGGGGAGGGAGCTCCCGCCGGGTACGACGTCGTCATCGACGTGGTCGCCGGCCCGGACATGCCGTCCTTCTTCGACCGGCTCAACCCGAACGGCCGCATGGTGGCCGTGGGCGCTGTCGCCGGCCAGCCACCGGCGGACTTCGGTACGAAGATCATGGCGGCGTTCCAGAAGTCGATGTCCTTCGCCGCTTTCAGCGCGGCCACGGTCACCGGAGCCGACCGGCATACCGTGCGGAGCGAGCAGTTCGCCGCGGCGGGACGGGGCGAGATCGAGACGGTGGTGCACGAAGTGCTGCCCCTGGAAGCGGCCGTGACGGCGCACCGGAAGATGGACGCGGGCGAGGTCTTCGGCCGGATCGTGCTGACCCCGTAGCCGAAGGCATCCGCGCCGGGCGTGCGGATTGCCCGGTGCCGCGACACCGGTTGAGGGCGTAGCCGTCGCCCCGCTCGCGGCGTGCGGTCCGGGTTCACACCTTCGGCCCGGGGAGGCCGGGGGCCGGGTCGTCCAGCCAGTGGCGGCGCCCCAGAGTGATCAGCCGCAGGCGCCGCCGGGCCACCCGGACGACCTCCTCCTCGGTGCCGGGTGCCGCGTCCAGCAGGGCGGAGGCGGTGATCACCATGTGGTCGACGTGGAGCCCGCCCAGCATCAGCAGATCCTCCCGGCTCCACCCCGCCGACTCCTCCTGCCCGGCCAGCGCGTCGGCCACCTCCCGTGCGAACAGGGCGAGTTGCTCCGCGATGGCCGCGCGGACCCGGGTCACCCCGCCGTGCTGCTCCCGGGCGATGAAGCGGAAGTGCGCGGGCCGCGCGGCGACATGGCCCGCGATCACCGCGACGCTCCGCTCCAGCCGCTCCTCGCTGTCCCCGGTGCCGGCGAGGACCGCGCCGATCATGCCGTGCAGGCTGCCGAGCGTCTGGTCGACCAGCGCCACCCCGAGCGCGGCCGTGTCCTCGAAGTGGCGATAGAAGGCGGTCGGAGCCACGCCGGCCCCCCGGGTCACCTCGCGCAGGCCGAGGCCGCTCAGGCTCTGGTGCTCCAGGAGTTGGAGGGCCGCGTCCAGCAGGGCCTGACGCGTCCTCAACTTCTGGGCCTGGCGTGCTCCGGCGGTGTGACTCATGCCATTCAGTAAACAACTGTTCTCCGACTCGGGGAAGCGGAGGCGGGTTTAGACTGGATGGTCAGTGAACAGTCGTACTCTCACTGTTCCGGCCGTCGTCCAGAAAGGCCGCTCATGCTCGTCCTCGTCGCCGCACTGCTCCTGTTCGGGCTCGTGCTCGGGACGGTCGCGCACCTCCCGATCGCACTGACCCTGGCGTCCGCCGCCGTGATCGGCTGCTGGCTGATCGGCTTCGCGGTCCGCGAGCGCCGCTCGCACTGACGCGCCCGGCCGCCGTGCCCCTCCCGTCGGCTCGTGGGCATCCCGCTCGCCGGCATCCGGCGCACTCGCATCCGACTCATTCGCATCCGACCGAAGGAGCTCGCACCATGGCCCTCTCCTCGCTCGTCGCCCCGGTCCTGCGCCCGGGCCACCGGATCGACCCCGACGCCCGGCCCCCGGAGGCCGCCACCGCCGAAGCCCGGCCCGCGGAGGCGGCCCCTGCCGGCGCCCGGCCCGCGACCGCCGGGAAGGCGGCAGCCCGGGAGCGTGTCCGGGACGCCGACAGCCTCGCCGTAGCCTCGTTCGTCCTCGGGCTGCTGGGCCTGCTGGTGTTCAACCTGCTGTTCGGGCCGGCCGCCGTCGTCATGGCGCTGATCGCTCTCGCCCGGTCCACCGCGCGACGCGGACGGGCCTTCCTGGGGCTCGCGCTGGGCGTCGCCGACCTCGCCGTCCTCGCGGTGTTGGTCACCGCTCACGGGGCGGTCGTCTGGGGCTCGTAGAATCGGACGCACCATGGCTTACCTCGACCACGCCGCGACCACGCCGATGCTTCCGGAGGCGATCGCGGCGATGACCGCGCAGCTCGCCGCGACCGGCAACGCGTCCTCCCTGCACGCAGCCGGGCGCCGGGCCCGCCGAACCGTCGAGGAGTCCAGAGAGACCCTCGCCGACGCCCTCGGTGCCCGCCCCAGCGAGGTGGTCTTCACCTCGGGCGGCACCGAGGCCGACAACCTCGCCGTCAAGGGCCTGTACTGGGCCCGCCGCGACGCCGACCCCCGGCGCACCCGGGTGCTGGCCGGCCCGGTCGAGCACCATGCCGTGCTGGACGCGGTCGACTGGCTCGCCGAGCACGAGGGGGCGACCGTCGAGTACCTCCCCGTCGACCGGTACGGCCGGGTGCACCCCGAGGCGCTGCGCGAGGCGATCCTCCGCGACCCCGACGACGTCGCGATGATCACCGTGATGTGGGCCAACAACGAGATCGGCACCATCATGCCGGTCCGCGAACTCGCGTCCGTAGCTGCCGAGTCCGGGATTCCGATGCACGCCGACGCGGTGCAGGCCTTCGGGCAGCTGGAGGTCGGCTTCGCCGACTCCGGGCTCGCCGCGATGACGGTCAGCGCGCACAAGATCGGCGGCCCGTTCGGCATCGGCGCCCTGCTGCTGGGCCGCGCCCACACCCCCGTACCCGTACTGCACGGCGGGGGCCAGGAGCGGCACGTGCGGTCCGGCACCCTCGACGTGCCCGCCGTCGCCGCCTTCGCCGTCGCCGGGGAGCACGCCGCCCGCCACCGCGAGGAGTTCGCCCGCCGCGTCGGGGGGCTCCGCGACGACCTGGTCGCGGCCGTGCTGGAGGCCGTACCGGACGCCGTGCTCGGGGGCGACCCCGCCCCGGGCGGCCGGCTTCCGGCCAACGCCCACTTCAGCTTCCCCGGCTGCGAGGGCGACTCCCTCCTGCTGCTGCTGGACGCCCAGGGCATCGAGTGCTCCACCGGCTCCGCCTGCACCGCCGGGATCGCCCAGCCCAGCCACGTCCTGCTGGCCACCGGCACCGACCCCGACCTGGCGCGCGGCACCCTGCGCTTCTCGCTCGGCCACACCTCGACCGCCGAGGACGTCGCCGCCGTGGCCCGTGCGATCGGCCCCGCCGTCGAACGCGCCCGCACCGCCGGACTCAGCTGAACGGCCGGCGAGGCGGCCTCCGCTCAGGTGGCGCGTGCCGAGGACGCCCGCCGGACCAGCTCCATGTACCGGTCCCAGTCCCAGTACGGGCCCGGGTCGGTGTGGTCCGTCCCCGGCACCTCCACGTGCCCGATGACGTGCTCCCGGTCCACGGGGATGCCGTACCGCCCGCAGACCGACGCCGTCAGCCGCGCGGAGGAGGCGTACATCGCGGCCGTGAAGTCCTTCGGGCGGTCCACGAACCCCTCGTGCTCGATGCCCACGCTCCGCTCGTTGTACGCGCGGTTGCCCGCGTGGAACGCCACGTCCAGCTCCCGGATCATCTGCGTCACCGACCCGTCCTGGCCGACCAGGTAGTGCGCGGCCGCCCGGTGCGCCGGATCCTGGAAGACCCGCACCGCGCTCGCCAGACTGCCCTGCGTGACATGGACGACCACCCGGTCTATCCGGTAGTCGTCCGGGCGGTCGGCGCGACGCCAGTTCGCCTCGGAGGCGGCCGTCCAGCGGGCCGCCGCGTAATCCAGCTCACCGGGGGTGCGCGGCCGCTCCACGCCCGGCAGCCGCCACCACGCGTGCCTCAGCTCGTCCCGGGCCAGAGCGGCGGCCGTGACCGCCGCGGCCATGGCCGAGCTGCCGATCAGCAGGGTGCGACGGCTCACCCCGTCCCCCGTCCCGTCCCGGCCCGAGCCGCTGCCTCCCGTGGTTCCCATGACAGCTGCAACGCATATCCGCGGGCGATCGGTTCCAGGAGACCCGTACTCTGGACGGGCTATGACTCAGACTTCCCAGCGCCCCCTCCGCGTGCTCGCCGCCATGTCCGGCGGAGTCGACTCCGCCGTCGCCGCCGCGCGCGCCGCCGAGGCGGGGCACGACGTGACCGGTGTGCACCTCGCCCTCTCCGCGAACCCGCAGTCGTTCCGTACCGGAGCACGCGGCTGTTGCACCATCGAGGACTCCCGGGACGCCCGCCGGGCGGCGGACGTCATCGGCATCCCGTTCTACGTCTGGGACCTCGCCGAACGCTTCCGCGAGGACGTCGTGGAGGACTTCGTCGCGGAGTACGAGGCCGGGCGCACGCCCAACCCCTGCCTGCGCTGCAACGAGAAGATCAAGTTCGCGGCGCTGCTCGACAAGGCGCTCGCCCTCGGCTTCGACGCCGTGTGCACCGGCCACTACGCCACCGTCGTCCTGAACGACGACGGCAGCCGCGAGCTGCACCGCGCCTCGGACATGGCCAAGGACCAGAGCTACGTCCTCGGCGTGCTGGACGAGAAGCAGCTCGCGCACGCGATGTTCCCGCTCGGCGACACCCTCACCACCAAGGAAGAGATCCGCGCCGAGGCCGAGGCGCGCGGACTGGCCGTCGCCAAGAAGCCCGACAGCCACGACATCTGCTTCATCGCGGACGGCGACACCCAGGGCTTCCTGGCGAGCCGGCTCGGCGGCAAGGCCGAGGGCGACATCGTGGACGAGGCGGGCGCCAAGCTCGGCACCCACGACGGGGCCTTCGGCTTCACCATCGGCCAGCGCAAGGGCCTGCGCATCGGCCACCCGGCCCCCGACGGGAAGCCGCGCTACGTCCTGGACATCTCCCCGGTGAACAACACCGTCACGGTCGGCCCGGTGGAGGCCCTCGACGTCACGGCCCTCACCGCCATCAAGCCGCGCTGGTGCGGCACCGCCCCGGCGGGCCCCGGCACCTACACCGCGCAGCTGCGCGCCCACGGCGGCGAGACCGAGGTCACCGCCGAGCTGGTCGACGGCACCCTGCACGTCTCCTTCGCCGAGCCGGTGCGCGGAATCGCCCCCGGCCAGGCGGTCGTGCTCTACGACGGCACCCGGGTCGTCGGCTCGGCCACCATCGCGACCACCGTCCGGCGCGAGACGGCCCCCACCGCTCCCTGAACGCACCAGTCCCGTGGCCGGCCCGTCCGCCCGGCCACGGGAGCCCGCCTCACGCCTGGGGCCCGCCTCGTGCCGCTGGGGAGCCGCCTCACGCCCGGGGAGCCCGCCTCACGCCTGGGGGACCAGGCCCCGGCGGGCGAAGAAGGCCGCCAGGACCGGGGCGAGCACCTGCGGGGCGAGCTCCCTGGTCTGGCCGCTCAACGTCCGGTGCCGGGCGCCGGGGACCGCCCCGGCCAGTGCCAGCGCCGTCTCCCGCACCGGGGCCGCGCTGAACCCGCCGCTGACGACCAGGGTGCGGGCGGTGACCGCCCCGAACCGCTCCAGCGGGGGAGCCCCGTCACCGAGCAGGGTGTCGTCGTACTCCAGCGTGTGCGCCAGCTCCTCCAGCCCGGACCACAGCGGTGCCCGCCGCATCCGCGCCACCGTCTCCGGCGCCACGCCCGTCCGCGCCAGGAACAGCTCCACCGCCCCGCCCCGGTCGCCGGACGCCAGCCGCCCCCGCAGCTCCGCCGTGCACCGCGCCTTGTAGCGCAGGCCCTCCTCGCCAGGGGTGTAGGGCGGCTCGAAGACCGCCAGCACCTCCATGGGCACGCCCGCCGCCTGCGCCTCCAGCGCCAGCGCCCCGCCCGAGGACATGCCGAACACCGCGACCGGCCCGTCCGCGACCCCGACGACGCCCGCGAGATCCTCGATCTCCCGGGCCACCGCGTACGGACCGCCCGGGCCCGCCCCGCTGCCGCCCCGGCCCCGGCGGTCGTACGTCACGACGGTGAAGCGGCGCGCGAGCAGCGCGGCCAGCGGGCCCTCGGTCGCGGCGGTGCTCAGCGCGCCCCCGACCAGCACCACCGGCGCGCCTTCGCCCTGCCTGCGGTAGGCGATCGGGGTGCCGTCCAGCGAGAGAATCCTGTCCATGGGAGGGCAGACCCCGGGCCCCCGGGGAACTCATCGCTGCCGCGCGTACTTTTTCCTCACCGGTCGAAGGAGGCTCAAAATGCCTTCCTGCGAGTGGCGTTGGCGGTCAGTCGGCGACGGTTTCGGTCTCGTAGAAGCAGAAGTGGTCCTTGATCGCCGCCACTTCGGGCTTCGGATCGAGGTAGCCCCAGACGAGATCGTCCGCTCCGGGCACCGACCAGTAGGAGGCATCTCCCTTGAACGGACAGTGCGTCCGGGTGCCGGAGGCCGTCAGCAACTCGGTACGGACGTCCTCGGGCGGCAGGTAGTAGCGGACCGGGCAGCCGGTCTCGCGCAGCACGAGCGGCCGTCGGCTTTCGGCCAGCACCTGGCCCTCGCGGACGACGCGTACGTGGTCGGTGCCGGGCTCGACGGTGATGAGGTGTCCCTTGGCGGAAGTCATGTCAGGTGCAGCGGGCGGCGGGCCCGATTTCTTCCCGCGCCGCACCCGCGCCGCACCCGCGCCGCACCGGTTCCCGTCCGCCCTCCGGGGCGAGGGCGGCGTGACCGGGGCACGGTCGTACGGTGTCCGTATGAACATCTGTGTCTTTCTCTCCGCCGCCGACCTCGACGACCGCTACACCCGCCCCGCCCGGGAATTCGCCGAGCTGCTCGGACGCGGCGGACACACCCTCGTCTGGGGCGGCTCGGAGAGCGGGCTGATGAAGGTGGTCGCCGACGGCGTGCAGGAGACCGGCGGCCGGCTGGTCGGCGTCTCCGTGGACTTCCTCGCGGACAAGGCCCGGACGAACGCGGACGAGATGGTCATCGCCCGCGACCTCGCCGAGCGCAAGGCGCTGCTGCTGGAGAAGGCCGACGCAGTCGTGATCATGGTCGGTGGCACGGGGACGCTCGACGAGGCCACCGAGATCCTGGAGCTCAAGAAGCACGGCAAGCACACCAAGCCGGTGGTCCTGCTCAACGCGGACGGCTTCTACGACGGCCTGCGGCAGCAGTTCCTGCGGATGGAGGAGGAGGGCTTCCTGCCCGTCCCCCTCACCGATCTCGTCTTCTTCGCCGAGGACGGCGTCGGCGCGCTGGCCTACCTGGAGGAGTCCGCGGGGCAGCTCTGATCCGTGACCCACCCCCTCCCGTGCGCCCGCCGGGCGGTCGTGCGGGACCGGGTGGGACCATGGAGCCCATGCCTACCCACCTCATCACCGGCGCCGGTTCCGGCATCGGAGCAGCCGTCGCCCGCCGCCTGCGCGACCGCGGCGACGACCTCGTCCTGCTGGCCCGCGACGCAGGCCGCGCCAAGGAACTGGCCGCCCTCCACCCCGGGGCCCGTACGCTCGTCGGCGACCTCGGCAACCCGGACCGGCTCTCCTGGGCGTTCGGCCAGCAGCCGATGCCCGAGAGCCTGGACTCGCTGCTGCACATCGCCGGCGTGGTCGAGCTGGGGAACATCGGCGACCTCACCCCGAAGGCCTGGCACTTCCAGCTCAACGCCAACCTCGTCGCCCCCGCCGAGCTGACCCGGCTGATGCTGCCGCAGCTGCGCGTCTCCCGCGGCCACGTCGTCTTCGTCAACTCCGGCGCCGGACTCTCCGCGTCCGCCCAGTGGGGCGCCTACGCCGCCAGCAAGCACGGCCTCAAGGCGCTCGCCGACTCGCTCCGCCACGAGGAGCACGGCAACGGCGTCCGCGTCACCTCCGTCTACCCCGGCCGCACCGCCAGCCCGATGCAGGCCAAGGTCCACCAGCAGGAGGGCAAGGAGTACGACGCCGGGCAGTGGATCGACCCCGAGTCGGTGGCCACCACGATCCTCATGGCGATCGACCTCCCGCGCGACGCCGAGGTCAACGACCTGACGGTCCGCCCCGGGCGCTGACCGGGCCCCCGCCCCCCGGGCCCCGCGCGGTTCAGCGGCTCCTGGACCGCCAGGACCGCACCGGGCCCCGGGGCGCCGCCCCCCTGGGCCTCCGCCCTGGGGACGGGGATCGCCGCCCGGGGACCGTACGCTTCCCGGGTGAGCGAGAAGAGCAGGTTCAGCGAGTGCGCGGCGACCGGGGTCGGGTCCATGCCCGGAGGCGACGCGCGGGAGACGGCGAAGACCGTCACCGGGTCCTTCGCGGACGGCCAGGGCATCCCCCACCTGGCGGAACTCCCCGGCCGGGGCCCCGGCGCGGACATGATCGGGCGGACCGTCGGGCTCCTCGTGGAGATGTACGGGCACGTCGAGCCCAGCGGCTGGCGGATCAGCGACCGCCCCGGCCGCGACACCCGCCGCGCCCGCTCCTGGCTCGGCGAGGACCTCGACGCCCTGGAGGAGTTCACCCAGGGGTACGAAGGGGTGCTCAAGGTCCAGGCGGTGGGGCCGTGGACGCTCGCCGCGGCCCTGGAGCGGCGCAACGGCGAGGCCGTCCTCGGCGACCCCGGCGCCTGCCGCGACCTCGCCGGATCGCTCGCCGAGGGGCTGAAGGCGCACCTCGCCGAGGTGCGCCGCCGGGTCCCCGGCGCCGACGTGGTGCTCCAGCTCGACGAACCCTCCCTCACCGCCGTGCTCGGCGGCCGGGTCAGGACCGCGAGCGGCTACCGCACCTACCGCTCCGTGGACCGCCAGATCGTCGAGGGCGCCCTGCGCGACCTGCTCGCCGTCGCCGGGGACGGCGCGGGCCTCGTGCACTCCTGCGCCCCCGAGGTCCCCTTCGCCCTGCTGCGACGGGCCGGGGCCGCCGCCGTCTCCTTCGACTTCTCACTGCTCACCGAGCGTGAGGAAGAGGCGATCGGCGAAGCGGTCGAGGGCGGCACCCAGCTCCTCCTCGGCATCGTGCCGGGCACCGACGCCGCCTCGGCCGGATTGTCGGACCCTGGCGGTAGCGTCATGGGGGTCAGGAAGTTGTGGAGCAGGCTGGGGCTGAATCCGGGGACTCTCGCCGAGTCCGTCGTGCTCACCCCGGCGTGCGGCCTCGCGGGCGCCTCGCCCGCGTACGCCCGCGCCGCGCTCGCCCACTGCGCCCGGGCGGCGCGCTCCCTCGCGGACAACCCCGAGTGACGGGACGCGCGGCGCGGACCCCTGACCCGGGGCACCGCGCCGCGCACCATGCGAGAGACCACGCGAGAGACAACCCCCAACGGGAGGACGGGACGATGGCCGGCACCGGCGACGAGCGGATCCAGCAGGACACCGAGGTGCCCACCGAGGCACGGGAGCGGCACGCCCTGGTCGCCGAGCAGATCGAGGACCACCGCTTCCGGTACTACGTGCGCGACCAGCCGGTCGTCAGCGACGCCGAGTTCGACCGGCTGATGCGCGAACTGGAGTCGCTGGAGGAGGCCCACCCCTCGCTGCGCACCCCGGACTCGCCGACGCAGAAGGTCGCGGGCCCGTACATCACCGAGTTCACCTCGGTCGAGCACCGCGAGCGCATGCTCTCCCTGGACAACGCCTTCGACGACCTGGAGCTGGCCGCCTGGTTCGAGCGGGTCGCCAAGGACGTCGGCTCCACCGGCCACTCCTTCCTCTGCGAGCTGAAGGTGGACGGCCTCGCCGTCAACCTCACGTACGAACACGGCCGGCTGACCCGCGCCGCCACCCGGGGCGACGGCGTCACCGGCGAGGACGTCACCCCCAACGTCCGTACCATCGCCGAGATCCCGCACCGGCTGAAGGGCGACCGCGTCCCCGCGCTGGTCGAGATCCGCGGCGAGGTCTTCTTCCCCATGGAGGACTTCGAGGAGCTCAACGCCCGCCTGGTCGCGGCCGAGGACAAGCCCTTCGCCAACCCGCGCAACGCGGCGGCCGGTTCGCTCCGCCAGAAGGACCCCAAGGTCACCGCCACCCGCCCCCTGCACATGGTGGTCCACGGCATCGGCGCCCGCGAGGGCTTCGACATCGACCGCCTCTCCCACGCCTACGAGCTGCTCCGCGAGTGGGGCCTGCCCACCGCCAAGCACAACAAGGTCGTGGACACCCTCGACGGCGTAGCCGAGTTCATCCGGTACTTCGGCGAGAACCGGCACTCCGTGGAGCACGAGATCGACGGGGTCGTCGTCAAGCTCGACGAGATCCCGCTCCAGGGCCGGCTCGGCTCCACCGCCCGCGCCCCCCGCTGGGCCATCGCCTGGAAGTACGCCCCGGAGGAGGTCAACACCAAGCTCGTCAACATCCGCGTCGGCGTCGGCCGCACCGGCCGCGTCACCCCGTACGCCCAGGTCGAGCCGGTGAAGGTGGCAGGCTCCGAGGTCGAGTTCGCCACCCTGCACAACCAGGACGTAGTCAAGGCCAAGGGCGTCCTCATCGGCGACACCGTCGTCCTGCGCAAGGCCGGCGACGTCATCCCGGAGATCCTCGGCCCGGTCGTGGACCTGCGCGACGGCACCGAGCGGGAGTTCGTCATGCCCGCCGAGTGCCCCGAGTGCGGCAGCCCGCTGAAGCCGGCCAAGGAGGGCGACATCGACCTCCGCTGCCCCAACGCCCGTTCCTGCCCAGCCCAGTTGCGCGAGCGCGTCTCCTACCTCGCCGGCCGCAAATGCCTCGACATCGACCACTTCGGTTACGTCGCCGCGGCCGCCCTGACCCAGCCGCTGGAGCCCGCCGAGCCGCCGCTGCTCGACGAGGGCGACCTCTTCGGGCTGACCATCGAGCGGCTGCTGCCGATCCGCGCCTACGTCCTCGACCAGGACAGCGGCCTGCCCAAGCGCGACCCGAAGACCGGCGAGGAGAAGATCGCCACCGTCTTCGCCAACCAGAAGGGCGAGCCGAAGAAGAACGCGCTCGCCATGCTGGAGGGCATCGAAGCCGCCAAGCAGGCCCCGCTGGCCCGGGTACTCACCGGACTCTCCATCCGGCACGTCGGCCCGGTCGCCGCACAGGAGCTGGCCCGCCAGTTCCGCTCCATCGACGCCATCGACGCCGCGACCGAGAAGGAACTGGCGGACGCCGACGGCGTCGGCGACATCATCGCCGCCTCCGTCAAGCAGTGGTTCGCCGTCGACTGGCACCGCGAGATCCTGCGCAAGTGGCGGGAGGCCGGAGTCCGCATGGAGGACGAGAACGCCGGCGAGGACGAGGGCCCCCGCCCGCTGGAAGGGCTCACCGTCGTCGTCACCGGCACCCTCGCCGGCCACACCCGGGACGGTGCCAAGGACGCGCTCCAGAGCAGGGGCGCCAAGGTCACCGGCTCGGTGTCGAAGAAGACCTCCTTCGTGGTCGTCGGCGACAACCCCGGCTCCAAGTACGACAAGGCGATGCAGCTCAAGGTGGCCGTGCTCGACGAGGCCGGATTCGCGGTCCTGCTCGACGAGGGCCCCGAGGCGGCACGCGCGGCGGCGCTGCCCACCGAGGAGTAGCCGACAGCGGTACGCGCGAGGGGGGACCGGGCATCGAGACGCTTTCGAGACGCCGCCGGGGAATGGCCCGGTCCCGGAGCGGGGATGAACCCTCCCTGGCGGATCGGCGTGCGGCGTCGGACGTGTGCCTCGCGCGGCGGAGGACGTACCCGTACGGGACGTACCGGTACGTACCCACGGCGCGACGAGGCGCCGCGACCGTCGTCGCACATCCGCCGGGAAGCACGGGACCACCCCAAGAGATGCGGAGCGCTGACCCGGAAGCTCTCGGCGTCCTACTGTTGGCTCCTGCGCCCTCCGTGCACGGCTGCGTGGTGGGGGCGGGCCATGGTGGCATGGGAGTGGGGGCCACCGTGTGACATCGCCACCGCAGGCTGTGAGAGGGACGGAATGAAGCCGACCGAGAGCGCCGCACCGGTGCCGAGGATGCAGGGTTTCGCGGGCCTCACGCCGAAAGTGGGCGTCCTCCTCGTGGCGCTCGCCGGCATACAGCTCGTCATGGGCCTCGGCCGGGACCTGCACGACGGCGACGCCCTCTTCCCGGACGGCACCGCAGGCTGGTCCCTCGCCGTCCTGACCGGCGTCATCGTCGGCCACCTGGTCGCCCTCGGCCGGGACCGCTGGTGGGGCGGCACCGGCTCCGGCGCCGCACTGACCCTCTCCGTTCTGCTGCTCTACGGCTGGGTGCCCGCCGGCCTCGTCAGCGTCGTCGTCGTCGTCCTCGTCGGCGTCGCCCGCAGACACCGCTGGTCGCAGGGGCTTTTGCACGGAGCCGTGGACATACTCGGCATCGGCGCCGCCGCCCTCGTACTCGCCGCCTTCGGCATCGAACCCAGCGTCGAAACCCCCTGGCGGCCACTCGAATGGGGTATCGACACCCTGCCGGCCGTGGTCCTCGCCGCCGCCACCCACCTCCTCGTCACCCGGGTCCTCCTCTGGTACGCCCGCGCACCCCAGGGCGGCGGACTGCCGACCATCGCCCGCACCACACTGCTGCGCCAGGGACTCGTCGCCGTCGCCCTGCTCGGCATCGCCCCGCTGATCTGCGTCGTCGCGACGACCATGCCCGTCCTGCTGCCGCTCTTCGCCGTGCCGCTCGTCGCCCTGGACTCCACGCTCTGGATCGCCCGCGCCCGCGCCGAGGAACAGCTCCGCGACCCGCTGACCGGACTGCCCAACCGGCAGTGGCTCCTCCAGCGGACCTGGTCCGCCCTGGAGGAGGCCGAACCCCTCGGCAACCGCTCCGCCCTCGTCCTCATCGACCTGGACCGCTTCCGCGCCGTCAACGACACCCTCGGCCACCTGGCCGGCGACCGGCTGCTCCTCCAGATCGCGGACCGGCTGCGGCTCGCCCTGCCGCGCGGCGCCGAGGCGGCCCGGCTCGGCGGCGACGAGTTCGCGGTGCTGCTCCCGTACACCGAGTCCACCACCAGCGCCCAGCGCGTCGCCCGGCACCTGGTCGCCGAACTCTCCTCACCGCTCGACCTCGACGGCCTCACCCTGGTGCTGGAGGCCAGCGCCGGGGTCGCCGTCCACCCCGAACACGCGCAGGACGCCGAGGGACTGCTGCGCCGCGCCGACGTCGCCATGTACCAGGCGAAGCGCGACCGCACGGGCGTGGAGGTGTACGAGTCGAAGCGGGACAGCAACACCCCGGACCGGCTCGGCCTCCTCGGCGACCTCCGCCGGGCGCTCGACGCGGGGGACGTGGAGCTGCACTACCAGCCCAAGGTCCGCTTCGACGGCCAGGTGGCCGGGCTGGAAGCCCTGGTGCGGTGGGTGCACCCCGAGCGCGGCCGGGTCCCCCCGGACGAGTTCATCGCCATCGCCGAGTCGTCCGGGCTGATGCCCCATCTCACCGACTACGTCCTGGAGACGGCGCTGGCCCAGGTCGCCCGCTGGCGGGCCGAGGGCCTCTTCGTACCCGTCGCGGTCAACGTCTCGCCCCGGGACGTGCACACCCCCGGGTTCGCCGGCGGCGTGGCCGCCCGGCTGGCCCGCCACGGGGTCCCCGCCGGCTCCCTCCAGCTGGAGATAACGGAACACGTGCTGCTGGAGGACCCGCAGCGCGCCGCCGACACCCTCGCCGGGCTCACCGGACACGGCGTGAAGATGTCGCTCGACGACTTCGGCACCGGCTACTCCTCCCTCGTCCACCTGCGCCGGCTGCCGGTGAGCGAACTCAAGATCGACCGGTCGTTCGTGGCCCGGCTCGCCGTCGACCAGGAGGACGCGGAGATCGTCCGCTGCACCATCGACCTCGCCCACTCGCTCGGGCTGCTGGTCGTCGCGGAGGGCGTGGAGGACGACGAGACCTGGGAGCGGCTGCGGGACCTGCGCTGCGACGCCGTACAGGGCTGGCTGGTGGCGGCCGCGATGCCGCCGGCCGAGGCGACGGCCTGGCTGCGGGCGCGCGGCGAACACGGCTGGCGGCGCCCGGCCGAACTGAAGGCCGCCGAGGCGGCAGCGGCGGCAGCCGCGGCGGCCGGGCCACCCGAACCCGAGCAGCTCCCGTCGGGGCGCACCGTGCATTCCGGCCCGGCCACGGCCTGACCCCGGGCGAGCGCCCGGGCCGCCCGGCACCCGGTGGCGGAGGCGCGTACGGGCGACCCCATAAGATTGGGCCAAACCGACTTGGCCAATCCTGTTGGCCGATGCGACACACCGTAGCCACACACCCCAACCCCTGAGGATCGCTGCATGCCTGGCATCACGCGCGAGGAGGTCGCCCACCTCGCCCGGCTGGCGCGTCTGGAGCTGAAGGGCGAAGAGCTCGATCACTTCGCCGGTCAGCTCGACGACATCATCGGCGCGGTCGCCCGCGTCTCCGAGGTCGCCGACCAAGACGTACCGCCGACCTCCCACCCGCTGCCGCTGACCAACGTCATGCGGGCCGACGTGGTCCGCCCGTCGCTCACCGCCGAGCAGGCGCTCTCCGGCGCTCCCGCCCAGGAGCAGCAGCGTTTCAAGGTGCCGCAGATCCTGGGGGAGGACTAACAGCGATGACGGACCACAGCACCATCATCAAGCTCACCGCGGCCGAGATCGCGGCGGCCATCGCCTCCGGCGAACTCACCGCCGTCGAGGTCACCGAGGCCCACCTGGCCCGGATCGAGGCCGTGGACGAGAAGGTCCACGCCTACCTGCACATCGACCGCGAGGGCGCGCTCGCGCAGGCCCGTGCCGTCGACGCGAAGAAGGCCGCCGGCGAGAAGCTCGGCCCGCTGGCCGGCGTCCCGCTCGCGCTGAAGGACATCTTCACCACGAAGGACATGCCGACCACCGTCGGTTCCAAGATCCTCGAAGGCTGGGTCCCGCCGTACGACGCGACCCTCACGCGCAAGCTGCGCGAGGCCGACGTGGTCATCCTCGGCAAGACCAACATGGACGAGTTCGCCATGGGGTCCTCCACCGAGAACAGCGCCTACGGCCCGACCGGCAACCCGTGGGACCTCACCCGCATCCCCGGCGGCTCCGGTGGCGGTTCCTCCGCCGCGCTCGCCTCCTACCAGGCGCCGCTCGCCATCGGCACGGACACCGGCGGCTCGATCCGCCAGCCCGCCGCCGTCACCGGCACCGTCGGCGTCAAGCCCACCTACGGCTCGGTCTCCCGCTACGGCATGGTCGCCTTCTCGTCCTCCCTCGACCAGGGCGGCCCCTGCGCCCGTACGGTCCTGGACGCGGCGCTGCTGCACGAGGCCATCGCCGGGCACGACCCGATGGACTCCACGTCCATCGACGCCCCGGTCCCGCCGGTCGTCGAGGCCGCCCGCAACGGCTCCGTCGCGGGCCTGCGCGTCGGCGTCGTGAAGCAGTTCGCGGGCGAGGGCTACCAGGCCGGTGTCGTCCAGCGCTTCAACGAGTCGGTCGAGCTGCTCCGTTCGCTCGGCGCCACCGTCGTCGAGCTGGACTGCCCCTCCTTCGACCTGGCGCTCTCCGCGTACTACCTGATCGCGCCGTCCGAGTGCTCCTCGAACCTGGCCCGCTTCGACGCCATGCGCTACGGCCTGCGGGTCGGCGACGACGGCACGAAGTCCGCCGAGGAGGTCACCGCCCTCACCCGTGAGGCCGGCTTCGGCGACGAGGTCAAGCGCCGCATCATCCTCGGTACGTACGCCCTGAGCTCCGGCTACTACGACGCGTACTACGGCTCGGCGCAGAAGGTCCGCACCCTCATCACCCGCGAGTTCGAGAAGGCGTTCGAGGAGGTCGACGTCATCGTGTCGCCGACCACGCCGACCACCGCCTTCCCGATCGGCGAGCGCGCCGACGACCCGATGGCGATGTACCTCGCGGACCTGTGCACCATCCCGACGAACCTCGCCGGCAACTCCGCCATGTCGCTCCCCTGCGGCCTGGCCCCCGAGGACGGCCTGCCGGTCGGTCTCCAGATCATCGCCCCCGCGATGAAGGACGACCGGCTCTACAAGGTCGGAGCCGCCGTCGAGGCCGCCTTCGTGGAACAGTGGGGTCACCCGCTGCTCGAGGAGGCTCCGTCGCTGTGAGTGCCATGGCAAAGAAGGCCAAGAACTTCAAGAAGTCCAAGACCGGCCTGTACGTCTCGCTGGGCTCCACCGCCTTCGGCGCGATCAGCGTCGCCAAGCAGGCGAAGCTGGCGCGCAACGACAACGACGTGCTCCGGCTCATCGACGCGGCCGTCTCCGCCGCGGCGATCGTCACCGGTCTCGCGATCCTGTACCGCGAACTGAAGCGTCTCGGCGACGACGACGTCCTGCTGGGCTGAGAGGGAAAGTTTCACCGTGACTGTCATTGACCTGGTGTCGTACGAGGACGCTCTCGCGACGTACGACCCCGTCATGGGCCTCGAAGTCCATGTCGAGCTGGGCACCAAGACCAAGATGTTCTGCGGCTGCTCCACCGAGCTCAAGCAGGACGCCAACACGCAGACCTGCCCGGTCTGCCTCGGTCTGCCCGGCGCACTCCCCGTCGTCAACGAGATCGGCATCGAGTCCGCCATCAAGATCGGCCTCGCGCTGAACTGCGAGATCGCCGAGTGGTGCCGCTTCGCCCGGAAGAACTACTTCTATCCGGACATGCCGAAGAACTTCCAGACCTCCCAGTACGACGAGCCGATCGCCTTCAACGGCTATCTGGACGTCCAGCTGGAGGACGGCGAGATCTTCCGGGTGCAGATCGAGCGCGCCCACATGGAGGAGGACACCGGCAAGTCGACGCACGTCGGCGGTGCCACCGGCCGCATCCACGGCGCCTCGCACTCGCTGCTCGACTACAACCGCGCGGGCATCCCCCTCATCGAGATCGTCACCAAGCCGATCGAGGGAGCGGGCGAGCGCGCCCCCGAGGTCGCCAAGGCGTACGTCGCCGAACTCCGCGAGCTCATCAAGGCGCTCGGCGTCTCGGAAGCCCGCATGGAGATGGGCCAGATGCGCTGCGACGTGAACCTGTCGCTGCGCCCCAACGGCACCGAGACCTTCGGTACCCGCTCCGAGACGAAGAACGTGAACTCCCTGCGTTCCGTCGAGCGGGCCGCCCGGTTCGAGATCCAGCGGCACGCCGCGGTGCTCTCCTCCGGCGGCACGATCGTGCAGGAGACCCGGCACTTCCACGAGGAGGACGGCTCCACCACGGCCGGCCGCATCAAGGACAACGCCGAGGACTACCGCTACTTCCCCGAGCCCGACCTCGTGCCGGTCGCCCCGGCCCGCGAGTGGGTCGAGGAGCTCCGCAAGGGCCTCCCCGAGCTGCCGCGCCTGCGGCGCAACCGGCTCCGCGAGGAGTGGGGCGTCTCCGAGTTCGACATGCAGTCGATCCTCAACGCCGGTGCCGTCGACCTGATCGTCGCCACCACCGAGGCGGGCGCCCCGTCCGACCAGGCCCGCAAGTGGTGGATGGGCGAGCTGGCCCGCAACGCCAACGAGACCGGCCGCGGCCTCGACGAGCTCCCCATCACCCCGGCGCAGGTCGCCCGGGTGACCGAGCTCGTCGCCTCGGGCGACCTCAACGACAAGCTGGCCCGCCAGGTCATCGAGGGCGTCCTCGCGGGCGAGGGCGACCCGGACGCCGTCGTCGAGAAGCGCGGCCTGAAGGTCGTCTCGGACGAGGGCGCGCTGTCCACGGCCGTGGACGAGGCGATCGCCGCCAACGCGGGCATCGCGGACAAGATCCGGGCCGGCAAGGTCGCGGCGGCGGGCGCGCTCGTCGGCGCGGTCATGAAGGCCACTCGCGGCCAGGCCGACGCCGCCCGGGTCCGCGAGCTGATCCTGGAGAAGCTCGGCGTCGAGGGCTGACCCCTCCCGCACGCGGCTCTGTTCGTACGAAGGGGCGACGCATCCCGGTACCGGGTGCGCCGCCCCTTCGCGCGTGCACGGCCCACCCACGCACGTGCCACCCCCGTTCACGCCCGCCCCCGCCGGCGGGCCCGTCGGCCCCGGAGGGTCCGCTGAACACCGTGCTCGCCGCGACCGTCTCCGTCGCCGTCCTCCTAGCGGTCCTGGCCTTCGCCGTCGTACGCCCCCGGGGGCTGCCCGAGGCCGTGCTCGCCGTGCCCGCCGCCCTGCTGGTGGTGGCGATCGGAGCCGTACCGCTCTCCGAGGCGCGCGAGCAGACCGAGGACCTGCTGCCGGTCGTCGGCTTCCTCGCCGCGATCCTCGTACTCGCCCAGCTCTGCGCCGACGAAGGGCTGTTCAAGGCCGCCGGTGATCTGGTCGCCCGGCTCTGCGGGGGCCGCACCGGGCCGCTGCTCGGCGGGGTGTTCGTGGTGGCCTCCGTCATCACCGCCGTGCTCTCGCTGGACGCCACGGTCGTGCTGCTGACCCCCGTCGTCTTCGCCACCGCCGCCCGGGTGGGCGCCCGCCCCCGCCCGTACGTCTACGCCTGCGCGCACCTGGCGAACTCGGCGTCCCTCCTGCTGCCCGTCTCCAACCTCACCAACCTCCTCGCCTTCACCGCGAGCGGGCTCTCCTTCACCCGGTTCGCCGCGCTGATGACGCTGCCCTGGCTGGCCGCCATCGCCGTCGAGTACGTCGTCTTCCGCCGGGTCTTCGCCGAGGACCTCGCGGCCGGCGCCCACGCACCGGACCCGGAGGCCGAACGCACCGAGGTGCCCGTCTTCACCCTGGTGGTGCTGGTGCTGACCCTGGTGGGGTTCGTCGTCACCTCCTTCGCGGGTGCCGAACCCCTCTGGGCCGCCCTGGCCGGCGCCCTGGTGCTCGGGGTACGCGCGCTGGGGCAGCGCCGGACCACACCGCTGCGGCTGCTGCACTCGGCGAACCTGCCGTTCTGCCTCTTCGTGCTCGCCCTCGGCGTCGTGGTCAAGGCGGTCGTGGACCACGGGCTCGGTACCGGCATCGGCCAGGTGCTCCCGGACGGCTCCTCGCTCACCGCGCTGCTCGCCGTCGCGGCCGTCGCCGCCGTGCTGGCCAACCTGATCAACAACCTCCCCGCGATCCTCGCGCTGCTGCCGGTCGTCGCGGCGGCCGGCCCCGGGCCGCTGCTCGCCGCGCTGATCGGGGTCAACCTCGGCCCGAACCTGACGTACGTCGGCTCGCTGGCCACCCTGCTGTGGCGCCGCATCCTGCACGCCCACGACTCCCCGCCCGACCTCGGCCACTTCACCCGGCTCGGCCTGCTGACCGTCCCCGCCACCCTCGCCGTCTCGACGGTGGCGCTCTGGGGGGCGCTGGAGCTGATCGGGGTGTGAGGGGACCGTGCGGGACGCTTAGCCTTCATGCACATGAACGAGAACGTGTACGTGGGCAACGCCGGCGCGGACGCGGCACTGGACCGGGGATGGATCCTCGGGCACTTCAAGGACGCCGCGGACCCCCGCCACAGCGAGGACGTCGAGATCAAGTGGGGCGTCCACCCGCGCGGCGACGAGCGGGCCCAGTGGGTGCGGGGCGAGGAACGCACGGCCCTGCTGGTGCTCGTCAGCGGGCACTTCCGGGTGGAGCTGCCCGGCCGGGACGTGGTGCTGTCGCGCCAGGGCGACTACGTCGTCTGGGGTCACGGCGTCGACCACTCCTGGTTCGCGGAGGAGGAGTCCGTCGTACTGACGGTCCGGTGGCCCTCGGTGCCCGGCTACGCGGTGCCCGTCGCGGCGGACGCACGTGCGAGGATCTCCGACCGGGGGACCGACGACGAAGGAGCCGCATGTTCACGGTGAGCCTGGGTGAGGACGGGGCCGAGCTCTTCCCGCTGGAGGTCTGGCAGGCCGAGGAGTTCCTCGCCCACATGGACCGGGCCCGCCCGGCCCTCGACCCCTGGATCCCCTTCGCGGCCTTCGCCACCGACCTGCCCTCCGCCCGCGCCCTGCTCCAGCGGTACGCGGACAAGCAGGCCGCCGACACCGGGCGGCTCTACGGCATCCGGCTGAACGGCACCCTCGTCGGCGGTGTGCTCTTCCGGATCTTCGACGCGGAGCAGGGCAACTGCGAGGTGGGCTGCTGGCTGGAACCGGACGCCACCGGACGCGGCCTGGTCACCCGGGCCGTACGCGCGCTCATCGACTGGGCCGTCGACGTCCGGTCGATGCACCGGATCGAGTGGCACGCCTCCGCCGGGAACACCCCGTCCATCGACGTGGCCCGACGGCTCGGCATGACCCGCGACGGGGTCCTCCGGGAGAGTTACCCGTATCACGGTGTGCGCCACGACACCGAGGTCTGGTCGGTCCTCGCCCCGGAATGGCGGGCCGGACGGGCCTGAACCGTCCGTGACGGCCGTCGGCGGGCCGTGACGTTAAGAGGGTTCTCATACAGGACCCCTAGCGTGCGGCGCATGAACACCTCCACCGCCAAGACCTCTACCGCCCCTGCCGCCGAAGACGATCGCGAGGAGCAGCCGCCCACGTCCGAAGCCGCCGCCGCGGTGGCTCAGGGCGGCTCCCCGGCCACCGGGGAGAAGAACGGACCGTCCGACGCACTCACCAAGACCGACGTGTCCGGGGAGTTCGACGAACACCTGGACGAGGAGTCCTTCGACGACCACGACGAGGACGACGACGCGGCCTCCCGGGGCATCGGCGCCGGAGCCGGGGCCGTCGTCTCGACCGCCCTTGGCGTCGTCGGCCTGGTCGGCGGCTGGACCGGCAAGGTCGCCTCCGAGCGCGAGACCCTGATCGGCCAGATCAAGACCTCCAGCGGCGGCACCGCCGCCCAGCAGATCTCCGAGATCTACGGCGACTCCTGGCACACCACCGCCCTCGTCAACGGCATCTTCGCGATCCTCGCCCTGCTCGTCGGCGTCTTCGTGCTGGTACGGCCCGCCTTCGGTACGCCCTCCGCGCAGCCGCAGCCGTCCTGGATCCGCTCCGTCGCCCTCGGCGGCGTGGTGCTGGGCGCGATCGGGCTGGTCCTCTCGATCGCCATGTTCTTCGACCTGATCGTCGGACTGCCGAGCACCTGACCCGGCCCGTACGGGTGGCGACCGGTTCTCCCCGGAGGACCGGTCGCTACTCGACCTCCACCAGCAGGATCCGGTCGTCGCCCGGCTTCGGGTCGCCGCGCCCGTCGGTGTTGCCGGTCACCACCCACAGCTTGTCGCCGCCCGCCGCGACCACCGTCCGCAGCCTGCCGTACGTCCCCTCCAGGAACGCCCGCGGCTTCGCCAGGGGCTCCTTCGCCGAGCCGTTCAGCGGAATCCGCCAGAGCCGCTCGCCGCGCAGCCCCGCCATCCAGACCGAGCCCTTCGCGTACGCGATGCCGCTGGGCGACGCCTCGGCCGTCTTCCACTGCGCGACCGGATCGATGAAGTCACCGCCCGCGCCCTTCGGTGCGATCCCCTCCACATCGGGCCAGCCGTAGTCGCCGCCCGGCTCGATGAGGTTCAGCTCGTCCCAGGTGTCCTGGCCGAACTCCGAGGCCCAGAGACGCTTCTCGCCGTCCCAGGCGAGCCCCTGCACATTGCGGTGACCGGGGGAGTAGACCACCGAGTCCGCCGCCGGATTGCCGTGCACCGGCTCCCCGTCCGGGGTCATCCGCAGGATCTTGCCCGCCAACGAGTCCTCGTCCTGGGCCAGTCCGTCGTCGCCGGTCTCGCCGGTGCCCGCGTACAGCATCCGGTCCGGGCCGAACGCGATCCGGCCGCCGTTGTGGACGGCGCCCTTCGGGATGCCGCGCAGGATGGTGTCGGGCGCCCCCAACTGCTCGCCGGCGGGCCGCCGTTCGTCGTACACCATGCGGGCGATGCGGTTGTCGGACTCGGTGGTGAAGTACGCGTACACCTGGTGGTCGGCGCCGTACGTCGCGGAGACGGCGAGGCCCAGCAGCCCGCCCTCACCGGCCGGCGACACCCCGGGGACGGAGCCCAGCAGGGTCTTGCGGCCGGACTTCGCGTCGACGCGGGTCACCGTGCCCTCGTCCCGGGAGGAGACCAGCAGGTCGCCGCCGGGCAGCACCGCGAGCCCCCAGGGGGAGTCCAGGCCGGTGGTGAGGGTGGAGACGACCTTCGCCGAGCCCTCGGCGGGCGGCAGCGAGACCGTGGGGGAGGGGGCGGCCGACGGCGAGGCGGCCGTGGTGCCGGTCGCGCCGGAGGTCCCGGATCCTCCCGGGTCACCCGAGGTCGACGAGCAGCCCGCGGTCAACGCCAGGGCCGCCGCCGCGAGGAGGGCCGCCGCCGCCGGGCCGCGTGCCCCCGGGACACGTACTGAGCGGAACACCGCACTGCCTGATCCGAACACCGCACCGCGCACAGAACCGATCCTTCTCCGGGCCCGCCGGGCCCCCTCGTCCGCTCCCGGGCCGCCCGTCCACGGACCACCCCCGCCCATGGTGCCCGTACCGGCGCCGGGTACTCGGGCATCGCGCCGAACCGGCGTGCTCCCGCCGCGCCGGCGGGAGCACGGACGGTCCCGCCGGCGGGCACCGTCGGTGCCACGAGCCGGGCGCCGTCAGTCCCACGAGCCCAGGGCCGGTGGGAGCGCGGCGATCTCGGCCAGGTCGCGGTCGGTGAGCGCCAGCGCGGCGGCTCCGGCGTTCTCCACCGCCCACTCCTCCCGCTTGGCGCCCGGCACCGGCACCACGTGCGGGCCCTGCCGCAGCACCCACGCCAGCGCCACCTGCGCCGGCGTCGCCCCGTGCCGCTGCGCGACCCGGCGCAGCCCGGCCACCACCGGCTGGTTGGCGGCCATCATCTCGGCGGTGAACCGGGGGTGCCGGGCCCGGGGATCGTCCGGCTCGAAGCCCTGCCCCGGCTTCAGGGTGCCCGTGAGGTAGCCGCTGCCCAGCGGCATCGCCGCCAGCAGCCCCACCCCGCGCGCGGTGCACCAGGGCAGCAGGGAGACCAGCGCCTCCGGCGACCACACCGACAGCTCCGCCTCGACCGCACTGACCGGGAAGACCTGCTGCACCCGCTCCAGCTGCCTGATCGTCGCGTCGTGCAGCCCCGCCCGGGACCGGCGCGGCACCCGCGCCCCCACGGCGCACAGCCCGAGCGCCCGTACCTTCCCGGCGGTCACCAGCTCCGCCATCGCACCCCAGGTCTCCTCCACCGGCACCTCCGGGTCGGCGCGGTGCAGCTGGTACAGGTCGATCACATCGGTCTGCAACCGTCTCAGCGAGGCGTCGCAGGCCCTGCGCACGTACCCGGCACGGCCGTTGGCGACGATGTGCTGATCCCCCACCAGCAGCCCGCACTTGGTGGAGATGAAGGCGTCCTCGCGGCGGCCCTTCAACGCCCGGCCGACAAGAAGCTCATTGGTGAACGGGCCGTACATGTCCGCCGTGTCGAGCAGCCGGACCCCCGCGTCGAGAGCCGCGTGCACCGTACGCACCGAGCGTTCGCCGAGCCGTTGTGACGCGCTGTAGCCCCAACTCATCGGCATACAGCCCAGCCCCACCGCGCCCACGGCGAGCGCCGCCCCACCGATCGTCCTGCGCTCCAACTCCCCGAATCCTCCCTCGGCCGCGTCCGACACGGCCTCGCCCCACCGCCCAGGGCCCGCCCCGTGCTCGTCCCACGATAGGGAGTGGACCAGCACGTTGCGTCACGCGGCTGGCCCTGTCCGCCCATTCCCGTCGGGCGGGAAGACGCCCCGACGCCTCACCGGCGCGCCCCGACGGCCCCGCTCCACCTTCGGAACCAGCACGTCCACCGGTCCCGCACGGCCTCCGCGGCATGACCTCCACCGGTCCCGCACAGCCTCGGCGGCATGACCTCCACCGCCTCGCATAGCCTCGGGAGCATGACTTCCACGACCCGCACCGACGTGTGGCTGCCGCTTCCGGCCGACGAGATCCCGGGGCTCCCCGAGGGCCTCACCTACCACTTCTGGGACGGCGGAGCCGAGTTCCCGGCCGACCCGGCGCAGTGCGCCTTCTACGTGGTGCCGTACATGAAGGGCCCCCAGGCGTCCGTCCGCCCGATCCCCGAGATGCGCGCCGTACAGGTCGTCCAGACCCTCTCGGCCGGTACCGACCACGTGGAACCCGCCCTCGCCGGGCTTCCCGCCGGCGTGCGCCTCTGCAACGCCAAGGGCGTGCACGACGCGTCCACCGCCGAACTCGCCCTCGCGCTGGTCCTCGCCTCGCTGCGCGGCATACCCGGCTTCGTACGGGGCCAGGACGCCGAGGAGTGGCGGTCCGGGTTCTACCCGGCGCTCGCCGACAAGTCGGTGCTCATCGTGGGGTACGGCTCCATCGGTTCGGCCATCGAGGACCGGCTCGCGCCCTTCGAGTGCGCGCGGATCGCGCGCGTCGCGCGCACCCCCCGGACCACCGCGCGCGGGCCCGTACACGCACTCGACCAACTCCCCGCGCTGCTGCCGCAGGCGGACGTGGTGATCCTCTCCACCCCGCTGAACCCGTCCACGCGCGGGCTGGTCGACGCCGCCTTCCTGGCGGCGATGCCGGACGGCGCACTCCTGGTGAACGTCGCCCGGGGTCCCGTGGTGGACACCAAGGCGCTGCTGGTCGAACTGGAGTCGGGACGGCTGCGGGCCGCACTCGACGTCACCGACCCGGAGCCGCTGCCCGCGGGCCACCCCCTCTGGCATGCTCCGCACGTTCTGATCAGCCCGCACGTGGGCGGCAGCACCTCCGCGTTCCTGCCGCGCGCCAAGCGGCTGATCGCCGGTCAACTGACCCGGTTCGCCGCGGGAGAGCCCGTGCACAACGTCGTGCGCACCACCGGCTGACAGCGGTCCGGAGCGGCGATACCACGCCCCGTACGCACAACACCCCAGGTCGTCACGGAGAGTAGAGGAAGTATGGCCCTGCGTGACGAGTCTGGTGTATCGTCCAGAGGCGGGGGCTGCGCCGTGGCAGGACGGCGGCGGGGCGGGCAGCTGGACGCGAGGGGGCAGTGGGCGATGTGCGGCCAAAAACGGGACGGACGGACGCGGAACCGGCGACAGCGGTCCTCGACGCGAGCGCTGCGCCGCAGCCGCCCGCCGTCGCGACCGGTGCTCCGCCGCGCGACCGCGGGCCGGGGTGCGACGGCGGTTCGCACGACGGCGCGGCGGACCGCCACGGACCGGCGGTCGGTCCGGTGAGTGCCCTGGAGGCCCCGCTCTCCCGGGGGTCGGCCGTGGCCGCCCGCGCGAGGGTGCTGCCCCAGGTCCTGCTCGCCGTCGTCTGCGCGGGGTACGCGGTCGGTGCCGCCGTCGGCTGGGGCTCGACCCGACTGGCCCTCTTCATGGGCGACTTCGGCCTGAGCCTGGCGGCCCTCATCGCCTCCGTCTCCTGCTTCCTCTACGCGGGCGCGGCCGGCCGTCCCTCCCGCGCCGCCTGGCTGCTCTTCTCGTTCTCCTCCGCGATGGCCGCCTGCGGCAACGCCATCTGGGGCTGGTACGAAGTCGTCCTCGACGGACACGTACCGCCGCTCTCCGCCGCCGACTTCTTCTTCCTCTGCTTCGCCCCGCCCGCGATCGTCGGACTCCTGGTGCTCGCCAAACGCCCCGTCTCCCGGGCCGGCTGGGTCTGCCTGGTGCTGGACGCCTGGCTCATCGGCGGATCGCTGCTCACCCTCTCCTGGAGCCTCGCCCTCGCGCACACCACCGACGTCGTCGGTGAGGGGGAGAGCGTCGCCCGCGCGGCGCTGTCGCTCGCCTACCCGCTGCTCGACATCGTGCTCGTCTCCATGGTCCTGGCCCTGCACTTCCGGCGGAACAACGCCAACCGCTCGGCGGTCAACACCGCCATCGCCGGACTCGCCCTGACCGTAGTCAGCGACGCCCTGTTCACCTCCCCGCTGCTCCGCTCGACCTACCACTCGGGCCAACTCCTGGACGCGGGCTGGTTCGCCGGCTCGCTGCTCCTCGCCTACGCGCCCTGGGGCGTACGCCACACCGACGCACCGGCCGGGCACCCCGCGTACGCCGAACGCCCCGGCCGGACCGGGCGCACCACCAGCCGCCCGATCGCCGGATCGCTGGCCGCGCTCACGCCCTACCTCGCCGCCGCCGTCTGCACCCTCGGCATCCTGTACAACGTCGTCGAGGGCCGCCGGGTCGACGGGGTGGTGGTCTTCACCGGCTGCGCCGTCGTGCTCGCCCTCGTGCTGCGCCAGGCGATCATGCTCCTGGACAACCTCACCCTCACCCAGGAACTCGCCCAGCAGGAGAACCACTTCCGCTCCCTGGTCCAGGGCTCCAGCGACGTCATCATGATCGCCGCACCCAACGGCACGCTCCGCTACGTCAGTCCGGCGGCGGCAGGGGTGTACGGCCGCCAGGCCGAGGATCTGATGGGCGCGACGCTCTCCTCGATCATCCACCCCGACGACCGCGGCCGGGTCGTCCACCAGGTGCGGCGCTTCCTCGCCGCCCCACCCGCCGAGGAGCCCACCACCCGCATCGAGTGCCGCTTCCGGTCGGGCTCCGGGGACTGGCTCAACGTCGAGTCCACCGTCAACCGCCACCACGGCGGCCTCCTGCTCAACAGCCGCGACGTCACCGAGCGCGTCCGGCTGCAGGCACAGTTGCAGCACAACGCCGAGCACGACCCGCTCACCGACCTGCCCAACCGGGCGCTCTTCACCTCCCGGGTGCGCCAGGCGCTCGGCGGACGGCGGGCCGGCGACCTCGGCACCGCCGTGCTCTTCATCGACCTCGACGGCTTCAAGGCCGTCAACGACACCATCGGGCACCAGGCAGGCGACGAACTCCTCGTCCAGGCCGCCCAGCGGCTCGCCGACTCCGTCCGCGCCGCCGACACCGCGGCCAGGCTCGGCGGCGACGAGTTCGCCGCGCTGATCGTCGGCGACGGCACCCGCGACCAGGCCGCCCGGGAGTACCAGGTCCACGAGATCGCGGACCGGCTGCGCCTCACCCTCTCCCAGCCGTACCTCATCGGCACCGGCGAGGTGCGGGTGGCGGCCTCCATCGGTGTCGCCTTCGCCGAGCCCGGGATCACCCCCACCGACCTCATGCGGAACGCCGACCTCGCGATGTACCGCGCCAAGGCCGCCGGCAAGGACCGGGTCGAGCTGTACGCACCCCAGATGCAGGCCGACGTCGTGCGCCGCTCCGAGCTCGCGGCCCGGCTGCGCACCGCGCTCCGCGACGGCGAGTTCGCCCTGCTCCACCAGCCCGTGGTGCACCTCGCCACCGGCACCGTCGCCGCGGTCGCCGCACAGGCCCGCTGGCGGTCCGCCCAGGGCATCCTCTTCACCCCCGCCGAGTTCCTGCGCGTCGCCGACGACGGAGACCGCACCGCCGAGCTCGGCCGCTGGCTGCTCGAAGAAGCCGTCCAGCAGGCCGCCGAGCGCACCCGGGCCGGGTACCCGGTCTCCGTCTCCGTCCGGCTCTCCGCCGGACGCCTGCTGGACAACGCCCTGCCCTTCGGCTCCGTCGAGGCGCTGCTGACCCGCCACGGCCTGCCCTCCGGCGCCCTGATGATCGAAGTCGGCGACAGCGACCCGCGGATCTCCTTCGACGAACTCGAACGCCGCCTCGTGGCCCTGCGGCGCCTCGGCGTCCGTATCGGGCTCGACGGCTTCGGCAGCGGATACGCCGCCATCAACGCACTGCGCCGCCTCCCCGTCGACGTACTCAAACTCGACCGGGGCCTCGTCGAAGGCGTGGTGGAGTCGGCCCGGCTGCACAAGATCACCAGCGGGCTGCTGCGGATCGCCTGCGACCTCGGGATGCAGTCGGTGGCGGACGGCGTCGACGTCCCGGAGCAGGTGCTCGCGCTGCGGGCCATGGGGTGCACCCACGGCCAGGGGATGGCCTTCTCGGGGCCGCTGGACGAGTACCGGCTGCGCCACGCGCTGCGCCGCGGACACTTCCCCGTACCCGGAGTACCGGCAGCTCAGCCCGTACTCGCCGGGGGTTCGCCGCCCCGGCTGGGCGGCTCACATGATGAGACGTCCGTCCCACCCGCTTGACACGGTCGCCGTGCCGGAGAGAGGGTCAATGCCATGCGCACCCGAATTCTCGTACTTGGAAAGCGCGTCGGCTGAAGCGGGGTCCTACGACACTCCGCTTACCGCACCGGCGCGCTCCCCTCGCTTGCCTCACGGCACGAGGGGTTTTTTGTTGCACTGGCACTCCCCAAAACCCCGCAAAACCCTCAGCCTCGAGAAGAGAATGCCGATGACCGAGCAGGCCACCGGGGCCCACCACCCCCAGTCGCGGTCCCGTACCGGCGGACAGCCGTCCGCCATCGTTGAGCACGTCACGGGCGCGCAGTCCCTCATCCGTTCTCTCGAAGAAGTCGGCGCCGACACGGTATTCGGCCTTCCCGGCGGCTGCATTCTCCCCGCCTACGACCCGCTGATGGACTCCACCCGGGTGCGCCACGTCCTGGTCCGGCACGAGCAGGGCGCGGGTCACGCGGCCTCGGGTTACGCCCTGGCCACCGGCAAGGTGGGCGTCTGCATGGCGACCTCGGGCCCCGGCGCCACCAACCTGGTGACCCCGATCGCCGACGCGCACATGGACTCCGTGCCGATCGTCGCGATCACCGGTCAGGTCGTCACCGCCTCCATCGGCACGGACGCCTTCCAGGAAGCCGACATCTGCGGCATCACCATGCCGATCACCAAGCACAACTTCCTGGTGACCAACGCCGACGACATCCCGCACACCATCGCCGAGGCGTTCCACATCGCCTCCACCGGCCGTCCGGGCCCCGTCCTCGTCGACATCGCCAAGGACGCCCTCCAGGCGCAGACCACCTTCAGCTGGCCGCCCACCCAGGACCTCCCGGGCTACCGCCCGGTCACCAAGCCCCACGCCAAGCAGATCCGCGAGGCCGCCCGGCTGATCACCCAGGCCAAGCGCCCGGTGCTGTACGTCGGCGGCGGCGTGGGGAAGGCCGGTGCCACGGCCGAGCTGAAGGTCCTCGCCGAGCTCACCGGAGCCCCGGTCACCACCACCCTGATGGCGCTGGGCTCCTTCCCCGACAGCCACCCGCTGCACGTGGGCATGCCCGGCATGCACGGTTCGGTCACCGCCGTCACCGCGCTGCAGAAGGCCGACCTGATCGTCGCCCTCGGCGCCCGCTTCGACGACCGCGTCACCGGCAAGCTGGACAGCTTCGCCCCGTACGCCAAGATCGTCCACGCCGACATCGACCCGGCCGAGATCGGCAAGAACCGCCTCGCCGACGTGCCGATCGTGGGCGACGCCCGCGAGGTCATCGCCGACCTGGTCCAGGCGGTCCAGGCCGAGCACACCGAGGGCAACACCGGCGACTACAGCGCCTGGTGGAAGGACCTCAACCGCTGGCGCGAGACCTACCCCCTCGGCTACGACATGCCCGAGGACGGCAGCCTCTCCCCGCAGCAGGTCATCCAGCGCATCGGTGAACTGGCCCCCGAGGGAACGATCTTCGCCGCGGGCGTCGGCCAGCACCAGATGTGGGCCTCGCACTTCATCCAGTACGAGAAGCCCGCCACCTGGCTCAACAGCGGCGGTGCCGGAACGATGGGCTACGCGGTCCCGGCCGCGATGGGCGCCAAGGTCGGCCGCCCGGACGCTCCCGTCTGGGCCATCGACGGCGACGGCTGCTTCCAGATGACCAACCAGGAACTCACCACCTGCGCCCTGAACAACATCCCGATCAAGGTCGCCATCATCAACAACGGCGTCCTCGGGATGGTCCGCCAGTGGCAGACCCTCTTCTACAACCAGCGGTACTCCAACACCGTGCTGAGCGGCGGAGCCGACACCGACGGCGTCGCGCAGCGGGGCACCCGGGTGCCGGACTTCGTCAAGCTGTCCGAGGCGATGGGCTGCTACGCCATCCGCTGCGAGGACCCCGCCGACCTGGACAAGGTCATCGAAGAGGCCAACGCCATCAACGACCGCCCGGTCGTGGTCGACTTCATCGTCCACGAGGACGCCATGGTGTGGCCGATGGTCGCCGCCGGCACCTCCAACGACGAGGTCATGGCCGCCCGAGGCGTCCGCCCCGACTTCGGCGACAACGAAGACGACTGAGAGACAGAGAGAGACCGACTCCATGTCCACCAAGCACACGCTCTCCGTCCTGGTCGAGAACAAGCCCGGTGTCCTCGCCCGGATCACCGCCCTGTTTTCCCGACGCGGGTTCAACATCGACTCGCTCGCCGTCGGGACCACCGAACACCCCGACATCTCCCGCATCACCATCGTGGTGAATGTCGAGGACCTGCCTCTGGAGCAGGTGACCAAGCAGCTCAACAAGCTGGTCAACGTCCTGAAGATCGTCGAACTGGAGCCCGGCGCTGCGATCCAGCGCGAGCTCGTCCTGGTGAAGGTCCGTGCGGACAACGAAACCCGCTCGCAGATCGTCGAGATCGTCCAGCTGTTCCGCGCCAAGACCGTGGACGTCTCCCCGGAGGCGGTCACGATCGAGGCGACCGGAGGCGCCGAGAAGCTGGGCGCGATGCTCAAGATGCTGGAGCAGTACGGCATCAAGGAGCTCGTCCAGTCCGGCACCATCGCCATAGGGCGCGGCGCGCGCTCGATCACCGACCGATCCCTGCGCGCTCTCGACCGCACCGCATGACCCCTCGGAGGGCCCGCGGCGCGCAGCCCGTGCCCTCCGGCCCGGTTTCGCCGCTCGGATGGCGAGACCGGAGAACGTACCTGGCGCCCCCCGCCGTACGGTGGGACGCAACACCTGCACACAAGGAGAAACACCAGTGGCCGAGCTGTTCTACGACGCCGACGCAGACCTGTCCATCATCCAGGGCCGCAAGGTCGCGGTCATCGGATACGGCAGCCAGGGCCACGCCCACGCGCTGTCGCTGCGTGACTCCGGCGTCGACGTCCGCGTCGGTCTGCACGAGGGCTCCAAGTCCAAGGCCAAGGCCGAGGAGCAGGGGCTGCGCGTCGTCACCCCCGCCGAGGCCGCGGCCGAGGCCGACGTCATCATGATCCTCGTGCCGGACCCGATCCAGGCCCAGGTCTACGAGGAGTCCATCAAGGACAACCTCAAGGACGGCGACGCGCTCTTCTTCGGGCACGGCCTGAACATCCGCTTCGACTTCATCAAGCCGCCGGCCAACGTCGACGTCTGCATGGTCGCCCCCAAGGGCCCGGGTCACCTGGTCCGCCGTCAGTACGAAGAGGGCCGCGGCGTTCCGTGCATCGTGGCCGTCGAGCAGGACCCGTCGGGCAAGGGCCTGGAGCTGGCTCTCTCCTACGCGAAGGGCATCGGCGGCACCCGCGCCGGCGTCATCAAGACGACCTTCACCGAGGAGACCGAGACCGACCTCTTCGGCGAGCAGGCCGTTCTCTGCGGTGGCACCGCCGCCCTGGTCAAGGCCGGTTTCGAGACCCTGACCGAGGCCGGTTACCAGCCGGAGATCGCGTACTTCGAGTGCCTCCACGAGCTGAAGCTCATCGTCGACCTCATGTACGAGGGCGGCCTGGAGAAGATGCGCTGGTCCATCTCGGAGACCGCCGAGTGGGGCGACTACATCACCGGCCCCCGCATCATCACGGACGCCACCAAGGCCGAGATGAAGAAGGTCCTCGCCGAGATCCAGGACGGCACCTTCGCCAAGAACTGGATGGCCGAGTACCACAACGGTCTGCCCAAGTACAACGAGTACAAGAAGGCCGACAGCGACCACCTGCTGGAGACCACCGGCCGCGAGCTGCGCAAGCTCATGAGCTGGGTGAACGACGAGGAGGCGTAAGCCTTCGACCGCTGGGCGGGCCCTGCTGCACCATGGCGGGCCCGCCCGGCGGTGCTTCGCCCGGCTCCGTGTCACTGCGGGGCGCGACGGGCGGAACGAGCACCACGCAGACCGGAAGGGTGTCGCCGAGAGGCCGCGGTCGTACGTATGTACAAGCCGTACATTCTCGTGAGGGTGATCCTTCCACCGGGGAGGAGTCATCGCCCCGGTGCATGACTACACTGCTCAACACATCTACGCGTCAGGGCCCACAGTGTCGTGCGTCTTCCACGCGGCTAGCCTCCACCGCCTGCGGCCGTCGGGACGGCCGTCCGCACTGGATTTGTGAGGACACACGTGAGCTCGAAACCTGTCGTACTCATCGCCGAAGAGCTGTCGCCCGCCACGGTCGACGCCCTGGGGCCGGACTTCGAGATCCGGCACTGCAACGGCGCCGACCGCGCCGAACTGCTCCCGGCCATCGCCGATGTCGACGCGATCCTGGTGCGTTCCGCCACGAAGGTCGACGCCGAGGCCATCGCCGCGGCGAAGAAGCTCCGGGTCGTGGCCCGCGCGGGTGTCGGTCTGGACAACGTCGACGTCTCCGCCGCCACCAAGGCCGGCGTGATGGTCGTCAACGCACCGACCTCCAACATCGTCACCGCCGCCGAGCTCGCCTGCGGTCTGCTGGTCGCCACCGCCCGCCACATCCCGCAGGCCAACTCCGCCCTGAAGAACGGCGAGTGGAAGCGCTCGAAGTACACGGGTGTCGAGCTCAGCGAGAAGACCCTCGGCGTCGTCGGCCTCGGCCGCATCGGCGTGCTGGTCGCCCAGCGCATGTCCGCCTTCGGCATGAAGATCGTCGCGTACGACCCCTACGTGCAGCCGGCCCGCGCCGCGCAGATGGGCGTCAAGCTCCTCAGCCTGGACGAGCTGCTCGAGGTCTCCGACTTCATCACCGTGCACCTGCCCAAGACGCCCGAGACCGTCGGTCTCATCGGCGACGAGGCGCTGCACAAGGTGAAGCCCTCGGTGCGCATCGTCAACGCGGCCCGTGGCGGCATCGTGGACGAGGAGGCGCTCGCCTCCGCCCTCAAGGAGGGGCGCGTCGCCGGAGCCGGCCTCGACGTGTACGCCAAGGAGCCCTGCACGGACTCCCCGCTCTTCCAGTTCGACCAGGTCGTCTGCACCCCGCACCTCGGCGCCTCCACGGACGAGGCCCAGGAGAAGGCCGGCATCGCCGTCGCCAAGTCGGTGCGCCTCGCGCTCGCCGGTGAACTGGTGCCGGACGCGGTCAACGTCCAGGGCGGCGTCATCGCCCAGGACGTGCGCCCGGGCCTGCCGCTCGCCGAGAAGCTCGGCCGCATCTTCACGGCCCTCGCGGGCGAGGTCGCGGCCCGGCTCGACGTCGAGGTCTACGGCGAGATCACCCAGCACGACGTGAAGGTGCTCGAACTCTCCGCGCTCAAGGGCGTGTTCGAGGACGTCGTCGACGAGACCGTCAGCTACGTCAACGCCCCGCTCTTCGCGCAGGAGCGCGGTGTCGAGGTCCGCCTCACCACCAGCTCCGAGTCGGCCGAGCACCGCAACGTCGTCACCGTGCGCGGCACCCTCGCGGGCGGCGAGGAGGTCTCGGTCTCCGGCACACTGGCCGGCCCCAAGCACCTCCAGAAGATCGTCGCCATCGGTGAGTACGACGTCGACCTGGCGCTCGCCGACCACATGGTCGTCCTGCGCTACCAGGACCGTCCCGGTGTCGTCGGCACCGTCGGCCGCATCCTCGGCGAGGCCGGCCTGAACATCGCGGGCATGCAGGTCTCGCGCGCGGACGTGGGCGGCGAGGCGCTCGTCGTCCTCACCGTCGACGACACCGTCCCGCAGCCGGTGCTGAACGAGATCTCCGAGGAGATCGGGGCCGCCACGGCCCGCTCGGTGAACCTCGTCGCCTGAGCCGCTCTTCGCACCGTGTGACCTTCGCACCCGGGGCCCGTACGTCCACCACGGACGTCCGGGCCCCGGGTGCTTTGCCGTCCCCGCCCCGGCTCCCGCACCGCCCCGGCTCCCGCACCGCCCCCGCGCCCGCACCGCCCCGAAACGACTGCCCACCGACTGCCCGCCGACTGAATAGTCCGTTATGGGCCCGGAGTTGGGCCCTGGGGCCCACGACTCCGACCGCCGCCCCGCTCTAGCGTGTGCGGCAGTCGTGTCGCGTACGGGCACCGGGGGTTGGGGTCAGCATGTCGGCAGTCGGTGGGATACCCGTAGGCGGAGGGGCCGCTCCGGCGCCCGGTGGCAGACAGCCGATGCCGCGCGCGCTCGCCGCGGCGCAGATGCTCCTGCTGGTGCTGGCCGCCGCGACCGTGGTGGGCGCGCTCGGCCTGTTCGGCTCGGCGTTCGCGGTGGACGCGGTGGACGGCGAACTCCTCGGCGTCGCCGCCTGGGCGGCCCTGCCCGGAGTGCTGGCCTGGTGGCTCTCGCGCCGGCTCCACGAAGGCGGCAACGGCCTCCGGTGGGCGCTGACCGCCCTCCAGCTCTGGCTGGCGGCCGGGGGCCTCGCGAACCTCGCCGACGGTTCGCCGCACGGCTTCACCCAACTCCTCGTCCCCGCGGCCGTCCTGATCCTGCTCCTCCGGCGGCGGAGCCGGGAGTGGTTCCTGCTGCCGCCCGGACGGCGCGCGGAGAGGCCGGAGTTCTCCTTCCCGCACCTGATCACCTGGCGGCGCGACCGGGGCCAGACCGCGCTGGAGTACCTGGGCCTGGTCCTCATCGTCGTCGCGCTCGTCGGGGCGCTCACGGCCACCGGCCTGGGCGGCCGGATCACCGGCGGCCTCCAGTCCGCGATCTGCTCGCTCACCGGCTCCTCGTGCCCGGTCTCCGACAGCGGTTCGGTGGAGGCGGGCAGCGGTACGAGCGGTGGAACGGACGGGAGCGCCGGTGCGGACGGCGGGTCCGGCGCGAGCGGCGGTACCGGCTCCACCGGCGAGGGCTCCTCGACCACCACCGGCGGCACCGGGTCGGACGGCGGCACCACGACGACCGGGGGGTCCACGACGACCGGGGGATCGACGACGACCGGGAGTTCGTCGACCGAGGGTTCCACGTCGGGAGGCTCCACCTCCGGCTCCACCGACGGCACGTCCGGCGGCCCTTCCGGCGGTACGTCCGGCAGTACGTCCGGCGGTACGTCCGGCAGTACGGACACGTACCCCGAGACGAGCGAGGAGCCGGAGGCCGCCTACGACACCCCGGTCCTCGCCACCGACTCCGATCCCGCCCCCGGGTCCGACTCCGGTGGCAAGGACGACGGCAAGGACTGCGGCGGCTGGGGACTCCTCGGCTGTGCCTGGGACCAGACCACCCAGGTGGTCAAGGGCGTCGCGGTCGACGGCGTGTGGGGTGACGTCACCGGCATCGTCAGCCTCGTCAAGCCCGAGACGTGGTCCGGTATCGCCGACTACGGCAAGCAGCTCGGCCACGACTGGATGCAGGACTCCAAGGACGCCTCGGGCAAGTGGGGCGACGGGGACTACCTGGGCGCGGTCTTCGACTGGGGCAAGGCCTCGGTCAACACCGTCGTCGGCGTCGGCGACACCGTGTTCGTCGGCGACGAGGTGCGCGAGCGGTGGAACAACGGCGAGAAGACGCGTGCCGTCACCGACGTGCTGTGGAACGTCGGCTCCCTCTTCATCCCGGGGTACGACGTCGGCAAGGTCGCCGGGAAGGTCGGCGAACTCGGCAAGATCGGCAAGGCCGCCGAAGAGGTGGCCGAGGCGGCCGGGGACGCGGGCGCGGCGGCCCGGCGTGCGGCCAAGGCCGCCGAGGCGGGCGACCTCGACGCGCTGAGCAAGGCGGCCAAGGAGGCCGACGAGGCGGCGGACAAGGCGGAGGACGCGGCCCGTAGAACCGGCTGCGTCATCGCCTCCGGACCACCGCTCGTACGCGTCGGCGGAGGCGAGGACTCCGGCGGAGACGGGAACCCAGGGGGCGGCGGGGTCGCCGGGCCGGGCACCGGCATCCTCGCGGCGGGCTCCGGCGGCCGGATCGTCCTCGCGGACGGTGGCGGCGGCCGGATCGTCCTCGCGGACGGCGGCTGCGACACGGCCGCCAAGGAGGCGGCGGAGAAGGCCCGCGCCGAAGCCCGCGCCGCCGCGCTGGAGAAGAAGCGGCTGGAGGAGCCCGAGCGCGCCCGCAAGGCGGCCGAGGACCTGAAGCAGTACCCGGAGCCCCGCCACGGCGACACCTCGGACCCGCGCAACTACGAACCGGCGCCCTGGGCGAAGGACCTGAACGACCCCGAGCTCGGTTCCGCCGACCTCGGCGACGGCTACTGGGCGAGCCGCGACCGCAACCCCCAGCCCAACTGGACCAACGAGTCCTGGCTCCGCTACCAGGAGCAGGTCACCGGCACGACCCGCGGCCGGGAGTACGTCGTGCCCAGCCCCAAGGAGGGCAAGCCGGCGGTCGAGTACGACGGCTGGGACTCCAGCCGCCAGACCTTCCTGGAGGCCAAGAACGGCTACACCAGCTACCTCGCCCAGCCGGGCAAGACGGCCCTCACCTCCTCCGGCAAGGACAAGTTCATCGCGGAGGCCCGCGCCCAGGTGGAGGCGTCCGGAGGGCGCGCGGTCGAATGGCACTTCTCCGACCCGGACGTGGCCAAGGCCGCCCGCGCCGCCTTCCGCGAGGAAGGGCTGCCGATCAAGGTGGTGCACACCGCGCAGAAGCCGATCGACAGCGCGCGGAAGCCGGGGGCGTTCGACTGAACCGGTGACCGCGCGGGACAGCCTTCAGCGCGCCGCCCTGCGGAAGAACCACCCGGTGAGCCCGGTCGCCGTGCGCGAGGGGAGCACCCGGCTGAACACGAAGACCTGGAACCGGTAGGCCCAGTCGTCGACGACCGCGGGGGCACGGCCGCGCAGGGCGGCCACGACGGTCTCGGCGACCTGCTCGGGCCGGCGATCGCACGCACCGGACGCCGCCGGACGCGCCCTCCGGGCGGAGGGCGCTACTTTCGCAACACGCCTCAGTCTCCGGAGAAGCCGAAGATTCCCAGGTGAGTCGGCCTGTCATCGGAGTGGAGGACGATGTAGTAGCCGGTCCATCGCATCCGGCACTCGCCGAGAAGGCTCCGCTTGTACTCCTCATGGCTCGCAGCCTCATTGGCAGCGGCGATGAGCTCTTCGTACTGCTCGACCGTCGGGCGGTCGGCGCCGAAGTGGCAGACCACGCGGCTGAGTGCCAGAGGGCGCAGGGTGCCGTGGTCAGCGACGGCGAACTGCGTCGGCGGGGCTTCCGTGGCAACAACCCTGTCGATGTCGAGGATCGTATGGGTGCCCTCTTCGCCCATGAACTCCTCGTCCGCGTACAGATCCTGCAGGCTTCGGAAGCGGGCACCGTCGCCGTACTCCTCCTGGAACACCCTGGCCTGCAGCGTCCGCAAGGCCGCCTCGACATCGCCGTCGTACCTGGTGACGTAGTCCCATCCGCTGGCACCCATGGAGCCACCCCTCTCCGAAGATCGTGAATGGCCGAACGGTAACGGCGGGGACTGACAACGCCGGGGCCATGGCCAGAGGTGGTTGGCCACCACGACGATCGCCCGGACAGGTCCTTGGGCCTTTGAGGCCCTGGGCGCAGTTCTGTCCGGACCGGGCCCGGTCCGAGGCGCTAGCCTGCTGACGCGAGCGGCGTCGGGTACGGGGCGACGCCTCGGGAACCGGCTGTGGAGGAAGCGGATGCGGCGTGTGGTGCGGGGATTCTGGGGCCCCCGGGTGGAATCCGTCGAAGAGCTGTCCGAGCGCTGGGAGGTGACGCTCCAGCAGGTGGCCGGGCTGCTCGGGGAAGCGGCGGCCGGGCCCGGCTGGGCGTGGCGGCGCGTGCGGGCGTCCGGCGCCGACGACGCCCCGCTCGCCCCGGGGCGGGAGCCGCTGGCCGAGGTCCTGCGGGAGGCGCGCGCCGCCGACGACTGGTCCGACCGGGTCGGCACCGGGCTGCGGCTGATCGCCGCCCCGGCCAACGGAGTTCGGGTGGAGATCAGCGGACTCGCGGGCGGCGCACCGGAGTTCCTGCTCCAGTCCGTCGTGGCGGCCGTCGACGCACCGGACGGCGCCGAGGTGCCCGAGGGCGAGCTGCTCGCCGCTCTCGCACGCGCCTGGGAGCCGGACTTCGGCGACGTCAGCGACGACGACCTCCTCGACGCCCTGGAGGACGAGGCCGGCTACACGGTCGGCGACCCGGTCGTGGGCCGGTACGGCTACCTCTCTCCCGTGCGGGCCGCGCTGGTCCCGGACGGGATCGGGGTGGGCCGGGAGGAGCTGCCCGGCGGGGGTCTCCTGCTCTCCCTCGGGGGCGCGCCCGAGGTGGTCGCCGCGTACGAGGCGCTGGGCGCGGCCGGGGCGCTCCGGCCGCTGCCCCGCCCGCTGGACCGGGCGGCGCTGTGAGCGTCCGCGCCGGGGAGCCCTTCGACACCGGGCGGGCCGTGGCCGAGGTGACGGCGCTGGCGGCGGGGCCCGTACCCCCGGCGGGGCCCACCCTCGGTGAGGGCGACCCGGTGACGGGGGAGTGGCGGGCCACCACCGGGGAGGGCTTCCGGATCGTCCCGCTCTGGGAGAGCGACGACCTCACCGGCGCGTACGGGAGCGACTGGACCGACGCGGAGGGTGCAGCCCGGCGGCAACTCGACGCGCTCGTGGCGGAGTTGGATGTCCGGTGGGGGCCGCACAGCCAGGTGGCGATGCACCCCGCGCTGTTCCGCCGACAGGCGGGGCTGCCCCTGCCCCCGCTCCACGCGGCCCTGCTCGGTCAGGACTGCTACGGCGACCTCAGCGTCTGGGGTCCGCTGCCCGGCCGCGAGCGCTGGGTGGGCGTGAGCGTCGGCCACAGCGACGGGGACGCGCCCCTGGTGATGGTCGCGCTGGTCAGCGGGGCGCCCGTCGTCGAGGCGGACCGGGACGACGCGGACCGGGACGACGGCTGACCGGGGGCACGGCTGACCGGACCAACCAGCGGAGCCGGGCCGCCGGCTGACCCGGGCGAGGCGGACCGGGGCGACGGCTGACCGCCCGGTACCGGCCCCAGCGCCGGGCCTTCCTCACAGCCGGGCCGCCTTCAGCGCCATGTGCAGCAGCAGCCGGTCCTCGCCGTCGCCCAGGTCGAGGCCGGTGAGCTGCTGGACCCGGGAGAGCCGGTAGTACAGCGTCTGGCGGTGGATGCCCAGTTCGGCCGCCGTCCGGCTCGCCTGGCCCGCGAGGTCGAGGAAGGTCTCCGCGGTGCGGGCCAGCTCCGCGTGGGCCGGGGCCAGCAGGGCGGCCACCGAGGGGTCGGGTCCTGCGGGGGTGCGGGGCAGGGCGGTCAGCAGGCGGTACGGGCCGATGCCGGACCACGGGGCGACCGGGCCGAACCGGGGCTCGGCCGCCGCCGCGCGGGCCGCCGACACCGCCTCGTGCCAGGCGTCGGTCAGCTCGGCCAGACCCCGGCGCGGTACGGCGACCCCGGCGGTCGCGGCCCCGCCCGCCTCGGCGCGGAGCCGGTCGGCGGCGGTGTTCGCCGGACCGGGCGTGTCCGGGGAACGGAGCCGTACGAGCGCGGCCAGGCAGAGCGTGTCGGCTCCGGGCGAGGCCACCACGGTGAGCGCCGCCGCCGAGGGGACCGTACGCGCCGACGGGGTGTCCTCCGCCGTCCACGGGGAGACGCAGACCACCGCGTGCAGCCCGTCGGCGTCGGCGCCCAACGCCTCCCTGAGCGCGGTCAGCGCCATGTCCCGCTGCCAGCCGTGCCCCGCCGTGAGGGCGGCGCCCAGCTCGCGCGAGAGGTCCGCGCCCGCCCGGGCCTCGTCGGCGAGGAGCGCCCCGATCCGGTCCGCCACCTCCATGGCCGCCGCCAGCCGTTCGTCGGTCGGGCCCGGTTCGGCGTCCAGCAGCCATACGTACCCCAGCACCACGCCCCGGTGGCGGACCGGGAGGCAGATCCGGCTGAGGTGGACCCCGGCCTCCGGGCCCGCGGGAATGCGGACCGGGCCGGTCGCCCGGGTGATGCCGAACCCCTCGAACCAGGCGCGTACCGCGGGGGTGGAGCGGCGGGTCAGGATCGACCGGGTGCGGACGGGGTCCATGGCGGTGTCGTCGTCGCTGTCGTGCACACCGAAGGCGATCAGGCCGAAGTCACGGTTCTCCAGGGTGGCCGGGGCGCTCAGCAGTCCGGAGATCTCGTCGACGAGTTCCTGGTAGTCGCCTTTCATCCCGCCATTCTCGCATCCGTTCAGACATATGTCTGAGGTGGCGAGCACAGATGCGTGACAGCTGTCGATGGCACACGTTCGGTGCAATCCATAGATTTCACCGTGGTTCTCCGTGCTGTCATGGTCCGGACCGGTTCGACGGTTTTCGCCCGTACCGGCCCGTACGCGCACAGCCGTCCGCAGCCACTCGTACAGCCGTCCATGCAGCCGATCATCAGTACTTTCGTGGAGGTGCCCCGTGCTGGGTCCCGTGATTCTCGCCGCGTCGCGCAGCGACCGGATGCGCCGGTTCATCTCGGCCGCACCGGGCACCAAGCAGGTCGTCGACCGTTTCATCGCCGGTGAGAACGTCGACCACGTCCTGCCCGTCGTCCGCGAATCCGTCGACAAGGGCCTGGAGCTCACCCTCGACGTGGTCGGCGAGGACATCACCACGCCCGCCGAGGCCGCCGCCGCGCGCGACGCCTACCTGGAGCTGGTCGGCCGCCTGAAGGACCTGGACCTCGGCGCCAAGGCCGAGATGTCCGTCAAGCTCTCGATGTTCGGCCAGGCGCTGGAGAACGGCCACGAGCTGGCCCTCGCGAACGTCCGCCCGGTCGTCGAGGCCGCCGCCGCCATCGGCACCACCGTCACCCTGGACGCCGAGGACCACACCACCCTCGACTCGATGTTCACCATCCACGAGGAGCTGCGGAAGGACTTCCCGCAGACCGGCTGCGTGATCCAGGCGTACCTGTTCCGCACCGAGGACGACGCCCGCCGGCTCGCCGCCGCGGGCAGTCGCGTGCGTATCGTGAAGGGTGCGTACAAGGAGCCCGCCTCCGTCGCGTACCAGGACAAGGCCGAGATCGACAAGGCGTACGTCCGCATCATGAAGATCCTCATGGAGGGCGACGGCTACCCGATGATCGGGTCGCACGACCCGCGTCTCGTCGCCATCGCCCAGGAACTCGGCCGCCAGGCCGGCCGCAAGCTGGACGAGTACGAGTTCCAGATGCTCTACGGCATCCGCAGCGACGAGCACGTCCGCCTCGCCGCCGAGGGCCACCGGATGCGTGTCTACACCGCGTACGGCACCGACTGGTACGGCTACTTCATGCGCCGCCTCGCGGAGAAGCCGGCCAACCTCCTCTTCTTCGCGCGCTCCATCCTCACCAAGGGCTGAGTCCGGCTCCCACCCCCCACCCCGACGAACCAAGGAGACAAGGCACTCATGGACGCTGTCACCCAGGTCCCCGCGCCGGTCAACGAGCCGGTCCACTCCTACGCCCCGGGTACCCCCGAGCGCGCCCGCCTGGAGGCGAAGCTCAAGGAGCTCGGCGAGAACCCGATCGACCTCCCGATGACCATCGGTGGCGAGAAGCGGATGGGCGGCGGCGCCCGCGTCGACGTCGTGCAGCCGCACAACCACCGCGCCGTCATCGGCACCTTCGCCGGTGCCACCGAGCAGGACGCCCAGGACGCGATCGACGCCGCGCTCGCCGCCGCCCCGGCCTGGCGCGCGATGGCCTTCGACGACCGCGCCGCGATCATCCTGCGCGCCGCCGAGCTGCTCTCCGGCCCGTGGCGCGAGACGATGGCCGCCTCCACGATGCTCGGCCAGGGCAAGACCGCCCAGCAGGCCGAGATCGACACCCCCTGCGAGCTCGTCGACTTCTGGCGCTTCAACGTGCACTACGCGCGCCAGATCCTCGCCGAGCAGCCGCCGGCCAACTCCACCGGCGTGTGGAACCGCATGGACCACCGCCCGCTGGAGGGCTTCGTCTACGCGATCACGCCCTTCAACTTCACCGCCATCGCGGCCAACCTGCCGACCGCCCCGGCGCTCATGGGCAACGTCGTCGTGTGGAAGCCGTCCCCGACGCAGACCCACGCCGCCGTGCTGATGATGCAGCTCCTGGAAGAGGCCGGCCTGCCCAAGGGCGTCATCAACCTGGTGACCGGCGACGGCATCGCCGTCTCCGAGGTCGCGCTGAACCACCGCGACCTGGCCGGCATCCACTTCACCGGCTCGACCCCGACCTTCCAGCACCTGTGGAAGACCGTCGGCAACAACATCGCCAACTACCGCACCTACCCGCGGCTCGTCGGCGAGACCGGTGGCAAGGACTTCGTCGTCGCCCACCCGTCGGCCGACCAGGCCGTACTGAAGACCGCGCTGACCCGCGGCTCCTTCGAGTACCAGGGCCAGAAGTGCTCCGCGTCCTCGCGTGCGTACGTCCCGGCCTCCATCTGGAACTCCGGCTTCAAGGAGAAGTTCGCGGCCGAGGTCGACGCCATCACCATGGGCGACGTCACCGACCTGTCGAACTTCATCGGCGCCGTCATCGACGAGCGGTCCTTCGCCAAGAACAAGGCCGCCATCGACCGCGCCGCCGCCGACCCGACCTGCACCATCGTCGCGGGCGGCAGCTACGACGACTCGGTGGGCTACTTCGTCCGCCCGACCGTCATCGAGTGCACCGACCCGGAGAACGAGGTCTTCACGACCGAGTACTTCGGCCCGATCCTCGCCGTGCACGTGTACGAGGACGACCAGTACGACGCGATGCTGGACCAGATGGAGTCGGTCTCCGACTACGCCCTGACCGGTTCCGTCATCGCCAACGACCGCGCCGCCGCGGCCCACACGATGGAGAAGCTCCGCTACGCGGCGGGCAACTTCTACATCAACGACAAGTCGACCGGTGCCGTCGTCGGCCAGCAGCCCTTCGGTGGCGGCCGCGCCTCGGGCACCAACGACAAGGCCGGCGCCCCGCAGAACCTCCAGCGCTGGACGCTGACCCGCGCCATCAAGGAGACGCTGGTCCCGCCGACCGAGTACACCTACCCCCACCAGGGCTGACGCCCCCGGGGCGCCGCACACCGGCGCCCCGCCCAGAACCCCGCCCCCGTCCGGCACCCCCCCTGCCGGACGGGGGCGGCCTGCGTCCACCGGCCTGCGCCCACCGGCCTGCGCCCACCGGCCTGCGCCCACCCGCGTGCGTCCACCAACGGCCCCGGCCGCGAACGGGTCGGGTCGCGAACGGGCCGGGACGCACCGCACCCCCCGACCTGTGCGCGGTCAGGGGGTGCGGTGGCAGATGTACGGGTACGGCCCGTGGCGTCAGCCGCGCTGCTCGGGCGCCGCACTCCAGGTGCCGGGCTGCCAGACGCCGGAGCGGCGCAGGGACGCGGGGCAGTGCCGGAATATCTCGTCGATCTCGACCAGCAGCGCCAGCCGCGGCCGGGCGCCCTTCGCGTCCGCCAGCTCGTCGAAGAACGGCGCGTCCCGCAGGACCCGGGCGCGGCCGTTGACGCGGAGCACGTCCATCACGCCGGGGATGAAGTAGAGAAGGCCGACGTGCGGGTTCTGCAGGATGTTGCGGAAGCCGTCCGAGCGGCGGTTGCCCGGCAGGTCCGGCAGCGCGAGGGTGCGCTCGTCCAGCACGAGCGTGAAGCCCGGCTCGCCGCCCTTCGGCGAGGCGTCGCAGTTGCCCGCCGCGTCCGAGGTGGCGACCGTGCACAGCGGGGACTGGCCGATGAGCCGGAGGTCCTCCTCCGTCAGTCGGTCGTGGACCTTCTCGATGACGATCGGGTGCGGGGCGCCGAGGAGCTCGGTCAGTTCCCCGGGGGCGGTGAGCTCGACCCAGCCGTCACGGCCGAGAGGGGCGAGCGGCGCGCGCGGGGCGACGACGCCGGGCGGGACGGAGTCGGACGGCACGGTGGGGCGCGGATCGGCGGCGGACGGAACGGCGGCGGGCGCTGCGGTGAGGCTCAAGACGACTTCCTGGCAGGTGACCTGTGGCGATACGCACGGGCGGAGGTCGCCCTCGCCGGCACGCATGGGTGGCCGGATCCGGACGGTCGGGCCCCGGGCCATTTCGACCCGGACCGGTTTTTTCCGTACACCCTTACGATGTTAGGGTCACCTTACTGTAGGCCCTCGGGTGATCTCCTGGCGGGCATTCCCCCTGCGTGGAACCGGATGCCGGCTTCACGCGGAGCCGTTGAGGAGCGAACGATGCCGGACGCGATACCGGCCACCGCGACAGGTGCCCGGTGAACCCGGCCTCCGCCACTCTGCCGACGGCGCGCACCGCCCCGCCGGCCGGTGGTGTCCGCCGCAAGGGCTCACGCCCCGCACTCGCCGCCGGCCTCGTGGCCGGGCTGGTGGTCCTCGTACTGATCGCCGCGGTCAGCCTCGCCGTCGGATCGGGGCACGTACCCCTCGCCGACGTGTGGCACGGCCTGGTCAGCCCCGACGACGCCCGGCGCACCGACGTCATCGTCCGGACGGTCCGCATCCCGCGCACCTGCGCCGGCATCCTCGCCGGTGTCGCCCTCGGCCTCGCCGGAGCGCTCATGCAGGGCGTCACCCGCAACCCCCTGGCCGACCCGGGCCTGCTCGGCGTCAACGCCGGAGCCTCCGTCTCCGTGGTCCTCGCCATGGGCGTCCTCGGCCTCACCGCCCCCGGGCAGTACATCTGGTTCGGCTTCGGCGGCGCACTGCTCGCCGCCCTCTTCGTCTACGGCGTCGGCTCGATCGGCAGGGAGGGCGCCACCCCGGTCAAACTGGCGCTCGCCGGAGCCGCCACCACCGCCTTCCTCGGCTCACTCACCACCGCGCTGCTGCTGACCGACAGCAAGACCTTCGACCAGTTCCGCTTCTGGCAGGTCGGCTCGCTCTCCGGCCGGGAGACCGACGCGCTCTGGCAGGTACTGCCGTTCATCGTGGTCGGCACCCTCCTCGCCCTCGCCCTCGGCCCCCAGCTCAACGCCCTCGCCCTCGGCGACGACGTGGCCCGCGGCCTCGGCCAGCGGGTCGGCCTGGCCCGCGCCACCGCCGCCGTCGCCGTGGTCCTGCTCTGCGGCGCGGCCACCGCGATCGCCGGGCCCATCGGGTTCGTCGGGCTGGTCGTCCCGCACGCCGCCCGGCTCATCACCGGCCCCGACAACCGCTGGGTCCTCGCCTACAGCGCGGTCCTCGCCCCGATCCTGCTGCTCGTCGCCGACATCGTCGGCCGCCTCGTCGCCCGCCCCGCCGAGGTGCAGGTCGGCATCGTCACCGCCGTCATCGGGTGCATCCCCTTCGTGATCCTGGTGCGCCGCAGGAAGCTGGTGGAACTGTGACCGCCCCCGCCACCACCGCGCCCTCCGGTGAAGCCGTCGCCGGGGCCTTCGCCGTACGCGAGGTCGTCCGGGTCCGCCGCAACGGCCGCGCCCGCTACCTCCTGGTCTGCACGGTCCTCGCCGTCGCCACCGTCGCCGCCCTGTGCGGTTCGCTGGCGTACGGGGACATGGCGGTGCCGCTCTCCGACGTGTTCGCCGCCCTCACCGGGCGGGCCGACGCCGCGACCTGGTTCATCGTCGGCGAGCTGCGGATGCCCCGCGCCCTGATGGCCGTCCTGGTCGGGATCGCCTTCGGGCTCTCCGGCGCGGTCTTCCAGAGCCTGCTGCGCAACCCGCTGGCCAGCCCCGACGTCATCGGCATCAGCTCCGGTGCCTCCGTCGCCGCGGTCCTCGCCTCCTCGCTCTTCGCGGTCAGCGGGGTCCTTCTCTCCCTGTTCGCGCTCGCCGGAGCCCTGCTCACCGCCGCGCTGATCTACGCGCTCGCCTGGCGGCGCGGAGTGAGCGGCGCCCGGCTCGTCCTCGTCGGCATCGGGATCGGCGCCGGGCTGTCCAGCGTGATCTCGTACCTGATGACCCGCTCCGAGGTCACCGAGGCGCAGTCGGCGCTGCTCTGGCTCACCGGCAGCCTCAACGGCCGCTCCTGGGACCTGCTGCGACCCCTGGCCTGGGCGCTCGTGGTGCTGCTGCCCCTGCTCTTCCTGGCCGCCCGGCAGCTGCCCGTACTCCAGCTCGGCAACGACACCGCCGCCGGCCTGGGCGCCCGCACCGAGCGGGGCCGGCTCCAGCTGCTCTGCTGCGCCGTCGCGCTGGCCGGGGTGGCGACCGCCGCCGCCGGACCGGTCGGGTTCGTCGCCTTCGTCTCCGCGCCCGTCGCCCGCCGGCTGGCCCCCGGGCGCGGCGCCTCACTGGTCGCCTCCGGGCTGACCGGGGCGCTGCTGGTGCTGGTCGCCGACTTCGCCGCACAGCACGCACTGGACCTCGTCGACCTGCCGATGGGCGCCTCCGGGCAGCTCCCCGTCGGCGTCGTCACCAGCATGATCGGCGCCCCGTACCTGATGTGGCTGCTGATCCGCGCCAACCGTTCGGGACAGGGCGGATGACCCGCCCGCGTCCGGCCTCGCACGCAGGTCCGGCAAGGGCCGGCAACGACCAGAAGGAGGGGAGTGCCGCATGAGCGCGGAACACAGCCTGGGAGCGCGCGGACTGCGCCTCGGATACGGCAGCCGGGACATCGTCAAGGACCTCGATCTCGACATCCCGCCGGGCGGCGTGACGATGATCGTGGGCCCCAACGCCTGCGGCAAGTCCACCCTGCTGCGCTCCCTCGCCCGGCTGCTCGCCCCCTCGGCGGGCACGGTCCTGCTGGACGGCAAGGACATCCGGTCGATGCCGACCAAGGCGGTCGCCGGAATCCTCGGCATCCTCCCGCAGACCCCGGTGGCCCCCGAGGGCATCACCGTCGCCGACCTGGTCGGCCGGGGCCGCTACCCGCGCCAGGGCTGGCTGCGCTCCTGGACCGCCGAGGACGACGCGGCGGTCGCCGAGGCGCTCGTCGCCACCGACGTGCTGGAACTCGCCGAACGCCCGGTCGACGAGCTCTCCGGCGGCCAGCGCCAGCGTGTCTGGATCGCCATGGCGATCGCCCAGCACACCGACGTGCTACTGCTCGACGAGCCGACCACCTATCTCGACATCAGCCACCAGCTGGACGTCCTCGACCTGCTCACCGACATCAACCGGGAGCGCGGGGTGACCATGGTCGCCGTGCTGCACGACCTGAACCTCGCCTGCCGGTACGCCGATCACCTGGTCGCGATGAAGGACGGCCGGATCGTCGCCGAGGGCCGCCCCACCGAGATCGTGACCCAGGAACTGGTCACCGAGGTCTTCGGGATGCGCTGCTCGGTCGTCCCCGACCCGGCCTCCGGCACCCCGATGATCGTGCCGATCGGCCGCCACCACGTGCCGGACGCGGCGCGCGAGGACGTACCCGTCGCCTGAGGGGCGCTTCGGTCTCTGGGGTTCAACCCGCCCCGAATCAGAGGGAATTGCACTTTTGGGGCCCCCTGCGCGATACGTGAATAAGGTTAGGCTAACCTCATGGGCATGAAGAACGTGCGTCTCCGGAACCCTCTCGCCCGTCGTTCCGGTACCCCCACCCGGTCCCGCGCCTCCCTCGGCCTGCTGGCGCTTCCGCTCGCCGCCGTGCTGATCGGCGCGACCGGCTGCTCCTCCGACGACTCGGGCGACTCCGCCAAGGACGCGTCGTCCACCGCCTCCGCCTCGGCCGGCGCCTTCCCGGTGTCCGTCGACACCAAGTTCGGCTCCATCACGGTGAAGGAGCAGCCCAAGAGGGTCGTCGCGCTCGGCTGGGGCGACGCGGAGACCGCGCTCGCCCTCGGCGTCCAGCCCGTCGGCGAGAGCGACTGGCTGGCCTTCGGCGGCGACGGTGTCGGCCCGTGGGCCAAGGGCCTCTACACCAAGAGCCCGGAGAAGATCGGCACCATGGAGCCGGAGTACGAGAAGATCGCGGCCCTCAAGCCCGACCTGATCCTCGACACCAAGTCCAGCGGTGACCAGACCCGTTACGACACCCTCAGCAAGATCGCCCCGGTCATCGGCGTCCCGAAGGGCGGCGACCAGTACAAGCTGTCCTGGGAGCAGCAGACCAAGATGGTCTCCACCGCGCTCGGCAAGAAGGCCGAGGGCGACAAGCTGATCAAGGGCGTCGAGGACAAGTTCGCCGCCGCCGCGAAGGCGCACCCCGAGTTCAAGGACAAGACGGTCACCCTCGCGTCGAAGACCTCGGTCGGCTGGGGCGCGTACGTCTCGGGCACCGGTCGCGTCGACTTCATCGACCGGCTCGGCTTCAAGAACAACCCGGTCATCGAGAAGCAGGCCGGTGACGCGTTCTCGGTCAGCGTCTCCGAGGAGAACCTCGACCAGTTCGACGCCGACCTGATCGTCACCGCGCCGATCGGCCTCAAGCCCGCCCAGGTCACCTCCGACGCCCTGTACAAGAAGATCCCCGCGGTCGCCGACGGCCACGCGATGGTCTTCGACCAGGGCGGTCTGAGCCAGGCGTTCGCCACCGACTCGATCCTCTCGACCTCCTACGCGATCGACCACGTCGTGCCGGAGTTCGCGAAGTACGTCAAGAAGTAAGCGGTACCCCGCCAGGTCTCCGGGCCGGTGGGACGGGCGCACGGTCGTGCCCGTCCCACCGGCCCGGTCCGTTTTTCCGGTACGCCCCGGCGTCCCTCGTGACCGAGCGTGGTGATCATGCCGGACATGTCGCACGAAGGCCCGCCCGCTCGTGTGGCCGTCATCCCGCTCGGACCGGGCCGCCCGCCCGGCCCGGTCGGCTGCCTCGCCACCGCTGACCAGGCGCGATCCCGTCCCATGCGGGCGCTCGTGCGGGAGTCGCGGGCCGTCGGCGCGGACCGGGCCGTCTCAGATAGTAGGAAGTCCGAGTAATTGTGGGGACAGAGCGGCCCAGGTGTCCTAGCGTTGTAGGAGCCGAACGATTCGCTTCTACCAGCGACTGGTGGTGAGCGGGTTCGCCCGATGCAGGCCACCCCTGCGGCGTCCGCCCCCGTACCTTCCGGCTTTTCCACCTGGTTCCGTCGTACCCGGCGGCAGATCATCGCCCGCCGCCGTACCCCTGGAACACGGCCCGGCCTCCGTGTGCGATTCCGCGCGGCCGGCGCCGTCCGTGAGCCGTAGAGCCCGTGAGCCGCAAGTCCGTGATGTCCCCGTGTCACCCGTGATTCCCAGGAGGCGTTCCCCCATGGCAGAGACCACCGTCCGCCGTCGCGTCCGTCACACCCCCCGCCCCACCGAAGCCGAACGCAAGAACGCCGCCGCGGCCCTCCAGCGCGCCCTGGACCGCCGCGACAACGGCGGGGTCACCGGCCACTGAACCCGTGGGGCCCGGGGGCTCCCGCCGCCCTCCGCCGTACGGCGGACGGAAGACGGCGAAGGCCCCCGGGCCCATGGCGGCCGTGGCGGGCGCTGCGGATCAGCCGCGGCTGACCTCGAAGTGGTCGATGCGCTCGCCCGACTCGGCGAGGGCGGTGACCTTCATCTTCGGGTGCGTACCGACCGAGACCTCCACCGCGAGGAACGAGTAGCCGGTGTAGCGCACGCGGGACCACTCCACGGTCTCCGCCGCGTGGACGCCGCCCTTGGCCACGTAGTACGTGTCCACGCTCTCCTGGTCGTGGACGTGGCCCTCGTACGTGTCGGGGGCCGGGAAGTTGTAGAGCGACTTGCCCGCGCCGCCGGCCGTGACGTACACGATGCCGTCGCGGGTCGGGTCCGTGCGCTCGCCGATCGGCACCTTGCGGGAGACCACGTTCTTCAGAATCGCGTCCGTGCGCTCGTACACGTGGTTGTGGCCGTTGATGACCAGGTCCACCTGGTGCTTCTCGAACAGCGGCACCCACGCCTCGCGGACCCCGCCCTCGGAGGCGTGCGCGTTGGTGGTCGAGAAGGCGCAGTGGTGGAAGAAGACCACCACGAAGTCGACGTCCCTGCGGGCGCGCAGCTCGCCGAGGCGGCGGTCCAGCCACTTCGTCTGCTTGCCGCCGCTGATGCCGAGGTTCGCCGGGATCTCGTTCGAGACGTCGTTGGCGTCCAGGGCGACGACGGCCACGTTGCCGTGGACGAAGGAGTACACGCCCGGCAGGCCGACCGGGTCGGGGCCGTTGTCCGGCAGCGTCCAGCGGGCGTTCTGGCCGCCGTAGCCGTCGGGGGAGTACCAGGCCTCCATGTCGTGGTTGCCGGTCGTCACCATCCACGGCACCGTCTTCGCGACGGTCTCCGTCTGGGCCAGGAACTGGTCCCAGGTGCGCGCGTCGTAGACGTCGGTCTCCTGGCCGGAACCCGACGGGTCGGCGTAGCAGATGTCGCCGGCGTGCAGGTGGAAGGCCGGGTTCTGGCCGAGCAGCAGCTGGTCGTTGCCGAGGGCGTGGTAGCTGACGCCCTGGTCGCCGAAGGCGGTGAAGGTGAAGTTCTCGGCGCGCGAGGGCGCGGTGGTGAACGTACCGAGCGAGCCCAGGTTGCGGGTGTCGGCCGGGTCGAAGCCGTCGTGGCCGACGCCGTAGTAGTACGTCGTGCCGGGCTGCAGGCGCTCCAGGCTCGCGTGCACGTAGAACTGCTCGGCGGCGGCGATCGCGCCGTTGTTCAGCGTCGGCGTGGTGAGGTGGCGCACCTCGGCGTCGATGCGGCGGCTCAGCGACCACGGCTTGAGGCCGATGCGGATGTACGGGCGCTTCACGGCGAACGGGACCTGCCACGAGACGCTCATCTGCGTCTTCGGGTCGGCGCCGTACGCCAGGTGACGGCCGAACGGCGCCACCAGCGAGCCGTCCACCTGCGTGGTGGAGCGCGAGGTGAGGACCGTCGGGGAGCCGTGGGCCGAGGAGGAGTGCGCGGCGGCGGGCGCGGCGGTGAGGAGGCCGGTGCCCATGCCCGCGCCGGCGACGGCGGCGGTCGCCACGCTCGTACGCAGCATGCCGCGGCGCGTCAGTTTGGTGCGGAGGTACTCGTGCTGCTCCGCCATGCTCATGCGGGCGGCGAGCTTCTCGGGGATTCCGAAGCGAGGGATGTCCATGGCCAGAACATCCACTTTCGGAGTTGCCTGATCCCGTCCACGAGGTGAACGGCACGCGTACAGCTCACCATGTGTCCGTATAGTGGACGGTGCGTGTCATGGGGTGGGACGTATGGCTAAAGTGCCGTCATGTCTCGCAGCATCAATCTCGCAGTGATCCCCGGTGACGGAATCGGCCAGGAAGTCGTTGCCCAGGGCCTCAAGGTCCTCAACGCCGTCCTCCCGCAGGATGTGAAGCTGGAGACCAAGGAGTACGACCTTGGCGCCCAGCGCTGGCACCGCACGGGTGAAACCCTCCCCGACGCGGAGCTCGACTCCCTCAAGGGCCACGACGCCATCCTGCTCGGCGCGATCGGTGACCCCTCGGTCCCGTCCGGCGTGCTGGAGCGCGGGCTCCTGCTGAAGCTGCGCTTCGCCTTCGACCACTTCATCAACCTGCGGCCGTCGAAGCTCTTCCCGAACACCGCGACCCCGCTGGCCGGCCGCCCCGACATCGACTTCGTCGTCGTCCGCGAGGGCACCGAGGGCCCCTACACCGGCAACGGCGGCTCGCTGCGCACCGGCACCCCCGCCGAGGTCGCCACCGAGGTCAGCGTCAACACCGCGTACGGTGTCGAGCGCGTGATCCGCGACGCCTTCGACCGCGCCGCCGCCCGCCCCCGCAAGAAGCTGACGCTGGTCCACAAGAACAACGTCCTCGTCTACGCCGGGCACCTGTGGAAGAACACCTTCGACAAGGTCGCCGCCGAGTACCCCCAGGTCACCACCGACTACCTGCACGTCGACGCGGCGACGATCTTCTTCGTCACGCAGCCGGAGCGCTTCGACGTCATCGTCACCGACAACCTCTTCGGCGACATCCTCACCGACCTCGCCGCGGCCGTCACCGGTGGCATCGGCCTGGCCGCCTCGGGCAACATCAACCCGACCGGCGCCTTCCCGTCGATGTTCGAGCCCGTCCACGGCTCGGCCCCCGACATCGCCGGCCAGGGCAAGGCCGACCCCACGGCCACGATCCTCTCCGTCGCCCTCCTGCTGCGCCACCTCGGCTACGACTCCGAGGCCGCGCGCATCGAGGCAGCCGTCTCCGCCGACCTCGCGGAGCGCGACGGGATCACCCGCACCACCGACGAGATCGGCGACGCGCTCGCGGTACGCGTAGCGGGCTGACCCGACGACTCTCCAGGAAGCCGCCGGGTCGGACCATCACCCGGCGGCTTCCCCCTGTGCGGCCCCGGGTATTCCCATCGACCCCGGGACCGTAAACCGTGCCATTTCGTGCCCGGCCCTCCACGAGCGATAATCGAACGTGGGGCCGCAGCTCGCGGCAATGCTCGGACGTCCTCGCACTTGTTCGCACTTGCGGGCGGGAGCGGGCGGCAGCACGGTCCCTCACACACAGATACGTGAAGGACACGCACTCATGACGACGCCCACCATCGAGCTCAAGCCCACCTCGTCCCCGCTGTCCGACGCGGAGCGCGAGGCGATCCTCGCCGCCCCCGGATTCGGCCGCCACTTCACCGACCACATGGTCACCATCCGGTGGACCGAAGGCCGCGGCTGGCACGACGGGCAGCTCGTCCCGTACGCCCCGCTCTCCCTCGACCCCGCGACGATGGTCCTGCACTACGCGCAGGAGATCTTCGAGGGCCTGAAGGCGTACCGGCAGCCCGACGGCAGCGTCGCCACCTTCCGCCCCGAGGCCAACGCCAAGCGCTTCCAGCGCTCCGCCCACCGCCTCGGCATGCCCGAGCTGCCGGTGGAGACCTTCATCGAGGCCTGCGACCTGCTGGTCCAGCAGGACAAGGCGTGGGTCCCGGCGCACGGCGGCGAGGAGTCCTTCTACCTCCGCCCGTTCATGATCGCCACCGAGGTCGGCCTGGGCGTCAAGCCCGCCAACGAGTACCTCTTCCTCGTCATCGCCTCCCCGGCCGGCGCCTACTTCGCCGGCGGTGTGAAGCCCGTCTCCATCTGGCTCTCCGAGGACCGCGTCCGCGCCGTCCCCGGCGGCATGGGCGACGCCAAGACCGGCGGCAACTACGCCGCCTCCCTGCTCGCCCAGGCCGAGGCCACCGCCAGGGGCTGCGACCAGGTCGCCTACCTCGACGCCGTGGAGCACAAGTGGGTCGAGGAGCTCGGCGGGATGAACCTCTACTTCGTGTACGAGAACCACATCGTCACCCCCGCCCTCACCGGCTCCCTGCTGGCCGGCGTCACCCGTGACTCCCTCCTCACCGTCGCCCGCGACCTCGGCTACACCTCCGAGGAGGGCCGGGTCTCCATCGACCAGTGGCGCGAGGACAGCGCGAACGGCACCCTCAAGGAGGTCTTCGCCTGCGGCACCGCCGCCGTGATCACCCCCGTCGGCACCGTGAAGTCGGCCGGCGGCGAGTGGACCCAGGGCGACGGCACCCCCGGCGAGACCACCATGAAGCTCCGCGACCGCCTCCTGGACATCCAGCGCGGCATCGCCGAGGACACCCACGGCTGGATGCACCCCCTGGGCGACTGACACCCCTGCCTCCACCGCACACGCAGTACGTACGAAGGCCGCGCCCGGGTTTTTCCGGGCGCGGCCTTCGTGCTGCGCGCGCGGTGGCGGTGCAGGAGGGTTCCGCGCCTGAGCTCAGGGCGCCGCCCGCCGGGCGCGGTGCGCGCGGACCCGTCCGCGGCTGGCGCACGCCGGGGAGGGGCACCACCGGCGGCGGCCGGCGGGATCGGTGAAAACGCCCCGGCAGTCGTCCTCGGGGCACACCTTGAGTCCGGTCCGGTCCGCGCCGGTCAGGTGGTCCGCGGCCTGCCGCGCGATGCGGACGAGTGCTTCGCCGGCGGTGGCCGGCGAGCTGCGGCGCAGGCGGTCGCCGCCGGTGAGTTCCACCGGGTCGTCGGCCGCGATGAAGTCGCTCAACTCGGCGACCGCTTCATCCGGAGGGGTACGGCCCTGGGTGGTGGCAAGGGCCAGGGCGCGTAGGCACTCCCGCAGTCGCCACGTGTGTTCCAGGTCGGCGTGCGTGGGCCTGCGGTGCGGCGCCAGCTCGCTCATCCTCAGCCATTCCGCCAGCAGATCCGCGGAGCCGAGGCGTTCGACCGGGTGGCTACCGAAGGCGCGGCCCCGTGTGGCGAGCAGGTTGAGCCAGGTGGCGCCACAGTCGAAGCGGAAGCTGTGCGGGTCGTCGGTGGCCATGGTCCGAGTGTAACGCCTCAAGCGTTACGTCTGTTAGCGTCGTAACGCCTTGACCGTTACGTACTGACGAGGAGACCGACCATGGCCGATTCCGGACCTGTCGACCCCGTGCCCCTCTCCGAGCGGCTGACCACTGCCGTTCTCGACCGAGAGGCGGGCCATCGGACGCTCGACACCCTCCAGGACCCCGCGACCCGGTCGCTCTTCCCTTGGCTGGAGGAGGTGGCTCCGGGCTTTCCCGACTGGCTGATCACCACCCTCTTCGGCGGCACCTATCAACGCCCCGGACTCTCGCCGCGCGAGCGCCAGTTGGTGAACCTGGGGGCGCTCACGGCGCTCGGCGGCGTCGATCCGCAGCTGGCCGGGCAGGTCGTCACCTCGCTGCGGGTGGGTCTGACGCCCGAGGAGGTGGTGGAGGTCTTCGTCCACCTGGCGCCCTACGTCGGCGTTCCCAAGGCGCTGGCCGGCCTGCGGGTCGCCGCCGCGGCACTGGAGGACAGTGCGGCCCCGCACGAAGCGGACCGGAGCGACCTCCGGTGAGTGAGGTGACGCACCCCGTGGCGGGACGGACGGTGAGGACCGTACTCGGCGACATCGACCCCGGTGACCTGGGCGTCTGCGACGCACACGACCACCTGTTCCTGCGAAGCCCGCGCCTTCCCGGCGAGGAGCTCGACGACACCGCGGCGGCACGGTCGGAACTGGACTCCTTCGCGCAGGCCGGGGGACGGGCCATGGTGCAGTGGACGCCCTGGGGTATGGGACGGCGGCTGTCCGTCCTTCCCGCGCTCTCCCGCGACAGTGGCGTCCACCTGATCGCGGCGACCGGCCTGCATCAGGCGAAACACTACGAAGGCGACCGGTTCGCGCACGGTGTCGACGAGTTGGCGGAACTCTTCGTCCGGGAACTCACCCGGAGCCCGGTGAGAGCGGGCCTGATCAAAGTCGCCGGTGCCTTCCACCGCCTGGACGAGCACGCTCGCCGGACGATGGCCGCAGCGGCGACGGCCCATCACGCCACCGGCGCACCGATCGGCGTCCACCTGGAGGGCGGCACCGCAGCCCTGGAAACCCTCCAACTCCTCTGTGCGGACCACGGCGTACCGGCCCACCGGGTGATCCTGGGCCACCTTCTCCGCTACCCCGATCCCGCTGTCCACCTTCGTGTCGCGGAAGCCGGGGCGTACCTGGCGTTCGACGGACCCTCCCGGGCCCATCACGCCGGTGACCACCGACTGGTGGCGTGCGTGGCGGCACTCGCCGACGCCGGGCATGCCGACCGCGTGCTGATCGGCGGCGACACCGTGGTGGCGTCGGCCCGCTCGTCGGCGGACGGGCCAGGAATGCGTCACCTCCTGGAAGGGGTTGCTCCCCGCATCGCCCTGGAAATCGGCAGTGACGTGGCCCGTGCGATCTTCGTCGAGAACCCCGCCCACGCCTTCGCGGCACACTGGCGGGGCCCCGCACGGCCATCGCCGGGGATGCCCCCCACGCCTGCGGAGCGCGGCTGATCCGCGCATCCGGGCCCTGCGGAAACCGCTGCCGGTAGCGATGGCGTACGTACCGCCCGGCCCTCCTCGGTCGCCCGGTACGTCGGGTGCTCGGGGCGCCCCGGACGCCCCGCCTACTCCCGCTCCCCCCGCACCAGCTCCGCCACGTCACCGAGCGAGTCGACCGACCAGTCGGCCGTGGCGCGGCAGGCCGGGTCGTCGGCCCACCAGTGGCCCCAGGGGCCGCGCCGCAGGTGGGCGGTGAGCAGGCCCGCCGCGTGGGCGGGGAAGACGTCGTTGGCCGGGTGGTCGCCGACGTACAGGGTGTTCTCGGAGCGGGTGCCGCAGACGCCGAGGACCCGGGCGAAGAAGGCGGGGTCCGGTTTGGCGGCGCCCCACTCCTCGGACATCACGACGAGGTCGGCGGGCAGGTCCAGCGCCCGCAGCAGCTCCCCGGCGCGGGCCGTCTGGTTCCCCGCGACGATCACGCGGACGCCCAGCTCGCGGAGGCCGCCCAGGGTCGGACGCACATCCGGGTAGAGGTCCGACTCGTCCAGGTACTCGCCCCGGCCGGCCGCCTCCCGGGCCCGCCACTCGGCGCCGACGTCGATGCCGGGGCGGACGAGGCGCAGCGCGTCGGAGTTGTCGCGGCCCTGGGTCACCACCGCCCCCACCAGGGCGCTCATGGTGTGCCGGGGGACGTCCAGCCAGTCCGCCCAGGAGCCCCAGTACCGGTTGTCGTTGGTCAGCGTCTCGCCGACGTCGAAGACGATGGTCTCGATCACCGGGCCGACCCTACTGGGCGGGAGGGGCGGCGGACTCCGGCCGCGGCTGCCCCCGCCGTCACCTGTTTCGCACGGAGCCCCACGGGCAGGCGCTGTCCTGCAGGTACTGCCGAGGTGACCTACGTTGGCAGTGGAAGGTTCGTCCATCCGAGGAGGCCCCGTGACTGACGGAAGCAAGGACAAGGTCAAGGGCAAGGCCAAGGAAGCCATGGGCAAGATGACCGGCAACCGGGGCAAGGTCGCCGAAGGCAAGGCCGACCAGGCCAAGGGCGCCGCGAAGGACGCCGTGGGCGACGCGCGGAAGAACCTGCGCGACAAGTCCGGCCCGAAGGACCCGCTGATCACCGACGACGAGTGAGTCCGGTACTCACCCTCCGGGCCCCCGCCCTTCCCTGGGCGGGGGCCCGTCGGCTTTCACGGCGTGCGGCGCCGTATCAGCGCCAGCGGTACGTCCGGTCGGTGATCGGCGGAAGCCGGCGAGTGCCTCCGGCACCTCCGTGCGCCACTGCTGGACGCGAGCCGTCCCTCTGCCGGTGTACGCAACGTACGCAAGTAATCCGGATCGTTGCCCTCCGCTCCCTTGTCCGCGCTCCCGGGCGTGCGGCACGGTGGCCGACCATGGGACGAGAGCAGTGGAAGAAGATCTGGGTCGGTTCGGCCGGGAACATGGTCGAGTGGTTCGACTGGTTCGTGTACGCGACCTTCGCGGTCTACTTCGCGGACGCGTTCTTCCCCGAGGGCAACGGGACCGCGAACCTGATGAACACCATGGGCATCTTCGCCGTGGGGTTCTTCATGCGGCCGGTCGGCGGCTGGCTGCTCGGCCGGATCGGCGACCGCCGGGGCCGTAAGGCCGCGCTGACCCTCACCGTCACGCTGATGTCGGCCTCCGCGATCCTCATCGCCGTCGCCCCGACCTACGCGGTCGCCGGGTACGGCGGGGTCGCCGTCCTCATGGTGGCCCGGCTGCTCCAGGGCCTGTCGGTGGGCGGTGAGTACGCGGCCAGCGCCACCTACCTCACCGAGGCCTCGCGGCCCGACCGGCGCGGGTTCGCCTCCAGCTTCCAGTACGTCTCCATGACGGCCGGTCAGCTCATCGGGCTCGGGCTCCTCATCCTCCTCCAGCACACCCTCTCCGAGGACGCCCTGCACGACTGGGGCTGGCGGGTGCCGTTCGTCGTCGGCGCGCTCGGCGCGGCCGTCGTCTTCTACCTGCGGCGCACCATGCTGGAGACCGAGGTCTACGCGGAGTCCGGCGCCGCCGAGGACGCCGACCGGGGCACCCTCAAGGCCCTGTGGGCGCACCGGCGCGAGGCGTTCCTCGTCGTCGCGCTGACCATGGGCGGGACCGTCGCGTACTACACGTACACCACGTACCTGACGAAGTTCCTCTCCAAGAGCGCCGGGATGGAGAAGTCCACCGCCACCCTCGTCAGCTTCTGCGCGCTCTTCGTCTTCATGTGCCTCCAGCCGCTCGCCGGGATGCTCTCCGACCGGATCGGGCGACGCCCGCTGCTCATCTCGTTCGCCGTCGGCTCCACCTTCCTGACGGTGCCGGTCATGATGATGCTCAAGCACGCCGGGACCTTCTGGCCCGCCCTCGGGCTCTCGTTGCTGGCCCTGGTCGTCGTCACCGGCTACACCTCGATCAACGCCTGCGTGAAGGCCGAGCTGTTCCCCACCGGCGTCCGCGCGCTGGGGGTGGCGCTCCCGTACGCCGTCGCCAACGCGCTCTTCGGCGGGACGGCCGAGTACATCGCGCTCTGGTTCAAGGACGCGGGCGCCGAGTCCGGGTACTTCTGGTACGTGGCCGGCTGCGCGGCCGTCTCGCTCGTCGTCTACCTGAGCATGCGGGAGACGCGCGATCTGGACCTGCACCGGATCGGCGCGGGGGAGGCGGCCGGGAGCGCCCCGGGCCGGGCCCCGGGCGAGACGAGCGTCACGACCGCATTCTGAGACGGGCCCGTCACGGGGGCGGTGCTGTGCGAAACTGCTCCCGTGTCCTCGTTGTCCACGATTATTGGCAGCAGGCGCGCCGGTCCGCAGTGACGTCCCGTACCACCACGTACGGCACGCTCACCGTGCCCCAGACCCGCGCGCAGACCTCTCGCACCAGCGAGGGGTTTTTTCGTTTTCCGGCCCCCACCCTGGCCTGGACGGCGTGCGCGGGATGATGGGGGCAAGTGGAGCCCGATCGTCCGGATCCACTCATCCGACAGGAGTCGCATCAGCATGACCACCAAGGCCACCGCCACCGACGACAGTTTCCATGTCTTCGACACCACCCTGCGCGACGGTGCACAGCGTGAAGGCATCAACCTGACGGTCGCCGACAAGCTGACCATCGCCCGGCACCTGGACGACTTCGGCGTCGGATTCATCGAGGGCGGCTGGCCCGGCGCCAACCCCCGGGACACCGAGTTCTTCGCCCGCGCCCAGCAGGAGATCACCTTCGCCAACGCCCAGCTCGTGGCGTTCGGCGCGACCCGCCGGGCCGGTGGCAAGGCCGCCGAGGACCCGCAGGTCAAGGCGCTGCTCGACTCCGGCGCCCCGGTGATCACCCTGGTCGCCAAGTCCCACGACCGCCACGTCGAACTCGCCCTGCGCACCACCCTGGACGAGAACCTGGAGATGGTCCGCGACACCGTCTCCCACCTGCGCGGGCAGGGCCGCCGGGTCTTCGTCGACTGCGAGCACTTCTTCGACGGCTACCGCGCCAACCCCGAGTACGCCAAGTCCGTCGTCCGCGCCGCGTCCGAGGCCGGCGCCGACGTCGTCATCCTCTGCGACACCAACGGCGGGATGCTCCCCGCCCAGGTCCAGGCCGTCGTCTCCACCGTGCTCGCCGACACCGGCGCCCGGCTCGGCATCCACGCCCAGGACGACACCGGCTGCGCCGTCGCCAACACCCTGGCCGCCGTCGACGCGGGCGCCACCCACGTCCAGTGCACCGCCAACGGCTACGGCGAACGCGTCGGCAACGCCAACCTCTTCCCGGTCGTCGCCGCCCTGGAACTGAAGTACGGCAAGAAGGTGCTCCCCGAGGGCGCGCTCGGCGAGATGACCCGCATCTCCCACGCCATCGCCGAGGTCGTCAACCTGACCCCCTCCACCCACCAGCCGTACGTGGGCGTCTCGGCCTTCGCCCACAAGGCCGGGCTGCACGCCTCCGCGATCAAGGTCGACCCCGACCTCTACCAGCACATCGACCCCGCGCTCGTCGGCAACAGCATGCGGATGCTCGTCTCCGACATGGCCGGGCGCGCCTCGATCGAGCTGAAGGGCAAGGAGCTCGGCATCGACCTCGGCGGCGACCGCGAGCTGATCGGCCGGGTCGTCGAGCGCGTCAAGGAGCGCGAACTGAGGGGCTACACCTACGAGGCGGCCGACGCCTCCTTCGAACTGCTGCTCCGCGGCGAGGTCGCCGGCACAGCCCCGCGTTACTTCCGCACCGAGTCGTGGCGGGCCATCGTGGAGGACCGCCCCGACGGGGTGCACGCCAACGAGGCGACCGTGAAGCTCTGGGCCAAGGGCGAGCGGATCGTCGCCACCGCCGAGGGCAACGGCCCCGTCAACGCCCTGGACCGGGCGCTGCGGGTGGCGCTGGAGCGGATCTACCCGCAGCTCGCGAAGCTGGAACTGGTCGACTACAAGGTCCGCATCCTGGAGGGGCGTACCGGCACCGAGTCCACCACCCGGGTGCTGATCACCACGGGCGACGGCGCCGGCGAGTGGTCGACCGTGGGAGTCGCGGAGAACGTCATCGCCGCGTCCTGGCAGGCACTGGAGGACGCGTACACCTTCGGTCTGCTGCGGGCCGGGATCGAGCCCACGGAGTAGGGCATGCGGAGTGTGCCGCCGGACGTCCGGCGGCACACTCACCGCCTCTGCCGCGCGCGATACCGCGTCACCCCCGCCGCGGTCGCTGCCAGGGGTACGGCGACGGCGGGCACCGTCCACGTCGGGGTGCCGATCCACACGGCGAGCAGACCCACCGCGAAGCAGATCCCGAAGTTGATGGTGAGCAGCGTATTGCCGTCCGGGTACCACAGGTAGGACCGGTAGGCGCGGGGCCGGGCGAGACGCACCGCCCCGAACACGAAGGCCTGGGCCGCGAGGAGCGCGGCGAACACGCCGACGGCGGTGTTCATCTGAAGCTCGTCACGGGGCGCGTCCGGGGTGTTCTGCCGTTCGCCGTCCTTGCTGACCACCACGATGTCGCCCCGCCAGACGGTGGCCGTGACCTGGTCGCCGGGTGCGAGCTCTCTCAGGAGCGGCCCCTCCTTGCCGCCGGCCTGCACTCTTCCCCGCCAGCCGTCCTCATCCGTCAGGGTCGCCTCGTAGTACCAGCTCTTCCCCCCGTTCTTCCTCTCCGTCTTCTCCACGGTGAGGCGCAAGGCACTCAGACAGTCCGCCGGCCCCTGCCGCACCGTGCGGGAGGAGCAGGACTCGGCCGCGCGGTAGTCCTGGAGGCGCTCGCCGTCGGAGGGCAGCCACCAGGAGAACACCACGTAACAGCCCGCCGCCGACATCAGGGACAGCAGGATCATCAGCACGCCCGCGAGCCGCGTCCGCCCCGTGGACCGCCGGTCGGCATCCTTCTGGTGCGGCTGTCCGTTCGTGCTGTGAGCCCTCGCCCGCGTCGTTGTCATGACGTACCCCCTCCTCCTGAGCATCCTTCAGTCAGAGACAGGAATACACGCACGTCAACGGCAGTCTGCGGGCGGTCGGGGTTGCCGGAGTCCGGCAACCCCGACCGCCGGGGCCGAGGTGCGCCCGGTCCCGGCGGTCACCGCGGAACTACTGGAGCCGCCACTTCTGGTTGGCGGCCCCGGTGCAGCTCCAGATCTGGGCGCGCGCTCCGTTGGCCGTCGAGGCGTCCGTGACGTCCAGGCACTTGTTCGCCGCCGTGTTCACGACGTCCCCGGTGCTCGCGTTGTACGTCCACCGCTGGGCACCCGTGCCGTTGCAGGTGTAGAGCTGGACCTTCGCGCCGTCCGCCGTCGACGCCGAGGTCACGTCCAGGCAGGCGCCCAGCGTCCGGATCGTGCCGTCGGACTGGACCGTCCAGCGCTGCGCGGCCGAGCCGTTGCAGTCGTAGAGCTGGACCGCCGTGCCGTCCGCCGCGCTGCCGTTCGCCGCGTCCAGGCACTTGCCGCCGGTGCCGGTGAACGCCCCGGAGGTGCCGGTCGTACCGCCGGTGCCGGACTGGGTGCCGGACCAGGTGAAGGTGGCCGAGGTGCGGGCGGGAAGCGAGTAACCGAACGTCGAGCCGCCCCAGTTGACGGTGAGCTGCTGGGCCGAGGAGCCGCCGTTGTAGGCGATCAGCGCCTTGGAGCCGTCCGTGTTGCGCCACGCGACGTTGGGGACGGTGGAGCTGGCGGTGGAGGCGATCCGGGAGGCGCCCGGGCGGACGAACTTCGTCAGGTGGCCCATCGTGTAGTACTCGATGTTGTAGTCCACCTGCCCGCTCCTGCTGTCACCGTTGTGGACCGTGATCAGCCCGTCGCAGGTGCCGCAACCGCCGTTGTGCGGGCCCCGGTTCTGGTCCACCGCGAGGGACCACTTGGTGACCGACTTCGCCCAGTTGCGGGTGTAGTCGATGATGTTGAGCATGTCCTCCTTCTGCTGATCCGCGATCCAGGTGCCGCCCGAGTGCTCGGTCTGGAAGGCGTCCATCGTGGGGTACTGGTCGTGCACCGCCGTCTGCTTGGCGATGTCGCCGCCGTAGCCGTGCCAGGCGACCCCGCCGAAGTTGGGGTGGTTGCGCACGGCCGCGTCGTCCACGGTCGGCGCGGCGTAGGCGTCGTAGGTGTCCCAGTTCCAGTCGTGCGCCAGCACCTTGGTGGAGAGCCCGGCCGCCTGGAGCTTCGGGAGCAGCTCGCTCTTGGTGAAGTAGGCGAGCCCCGAGCCGTTCCAGCTCATCGAGGGGTAGCCCGAGCAGCAGGTCGGCTCGTTCTGCGCGGTGACGTACTGGACCGGCACGCCCTGGGCCTGGTACGCCTGGAGGTACTTCACGAAGTAGTCGGCGTACGCGCCGTAGTCCTCGGCCTTCAGCCAGCCGCCGTTGAGCTGGCCGCTGTCCTTCATCCACGCCGGGGCGGTCCAGGGCGAGGCCATCGTGGTGAGGGCCGGATTGAGCTGCTTCGCCTGCTTGGTCAGCGGCAGGACGTCCGCGAGGTCGTGGGCCACCGAGAACTTCGCCAGCGTGGGGTCGGTCTGCCCGGCGGGCACGTCGTCGTAGGTGTATCCCGTCCGCGCCAGGTCCGAACCGCCCATCGGGTTGCGGACGAAGGAGAGGCCGATGCCCTCGGTGGGGGAGAAGAGCTTCTTCATCGTGGCGTCCCGGGTCGCGTCACTCAGCGCCCCGCTGCTCTTCATCAGCCAGGCCGCCGTGTCGGTGAAGGACGCGCCGCCGCCGGTGAACGTCTGGTACCGGGTGTTCTCGTCGACCGTCACCACGGTGCCCGCGCTCCCGCTGCCGGACCCGAAGGCGACCGGGGTCTGGGCCTGGAGGCCGCGGGTGACATGGCGGCCGCCGGAGTCGTCGGTGGTGGTCAGGACGATGGAGACGCTCTCGCCGGCCGCCTGGGCGGCGGGCGCGGCGAGCCCGGTGAGGCCGGTCGCGGCGAGCGCGGTCGCCGCCAGCACGGCGGCGGTCCGGTTCGATCGCATCAATCGGATCATGGGGGAATGCCCTTCTTCGGCACAGAGGTGGGGTGCTGCCGTCGATCGAGGCGTGAGTGAACTGCCCCCACAGGCCCGCGTCAAGAGGGCGCGTACGTACAAGAAGTGAAGGCGCAACTGGCCTCTCCTGCCTGCCTGATGGGCGTGGACCAATCTCGGTGTGAAGTATTGACGGCTCTGTTCCGGCGGGGTTAACTCCAGCCGCGACGCCGGTACCGGTTCCGGGACCGGTACCGCACGGTGGCGGTCCCCGTGGGCCGCCCGGTGCCTGCCGTATGTCAGGCACATGCCGAAAACAGCCCTTCCGGGGCCGAAAAGCACCGGTCGGGCCGCTGAGTTCCGTGTTCCGCCGTGCCAGGGAGGCCCCGTTGCGCGTCACCATCGCCGATGTGGCCCGTGCCGCCGGAGTCAGCAAGGCCACCGTCTCCCGGGTGCTCAACACCAAGGCGGACGTGGACCGTTCCACCGCCTCCCGCGTTCGTGAAGTGATCGCACACCTCGGCTACGTCCCCAGCTCCGGAGCGGTCGGCCTGGCCCGGGGCAGCAGCCGCACCGTCGGGATGCTGGTGCCCTCGCTGACCTGGTCCTGGATGGGCGAGGTCCTCCAGGGCGTCGTCGACACCGTCGAGGCGGCCGAGTACGGCCTGCTGCTCTTCACCTGCAACCGGGGCGCCGACTCCGTCCGCCGCTTCACCACCCAGGTCTCCGCCCGCGCCTTCGACGGCCTCGTGGTCGTGGAGCCGGAGAACACCCTCGGCCACCTCACCGCACTCCACCGCAGCGGCCTGCCGATCGTGCTCATCGACGACCGGGGCCACCACCCCGAGTTCCCCTCCGTCGTGACCACCAACCATGAGGGAGGCGCGAGCGCCGCCCGCCACCTGCGGGCCGGCGGGCGCACCCGCCCGGTGGTCCTCAGCGGGCCCGCGCACTTCGGCTGCGTACGCGAACGGCTCGACGGATTCCGCTCCGTGCTGCCGGACACCCTCGTCGCCCAGGGCGACTTCACCGAACGCGGCGGCGAACGCGTCATGGCCGGGCTCCTCGCCTCCGGCACGCGGTTCGACTCCGTCTTCGCGCACAACGACGTCAGCGCCACCGGCGCCCTGAGAGCGCTCCACGCCGCCGGCCGCCGGGTCCCGGACGACGTCGCCGTCATCGGCTTCGACGACATCCCGATGGCCGCGCACACCGCGCCCCCGCTGACCACCGTCCGCCAGCCCACCCGGGCGATGGGGGAGACGGCGGCCCGGATGCTCCTCGCCCACCTCGGGGGCACACCCGCCCCGGACGAACCGGCCGTGCTCCCCACCGAACTCGTGGTGCGCCGCTCGGCGCCCTGACCCCCTCCCGGCGCAGCCGCGGCTTCGGACGGCCGCCCGCTCCGGGACCCACCCACCCCCACGGGCCCCGGCCCCACGGTCCTCCCGCCGCACCCCCCGCGCCCCGCCCGCACTGCTGCCGGACCCCGCGCAGCCGAGCCGAGAGAAGAGCCGCCCATGCCAGCCACCCGTCACCGAAGAGGATCGGCACGCGCCCTCCTCGCCGCCGTCACGGTTCTCGCCGGGCTGATCACGGCCGCCGTCCCCGCGGCGGCCGACGACCCCGCACCCGTGCTCGTCGACCGGTTCGAGGGCGAGGTCCCCCTCAGCAACCCCCCCGCCGACTCGATCTTCACCTGGGGCGGGGACGCCGACGACCAGCCGAAGATCGCCTTCACCGAGCGCGCCGACGCCCCCGAGGGCTCCAAGGTCCTCGAAGGCACCTACGACATCAGCAGCTACGGCGGGCTGAGCCACGAGTTCGCCGTCGACCGGACCCCGCAGAACTGGAGCGCCCACAAGGGCATCCGCTTCTGGTGGTACGGGCAGAACAAGGCGCCCCTGCCGCCCGGTTCCGGCAAGAAGATCAGCTTCGAGATCAAGGACGGCGGCGCCAACGGCGGCGCCTCCGAGCTGTGGACCATGTCCTTCACCGACGACTGGGAAGGCTGGCACCAGGTCGAGGTCCCGTTCGCGGACTTCGTCTACCGCGGCGACTACCAGCCCGTCGGCGGCATCGACCACATCCTCGGCCTGGACCGCATGTGGGGCTACGCCCTCACCCTGCCGCCCGGCGCCCCCGGCTCCTTCGCCATCGACGGCATGGAGCTCTACGGCAAGGCCGACCCGGCGCTGACCGCCGGCATCGCCACCGACGCCACCGTGCACCCGGTGGACGACGGCGGCTCCGCGCGCATCGGCCTCACCCTCTCCACCACCGGCGGACAGCCCATCGAGGAGCCCGTCACCGTCGCGTACACCACGCAGGGCGGCACCGCGGTGGCCGGCACCGACTACACCCCGGTCAGCGGTACCTACACCTTCCCCGCGGGCACCGCGTCCGGCGCCACCCACACCGTCACGGTGACCACCAGGAAGGCGAAGAAGGCGTCCGAGGCCCGGACCGTCCCGCTCGCCCTCACCGTCACCGGCGCCAAGGCCCCGACGGAGACCCCGCAGGTCGTCATCAACGCCCACGGGCTCCCGTACCAGAACGCCGAGCTCCCGGTGAAGCAGCGCGTCGCCGACCTGCTCGCGAGGCTCTCGCCCGCCGAGAAGGCCGGCCAGATGACGCAGGCCGAGCGCAACGCCCTGCGCAGCCCAGGCGACATCGCCTCGTACGACCTCGGCTCGCTGCTCTCCGGCGGCGGCTCGGTCCCCACGCCCAACACCCCCGAGGCGTGGGCGCGGATGATCGACTCGTTCCAGCTGCGCGCCCAGGCGACCCGCTTCCAGATCCCGCTGATCTACGGCGTGGACGCGGTGCACGGCCACAACAACGTCGTCGGGTCGACGATCATGCCGCACAACATCGGCATCGGCGCCTCCCGCGACCCGCAGACCGCCGAGAAGACCGGCGCGGTCACCGCGAGCGAGGTCCGCGCGACCGGCGTCCCGTGGGACTTCGCCCCCTGCGTCTGCGTCACCCGTGACGAGCGCTGGGGCCGGTCCTACGAGTCCTACGGCGAGGACCCGGCGCTCGTCGAGTCCATGGAGACCGTGATCCAGGGCATGCAGGGCGCCGCGTCCGGCAAGGACCTGGACCGCGACGACAAGGTGCTCGCCACCGCGAAGCACTACGTCGGCGACGGCGGCACCGAGTTCGGCTCCTCCACCACCGGCTCGTACACGATCGACCAGGGCGTCACCAAGGTCACCCGCGACGAGCTGGAGGCGGTGCACCTCGCACCGTTCCAGGAGGCGGTGGACCGCGGCATCGGCACCGTCATGCCGTCGTACTCCTCGCTGGACATCCTGGGCGACGACCAGGGCCCGGTGAAGATGCACGGCAACGCCGAGATGATCAACGGCGTCCTCAAGGACCGGATGGGCTTCGAGGGCTTCGTCATCAGCGACTGGCAGGCCATCGACCAGCTCCCCGGTGACTACGCCGACGACGTCCGCACCTCGGTCAACGCCGGCCTCGACATGATCATGGTGCCGACCGCGTACCAGGACTTCACCACCACGCTCAAGAGCGAGGTCGCCGCGGGCCGCATCAGCCAGGCCCGGATCGACGACGCGGTCTCCCGCGTCCTGACCCAGAAGTTCAAGCTGGGCCTTTTCGAGAAGCCGTACGCCGACACCTCGAACATCGACGACATCGGCTCCGCCGCCCACCGCGCGGTGGCCCGTGAGGCCGCCGCCAAGTCCCAGGTGCTGCTGAAGAACGACGGCGCGGTCCTCCCGCTGAAGGCGGACCAGAAGGTCTACGTCGCCGGCTCCAACGCCGACGACATCGGCAACCAGGCCGGCGGCTGGACCGTCAGCTGGCAGGGCTCCTCCGGTGCCATCACCGAGGGCACCACCATCCTGCAGGGCATGCGGAAGGACTCCGCGAGCGTCACGTACTCCCAGGACGCCTCCGCCGCCACCGACGGCTACGACGTGGGTGTGGTCGTCGTCGGCGAGACCCCGTACGCCGAAGGCATCGGCGACGTCGGCAACGGCAACGACCTGGAGCTCACCGCCGCCGACAAGGCCGCGGTCGACAAGGTCTGCGCCGCGATGAAGTGCGCCGTCCTGGTCGTCTCCGGCCGCCCCCAGCTCGTCGGCGACCGCCTCGGCGACATCGACGCCCTGGTCGCCTCCTGGCTCCCGGGCACCGAGGGCGACGGCGTGGCCGACGTGCTCTACGGCAAGCGCTCCTTCACCGGCCAGCTGCCCGTCACCTGGCCGAAGTCCGAGGCCCAGCTGCCCATCAACGTGGGCGACGCCACCTACGACCCGCAGTTCCCCTTCGGCTGGGGCCTCACCACCCTGAAGAAGGCCCCCGCGGGCGGCGAGGTCACCCTGACCGCCCTCGCGGTGGCGGCCGGGATCGCGGAGAAGGCCCACCTCGGCAAGACCGCGGCGGGCAAGGCGATCGTGGACCAGGCCCGGCTGCTGGTCCAGCAGAAGACCGGCGGAAAGCTGACGGCGGCGGTCTCCAAGCCGTTCGCCGAGGCCGACCACCTGCTGCTCACCGGTGACCTCACCGGCGCGGTGGCCAAGCTGCGGGCGGCCTACCGGGCCGCGTGACCCGGCGGTAGCGAGCGTACGAGGGTGTGCCCGGGCGGAGCGTCCGCGCCCGGGCACACCCGTGCGTCCCTGCGTCCGGGCGTCCGGGCGTCCGCTCGCGCTCGGGAGAACGCGCGAGCCGGGTCGTCCGGAGTAGCGTGAAGTATGCGGAAAAGGCAGATGTTCGCATTTCTGGCCGGTTTGCTGCTGGTCCTCTCGACCCTGCTGCTGGCTCTCGTCCCCGCCGCGTCGGCGTCCCCCGGACGCGCCCCGACCGCGACGATCGAGGACGCGGCCCAGGCGCTGCGCGAGGACCCCGTCTACGTGGACCCGGGCGCCCGCGACCAGCTCTCCACCGGGCAGGAGAAGGCCCTGGAGGACCGGATCACCGAGGCCGACAAGCCGGTGTTCGTCGCCGTCCTGCCGGACAGCTCCGCCTTCCCCGAGGACGGCCTGCTGGCCACGCTCCGCAACGACACCGGCATCACCGGGGTGTACGCCGTCCGCCTCGGCGACGGATTCGACGCGGGCGCCGACCCGCAGGTCATGCCGGTCCGCGCGGTCGACAACCTCACCGCGTCGGTGAAGGCCCCGGCCGCCGACACCGCCACCGACGCCCAGCTCGACGCCTTCGTGGACGGCGCACTCGAACAGGCCAAGGGCACCGCCCCGGCGTCCTGGTCCGACGGGAACGGCTCCGCCGGCCCCGGCTCCGCCGGCACCGGGCTGCTCGTCCTCGCCGGAGTCGCCGTCGCGGGCGGCGCGGGCGCCTACGCGATCATGCGCCGCAACCGCCGCCGGGTACGCGCCGAGGAGCGCGCCGCGCTCGACAAGCTCAGGGTCGTCGTCGACGAAGACATCACCGCCTACGGCGAAACCCTCGAACGGCTCGACTTCCACCCCGGCGAGCCGGGCGCGAACGAGGCGATGCGCGCCGACTACGAGCACGCGCTCGACTCGTACGAGAGCGCCAAATCCCGCATGGAGAAGGCCGAACGCCCCGCCGACGTCCGCCCCGTCACCCAGGCCCTGGAGGACGGCCGCTACTCCCTCGCCGTGCTGGAGGCCCGCCGCACCGGGTCCGCCCCGCCCGACCGCAGGCCCCCGTGCTTCTTCGACCCCCGCCACGGCCCCTCCGTCGCCGACGTCCGCTGGCGCCCGGCCGGCGCCGCCTCCCGCGAGGTCCCCGTCTGCGCCGCCGACCGGGCCCGGCTGGAGGACGGCGAGGACCCGATGAGCCGCACCGTGGACGTGGGCGACGGCAACCGGCGCCCGTACTGGGAGGCAGGACCCGCCTACGGCCCCTGGGCCGGCGGCTACTTCGGCGGCGGGCTGCTCCCGGGCCTGCTGGTCGGCACGATGCTCGGCTCGATGCTCTCCACCCCGGCGTACGCGGCCGAGTACGGCGGCGGGGACTTCGGCTCCGGCGGCGACTGGTCGGGCGGCGACGTCTCCGGCTCCGACTTCGACTCCTCCGGCTTCGGTGACGGGGGCGGGTTCGGGGACGGCGGCGGCTTCGGCAGCGGTGGCGGCTTCGACGGAGGCGGCGGGTTCTGAGCCGGCCGGTCCAGGACCGTCCACGGCCGGAACCGAACCCTCAGCCCGCCGTACGCCGCCGCTCGTAGTGGCGGGCCGCCCGGGCCCGGTTCCCGCACGAGGGCTTGCACCACTCCTGCCGCCCGTGGCTCTTGACGAAGTACCGCACGCACCGGGGCGCGGAGCAGGCGCGCAGGTGCTCACGGTGCGGGCCGCTGAGGAAGTCGACGGCCGCGCGGGCCAGGGCCGCGACCAGGCGCAGGTGCGGATCGCGCTGGTCCGACAGGAGCCGGCTCGCGGGTTCCCCGCCGGCCGGCCAGTCCAGCTGCGGGGCGACGGGCTCCCGGGCGGCCACCGCGTTGAGATGCGCCAGGGCCTCGTCGACGGGCATCAGCCGGTGGGCGTCCGCCGGACTGGGCGGAGCGGGGCTGACCACCCGGGCGAAGAGCGCGCGGACCGCGCGCCGCAGGCCGGTCACCGCGAGTCTGAGCTCCTCGTCCGCCTCGATCCCGCCCGCCGGGACGAGGCCGGTGAGCAGCTCGCGCTGTCCGTGGATCCAGCGGGTCGTGCCCTCGACCGTGGCCAGGTCGTCCGCGACACCGCCGTCGCCGTCGTGGCGGATGGTGCTCGCCAGTTCCAGTGCGAGCCAGCGCTCCACAGCTGATCCCCTCTTCTCCGCCCGCTCGGTGCGGTTGCGCCCCGGGCTGTTCTCCGTGCGGGTGTCCCGTGCGACGACCGGCGCCGGCCGACGTCGGCCACTTGATCACACCCTGGGCCCACGCTAACGTCCCTAACGGTAAAACGAGAACTTCCGTTAGAACCCGAGACGCGGAGAGCCGGAGCAGCGGGGCCGCACCGCCCTGCCCTGCCCCGGTACGGACCGGTATCAGTCGGTACGTACCGCTACGGACCGGCGGGCCGTACCCGCCGATGGAGGAGGCCGACGCATGACGACCCTGCTCGCGCACATCAGCGACCTGCACCTGGACGGCAGCGGGAGAGCGACCGAGCGCGCCACGCGCGTCATGGAGTACCTGCGCGCCCTGCCCCGGCCGGTCGACGCCCTCCTGGTCACCGGCGACATCGCCGACCACGGCACGGAGAGCGAGTACGAGGAGGCGGCCCGCATCCTGGCCGCCCCCTTCCCCGTACTCACCTGCCCCGGGAACCACGACGTACGGACCGCCTACCGCAAGGCCCTGCTCGGGGCCGCGCCCGGCCAGGGCCCCGTCAACGCGGTGCATACGATCGCCGCCACCGCCGTCCTGATGTGCGACTCCACCGTCCCGGGGCGCGACGAGGGGCGCCTCGACGCCGAGACCCTCGCCTGGATCGACACCACGCTCACCGCGCTGCCCGAGGGCACCCCGGCGCTGATCGCCTTCCACCAGCCGCCGGTCGCGCTCCACCATCCGCTGCCGGACGGCTACATGCTCCAGGAGCCCGGACGGCTGGCCGCCCTGCTCGCCCGGCATCCGCGGGTGGCCGCCGTCCTCACCGGCCACGCCCACACGGCGGCCGCCTCGACCTTCGCCGGCCTCCCGCTGATCGTCGGGCCCGCCGTCACCTGGACCCTGCGCATGCCCTGGGAGGGCGACGAGGCGGCCGACCGAGAGCAGCCGCCCGGCCTCGCCTTCCACGTCCTCGACGACGACCGGCGCCTGACCACCCACTACCGCGTCGTGCTCCCGGCCCCGCGCGGCGCGGAGTGAGGCCCGCGTACGCGTCGGCCCCCGTTCCCGCCTGCGACCGGGCGGGAACGGGGGCCGGGGCGCGGACTACGCCTTCTTCAGGGTGAAGTCCGTGGTCACCGTTCCCTTCTTGACGACCTTGACGGTGGTCGCGGTCGGGGCGTACCCGTCCTTGGCCACGATCACGGTGAGCGGGTTGTTCCGGGCGTCCAGCCAGAGCGCGTAGTGGCCGTCCTTGTCCGTGATCAGGGTGTACGAGGACGCCCACGAGTCGACCTGGACGGTCGCGCCCTTCAGGGGCGCCGTGACACCGGTGGACGACTTGCCGAGCACCGTTCCGGTGATCTTGCCCCAGGTACTGGGCGGCGCCACCGTCATGGTGACCGGGACGGACGGCACGGCGTACGGGGTGTCGGCCGAGATGCCGATCCTGGCCGTGAAGTCACCGGGCTGCGTGATCTCCTCGGCCGAGGCCGTCACCGACACCGCGACCGAGACGCTCGCTCCCGGGGCGAGGGTGAACTCCGAGGAGCCCAGCGACAGCCAGCTGACGTCCGAGCCGCCGGTCTGGTCGTAGCCGGGGAGCAGCTCGACCGCGGTGGACGGGCTGGAGGGGCCGTCGGCGCCGCCGACCTTGAAGAAGCCCGGGGCGCCGCCGCCCCGGTAGGTGGCGACGTCGGCGTTGGGCAGGGCGGACCAGGACCCGGCGGCCGGGTCGTAGGCGTAGCCCGCGTTGGTGAGGGCGCCGTCGCTGACGCCGGACGAGGCCAGCAGCAGGCCGTTGGCCGCGGTGGACGAGGAGGCCCACAGGGGCTGCGGCAGGTCCGGCAGGGCCGACCAGGCGTCGGCCGCCGGGTCGTAGGCGTACGCGGACTTCAGCTCACCGGAGTCGTTGGTGCCGCCGGCGCAGTACAGCAGTCGGCCGATGGCGCCGCAGGCCTCCCAGGCGACATCCTCGGGGTAGTCCGCGGCGGTGGTCCAGGAGTCGTCCGACGGGTCGTAGACCGTCACCGAGCCGGAGCCGCAGACGTCGGTGCAGCCGCCGACCGAGTACAGCTTGCCGCCCAGGACCGCGGAGCCCGAGCCCGCCAGTGGATCGGGGGAGGGGGCGCCGGTCGTCCAGGTGTTGGAGGCGGGGTCGTAGATCTCCAGCTTGGCGTCCGTGCTCCCGTCGGCCGCCCAGCCGCCGACGGCGTACAGCTTCCCGTCGATGAAGCCGTGGGCCGGAGCCTCCCGGGTGTCGGCGGCGTCGGCCAGCTTCGTCCAGCCGGTCTCCGCCTCGTACGCGTAGAGCGACCGGGTGTCGTCGACACCGTCGTAGCCGAACGCGGAGTACAGCTTGCCGCCGTCGGCGGCGACGGCGTTGTCCTCGATGGCGCCTGGCAGATCGGCGACGGTCTGCCACGCGTCGCCGGCCTCGGCCGGAGCGGCCGCGGCGTCACCGGACCGGCCGGCCCGGCTCTTCGCGGACAGCGGCGAGTAGTCCCCCTTCTTGCTGATCAGCGGCGCACCCGCGGCGGCCGGTGTGAACTCCCCGCTCTGCTCGGAGAGTCCGAAGGACGCGGGAGCGCCGCCGGTGTTCTTGACCGTGACGGTCTTCGTCGCCGAACCGCCCCAGGCGACCGGGGCGGTCACCTCGGCGGGGGTGACCTTGAGGCGCCCGGCCTTGAGGGAGAAGTTCTTCGACACCACCGAGTCCGCGGCGAAGGTCACCGCCTTGGCGGCGGCGGTGTACTGGGACTTCGCGGCGGTCAGGGTCTGCTTGCCGACCGGCGCGAAGGCCCAGTAGAAGCCGTCGCCGAGCGCCGCGTCGTCCGGGGTGGCGGCCGAGGTCGTGCTCACGGCACCGGCCCCCGTGCCGGCGAGCGTGCCGCCGGTGATTCCGTCACCGGTGTTGGCGTCGGCGACCTGCCCGACGACCAGGCCGCCGGGGACGGGCGACACGCTGCGGGAACCGACGAACACGTCGTCGACCTGCCACCACCAGCCGAACTTGCTGGTGAAGTGGAACCGCACCCGCACGTCGGACTGGCCCGCGTAGTCGGTCAGCGCGACGGTGACCTTGGAACCGGTGACCGCGGTGGTGTGCGAGGAGACCGCGGACCAGGTGGTGCCGCCGTCGGCGCTCACCTCGACCTTGGCGGTCTGGCCGGAATACGTCTTGTAGCTGGTCCGGTAGGCGAGTTCGGGCAGGTCCGTGCCGGTGAAGTCGTACGACGGGCTGGTCAGCACGGAGTCCTGGACCTTGCCGCTGCCCGCCTTGTCGCTGTCGACGATGGCGAAGGCGCCCTTGCCGCCGGTGCTGTTGGTCCGCTTGCCCGGGTCGTCGAACTGCCAGCCGCCGGTGGTCCCTTCGGCGTTGGTGACGGTCCAGCCCTCGGGGGCCGAGGCGGTCGAGTCGAACGGTTCGGTGGTGCCCTCGTCCGCCGCCGTGTACCCGGCCGCGGTGCCGGCCCAGGCGTCCACCGGAAGGCTCACGTTGGCGGAGACCGCCGAGTCGCCCACCGTGACGATCCTGGTGACGCTCTGGTAGCCCGGGTAGTTGCTGGTGACCTTCAGGGCGTACTTCCTGCCGGCCGGGAGGTCGACGGACCAGGCACCGGTGGCGGGGTCGGTCTCGACGGGCGCGCCCGGCACTCCGTCGACGGCGATCGCCGCGTAGAGCGGCCAGCCGTGTCCGGAACCGTCGGTGACCTTGCCGGAGACCGTCCGGCTCTGCACCGGGGCGAGTGCGAAGCTCTTGGTCACCGAGGAGCCGTCGGTGATCTCGATCCCGGCGGAGGTGGCCGTGGTGAAGCCGTAGGCGGCGACCTCGACGTCGTAGGTGCCGGGCGTCAGGGTGAGCGTGTAGGTGCCGTCCGCCCCGGACTCGGCCCGGGCGTCACCCGCGCTGATCTCCGCGCCCGCGACCGGTTCACCGGTGGCGCCGCTGGTGACGGTGCCGGTCAGCTCGCCGTGCGGACCGCTGCGGAAGGCTTGCAGGCCGGCGGGCGTACCGAGACCGGTCGGACCGTCCCAGCCCGTGCCCGCGGTGCAGAGCCGGGCCGGGGAGCAGGAGCCGTTGTCGCCGTCGACGACGTCGTTCAGCCCGCTGCCGCCGGCCGCGTAGGGGTAGGCCGCCGGGTAGGAACCGGTGGGCGGGGTGCCGGCCGCGGCGTACACACCGGCGATGATCGGGGCGGAGGCGCTGGTGCCGCCGTAGACGGACCAGCCGTCGCCGCCGTAGGTCTGGTAGACCGAGACGCCGGTCAGCGGGTCGGCGACCGCCGCGACATCGGCGACCGCGCGCTGGTCGCAGTCGGTGGCGAGGCCCTCCTGCCAGGCGGGCTTGGCCTCGTAGACCGAGCAGCCCGAGCCCGGGCCGCCGTGGCTGTTGAACCAGACCGATTCGGACCAGCCGCGGTCGGTGGAGGAGTCCTGCGCCAGTGCGGTGCCGCCCACGGAGGTCACGTACTGGGAGGCCGCGGGGTAGGCGACGCCGTACGCGCTGTCGCCCGAGGAGGCGACCACGGCGACGCCCGGGTGGTTGTAGTGGGCGTCGAGGTCGGTGGTCTCGGAGGGGTCCTCACCACTGCCGGGGGCGCTGGAGTAGTTCGAGCCGTACGAGTTGGAGACGTACTTGGCGCCCTGCGCGACCGCCTGGTCGACCGAGTCGCCCATGTCCTCGAAGGAGGCGGAGTCGGCCTCCACCAGGAGGATCCTCGCGTTCGGCGCGGCTGCCGAGACCATGTCCAGGTCGAGCGAGATCTCCCCGGCCCAGCCGCTGTCGGGCTCCGGGTAGTCGGTGCCGCCCCGCTGGTCGATCTTCTTGAAGCAGCCGTTGTCCGTGGTGCAGGCGGGCAGCCCGTACTGCGCCCGGTAGACCGCGAGGTCCTCCTCGGCGGTCGGGTCGTCGTAGGCGTCGACGATGGCGATCGTCTGACCCGCCCCGCCGCCGGCCGGCAGGTCGTAGGCGTCCTGGAGAGCGGTGGCACCCCAGCCGGACGGGGTGGCGGCGTTGGGCTGGACGCCCTTCTCGGAGACCACGTCGGTGCGCCGCAGCGCGAAGCAGCGGACCTCACCGGCCCCTGGTTCGGCGCAGGAGGCCTCGACGGACGCCTTGGTGGTCCGGCCGGTGGGGGCGGGTTCCGCCGCGTTCGCCACCGGTGCGGTGAGCCCCATGACGACGAGGGCCGAGGCGCCGACCAGGGCGGTCAGCCCGGTCCAGGCACGTCTCCTCCGTCCGACGGTCCGTCTGGCAGCCGGTCTGGGTGTTCCGGTGAAAGTCACGTGTCTCCCATGTGATGCACGGGTCGACCGCACGCTTTTCGGGTCGACGGCGAATTGTTTTCGCCGGTCAACCATTAGCTGTGACTTACAAGGTTCATGTCAACGACGCCTTTGTTAAATCTGAACATTCCTCCACTGTTGAAGCGGCTCATTCTCGATCGAACCGAGAGGAATGTGACGCCCGACCGCTCGTCGCGGTCGAATCGCGGGCCCCGATCGGCCTCCTTGTGGAGAGGGCTGACCTGCCTGTATGGCGGAGTCGCGCCCCTGGTGGCCCGGCGGGGCCGGTCCAGCGTCGGCCGGAAGTCGCCACGGCGAGGGCCCGATCCAGCCACTCGGCGACCGGTCGGCGGCTCGGGAATCACGCGGGGCGGGCCCCGACCAGGCTTCCTTCCGACAGGGGAACCGGTCGGCCGATTACTTTCGGGCAATGATTCGTGTACGGGGCATGGGGGCGGCGTGAATCTGCGTAAGGGAATTCCGGGTAAAAGCGAATCCGTGGTGGCGGTGGTGCCGGTCGGCGCTGGCTTTTCTTTTCCGCCGGGAAGGGTTTTGCCGTTCCGGCAAGCGGGCTTGTCCCGGCGCCAGGAGCGGGCGCACCCTCTCCTCCGTGACGAGGCGAAGAGAGCCGTCCCGGACGACAGGAGACCGCATGACCAGCGACAGCACCACGGACCCCGCCGCCCCGCGTACCGACGCGGAGCTGTGGGACGAGCGCTACCTCCGGAGCGACCGGATCTGGAGTGGGAACCCCAACACCGTGCTGGTCCGCGAGGTTGCGGACCTGGAGCCGGGCCGCGCCCTGGACCTCGGCTGCGGTGAGGGCGCCGACGCCGTCTGGCTGGCAGGCCGGGGCTGGGAGGTCACCGCGACCGACCTCTCGCGGGTGGCGCTCGGACGGGCGGCCGTCCACGCGGCGGACGCCGGAGTCGCCGACCGGATCGACTGGCAGTGGCACGACCTGGGGGTGACCTTCCCGGAAGGGGAGTACGACCTGGTCTCCGCGCAGTTCCTGCATTCCATGGGGGACCTGCCCAGGGAGCGCATCCTGCGGCGGGCGGCCGTCGCCGTCGCGTCCGGCGGGATCCTGCTGGTCGTCGGCCACGCGGGCTTCCCGCACTGGGAGAAGAACCCGGACCCCGCCGTGCGGTTCCCGACCCCCGACGAGGTGCTGGCCCAGCTGGAGCCGGCGCCGGGGGAGTGGGAGGTGCTGCTCAGCGACGAGCACGAGCGGGTGCAGAACGACCCGGACGGCAACCCCACCACCCGTACGGACAACGCGCTCAAGGTCCGCCGCACGGGATGACCCGGGGCGGGCGTGGGCCGCGGCGGGCGACCCGGGGCGGGGTGGGCCGGGCGCGCGGGCCCGCACCGGCCGTGGGCGTACCGGTGCTGCCCCGGATCGCCCGTACACGCACGAGCGCCCGCCCCGGTCCTCCCCGGTGAGGGAGGGTGGGGCGGGCGCGCTCGGGTGGGGCGGGGATCAGGCGGCGGCCTTGATCGCGGAGATGTCGAAGGTCAGCTTGACCTTGTCGCTGACCATCACGCCACCGGTCTCCAGGGCGGCGTTCCAGGTCAGGCCCCAGTCGGAGCGGAGGATGTCGGCGCTGCCCTCGAAGCCCACGCGCTGGTTGCCGTACGGGTCGGTGGCCGAGCCGTTGAACTCCAGGTCGATGGAGAGCGGGCGGGTGACGTCCTTGATGGTGAGGTCGCCGGTGATCCGGTAGGTGTCGCCACCGAGCTGCTCGGCGGAGGTGGAGCGGAACGTCATCAGCGGGAACGTCTCGGCGTCGAAGAAGTCGCCGCTGCGCAGGTGGCCGTCGCGGTCGGCGATGCCGGTGTCGATGCTCGCGATCTTGACGTCGATCGAGGCGGTGGAGTGGTGCGGGTCGGTGCCGTTCAGCACCAGGGTGCCCTCGTGCTCGCCGAAGGAGCCGCGCACGTTCGTCACCATGGCGTGGCGCACCGTGAAGCCGATGCTGCTGTGGGCCGGGTCGATCGTGTAGCTGCCGGTCAGGGCGGCGAGCGCGGGGTCCACGGCCGGCTTCTCGGCGACAGCGGTCGTGGCGGCGGACTTGCGGTTGAACAGAGCCATGGCTCCTCCTCGGGAGACGTTTTCCTCGAAGTCGAAGGCCTCGGTTTGTTCAACCTTCAACGACATTGACTGTAGACCTGTTTAGTTCAAAGTTCAACATCGAGCGCGGAAGTTGTTGCGGGGGCGCCCTCCAGGGGGGCGGGGGTCGTCGCAGCGGATGCCGGAGGGGCGCCCTGCCGGGGGCCGGAGGGGTGCCCCGCCAGGCGTCGGAGCCCGGTCGCGGCCGCTCCGGCCGCCCCGGGATTCACCGCATCGCCACGGACGCGGTCTGGCGGACGCGCGTAGAACTCGGGCAGTATCGCCATGCCGCACCTCGCGACACTCTCCGCGCCCCCCTCGACCCGTCGCGCGGCGGCCCGTCAGAAGTTGTCATGAGCAGGAGGAGACCCCCCATGTTGACCCGCCCCAGGCTCCGCTCCGCCCTCACCGCCCTCGCCCTCGTGCTGGGCGTCCTCTTCGCGCCGGGAGTCGGTGTGATCGGCGGCGCCACCGACGCCCACGCCGCCACCAAGCTCACCCACTCCCAGGCCACCGCCCGGTTCAGCTCCTCCGGGATCACCTGGTCCTCGTCGGGCGGCTGCTCCGACCGCAACGTCTCGACGTGTACCTCCTTCGACCAGCTCAACCTGGCCACCGCCCAGGGCGCCCAGACCCTCAAGAGCGCCACCGGCTGCGCCATCAACATCACCGGCGGTACGGAGACCGGCCACGCGGGCGGCACCTACTCGCACTGGAACGGCTACAAGCTCGACTTCGCGAAGAACACCTGCCTGAACAACTACGTCACCGGCACCTTCACCTACATCGGGCTCCGCGGTGACGGATACGCCCAGTACCAGGCGGCCTCCGGCAACATCTACGTCAACGAGGGCAACCACTGGGACACGACCTACTACAACTGCGGCGGCTGCTGACCCGACTCCCGGCATCCGGTACCGGGCATCCGGCCCGGCGGCCGAGGGCCCGGCGGCCGACGACCGGCACCGGAGACCCGAAAGCCCCGCGCACACGTGTGCCCCTCCCCCGCCGTCGGGAGAGGGGCACACGCGCCGTGGGGGTTCGTGGACCGGCCGGGTGTCCGCTCAGGAACCGACGCTCACCGTGAAGCGCCGGGGGTTGCCGTCGTTGGCGGCGCCCGAGACGTCGGGCTGACCGTCGGGGCGTACGTCGTCGTAGGGGAAGGCGTACCCGATCGGGCTGTTGGCGTGCACGATGCGGGACCAGTGGTTGGTCACCGCCTCCTGGTAGTAGTCCGCGGTGGTCGTCCCGTTCGGCTGGTCCGGGTGGCTGAGCATGATCGAGCGGTTGAACCCGGCCGCGAGCCGCGCCAGCAGGGCCTTCTTGTCGTCCGAGTCGGCGGGGTTGTTGGTGAAGGGCCCGTGGTTGCAGGTGAAGACGTCCTTCGACCCCGGCTTGGTGAAGGTGTGGCCGCCGTCGAAGACCAGGTCGTCCCCGCTGACCCGGCCGGCCAGCACGCCCCGGCCGCCCTGCAGGTCGATCCGGAGATCGGTGGAGCGGTACTTCTCCCAGACCTGGTCGATCTGTGCCGTGAACAGGTCCCGGAAGGGCATCTGGTCCGGGCGGTCGAAGTACGGCGCCATGAGGTTCTGCGGGGAGACGACCCGTAGCACCTGGCCGTCCGACCCCCGGGTGACCAGCTGGTCCCAGGGCTGTCCGTCCGCCGCCGCCTGCGCGATCAGCCCGTCCGCGATCCGCTGCACCGCGCCGTCCGGCAGCGGGGCGACGGTGTGGGTGGTGTCGCCCTCCAGGGTGAGCCCGATGGGGAGCGCCGTGACGAGGTCGACGTAGCTGATGTTCGCGTAGAGCTGCTGCGGGTTGAACGTGAACTCGCAGAAGGACCAGGTCCGCCCGTAGTTCGGGTCCGTCGAGGTCGCGAAGGCGGGCTCCACCAGCGCCGGGCCCGGGTTCAGGTAGAAGTCCAGCGTGTCGTCCCGTACGAAGTACACCCGGGCGCCGTCATCTGGGGGAGCGTCAGCACCACGGGGTCGCCGCCCGCCGCGTTCAGCGGGATCGAACAGTCGACGGGCAGCGGGGTCTGTGCGGCGGAGGGGGAGTCCGGCCGGTAGAGGCTGCCGTCGGCCCGGAGCAGTACCCAGCGGTCGGTGCCCTGCTCGTGGCCGGTGACGTACGCGCGCACCGTGCCCGGCAGTGAGCGGTTCACCAGGGCCAGCTCGCACGTCGCGGCGGCGGCCGAGGCGCGCGGGGAGAGAGCGCTCCCCCAGACCGGGTAGCTGAGCGCCGCGGCGGAGGCGGCCGCGCCGGTGAGGAAGTTACGGCGAGAGATCACGAGGAGCTCCGGAAGGTGGATGACATGGGGGGAGCACGGCCGGACCGTGCGGGGCGGCTGTGGGGGCCGCGCTGTGGTGCGGACCACTCTCGCCACGCCTGTCACAGGCGTCAATAGGTGTGACTGAGAGCGCTCTCAAAATCTGGATTTCTTCACAACTCGTCTTCAGTGCCAGCGTGTTGATGCGCGCAGGGGCGCGGGGCCGCCCTGTTCGCGCCGCTTCGGTCAAGAGGTGAAGGAAAGGGCGGTCCGGCCGGCCGGACCGGTGATCCTCCGCCTTGCGATGCACCGCACCGGACACCGCCCGCCGATCCGACGCGAACGGTCAGGCGCGGCCTAGGCTCGGACCCCCGTGCACCACCCGGACCCCTCCCGGGTTGCCCTTCCGCCTCTTTGTGGGAACCCCATAACGCGGAGTGGGTCTCAGATGGTGGATCGCACCCATGGTGCGCGGGTTCTGTCGGTCCCCGCCAGGAAACCGGTCAGGAGACTGTACGGATTCGACGGCGGTATTTTCGCCGCCGGATTCGTAGGGTCGGTACATGACCGTTGTGGACGAAATCCCGGGTGAGCCGAGCGACACGCGTGGCCGGGTGGCCGAACTGCTGGCCCTGCGTGAGCAGGCGCGGCGCGGCCCGAGCGACCGGGCCACCGAGGCGCAGCACGCCAAGGGCAAGCTGACCGCCCGCGAGCGCATCGAGCTCCTGCTGGACGCCGGTTCGTTCAAGGAGGTCGAGCAGCTCAGGCGGCACCGGGCCACCGGCTTCGGCCTGGAGTCCAAGAAGCCCTACACCGACGGTGTCATCACCGGCTGGGGCACGGTCGAGGGCCGGACGGTCTTCGTCTACGCACACGACTTCCGCATCTTCGGCGGCGCGCTGGGCGAGGCCCACGCCACCAAGATCCACAAGATCATGGACATGGCCATCTCGGCCGGTGCGCCGCTGGTCTCGCTCAACGACGGCGCCGGCGCCCGTATCCAGGAGGGCGTCAGCGCGCTCGCCGGTTACGGCGGTATCTTCCAGCGCAACACCCGGGCCTCCGGTGTCATCCCGCAGATCAGCGTGATGCTCGGCCCGTGCGCCGGCGGTGCGGCGTACAGCCCCGCCCTCACCGACTTCGTCTTCATGGTCCGCGAGACCTCGCAGATGTTCATCACCGGACCGGACGTCGTCAAGGCGGTCACCGGCGAGGAGATCACCCAGAACGGCCTCGGCGGCGCGGACGTGCACGCCGAGACCTCGGGCGTCGCGCACTTCGCGTACGACGACGAGGAGACCTGCATCGCCGAGGTCCGCTACCTCATCGGGATGCTCCCCTCGAACAACCGGGAGAACCCGCCGACGGTGGCGAGCGACGACCCGGCGGACCGCCGCGGCGACGTCCTGCTGGACCTGGTGCCGGCCGACGGCAACCGCCCGTACGACATGCACAAGGTCATCGAGGAGCTCGTCGACGACGGCGACTACCTGGAGGTCCACGAGCGCTGGGCCCGCAACATCATCTGCGCCCTCGCCCGGATGGACGGCCAGGTCGTCGGCATCGTCGCCAACCAGCCGCAGTCCCTGGCCGGTGTCCTGGACATCGAGGCGTCCGAGAAGGCCGCGCGATTCGTCCAGATGTGTGACGCCTTCAACATTCCCATCATCACTCTTCTGGACGTACCCGGCTTCCTCCCGGGCGTGGACCAGGAGCACGGTGGGATCATTCGGCACGGCGCCAAGCTGCTCTACGCCTACTGCAACGCCACCGTGCCGAGGATCTCGCTGATCCTGCGCAAGGCCTACGGCGGCGCGTACATCGTCATGGACAGCCAGTCCATCGGCGCCGACCTGACCTACGCCTGGCCGACCAACGAGATCGCGGTCATGGGAGCCGAAGGTGCCGCCAACGTCATCTTCCGCCGCCAGATCGCCGAGGCCGAGGACCCCGAGGCCATGCGGACCCGCATGGTCAAGGAGTACAAGGCCGAGCTGATGCACCCGTACTACGCGGCGGAGCGCGGACTGGTCGACGACGTCATCGACCCGGCCGAGACCCGCGAGGTGCTGATCGCCTCGCTCGCGATGCTCCGCAACAAGCACGCCGACCTGCCGTCCCGCAAGCACGGCAACCCCCCGCAGTAGTCGACGGCGCCCGCGCGGTACCCGCGCACCGGCGCACGACCTTCTGCCGAATCCTGCCGAATCCTGCCGAGAAGACGGAGACACCCCATGAGCGTCACTGCCGCCGAGTCCGTGCTGCGCGTCGAGAAGGGCCACGCCGCCCCCGAGGAGCTCGCGGCCATCACCGCCGTCCTGCTCGCCCGCGCGGCGGCCCGGCCCACCCCCGCCCGCCAGGGCCGCGACACGGCCGGATGGCGTCGCCTGGAGCGCACCCCCGGCTTCCGCGCCCCGCACAGCTGGCAGGGCTGAAACCCCCTCCCCGAGGGGGTTACCGCGAGTTCCGGAGCCCCCGGGGACGCGGACATCCCCGCTCGCACCACCCCGGAAGGCCCTGGCGGGCCGTCCTGGGGATCGCACGTGGCCCCGGCCCGGAATTCTCCGGCCGGGGCCATTGCATGGCCGGAAACAGCCGTCACGGCCTCCACTGGACCGTGCGCCGTCACGGCCTCCACCGGACCGTGCGCCCGGCCCCTGTACGCGGAGAGCCGTGCGGGGCCGCACAGAGAGGAAGCCCGCACGGAGAAGAAGCCCCGCACGGAGAAGAAGCCCCGCCTTACCGGTGACCAACCGGGGGCGGGGCTTCTCTCCGTACGGGATCGTGCGGGATCGTGCGAGGTCGTACCCGTCGTCAGCGCAGCCGGGCCATGAGGGCGTGTTCGACGAGGGTGATGAGGGCGCTCTTGGCGTCGGAGCGGTGGCGGGCGTCGGTGGTGAGGATCGGGGTGTCGGGTCCGATCTGGAGTGCTTCGCGTACTTCGTCGGGGGTGTAGGGCTGGTGTCCGTCGAAGCCGTTGAGGGCGATGACGAAGGGGAGGCCGCTGTTCTCGAAGTAGTCGACGGCGGGGAAGCAGTCGGCGAGGCGGCGGGTGTCGACCAGCACGACGGCGCCGATGGCGCCGCGTACGAGGTCGTCCCACATGAACCAGAAACGGTCCTGCCCGGGGGTGCCGAACAGGTAGAGGATCAGGTCCTGGTCCAGGGTGATGCGTCCGAAGTCCATGGCCACCGTGGTGGTGGTCTTGTCCCCGGTGTGGGTCAGGTCGTCGATGCCCGCCGAAGCCGACGTCATCACGGCTTCGGTGCGCAGCGGGTTGATCTCCGAAACGGCACCGACAAACGTGGTCTTACCCACGCCGAAGCCCCCTGCCACCACGATCTTCGCCGAGGTGGTGGAGCGGGCCGCTCCGCCGCTAGAGCTTGCGAAGTCCACTGAGCACCCTTTCGAGCAGTGTCACATCTGGCTGACCGCCGGCGGTCTCGTCGCCGCCGGGCTGATGGATAGCGACGAGTCCGGCCTCGGCCAGGTCGGCGACGAGGATCCGGGCAACGCCGAGCGGGATCGAGAGAAGGGCCGAGATCTCGGCCACCGACTTGATCTCGAAGCAGAGCCGGCAGATCCGCTGGTGCTCGGGCAACTGCCCTTGCAGCCTTGACGGATCGGCCGTCGTACTGACCAGCGCCTCGATGGCGAGCTGGTAACGCGGCCGCGTCCGTCCACCAGTCATGGCGTACGGACGGACCAACGGGTTGTGGGCGGCATGCTCCGCCGGTGCGGGCCTCGGAGCCGGTTGCGCCACCGGCTGGATCCGGGGCGCCGGGGCGTCGAACCGCTGCGGCGGCTCCTGCCGCGGCTGCCACTCGGACTGCCGCCGCTGGGACCACTCCGGCCCCGGCTGCTGAGGCCAGTCGGCTCCGCGCGGGTGCTGCTGCATGGGCTGCTGGGGCGTCGGATACGGGTCGTAGCCCTGCGCGCCGCCCGCGCCGCTCGGTGCGGAAGGGAAGTTGAAGCGGTTTTCCCCGTGCTCGTCCGGAACCCGCTGACTGCCGTCATACGGGTGTCCGCCTGTGGGTGCTGCCACGTCTCCTCCTCCTGCTGCCATTCGGCGATCCCAGTGGGGCCGCGCCACCGCACCTTATGGCGCGGTGACGAGAAACGCACTGTCTGTCTCCTTAGTTGAGAAGACTTCCCTGGAGTTCGGCGCGCAGATCCGGCGTCAGAACACCGCCCGCACGGTCCACCAAAAGTGCCATTTCGTACCCAACCAGACCGATATCGGCATCCGGGTGGGCCAGAACAGCAAGCGAAGATCCGTCAGAAATCGACATGATGAAGAGAAATCCTCGCTCCATCTCCACAACAGTCTGGTTGACGGCGCCGCCCTCGAAGATCCGGGAGGCACCCGCGGTCAGCGACGTCAGACCGGAGGCGACGGCCGCCAACTGGTCGGCGCGGTCGCGCGGGAACCCCTCGGACATGGCCAGCAGGAGTCCGTCGGCGGAGACCACCACCGTGTGCGACACCCCGGGGGTGCTGTCCACGAAGCTGGTGATCAACCAGTTGAGATTCTGCGCCGCCTGGCTCATCGGGCTCACACTAACGCTCCTGGTTGTAGGTATTACTGCTGTCCGACCCCTGCTTGCGCCCCTGCTGGATGCCGCGCCGCAGGTTGCTCAACCTGCCGCGGATGTCCTCGGGCGCACGGGAGACCTGTGGGCCGCCCTGCTGGGTCTGCTCCGCGGTGCCTTCGACCAAGTTGGCCTTGGGCACTCGCCGGGGAAGCCCCGAGAGGGTTATTCCGCCGGCCTTCGGGTCCCGGAGCTTCTCGGCCCGCTCCCAGCGCTCGTCGTTGGTCGAACGCCAGTCGTCCGTGCCGTTGCCGTCCTGCGGTTCGGCGGCCGACGGGGAATCCTGCCGCTGGGGCCGGTCCGCCGCCGCGGGCCGGTCACCGACCGGCCCGTTGGGCTGCCAGTGCTGCTGCCCGCCCCGGCGCGGGAGCCCCGCATCGGTCATGTCGTGACCCGCGTTCGCGGTGGGACCCGAATGATCGAAGCCTACGCGCTCGGACGTCTCATCGGGAGCGCTGGGAGCGGATTCCGTTTCTTCCTGGACGGAGGTCTCGTAACCTCCCTGGAAACCGCCCTGTTCCGGCCACCCGTCCTGCTGGGGCTGATCACCGAGTGGCGCGAACTGGTCACCGTACGAAGGCTGTTGCGCATCCTGGGCCGGGTAGACCTGTTCCGCATAGCCGCCCTGGGGGAGCTGCTCGGCGTCCGGCCGGTAGCCCGTGTCCTGGGCGTACGGCTCGTACGTCCCCGGGTGGCCGGTCTGCTCGAAGCCCTGCTGAGGCTGCTCGAAGGAACCCTGCTCGAAGGGGCTCTGCCCGGTCGGCCCCTGGGGGAAGGAACCCTGCTCGAACGTGCCCTGCGGGTAGCCGTTCTGGTCGTACGAGGCCGGCTGCTCGTAACCGGACGCCGCGTAGCCGGTCTGCTCGAAGCCCTGCTGCTGCGGGGCCGCCAGGCCGTCGGCCTCGCCACCCGCGCCGCCCTGGAAGGGGGACTGCTCGCCGCCGGTGTGGGCGGCCTCCAGCGCGGCCCGGCGCTCCTCGCGCATCAGCGAGCGGCCCACCGGGTCCAGCGCGGGCGACTCGCCGTCGTAGCGCGAGTCGTCGAAGCCGAGTTCGGCGGCCGTGCGCATGCCCGAGAGCTGCGGAGCGGGGGCGAAGGACTGCTGCTGCTCCGGGATGATCGAGGAGACGGTGAAGCTGTCCGGCTCGGCGGCGGGTTCGCCACCGCCACCGTGGGTGATCGCGTCCGGCAGCATGACCAGGGAGGTCGTACCTGCCTGCTCGCCCGAGGGGCGCAGCTGGACCCGGACGCCGTGGCGGTCGGAGAGCCGGCCGACCACGAAGAGACCCATCCGCTGGGAGACCGCGGCGTCCACGGTCGGCGGGTTGGCCAGCTTGTGGTTGATGTCGGCGAAGTCCTCGGCGGTGAGGCCGATTCCCTTGTCGTGGATCTCGATCATCACGCGGCCGTCCGGCAGCCGGGTCGCGGTGACGCGGACCTTGGTCTGCGGCGAGGAGAACACCGTGGCGTTCTCCAGCAGCTCCGCCAGCAGGTGCACGAGGTCGGTCACGGCCTGGCCGTGGATCTCGGTCTCCGGGACCCCGGTGAGCTCGATGCGCTCGTACGACTCCACCTCGGAGGAGGCGGCGCGGAGCACGTCCACCAGCGGCACCGGCTGGTTCCAGCGGCGGCCCGGCTCCTCGCCGGCGAGGACCAGGAGGTTCTCGCCGTTGCGGCGCATGCGGGTGGCCAGGTGGTCCAGCTTGAAGAGGCTCTCCAGCTGGTCCGGGTCGGCCTCGTTGTTCTCCAGGCCGGTGATGAGGGTCAGCTGGCCCTCGATGAGCGACTGGTTGCGGCGCGACAGGTTGGTGAAGATCGCGTTGACGTTCCCCCGCAGCATCGCCTGCTCGGAGGCGAGCCGGACGGCCTCGCGGTGCACCTGGTCGAAGGCGCGGGCGACCTCGCCGATCTCGTCGCTGGTGTTGATCGGGATGGGCTTGACGCGGGTGTCGACCCGGCCCGGCTCGGTCCGCGACAACTGGTCGACCAGCGACGGCAGCCGCTGCTCGGCGACCTCGAAGGCGGCGGTGCGCAGCCGGCGCATCGCCCGGCTCATCTGGCGGGCCATGAAGCCGGCCACGACGAACGCGGCGAGCAGGGCGACGACGACGATCGAGGCGTTGACGATGGCGTCGGACTTGGCGTCGGAGGAGATCTGCGCGGCCTCCTCCACCGCCTTGTCGACGAGCTCGTCCGTGACGGTGGCGTACCCCTCGAACTTCGCGGTGGCGGCGGCCGTCCAGGTCTCCGGGGTGATCCCCTTCGCCTTCAGCTCGGACGGCGACAGCCCCCGGCCGATCTGCGCGGCCATTCCGTCGAAGACGGAGCCGTCGACGCTGGGCGGGGCCACGAACGGGGCCCCGGCCGCCTCGGCCTGCGCCTTGGCGGCCTTCAGCTGCGCGGCGCCCTCGGTGGCCTTGCCGGCCATGACCTCCTTGAGGCGGTCGACGTCCGCCTGGGTACCACCGGAGTTGAACTCCCCGAGAGCGATCTGCTCCAGGTAGTTGTACGAGCCGAAGGCCTTGACCTGGGCGTTGAAGGTGTCCTCGTCCTCGCTCGGGCGCACCAGCAGGTGCAGACCGATCGAACGCTGGAGGGACTCCGCCGCCTGCGAGAGTTCGAGCGCGTAGACGGTACGGCCGTAGCTGGTGACGTTGCCGGTCCCCAGGCCGAGTTCGTTGGCGAACTCCATCAGCGAGTGCTGGATCTGGGTGTAGCCCTCTTCGGTCTTCACCGGGTCCAGGCTCTTCGTGTACGCGGCCTTGCGCAGCGCGGCGAGCTTCGGCTCCTCGCTCTTGAAGAGCTTCAGCCGGCGCTGGAGACCGGGTGTCCGCGGCATGTTCGCCACCGCGGCGGTGAACCCCGAGGCCGCGGTGTCGGTGGCGGCGCGGGTCTGCGTCACGGCCGAGGCGGTGGACTCCCCGGACAGGAGGGGCTGGGCGGTGAGGTCGCGCTCGTTCAGCAGCGCCTGCCCGTAGACGGAGGCCGAGCGGACGATGAGGGCGGTCTTCTCCGCCTCCTGGGCCTCGTTCCAGGTGTCGATCGACCCCTTCACCTGGAATCCGCCCATGATGAGGCCCACCAGCGCGGGGATCAGGAGGATCGCGTTCAGTCGCGTCGCCACCCGCCAGTTGCGCGGGGACAGCTTGCTCGTACTGCCGACGGGCGATCCGTCGTCGGCCGCGTCCGCGCGGGCGGCGCGTTCCCCGGGGGACACAGCGGTGCGCGGCGGCGTGAAGTTGCCCCGCTCAGGCTGCGTCGGGGAGCCTTCGTTGCTTCGCCTCACTCGACCAACAACCTCTCGGCGTCGGCACCTACGTTGTGCCGGTAAATTCGTTCAGGGCCGTACTACTCGGGAGTTCGCCGCATTCCAGCATGGGGAGCTGCCGCGTTCCAAACACTCGGAGCCGATCGGTCCGAGTGGCGCAAGCCTCAGATAAAACGGGCATAAAGAACGAGCCCCGCCAAAAGGCGAGGCTCACATGAGCGGAGCGGCACCGGACGGATGCGTCGGGTGTCGGCCCACGGGAAATTCTCTGTCGAAACGTTATGAACGCGGGGGCGGATCGTGTCGAAGGACACAGGGGCCACCCCCGCGCGACTACGGCAACTTGCCTATGTCAATACCGACTTATGCCTACTTGAGCCGGGCCATGAGGGCGTGTTCGACGAGGGTGATGAGGGCGCTCTTGGCGTCGGAGCGGTGGCGGGCGTCGGTGGTGAGGATCGGGGTGTCGGGTCCGATCTGGAGTGCTTCGCGTACTTCGTCGGGGGTGTAGGGCTGGTGTCCGTCGAAGCCGTTGAGGGCGATGACGAAGGGGAGGCCGCTGTTCTCGAAGTAGTCGACGGCGGGGAAGCAGTCGGCGAGGCGGCGGGTGTCGACCAGGACGACGGCGCCGATGGCGCCGCGTACGAGGTCGTCCCACATGAACCAGAAACGGTCCTGCCCGGGGGTGCCGAACAGGTAGAGGATCAGGTCCTGGTCCAGGGTGATGCGTCCGAAGTCCATGGCCACCGTGGTGGTGGTCTTGTCCCCGGTGTGGGTCAGGTCGTCGATGCCCGCCGAAGCCGACGTCATCACGGCCTCGGTGCGCAGCGGGCTGATCTCCGAAACGGCACCGACAAACGTGGTCTTACCCACGCCGAAGCCCCCCGCCACCACGATCTTCGCCGAGGTGGTGGAGCGGGCCGTACCGCCGCTAGAGCTTGCGAAGTCCACTGAGCACCCTTTCGAGCAGTGTCACATCCGGCGTTCCGCCGGCCTCTCCGTTGCCCGGCTGGTGGATGGCCACCATGCCGGCTTCCGCCAGGTCCGCGACCAGGATCCGGGCCACGCCGAGCGGCATGGACAGCAGAGCCGAAACCTCGGCCACCGACTTGACCTCGCGGCAGAGGTGGCAGATCCGCTGGTGCTCGGGCAGCAGCGTTCCCAGGTGCGCGGGGTCGGCCGTCGTACTGACCAACGCCTCGATGGCGAGCTGGTAACGCGGTCGCGTCCGTCCGCCGGTCATGGCGTACGGACGAACCAGCGGCTGGTCGCCCTCCCCGTCGTACGACGCGTGGTGCAGAGCGCCGTACGGATCGGGTGAGGCGGGTGGCGGGGTCATGAATCCTCCGGGCGTGACAGCGATGTGTCTACTCGCCGTCTGCAAGGGGCCGGTGGGGGCGGTGAGCGGCCGGACGAGTGAGGGTGGTGGGCAGTACCTGAGGAGATCCCGAAAGATCCCCGCTGCGTGGCCGCCTAGTGGAGCAGACTTCCTTGGAGCTCGGCGCGCAGGTCGGGCGTGAGGACCGTGCCGGCACGGTCGACGAGCAGAGCCATTTCGTAACCGACGAGACCGATGTCGGCCTCGGGGTGGGCGAGAACGGCCAGCGACGAGCCGTCCGAGACCGACATCAGGAACAGGAAACCGCGCTCCATCTCCACCACCGTCTGGCTGACGGCACCGCCCTCGAAGATCCGGGAGGCGCCGGCGGTCAGCGAGGTGAGCCCGGAGGCGACCGCGGCCAGCTGGTCGGCGCGGTCGCGCGGGAATCCTTCGGACATGGCCAGCAGGAGGCCGTCCGCCGACACCACCACCGTGTGCGACACCCCGGGGGTGTTGTCCACGAAGTTGGTGATCAGCCAGTTCAAATTCTGCGCGGCCTGACTCATGGGGCTCAACTAACGCTCCTGCTGGTGAGTGGGGCCGAGTTGGAAGCTGCCGGTCGACTGGCTGTTCGCCTGCCGACCCTGCTGGATGCCCCGGCGGAGATTGGTCAGACGCCCGCGCACGTCATCGGGCGCACGCGAAACCTGAGGTCCGGACTGGTGATTCTGCTGCTGAGCGGTACCCGGAACCAAATTGGCACGCGGAACCCGCCGGGGAAGCCCCGAAGTGGTGACACCGCCCGCGGCCGGCTTCTTGACCCGCTCGGCCTGACGTACGAGTTCGTCGTTGGGCGAAGGCCGCCACGGACCCGCCGGGCTCGCGTCGCCGGAGGAACGCCGGGGCGCCTCCGGAGCCGGAACCCCGCTGGGCTGCGAGGGAGCCGCCTCCGCCTGCGGCCGGCCGCCCTGCTGCGGACCGTGGAACCAGTTGGTCTCCAGCGTGTCGTACAGCGGGGTGCGGCCGTCGCCCGGACCGGCCGGCGGCAGCGCCTCGGGCGCGGACCGGCGCGGCGGCAGCGAACGCTGGGGCGGCTCGCCGGCCGGAGCCGGACGCGGCACACCCTGCTCGTCGCCGTCGCCGTACTGGCGCGGAGCGGGCAGCCCCTGGTCCGGAGCCCCGAAGTCGGGACGGGCGAACTGCGCGGTGCTCGCGGGGTCCTGCGGCCGCGGTACCGGCGGGGCCGAGAAGTCCGGGCGGGCGAACTCCGAGGTGGCACCGGGCCCCTGGCGGTCATCGCCCGGAGTGCGCCGGTTCAGCGGGGAGTTGAAGTTCCGGTTCGGGACGGGCCCCGCCGGAGCGGCGAACTGGCCCGTGGAATCGGTCTCTTCGTGCCCCCGCGGCGCGTCGGCGGGCCCGCGGTGCTGCGCGCCCCGGTCCTCCACGCCCCAGGTGGTGGTCTGCGGGTGCTGCGGCTTCGGGTTGCCCCCGGGCAGCTCGGCCCGCGGGCCACCGGGCGGCGGCAGCTGACGGCCGGGCCCGGTGGGCTGCTGGAACCCGTGCTGCCCCTGGCCGTCCTGGTTGCCCTGGCCCGGACCGGCCTGACCGCGCTGGGGCTGCATGCCCTGCGGGCCGCCCAGGTCCTGGTTGTGGCCCTGGTTCTGGTCCTGCCCGAACGGGGGCCGGCCGCCCTGGCCCTGGTCCTGGCCGAACTGACCTGCCGGAGCGCCCTGGTTGCCCTGGAGGGGCTGGCCGTTCTGGTTGCCCTGGCCCTGCCACTGCTGCTGCGGACCGGTGGAGCCGAACACGTCCTGGCGTACGGGACGGCCGCCCTGCTCCGGCCGGGTCATGGGGGACTGCTGGGCCGGGGCGCCGTGCCCGAAGAGGTTCGTCCGGTCCTGCTCCGTACCGCCCTGCGCACCGCGTGCGCCCAGCCGGGCGCCGCCGCCGAGGGCGCCACCGCCCTGCCGCTCGGGCCGCCCGAAGTCCTGCGGACCCTGCGGGCCTCCCTGCGGTACGGACGGTCCGCCGGGCTGCCGCTGAGGCCCACCGGTCTGCGGGCCTCCCTGCTGGGACCCGCGCGCCGCGGTGTCCCGCGAGGGCAGCGCCGCGCGCGGACCGGAACCCGCGCCGACCTGGCCCCGGGCGGGCGCCGAGCCGGCGAGCCCCTTGGCACTGGCCTGCGGGCCGCCGAGACCGGCGCGCGGAGCGCCGGCGCCGCCGAGCAGACCGCCGGGCGCGGACGCCTGCTGACCCGCACCCTGCCTGGACGGCGGCTGCTTGCCGCCGTGCGCGACGTCCACCGGCAGCATGACGAGCGCCGTGGTGCCGCCGGAGTCGGAGGGCCGCAGCTGGATGCGGATGCCGTGACGGAGGGAGAGCCGGCCGACCACGAACAGACCCATGCGGCGGGAGACCGACACGTCCACGGTGGGCGGCGAGGCGAGCCGCTCGTTGATCGCCGCGAGGTCCTCGGGCGAGAGGCCGATACCGGTGTCGTGGATCTCGACGAGCACCCGTCCGTCCGGCAGGGCGTGACCCGTGACGCGGACCTTCGTCTGCGGCGAGGAGAACGACGTGGCGTTCTCCAGCAGCTCGGCGAGGAGGTGCACGAGGTCGTTGACGACCCGGCCGGCCACTTCGGTGGCGGGCACCGCGGCCAGTTCGATGCGCTCGTACTGCTCCACCTCGGAGGCGGCGGCGCGGAGCACGTCGACCAGCGGGACCGGGCGGGTCCAGCGGCGGCCCGGTTCCTCACCGGCGAGGACGAGGAGGTTCTCGCCGTTCCGGCGCATACGGGTCGCGAGGTGGTCGAGCTTGAAGAGCGAGGAGAGCTGGTCCGGGTCGGCCTCGCGGGACTCCAGCTCCGAGATGAGCGAGAGCTGACGCTGGATGAGGCCCTGGCTGCGGCGCGAGAGGTTGGTGAACATCGCGTTGACGTTCCCTCGGAGGAGGGCCTGCTCGGCGGCGAGGCGGACGGCCTCGCGGTGCACGTCGTCGAAGGCCGCGGCCACCTGGCCGATCTCGTCGCGGGAGTGGACGCCGACGGACTCGACGGAGGTGTCGACGTCCTGCGGGTCGGTCTCGGAGAGCTGGCGGACGAGCTCGGGCAGCCGGTCCTGGGCGACCCGGGTCGCGGTGTCCTGGAGGCGGCGCAGCGAGCGGATCATGGACCGCGCCACGACGAAGGCGCCGACGAGCGAGACGCCGAGCACCAGCAGGATGATGGCACCGTTGAGGATCGCCTCGCGCTGGGAGGCCTCGCGCAGCTCGCGGGCCTTGCCCTCCATGTCGCTGAGGAGGGTCGCCTCGATGGTCTCCATCGCCTGGATCTTGGTCGAGCTCTGGTCGTACCAGTCGAGGTAGGAACGCGGCTTGCGCCCGCTCAGGCCGACCGTGGTGTCCAGCACCTGCTTGGCGTAGGTGTTGGCCGCCTGGATCTCCGGGTTGCCGCTGGTCAGCGGCGCCGTGAGGTCGGAGGCACTGTTCCCGGTGGTCGCGTAGATGGTCTCGAAGGAGTTCATCGCCAGGCTCTCCTTGCGGAGCGCGTTGCGACCGAACTGCTTGTCGTTGTCGCTGAGCCTGGTCTTCGTGCTGTTTCCGCCCGGCAGTGCGGCGGCGATGATCGCCCGCTGGACCGAGGCGTACTCCTTGGCGGAGGAGAAGGCCGCCAGCGCACGGGTGCGCTTGATCATCTCGGGGCTGGAGGTCGCCTGCGCCATGTCCTGGGAGAGGCTCAGCAGCGAGGTGATCAACTGGCTGTACTGGTCGATCGTGTTGACGCTCGGAGAGCCGCTGGCGTACGCGGTCTTGCGGATGTCGCGGATCTGCCCGAGCTGCGTCGCGATCATGTTGACGCTTGCGTGGATGCCTTCGAGGGCCTCGTCGCCCTCCGTGTCCCCGATGGCCATGGTGGCGTCGAGGAAGGCGTCCTTGGCCCGGTCCGTCTTCTTCCGGGGTTCGGTGACCTTGTAGTTGGTCGCCTTCACGCCGTTGGAGAGCGGTCCCGCCGACTCGTCGCGCTCGACCTGCAGGGCCTGCGCGAGCGCGGTGGCCTGCTTGGTCATCTGCGTCAGCAGCTGCATGTGCTCCAGCTGCTGGATGTCGTTCATCGACTCGTTGATGCGGAGTCCGCCCAGCGAGGTCGCCGCGACCACGGGGAGTGCCAGGAGGGAGACCAGGCGGGTGCTGATGCGCCAGTTACGCAGGGCTACGCGTGAACCCGTGCTCACCGGGTCCCGGGGTTTCGCCGCCGCTGCCGGCTCGGCGCTTTCGGTCGTGGTGGAACCCGTGCGCGCGGTCTGTTCCGCGCCGTCGCCGGCGCCGGCCGACCCGGGGTTCTGGGCGTGCTGGGGCGAGGAGCCGCGGTCGGTCCCGCCGCGCGGCTCCTGTTCCGCCGGAGCGCTGCCATCCCTCTTGAAACGTCCCTGCACTAGCGTCGCAACCTCTGGACCAGGCGTCCCTCCGCATGCGCGGCGGTGACGGTGTCGGCGTCGTGGGGCGCTGGACGCGCCCCATGGTGGTCGTTGAACGACCGGCGTTCTTGAACCCCCTCCGCCGCCACTCGGCGCTGCGTTGCGCCCCTGCGCGCCGGTCTCTACCCGCGGCGGTGCGTGGAATTCCAGCACAGTGCCGGACCTCCAACAAGGCCCGTGGGTTCCCCATGGGTGGGTGTCACAGGGCGTGATGGCCGTGTGACCAGCCGTGCAGCGTGTTCATGTGGAAAGTGGATCATTACGGACAGGTCAGTCGGACGAGTGTGGTGTCCCAGTCCTGATGATCAGGAGCGGAATAGAACATTCAGTGATGCAATGTCCGTTTCCACTTGCGTGATCATCATTCCGGTATGCGGCTTTTGTGGTGCTGGTCGTGAGCAAACTCACATGATGATCGCCGTCTCATCCGGGGTAAGGCCGGGAATCCGATGTTTAGCCTGACGCTTTACTGGGATGGCGAACCCGACCAACTGGGCGCACCCCGGGGTGCGCCCCCGGCGACAAGGTCCTCACGGCAGATGAACACGACGCAGTCCCGCAAGCTCGCCAACCCCCGGCGCACCACGCTGGCGCACCTCACGGACGCCTCCACGCTGCGCGCCCCCGAGCTCTCCGAGCGGCCCGAGTACACCAACGCGCTGCCCACGCAGACGGCCAACCCGCGCCGCACCATCCTCAGGTAGGCACCGCCCGCCGGGAGTCCGGCCGGCTCGCTCGTCCCTGTCGTCCGCACCTGCGGGGGGACGGCGACGATCCGCCGGACACTCCCCGGTCCGCGCGCGGCGAGGCGATAGCCTGGAGCGTCAGTCTTCAGCCAGCCAGCAAGTGAGGGGCGACAGCATCCCGTGCGCATCGCCAGGTTCTCCATCGACGGCAATGTCGCCTTCGGCGCCGTCGAGGGTGAGGGCACCGTGGAATCCGGTGGCCTCGTCCTCGACATCATCAAGGGCATTCCGTACGCCGACTTCGAGCTCTCCGGCACCAAGGTCCCGCTGAGCAAGGTCAGGCTCCTGCCCCCCGTGCTCCCCAACAAGGTCGTGGCCATCGGCCGCAACTACGCGGAGCACGCCGCCGAACTGGGCAACGAGGTCCCGGACGTCCCGGTCGCCTTCTTCAAGCCCACCACCTCGGTGATCGGCTCCGGCGACGCCATCGAGTACCCCTCCTTCTCGAACGAGGTCCACTACGAGGCCGAACTGGCCGTGGTGATCGGCCGGATGTGCCGCGAGGTCCCCCGCGAGCGGGTCAAGGACGTCATCCTCGGCTACACCTGCGCCAACGACGTCACCGCCCGTGACGCGCAGAAGCGCGAGAAGCAGTGGGCCCGGGCCAAGGGCTTCGACACCTCCTGCCCGCTCGGCCCCTGGGTGGAGACCGACCTGGACCCGTCCGACCTGACGATCCAGGCGACGGTCAACGGCGAACAGCGTCAGCTCGGCCGTACGAGCGAGATGATCCGTTCCGTCGAGGACCTGGTCGTCCACATCACCGAGGCGATGACGCTCCTCCCCGGCGACGTCATCCTCACCGGAACCCCCGCGGGGGTCGGCCCCCTGCACGTCGGCGACGAGGTCGCCGTCACCATCGAAGGCATCGGCACTCTCACCAACAAGGTGATCAAGCGTGGTTAACGGATCTTCCCCCCGTGTCCGGTTCTGTCCCTCCCCGACCGGCAACCCCCACGTGGGCCTGGTCCGGACGGCTCTCTTCAACTGGGCCTTCGCCCGGCACAACGAGGGCTCGCTGGTCTTCCGCATCGAGGACACCGACGCGGCGCGCGACTCGGAGGCGTCGTACGAGCAGCTGCTCGACTCGATGCGCTGGCTCGGCTTCGACTGGAACGAGGGCCCCGAGGTCGGCGGCCCGCACGCCCCGTACCGCCAGTCGCAGCGGATGGACATCTACCGCGACGTCGCCGAGAAGCTGAAGGCCGGCGGGTACGCGTACGACTGCTACTGCACCACCGAGGAGCTCGACGCCCGCCGCGACGCCGCCCGCGCCGCCGGCAAGCCGTCCGGGTACGACGGCCACTGCCGCGAGCTCACCGCCGAGCAGGTCGCGGCGTACGAGGCCGAGGGCCGCGCGCACATCGTGCGCTTCCGGATGCCCGACGTGCCGCAGACCTTCACCGACCTGGTGCGCGGCGAGCTGACCTTCCAGCCGGAGAACGTGCCGGACTACGGCATCGTCCGCGCCAACGGGGCCCCGCTCTACACGCTGGTCAACCCGGTCGACGACGCGCTGATGGAGATCACCCACGTCCTGCGCGGCGAGGACCTGCTCTCCTCCACCCCCCGCCAGCTCGCCCTGTACGCGGCCCTCACCGAGCTGGGCATCGCCAAGGCCACCCCGGCCTTCGGCCACCTGCCCTACGTCATGGGCGAGGGCAACAAGAAGCTGTCCAAGCGGGACCCGCAGGCGTCGCTCAACCTCTACCGCGAGCGCGGCTTCCTCCCCGAGGGGCTGCTCAACTACCTCTCGCTGCTGGGCTGGTCGATCGCCGAGGACCGCGACATCTTCTCGATCGAGGAGATGGTGGCGGCCTTCGACATCGCGGACGTCAACGCCAACCCGGCCCGCTTCGACCTCAAGAAGGCCGAGCACATCAACGCCGAGCACATCCGCCGGCTCGACGTGAAGGACTTCACCGACGCGTGCGGTCCCTGGCTGCGGGCGCCGTACGCGAACTGGGCCCCCGAGTCGTTCGACGCGGACAGGTTCGCCGAGATCGCGCCGCACGCCCAGACCCGGGTGACCGTCCTCTCCGACATCACCGCCAACGTCGACTTCCTCTTCCTCGACGAGCCGGTGGAGGACGAGGCGTCCTGGACCAAGGCGATGAAGGAGGGCTCCGACGCCCTGCTGACCACCGCCCGCGCCAACCTGGCCGACGCCGAGTGGAACGCCGAGGCGCTGAAGAACGCCGTCCTCGCGGCGGGCGAGGCCCACGGCCTCAAGCTCGGCAAGGCCCAGGCCCCGGTGCGCGTCGCCGTCACCGGCCGCACGGTCGGCCTGCCGCTCTTCGAGTCCATGGAGATCCTGGGCCGCGAGAAGACCCTGTCCCGGGTGGACGCGGCTCTCGCGAAGCTCACCGCGTAAGAGGCTCACCGCGTAGCGCGGCGCCGTACGCCCCAGGGGGCGGGCCACCGGAAAGAACCTTCCGGCGGCCCGCCCCTCGGCATTCCCGGCCCCCGGACGCTTTCGTGAGGCTCGGGCGCACCTGTGGCCGGTTCTCGCCGGGTGGGGCCGGGGGCGGGCCGGTAGCGTGGCGTCCATGCCGATCCGCGCGGTGCTCTGGGACGTCGACGACACGCTCTTCGACTACTCCGGCGCCGACCGCGTCGCCATGGCGCGGCTGCTGGAGCTGGAGGGGCTGCCCGGCGGCTGGCACACCCCCGACGAGGCGCTGGACGGCTGGCGGGCGCTCACCGGTCGCCACTGGGCGCGGTTCGCCGCGGGGGAGACGGACTACGAGGGGCAGCGCAGGGACCGGGTGCGGGAGTTCCTGGGACGGGAGCTGACGGACGCGGAGGCCGACGCGTGGTTCCGTCGGCACGCGGCCCACTACGAGGCCGCCTGGAGCCTCTTCCCCGACGTGCTCCCGGTCCTCGACCTGCTGGACGGCTACCGCCACGGAGTCCTGTCCAACGCCAGTTCCGGACAGCAGGACCGCAAGCTGAGCGCGCTGGGCGTACGCCACCGGTTCGAGGCGCTGCTGTGCGCCGTGGAGCTCGGCGTCTCCAAACCCGATCCCGGCGCCTTCCACGCCGCCTGCGAGGCGCTCGCCCTGGAACCGCACGAGGTGGCGTACGTGGGGGACGAGCCCGACATCGACGCCGCCGGCGCGGTCGCGGCCGGGCTGACGGGGATCTGGCTGGACCGGGCGGAGCGGGGTGGCAGGGCCGATCTCGTACGGATCACGGGCCTCCACCAGCTGCCGGGGGTGCTGTCGCGGGATACCCGTTTTGGAGCGTCGGACACCTTCGGGTAATGTTCTTTCTGCGCCGCCCGAGCGGGCCGAAAGATCCGGCCGGGAAGCGCAGACAGAGACAAAGCCTCTAGGGGTTGCGTTTCAGTGGGCTATGGTGTAATTGGCAACACTACGGTTTCTGGTACCGTCATTCTAGGTTCGAGTCCTGGTAGCCCAGCGCAAGACCGAAGTTCGTAGGACTTCAAGGAACAAGCCCCCGTTGTGTAGCGGCCTAGCACGCTGCCCTCTCACGGCAGTAGCGCCGGTTCGAATCCGGTCGGGGGTACAGATCCTTCCCGCGGGAACAATCCGGGTCGCACCCGATGTTCTTGATGCAGGATCGCTAGGGCCCCCGTTGTGTAGCGGCCTAGCACGCTGCCCTCTCACGGCAGTAGCGCCGGTTCGAATCCGGTCGGGGGTACGTACCACACCATGGGCTATGGTGTAATTGGCAACACTACGGTTTCTGGTACCGTCATTCTAGGTTCGAGTCCTGGTAGCCCAGCGCAAGACCGAAGTTCGTAGGACTTCAAGGAACAAGCCCCCGTTGTGTAGCGGCCTAGCACGCTGCCCTCTCACGGCAGTAGCGCCGGTTCGAATCCGGTCGGGGGTACAAGTCAGCGGTAGGGAAAGGCCCTTCACCTCGGTGAAGGGCCTTTTTCGTGCAACCGGAGAGCCGGCACCGGAGGCCGGACAGCCCAACAGCCCGTTCGGGCCCGGCCGTTCGGGCCCGGACATGAAGAAGGCCGCCACGACGCTGGGGCGGCCAGTGCGAACACGAGCGGAAACGTAAGCAGGAGCGGTGACGCGGTGACTCGGTAACGGCGGGCGGGTGGACGGTCGGTGGAGGGGGTCAGCCGCGGCGCAGGGCCTCGCTGAGGCGGGCGGCCGAGTCGATGACCGCCTGCGCGTGCATCCGGCCCGGGTGCCGCGTCAGCCGCTCGATCGGGCCGGAGATGGAGACGGCGGCCACCACCCGGTTCGACGGTCCGCGCACCGGTGCGGAGACCGAGGCGACGCCCGGCTCGCGCTCGCCGATCGACTGGGCCCATCCCCTGCGGCGTACCCCGGAGAGGGCCGTCGCCGTGAACCGGGCGCCCTGCAGGCCCCGGTGGAGCCGCTCGGGCTCCTCCCAGGCCATCAGGATCTGCGCGGAGGAGCCCGCCTTCATGGTGAGCGTGGAGCCGACCGGCACGGTGTCCCTGAGCCCGGAGAGCCGCTCGGCAGCGGCGACACAGATACGCATGTCGCCCTGGCGGCGGTAGAGCTGGGCGCTCTCACCGGTGATGTCGCGCAGGTGGGTGAGCACGGGTCCGGCCGTCGCCAGGAGGCGGTCCTCGCCGGCCGCCGCGGCGAGCTCGGCGAGCCGCGGGCCGAGGATGAACCGGCCCTGCATGTCCCGGGCCACCAGGCGGTGGTGTTCGAGTGCCACGGCCAGTCGGTGGGCCGTGGGACGAGCGAGACCGGTCGCCGCGACCAGCCCGGCGAGGGTGGCCGGACCGGACTCCAGTGCGCTCAGTACGAGTGCAGCCTTGTCGAGAACGCCGACGCCGCTAGAGTTGTCCATACGACGATATTCGCGTCTCACTCTGTGAAACGCAAGTTCAATTTTCTCCAGAAGTTGCGAACCTGTACCGGCGGCCGTACGACGGCCCGTAGCCGCCGCCCCGTTCGGGGGAGCCGTCCCGTACGGGACCGGGACGGTGGCGCACCGAATCTCTAGTTGGGCCGGCGAAGACGCCGGTCGGAGGGAAAGCGATGGGTAGGACACTCGCGGAGAAGGTCTGGGACGACCACGTCGTCCGGCGCGCAGAGGGCGAGCCCGACCTCCTCTACATTGATCTGCACCTGCTGCACGAGGTGACCAGCCCGCAGGCCTTCGACGGGCTGCGGCAGGCCGGACGCCCGGTGCGGCGCCTCGACCTCACCATCGCCACCGAGGATCACAACACCCCGACCCTCGACATCGACAAGCCGATCGCCGACCCGGTCTCCCGCGCCCAGCTGGAGACCCTGCGCAAGAACTGCGCGGAGTTCGGCGTCCGGCTGCACCCGCTCGGCGACGTCGAGCAGGGCGTCGTGCACGTGGTCGGCCCCCAGCTGGGCCTGACCCAGCCCGGCACCACCGTCGTCTGCGGCGACTCGCACACCTCCACCCACGGAGCCTTCGGCGCCCTGGCGTTCGGCATCGGCACCAGCCAGGTGGAGCACGTGCTGGCCACCCAGACGCTGCCGATGGCCCGCCCGAAGACGATGGCGATCACCATCGACGGCGAACTCCCCGAGGACGTCACGGCCAAGGACCTCATCCTGGCGATCATCGCCCGGATCGGCACCGGCGGCGGCCAGGGCTACATCCTCGAATACCGCGGCTCCGCCATCGAGAAGCTCTCGATGGAAGCCCGGATGACCATCTGCAACATGTCGATCGAGGCCGGCGCCCGCGCGGGCATGATCGCCCCGGACGAGACCACCTTCGCCTACCTCGGAGGCCGCGCCCACGCCCCCAAGGGCGAGGACTGGGACGCCGCCGTCGCGTACTGGAAGACCCTGCGCAGCGACGACGACGCCGTCTTCGACGCCGAGGTGGTCATCGACGCCACCCGGCTGGCCCCGTTCGTCACCTGGGGCACCAACCCCGGCCAGGGTGCTCCGCTCTCTTCGAACGTCCCCGACCCGGCTTCGTACGAGGACGCCTCGGAGCGGTTCGCCGCCGAAAAGGCCCTGGAGTACATGGGGTTGACCGCAGGACAGCCGCTCCGCGAGATCGGCGTGGACACCGTCTTCGTCGGTTCCTGCACCAACGGCCGCATCGAGGACCTGCGCAACGCCGCAGCCGTCCTCGGGGGCCGCAAAGTCGCCGACGGCGTACGGATGCTGGTCGTCCCCGGCTCGGTCCGGGTTGCCCTGCAGGCGGTCTCCGAGGGTCTGGACAAGGTCTTCACCGAGGCCGGTGCCGAATGGCGCCACGCGGGCTGCTCGATGTGTCTCGGCATGAACCCGGACCAGCTGGCGCCCGGTGAGCGCTCCGCCTCCACCTCGAACCGCAACTTCGAGGGCCGGCAGGGCAAGGGCGGCCGGACGCACCTGGTCTCCCCGCAGGTCGCCGCCGCCACCGCGGTGCTCGGCCACCTGGCCTCGCCCGCCGACCTGTCCGACGACCGCACGCCTGCCGGAGTCTGAGAACCATGGAAGCTTTCACCACGCACACCGGCCGGGCCGTCCCGCTGCGCCGCAGCAACGTCGACACCGACCAGATCATCCCCGCGCACTGGCTGAAGAAGGTCACCCGCGACGGGTTCGAGGACGGCCTCTTCGAAGCCTGGCGCAAGGACGAGAACTTCGTCCTCAACCGCCCCGAGCGGCAGGGCGCCTCGGTCCTGGTGGCCGGCCCCGACTTCGGTACCGGCTCCTCCCGCGAGCACGCCGTCTGGGCCCTCCAGAACTACGGCTTCAAGACCGTGATCTCGGCCCGGTTCGCGGACATCTTCCGCGGCAACTCGCTGAAGAACGGCCTGTTGACCGTCGTTCTCGACCAGTCGGTCGTGGACGCGCTCTCGGAGCTGACCGAGGCCGACCCCACCGCCGAGGTCACCGTCGACCTGGAGGCCCGCCAGGTCCGGGCCGAGGGCATCGAGGCGGCCTTCGAGCTCGACGAGAACGCCCGCTGGCGTCTGCTGAACGGGCTGGACGACATCAGCCTCACCCTTCAGAACGAAGCGGACATCGCGGCATATGAGGTGGCAAGGCCGACCTTCAAGCCGCGTACAATTGAGGTCTGAGCAGCGCTTTTCCAGACTGCGCCCCCTGCCTTCGGGTAGGGGGCGCAGTGGCTTGTTGAGACCCTGTCGGGCGACAACTCGCCTCAGATGGCACAATCGGTGCATGGAAGGCGACAACCAACTCAAGCTCTATGGCCAAGTCGCCGACCAATTGAAGGAAGCGCACGGAAGGGTGCGCGCACTGCAAGTCCCGGAGGGCGTACGGATGGCGCTGTCCCGGAAGCTGTTGGCCGTCACGGCCACGGCGAAGCACGATCTCTCAGGCGCGGCAAGGCGCCTGGACCGGTTGATGAAGGACCTCGATGAGGGCCGATTCCCCGAAGGTGACTGACCCTGCGGAAGTCCGCACCAGTCGACTTCGTTGCGGCACTAGGGTGATTAGCCCGTTTCGTGTTTGATTTGCGGTATATATCTGCCTAACGTGCGAAAACGCTTGAACACTTTCGTTCTGGCAATGTCTCCGAAGGGGAAGACGTGAACAAGGCACAGCTCGTAGAAGCGATTGCCGAGAAGGTCGGCGGCCGCCAGCAGGCCGCTGACGCGGTGGACGCGGTACTGGACGCGATCGTCCGCGCCGTCGTGGCCGGAGACCGTGTCTCGGTCACCGGTTTCGGCTCGTTCGAGAAGGTCGACCGCCCGGCGCGGTACGCCCGCAACCCGCAGACCGGCGAGCGCGTCCGGGTCAAGAAGACCTCGGTGCCCCGCTTCCGCGCGGGTCAGGGCTTCAAGGACCTGGTGAGCGGCTCCAAGAAGCTCCCGAAGAACGACGTGGCCGTCAAGAAGGCCCCCAAGGGCAGCCTCTCGGGCGGTGCTTCCACCCGTACGACCACCAAGGCCGCGGCCAAGAAGGCCACCGCCCGCAAGGCCGCGACGGCGAAGAAGACCACCACCGCCGCCGCGACCACGGCGAAGAAGACCACCGCCACGCCCGCCAAGAAGGCGACCACCGCGGCAGCGGCGAAGAAGACCACGGCGGCCGCGAAGAAGGCGGCCACGCCGGCGAAGAAGACCGCCGCCGTCGCGAAGAAGACGGCCCCGGCCAAGAAGGCCACCGCCAAGAAGGCGCCCGCCAAGAAGACCACGGCGCGCACCACCACGGCCAAGAAGGCCACCGCTCGCAAGAAGTGAGACCGAGCACCCGCTCGCTCTCGCACGACGCGCCGGGCCGGGTTCCCCTCGGGGAGCCCGGCCCGCGGGCTGTCCGGGGCCGGGCGGTCGCCCCGGCGGGCTCCCGCCCGTTCGGCCGAACGGGCCCCGCTCAGAAGGTCCGACGAACGGGCCCCGCTCAGAAGGTCTGCAGGGTCACCAGGTCGATCCGGAGCGAGGCACCCTCGCCCGAACCCTCGATCCGCACCCGTTGCCCGGGGCGCAGCAGCCGCAGGCCGCCCGCGTCGAACGCGGCCGCCGGGAAGTCCACCGGGGTGCCGTCGTCGAGCAGCACACTGCCGCTGCGGGTCTCGGGGTCGTACGTGTACGCGGTCGCCTGCATGGGCCGCAGCCTATCGCCCGGTGGGCGCGGGCCGCGTGGGCCCGGCGACCGGGCCCGGGGCCGCCCCCAGCCGTACGGCGTCCCGCAGTTCCTCCGTACGCGGTCCCACGCCCAGGGCCAGCGCCACCAGCAGGTCGTTCCCGGTGTCCACGTCCCGGCGGACCGAATCCAGTCCCTCGGGCGGCACCTCCCGCGCACCCGACGCGAGATGCCGGGCGCGCGAGGGACCGCCGAAAGCGGGCAGCAATTCCACTCCGGCCACCGCCGAGAGAAATGTCGTCCCGATTCCCGCGGCGTCCGAAAGGAATGTCCGGGGAAATCCGGAAGAGAATTCGAGGACCCGCGACAATTCCGAGGGGCGCAGCGCGGGGAGATCCGCGTTGAGCGCCGCGACCGGAGCCGACGGCCTGACGGCACGCACCAGCCCCGCGCCGTACGCGAGCGCCGCGTTGAGACCGGCGGCCGGGAAGTCGGGTACGACGCGGGCTCCCAGCGCCGCCAGACGGTCCGCCGCCACCGTGTCGTCCGTGACGACCACCACATCGCGCACGTCCGTGCAGGAGAGCGCCGCCGCGACCGTGTCCTCGGCGAAGGCCAGGGCGAGTCGGGGCCGCAGAGCGTCGCCCAGGGCGTCCCGCAGCCTGCTCTTGGCGTACGCCAAGGGCTTCAGCGGAACGACCAGGGACCAGCGGCCGGCCGGGTCGGTGTTCGTGGCGATCTCCCCCTCCGTGAACGTCGGCCCCCATTCTCGCCTGCCGGGTGCGACAGCCTGCCGGTCCGGCCGGGGGAGCGGGGCGTACGGTGTTCTCGACAGAGCAGGGGCCTGGGGCGGGACATGACCGTCCGTGGCCGAGCAGCAGGTCCGGTCGATGAGAAACCCGAGTGAAAGGGGTCCGAGTGTCCCGCCGCAGAATCGGCTTCTGGTACCGCCTGGCGGCGGTCATCGCCAAGCCGCCACTGGTGGTTCTCTTCAAGCGTGACTGGCGGGGAATGGAGCACATTCCGGCCGACGGCGGATTCATCACGGCCGTCAACCACAACTCCTACGTGGACCCGCTCTCGTACGGGCACTTCCAGTACAACACCGGCCGGGTGCCGAGGTTCCTGGCGAAGGCCGCCCTCTTCCGCGCCCCGTTCGTCGGCATGATGCTGCGCGGCACCGGCCAGATCCCCGTCTACCGCGAGACCACCGACGCGCTGAACGCCTTCCGCGCCGCCGTGGCCGCGATCGAGGACGGCGAGTGCGTCGCCTTCTACCCCGAGGGCACCCTCACCCGCGACCCCGACATGTGGCCGATGAACGGCAAGACCGGCGCCGCCCGCGTCGCGCTGATGACCCGCGCGCCCGTCATCCCGGTCGCCCAGTGGGGCGCGAACCTCGCGATGCCGCCGTACGCCAAGGAGAACAAGTACCGGTTCTTCCCCCGGAAGACCCTCCGGGTGCAGGCCGGACCGCCCGTCGACCTCAGCCGCTTCTACGGCTCGGATCCGACGCCCGACGTGCTGCGCGAGGTCACCGAGGTCATCATGGCCGCGATCACCGAGCAACTGGAGACCGTGCGCGGCGAGAAGGCTCCCGCCGAGCCGTACGACCACCGCAAGGCCCGCGCGAACCAGCGGCGCAAGGCCGAAGAGAAGGGCTCCCAGTGACCGACCCGCGCAAAGTGGCCGTCTTCGGGGCGGGCTCCTGGGGCACCGCCTTCGCCGTGATCCTGGGCGACGCAGGCTGCGACGTCACCGTCTGGGCCCGCCGCGCCGAGGTCGCCGACGACATCAACACCACCCGGACCAACTCCCGCTACCTCCCCGGCGCCGAACTGCCCACGTCCGTGCGCGCCACCACCGACCCCGCCGAGGCGCTGCGCGGCGCCGAGTTCGCGGTGCTGGTGGTGCCCTCCCAAACGCTGCGCGCCAACCTCGCCCAGTGGGCCCCGCACCTGGAACCGGACACCGTCCTCGTCTCCCTGATGAAGGGCGTCGAGCTCGGTACCGCCAAGCTGATGAGCGAGGTGATCGCGGACGTGACGAAGGTCTCCGCCGACCGCATCGCCGTCGTCACCGGCCCCAACCTCGCCGGCGAGATCGCCGAACGGCGCCCCGCGGCGGCCGTCGTGGCCTGTAGGGACGAATCGGTGGCCCAGCGGCTCCAGGCCGCCTGCCACACCCCGTACTTCCGCCCGTACACCAACACCGACGTCGTCGGCTGCGAACTCGGCGGAGCGGTCAAGAACGTCATCAGCCTGGCGGTCGGCATCGCCGACGGCATGGGACTCGGCGACAACGCCAAGGGCTCGCTCATCACCCGCGGACTCGCCGAGACCACCCGGCTGGGCCTCGCCATGGGCGCGGACCCGCTGACGTTCTCCGGACTCGCGGGCCTCGGCGACCTGGTGGCGACCTGCTCCTCGCCGCTCTCGCGCAACCACACCTTCGGCACCAACCTCGGCCGGGGCATGACGCTCCAGGAGGCGGTCGCCGCCACCAGCCAGACCGCGGAGGGTGTCAAGTCCTGCGAGTCGGTGCTCGATCTGGCCCGCCGGCACGGGGTCGACATGCCGATCACGGAGACCGTCGTCGGGATCGTCCACGAGGGCAAGCCGCCCGCCGTCGCGGTCAAGGAGCTGATGTCGCGGAGCGCCAAGCCCGAGCGGCGCTGACTCCTCCGGTACCAGCAGGTACGCTCATCGCGATATGAGCAGCGAGAACCTCCCCCAGAGCCCTGAGCGTCCGAAGAGCCCTGAGCAGCAGCGCCGCAAGCCGCGCGTGGCTGTCGTGTTCGGCGGACGCAGCTCCGAACACGGCATCTCGGTCGTCACGGCCGGCGCCGTCCTGAACGCCATCGACCGGACCGTCTACGACGTCCTGCCGATCGGCATCACCAAGGACGGCCGCTGGGCCCTCACCGGCGACGACCCGGCCCGCATGGCCATCACCGACCGGCAGGTGCCCGACGTGGACGCGCTCGCCGAGTCGGAGAAGGGCGGCGTGGTTCTCTCCGTGGACCCGGGCAGCCGCGAAGTCGTCCTCAGCGAGCCCGGATCGGTGCCCCGGGCCCTGGGCGAGGTCGACGTCGTCTTCCCCGTGCTGCACGGCCCGTACGGCGAGGACGGCACCCTCCAGGGCCTCCTGGAACTCTCCGGCGTCCCCTACGTCGGCGCGGGCGTCCTCGCCTCCGCCGTCGGCCAGGACAAGGAGTACATGAAGCGGGTCTTCACCTCCTTCGGGCTCCCCGTCGGCCCCTACCTGGTCGTCCGCCCCCGTGAGTGGGAGAACGACCCCTCCGCCGCCCGCAAGCGGATCGTCGACTTCGCCGGCGAGCACGGCTGGCCGCTCTTCGTGAAGCCCGCCCGCGGCGGCTCGTCCATGGGCATCACCAAGGTCGACGAGCTCGGCGGCCTGGACGCGGCGATCGAGGAGGCCCGCAGCCACGACCCGAAGTTCCTCGTCGAGTCGCTGCTGAGCGGGCGCGAGATCGAGTGCGGGGTGCTGGAGTTCGAGGACGGACCGCGCGCCAGCGTGCCGGCCGAGATCCCGCCGGTCACCGCGCACGACTTCTACGACTTCGAGGCCAAGTACATCGACGCGGCCGCCGGACTCGTGCCCGCCCCGCTCACCCCGGAGCAGACCGCCGAGGTCCAGCGCCTCGCCGTCGCCGCCTTCGAGTCCGTCTCCTGCGAGGGCCTGGTGCGCGCCGACTTCTTCCTCACGGACGAGGGCGAGTTCGTCATCAACGAGATCAACACCCTGCCCGGGTTCACGCCCATCTCGATGTTCCCGAGGATGTGGCAGGAGAGCGGCGTCGACTACCCGGAGCTGGTCGACCGGCTCCTCCAGGCGGCCCTGACCCGGTCCACCGGCCTGCGCTGACCGCGTACGTCCCGCCGGCCGGCGACGACCGGCCGGCGGGACGGCAGCGGCAGTGGTTCAGAGACTGTCGGGGACCGTCTCGCGCACCGGCTTCGCGAACTCGGCGAGCGGGCTGGCGTCGTGGGCGAACCGCGTCCCCATGGAGACCTCGACGTACGCCTTGCGGTACGTCGTCGTGAACCGGGGCCCCTCGTCCGGGCGTTGCTCCAGCAGCCAGTTGACGCCGTCCGCGTCGATCCCCTTGGAAGCCGCGTCCGCCATGGCGGCGGGCCGGGGAACACCGCAGCGAAGTACGATCGCCCCGTCCCCCCAGCCGGCGGTCAGCTCCGACTCCGGTGCGGGATCACTGCGTTCCAGCCCGGCCACGGTCTTCGGCAGCGCCTTGTGCAGCGCCGAACAGTACGCGGCCGCGTCCTTGGACGGAGTGGGTACCGCGACCGACGGCTGCGAGCCGCCGGAGCAGCCCGCCGCCACCAGGAGCGCGGCGGCGGACGGCACGAGGAACGACGGGCTGAGCGACCGGCGGCGGGAAGACGTCACCGGACCAGCGTAGACGGGGGTCAGAGGTGGACTACGGGGCAGGTCAGGGTTCGCGTGATGCCTTCCACCTGCTGGACCCGGGCGACCACCATGCGGCCGAGCTCGTCCACCGTGTCGGACTGGGCGCGCACGATCACGTCGTAGGGTCCGGTGACGTCCTCTGCCTGGATCACTCCCGGGAGTTTCGCGATGGTCTCGGCGACGATCGACGCCTTGCCCACCTCGGTCTGAATAAGGATGTACGCCTGTACCACGGAACCTCCAGGGCGGCCACGAGGATCATGTGGGGGAGAGGAACGCCACGTTATCGCGTCACCGGCGGGAGCGGGGAGACCCGGGGACCGGGAGAGGTCCGTAGCGTGGCGTACGGGCGACACGGAACGACGTGTCTCCCGACACTACAGACAGCGGTGACCGCCCGCTACCGCGGACCGGCCCGGCCCGGGGGAGGGCCGCGTCCGGTGCGCGGACACGTCGGAGCAGCCCGCACCGGACGTCCGGTGCGACGAACGAGAGGTGACACCCGGTGAAGGGAACCGTGGGTGAGTTGGGGGAGTTCGGGCTCATCAGAGAGCTCACCGCCCGCCTCACCACCACTCCGGCGGTACGGCTGGGGCCCGGCGACGACGCCGCCGTCGTGGCCGCTCCGGACCGCAGGGTCGTGGCCAGTACCGACGTACTGATCGAAGGACGCCACTTCCGCCGCGACTGGTCGACGGCGTACGACGTCGGGCGCAAGGCGGCGGCGCAGAACCTCGCCGACATCGCGGCGATGGGCGCCGTGCCCACCGCGCTCCTCCTCGGCCTCGTCGTCCCGGCGAGCCTCCCGGTGACCTGGGCGACCGAACTCATGGACGGGCTCCGCGACGAGTGCCAGGTCGCCGGGGCGGCCGTGGTCGGCGGCGACGTGGTCGGCGGCGACACCATCACCGTCGCGATCACCGCGCTCGGCGACCTCCGCAACCACGAACCGGTCACCCGGGGCGGCGCCCGGCCCGGGGACGTCGTCGCCGTCACCGGCTGGCTCGGCTGGTCCGCCGCCGGATTCGCCGTACTCTCCCGGGGATTCCGCTCGCCGCGCGCCTTCGTCGAAGCCCACCGGCGCCCCGAACCGCCGTACCACGCGGGCCCCGCGGCGGCCGGACTCGGCGCCACCGCGATGACCGACGTCAGCGACGGCCTCGTCGCCGACCTCGGACACATCGCCGAGGCCAGCAAGGTCCGCATCGACCTGCGTTCCGGACTCATCGACATCCCGTCCCAGATGTCGGACATCGGACAGGCGGTCGGTGTCGACCCGCTCCAGTGGGTGCTCACCGGGGGCGAGGACCACGCGATCGTGGCGACCTTCCCGCCCGACGTGAAACTCCCCGCCCGCTGGAAGGTGATCGGCGAGGTCCTCAACCCGTCCGCCCTGCCCCAGGTCACCGTCGACGGCGCGCCCTGGACCAGCAGGGGAGGCTGGGACCACTTCGGCGACGTCGAGGACGCCCCGTAGGCAGGTGTCCAGCGGGCCGCCCGCCCGCTCGTCGGACCGGCCGCGCTCGTCGGACCGTCCGTCCGCCGGACTGTCCGTCCGCCCGTCGGACCGCTCGCACGGGTGTCCGCCGCCCGAAGTAGATTGCGGCCCATGCCCACAACTGCCGCCGTACCGCCCCGTGTCCTCACCGTCGCCGGATCGGATTCCGGCGGCGGTGCCGGCATTCAGGCCGACCTCAAGACGATGCTGGCCCTCGGCGTGCACGGGATGAGCGTGCTCACCGCCGTGACCGCCCAGAACTCCCTGGGCGTGCAGGGCGCCTGGGAGTTGCCGCCCGAGGCGGTACGTGCCCAGTACCGCAGTGTCGTCGACGACATCGGCGTCCAGGCGGTGAAGACCGGCATGCTCGCGTCCGCCGCCCTGGTCGAGACCGTCGCCGGACTCCTCGCGGAGACCGCCGCCCCGGTCGTCGTCGACCCGGTGGGGATCTCCAAGCACGGGGACGCGCTGCTCGCCGCCGAGGCCCTGGAATCCGTACGCGCGAAGCTGCTGCCGCTGGCCACCGTCGCCACCCCGAACCTCGACGAAGTGGCACAGCTCACGGGCGTGGAGGTGGCCGAGGAGCACGACATGCGGCGGGCCGCCGCCGCCGTGCTCGCCTTCGGCCCGCGCTGGGTGGTGATCAAGGGCGGCCATCTGCCCGGCGAGGCCGTCGATCTGCTCACCGACGGCGACCAGGAGCACTGGCTGCGTGCACCCCGCCACGACAACCGGCACACCCACGGCACGGGCTGCACCCTCGCCTCGGCCATCGCCTGCGGCCTGGCCCGGGGCCAGAACGTGCCCACGGCGGTACGGAACGCGAAGACCTACGTCACCGGGGCGATCGAGGGCGGATTCCCGCTCGGTGCAGGGATCGGACCGGTCGACCACGGCTGGCGGAGCCGGCGGGCATGAGACCGCCGTCCCCGGAGCCGGAGGCCGTTCCCGGCCCTCCGGCCCGGGGCGACCCCCGTCCGGGCACAGCAAAAAGCCGGTCCACCGAGGTGGACCGGCTTTTTGGGCAACCGGAAGGCTGCGCTACGACGGGAACGTCAGCGCGCGACCTTGCCGGCCTTGATGCACGAGGTGCAGACGTTGAGCCGCTTCGGCGTCCGACCGACCACGGCACGCACGCGCTGGATGTTGGGATTCCAGCGACGAGACGTACGGCGGTGCGAGTGCGAAATGTTGTTGCCGAAGCCCGGCCCCTTGCCGCAGACGTCGCAGTTGGCAGCCACGGGTCACTCCAAAGACTTCAGGTGCACTTACAGTGAATTCCGGCGCGCCGGAATCAGCGAACTGAAGTGGCGGCACCGGAGGAATGGCCCGACTTTCATCGGGCAACCGAAACACCATACAACGGCTGCCTCGGTACAACGAAACTACCACGGTTCCGCAGGCCGCCCTCCCGCCCCCCTGTCCCGGTCCACTCACCGGCGGCCCGGGGTTAACCTGCGGTGCAGCCCGCCGTACACGGCCGCTTCAAGGAGGACCCAGGTGCCGCAACTCCCCGACGATTTCGACGCCGTCGCGGTACGCACCTGGTGCTCCCTGGCCCTCGAAGCCCTGGGCCGGGAGCGTGCCGCGATCGACGCGATCAACGTCTACCCGGTCCCCGACGGGGACACCGGCACCAACCTCTTCCTCACCGTGGAATCGGCGCGGGCCGCCGTCGAGGCCGTCTTCGCGGCCCACGGCGCGGGCCCCTCGGCGCCGTTCCCCACCGGGCCCGCCTCCGCCGGACCGGCCTGCGCCGAGGCCGTACGCGCCATGGCGCACGGGGCGCTCATCGGGGCGCGGGGCAACTCCGGCACCATCCTCGCCCAACTGCTGCGCGGGATGGCCGCCGTGCTCGCGGACGGCGGGGACGCGGACCACCTGGCCCGGGCGCTGGCGCAGGCCGCCGCCGCCGCCCGCCGGGCCGTCGCCCACCCCGTGGAGGGCACCATCCTCACCGTCGCCGCCGCGGCCGCGCGGGCCGCCGGGGCGGTCGCCGCCGGGAGCGGTCTGGCGGCCGTCGCCCAGGCGGCGCACGCGGGCGCCGCCGAGGCGCTGGAGGAGACCCCCGGGCGGCTGCCGGTGCTCGGCCGCGCCGGAGTCGTGGACGCCGGCGGCCAGGGCCTGGTGACCGTCCTGGGGGCGCTGCTGGAGACGGTGACCGGGCGGGCCCCCGTACACGTACCCCGCCAGGCGCCCGGACCGCTCCCCGTAGCGGCCGAGGGCGCCGCCGCCCCCGTCGGGGAGTGCGCCGGAGCGTGCGCCGACCCCGCGAACCCCGCGGACGGGGCGGTGCCCGGCGACGGGCCCGCCTTCGAGGTCATCTACCTGCTGGAGGCCGAGGACGGGGCGGTGGAGCGGCTCCGCGACCGGCTCGACACCCTCGGCGACTCCCTCGTCGTGGTCGGCGGCGACGGCCTGTGGAACGTCCATGTGCACGTCGACGACGCCGGAGCCGCCGTGGAAGCGGGCGTGGAGGCGGGCCGCCCGCACCGCATCCGGATCACCCACTTCGGCGCCGCGCGCGTCCACCCGCACACCGAACCCGCCCCGCGCTCCGTGGTCGTGGTCGTCCCCGGCGAGGAACTCCGCGGTCTCTGCGAGGAGGCCGACGCCGTCACCGTGCTCGTGCGCCCCGGGAAGCCGCCCGCCAGCGGTGAACTCGTCGAGGCCATCCGCCGCGCCCACGCCCGCGAGGTCGTGCTGCTCCCCAACGACGCGAACCTGCGCCACGTCGCGGCCGTCGCCGCCGAGCAGGTCAGGGCCGACGGAATCCGGGTCGCCGTCATCCCGACCCGCGCCGTCGTCCAGGGCATCGCCGCCCTCGCGGTCCACGAGCCCGGCCGCAGCTTCGACGAGGACGTCGTCGCCATGACCGCCGCCGCCGGAGCCACCCGCCACGCCGAACTCGCCGTCGCCGAACGGCAGTCGTGGACCACCGCCGGCATCTGCCAGGCCGGCGACATCCTCGGCCTGATCGACGGGGACGTGGCCGTCATCGGCGCGGACCTCCCCGGCACCGCGCGCACCGTCCTCGACCGGATGCTCGCCGCCGGCGGCGAGCTGGTCACCCTCGTGCTCGGCGAACACGTACCGGACACCCTCGGCGACGCGCTGGAGGCGTACGTACGCGAAGGGCACCTGGCCGTCGACACCACGGTCTACCGGGGCGGGCACCCGGGGACCCCGCTGCTGATCGGCGTCGAGTAGCGCTCGGCCCCGCCCGGGCGGCCCGCCGCCGGACACGCCCCGAGGCCCACGCCGCCCCGCCGCCGGACACGCCCCGGGCACTCCGGCCGGACGACTGTCGGTGGTGTGGTGTGCAATGGAACCCGTGTCCGCGCTCGATGAACCCCTCAAGAAGCTGCTCGGCGGAGCCACCGCGAAGGTGATGGCCGAACACCTCGGCCTGCACACCGTCGGCGACCTCCTGCACCACTACCCGCGACGGTACGAGGAGCGGGGCCGGCTCACCCCGCTCTCCGACCTCCCGTTGGACGAACACGTCACCGTGGTCGCCCAGGTCGCCGACGCCCGGGTGCTGGGCTTCAACAACGGGCGCGGCAAACGCCTGGAGGTCACCCTCACCGACGGCAGCGGCCGGCTCCAGCTCGTCTTCTTCGGCCACGGGGTGCACAAGCCGCACCAGGAACTCCTCCCCGGCCGCCGGGCGATGTTCGCGGGCAAGGTCGGCGTCTTCAACCGCAAGACACAGCTCGCCCACCCCACGTACCAGCTGCTCGACGCCGAGGCGCCCGAGGGCGAGGCCGGCGTGCGCGAGGCCGTGGACGCCTTCGCGGGCCGCCTGCTGCCCCTCTACCCCGCCTGCAAGCAGCTTGACTCCTGGCGCATCGCCAAGGCCGTGGACACCGTGCTGCCCAGTGCCCAGGAGGCCGTCGACCCGCTGCCCGCCGCGCTGCGGGACGGACGCGGCTTCGTCTCCCTCCCCGAGGCCCTGGTCAAGGTGCACCGGCCGCAGACCAAGGCGGACATCGAGGACGCCAGGGAGCGGCTGAAGTGGGACGAGGCCTTCGTCCTCCAGACCGCGCTGGCCCGCCGCCGGTACGCCGACACCCAGCTCCCCGCCGTCGCCCGCCGCCCGGCCCCCGGAGGGCTCCTCGACGCCTTCGACGCCCGGCTGCCGTTCACCCTCACCGAGGGCCAGCAGAAGGTGTCCGGCGAGATCTTCGGCGACCTCGCCACCGAACACCCCATGCACCGGCTGCTCCAGGGCGAGGTCGGCTCCGGCAAGACCATGGTCGCCCTGCGCGCGATGCTCGCCGTCGTGGACGGCGGCGGGCAGGCCGCGATGCTCGCCCCCACCGAGGTGCTCGCCCAGCAGCACCACCGCTCCATCACCGAGATGATGGGCGACCTCGCCGAGGGCGGGATGCTCGGCGGCTCCGCGCTCGGCACGAAGGTGGTCCTGCTGACCGGCTCCATGGGCACGGCGGCCCGCCGCCGGGCGCTGCTGGACCTGACCACCGGCGAGGCCGGACTCGTCATCGGCACCCACGCGCTGATCGAGGACAAGGTGTCCTTCCACGACCTCGGTCTCGTCGTCGTCGACGAGCAGCACCGCTTCGGTGTGGAACAGCGCGACGCCCTGCGCTCCAAGGGCAGGCAGCCGCCGCACCTGCTGGTGATGACCGCCACACCCATCCCGCGCACGGTCGCGATGACGGTCTTCGGCGACCTGGAGACGTCCGTCCTCGACCAGCTCCCCGCCGGGCGCTCGCCGATCGCCACCCACGTCGTGCCCGCCGCCGACAAACCGCACTTCCTCGCCCGCGCCTGGGAACGCGTCCGCGAGGAGGTGGAGGGCGGCCACCAGGCGTACGTGGTCTGCCCCCGCATCGGTGACGACCCCGAGGAGCCGGCGTCCGGAGCCGAGGGCGGCGCGAAGGCCGGTACGAAGGCCGGTACGAAGACGGGCGCGAAGGCCACCGCGCGGGCCGCCGGGAAGGAATCCGGCGAACCGGACGCCCAGGGCGCTCCGAGCGGCTCCGACGGCGACAAGCGGCCGCCGCTCGCCGTGCTCGACGTGGCGGCCCGGCTGTCCGCCGGACCGCTCGCCGGGCTCCGGATCGAGGTGCTGCACGGGCGGATGAACCCGGACGACAAGGACGACGTGATGCGCCGGTTCGCCGCCGGCCAGGTCGACGTGCTGGTGGCCACCACCGTGATCGAGGTCGGCGTGAACGTCCCCAACGCCACCGCGATGGTGATCATGGACGCGGACCGGTTCGGCGTCTCCCAGCTCCACCAGCTGCGCGGCCGGGTAGGACGGGGCTCCGCCGCAGGGCTCTGCCTGCTGGTCAGCGAGGCCCACGAGGCGAGCCCGGCCCGCGCCCGGCTCGGCGCGGTCGCCGCCACCCTGGACGGCTTCGAGCTCTCCCGGATCGACCTCGAACAGCGCCGTGAGGGCGATGTGCTCGGCCAGGCCCAGTCCGGCGTCCGCTCCTCGCTGCGGATGCTCACCGTCATCGACGACGAGGAGATCATCACCGCCGCGCGCGCCGAGGCCACCCGGATCGTCGCCGCCGACCCGGAGCTGACCGGTCTCCCGGAGCTGCGGACCGCCCTGGACGCCCTGCTGGACAAGGATCGTGAGGAGTTCCTCGACAAGGGATGACCCGACGGCCGGGGAGGTGCCCGGGTCCGCGCCGCCCGCACGCCATATCGTGGGACCAGGGTCCTTCGTCCGGACCGTGCCGGCCCGCGAGCCCGGCCCGGTGCGAACGAGAGGCCCCAGCGGCACGCGACCCCCGCGTACCGTCCCGCGACCCGAGGACCGACTCCCATGACCCGCGTGATCGCCGGCTCGGCCGGCGGACGCCGCCTGGCCGTACCGCCCGGCAACGGCACCCGCCCCACCTCCGACCGTGCGCGCGAGGGCCTCTTCTCGACCTGGGAGGCGCTGCTCGGCACGCTCGACGGCGTCCGGATCGCCGACCTGTACGCGGGCTCCGGCGCGGTCGGTCTCGAAGCGCTCTCCCGGGGCGCGGTCCACGCGCTGCTCGTGGAGGCCGACCCGAAGGCCGTCCGTACCGTCCGCGAGAACGTCCGCGCCGTCGGCCTGCCCGGCGCCGAGGTCCGTACCGGCAAGGCCGAACAGACGGTCGCCGGACCGGCGCCCGCCGACCCGTACGACGTGGTCTTCCTGGACCCGCCCTACGTCGTCACCGACGACGATCTTCGGGAGATCCTCCTCACACTCGGCTCGCGGGGCTGGCTTGCCGAGGGCGCACTCGTCACCGTGGAACGAGCCACCAGAGGCGGGGAATTCGGCTGGCCGGAGGGTTTCGAGCCGTTGAGGTCCCGCCGTTACGGCGAAGCGACCCTTTGGTACGGTCGCGCCGCCTCCATGTGCGAAGACGCACGATGACCGGACCCGGGAGCGAGGGAATCACGTTGCGCCGCGCCGTCTGTCCGGGGTCGTTCGACCCCATCACCAACGGACATCTCGACATCATTGGCCGAGCCTCGAAGCTGTACGACGTCGTGCACGTCGCGGTGATGATCAACCAGTCCAAGAAAGGGCTGTTCACCGTCGACGAGCGGATCGAGCTGATCCGCGAGGTCACCTCCGGCTTCGGCAACGTCGAGGTCGAGTCCTTCCACGGCCTGCTGGTCGACTTCTGCAGGCAGCGGGAGATCCCCGCCATCGTGAAGGGGCTCCGGGCGGTCAGCGACTTCGACTACGAACTGCAGATGGCCCAGATGAACAACGGCCTCTCCGGTGTCGAGACGCTCTTCGTCCCCACCAACCCCACCTACAGCTTCCTGTCGTCCTCACTGGTCAAGGAGGTCGCGACCTGGGGCGGAGACGTCTCCCACCTGCTGCCCGAGACCGTCCACGCGGCGCTCCAGGAGCGGCTGGAGCGGAAGTGACCGCCTGAGGGACCGTCACCCGGTGTCGGACGGGAGCCGACTGGCCTTACAGTCGTCCCGTCCGTCTCCAACAGCGGCAGAGAGTGGCGAGCACACGGTGGACGTGCAGAAGAAGCTCGACGAGATCGTCGAGGCGGTCGGGAACGCCCGGTCCATGCCCATGTCGGCCTCGTGCGTGATCAACCGCGCCGATCTGCTCGGGATGCTCGAAGAGCTCCGCGAAGCGCTGCCCGGCTCACTGGCCCACGCCGAGGAGGTCATCGGCGGCAGCGAGCAGCTCGTCGACCGGGCGCGCCAGGAAGCGGAGCGGATCATCGAGTCCGCCCACGCCGAGCGCGGTTCGCTGATCTCCGGCACCGAGGTCGTCGTACGGTCCCAGGACGAGGCCGACCGCATCCTGACCGAGGCCCGCCGCGAGGCCGCCGAGGTCAAGGCGGAGGCCGACGAGTACGTCGACAGCAAGCTCGCCAACTTCGAGGTCGTCCTCACCAAGACCATCGGCTCGGTGGACCGCGGCCGCGAGAAGCTGCTCGGCCGGAGCGAGGGCGTCGACGAGCAGGGCTACGAGGACCCCGACTACGCCGAGGCCCCCGAGCGCAGCGCCGACCCGGAGACGCTCCGGCGCCGCGCCGACGAGTACGTCGACACCAAGCTCGGCGCCTTCGAGGCCGTCCTCGGCAAAACCCTGGAAGCGGTCGGCCGCGGCCGGCAGAAGCTGCACGGCCGGGTCGCCACCGACGACCTCGGCGCGCACATGGCCGCCCAGGACGCCGCGGGCGCCCAGGGCCACACCAGCGACGCCGACTACCTGGCCGGCCTCGCCGAGCTGGCCGACCCCGAGCCGCCGCAGGCCTCCCCGAACTACCCGGCGCGCCCCCAGTACGCCCAGGCCGCCGCCCAGGGCTACGACTACCCGCAGCCGGGCCGGCAGGACTCGTACGGCTACGAGCAGCCGCAGCAGGACGGTTACGAGCAGCAGCCACAGCAGGACGGCTACCAGCAGCCTCAGCAGGACGTGTACGCCTACCAGCAGCAGGCGTACGACCCGAACGCCTACCAGCCGCAGCAGGGCCAGATCGCGCAGGACGGCCAGACCGGCCGGCCCGAGTACGGCTGGGCCGACCAGCAGCCCCAGGCCCAGCTGCCCCAGCAGTCGCAGCCGGCGCTCGACGAGACCAGCTTCTTCGACACCAGCATGATCGACTTGGAGCAGCTGCGCCGGTACGAGCAGGGCCACTGACCGGCCCCCGACCCGGTCACTGACCGGCCGCCGACCCCGGCGCCGCACGGCTTCCGCCTGCCCGACCGGTCCGGATTGGGTGCTGAGCGGTACGTCAAGTATCCTGGCTCCTCGGTCGCGCGTATCTCCGCGATCCCGGCTGCCCGTTTCGACTCCGGAACGGCCGGCCCCTCCCGACGCAGTGCGATGCACACGAATCTCGAAAGCAGGAGAAGCCCTGAACGGCCACCTCGACCACCGCAATCCTCTCGTGTTCGATACGCACGAGCTGGGTCGGCGTCCCGGTGCCCTGAAGCGGCTGACCCGCTCGGTGGAGGCACCGAGGGATCTGGGTATCGACGGGGTCATCGGAGTGCCGGAAGGCGCGCCGCTGGCGCTGGACCTCCGCCTCGAATCGGTCATGGAAGGGGTGCTCGTCACAGGCACCGCCCGTGCGACCGCCGAGGGGGAGTGCGTAAGGTGTCTGGAGCCGCTGACCTTCGAGGTCGAAGCGGACTTCCAGGAACTGTTCTCGTACCCTGACGCCGACGACCGGGGCCGCAGCAAGGCGGCGGACCCGGCCGACGACGCCGAGGACGACGAGGACGAGTTTTTCCTTGAGGACGGCTTGTTCGACCTCGAATCAGTGCTGCGTGACGCGGTAGTGCTCGCACTGCCGATGCAGCCGGTGTGCACGGAGACCTGTGCCGGCCTGTGTTCCGAATGCGGAATCAGGCTGGACGAGAATCCTGGCCACCACCACGATGCCGCCGACCCCCGGTGGGCGGCACTGCAAGGACTCGCCGAGACCGTTCAGGACGGCGAGAAGGACAACATGGGCGGCGCCGAACCTGGCGTCGACGAGAAGCAGGAGAAGTAGCCGTGGCTGTTCCGAAGCGGAAGATGTCGCGCAGCAACACGCGCCACCGCCGGTCGCAGTGGAAGGCTGCGGTCCCCACCCTGGTTTCGTGCGAGCGTTGCCAGGAGCCGAAGCTCCAGCACATTGCGTGCCCGAGCTGCGGCACGTACAACAAGCGCCAGGTCCTCGAAGTCTGAGTGGCTGGTGAGAGGCCCGATGTCTGAGTTGTCCCACGCCAAGAAGCAGGCAGACAACGTCAACACAGCCTCGTCCCACACGCTTCTGGAAGGGCGGCTCGGGTATCACCTTGAGTCCGCCCTTCTGGTGCGTGCGCTGACCCACCGCTCGTACGCGTACGAGAACGGCGGTCTGCCCACCAACGAGCGGCTCGAATTCCTCGGGGATTCGGTGCTCGGCCTGGTGGTCACGGACACGCTGTACCGCACCCACCCCGACCTGCCCGAAGGCCAGCTGGCCAAGTTGCGGGCCGCGGTGGTCAACTCTCGTGCACTGGCGGAAGTGGGCCGCGGCCTCGAACTCGGTTCCTTCATCCGGCTCGGCCGCGGTGAAGAGGGCACGGGTGGCCGGGACAAGGCTTCCATCCTCGCCGACACCCTTGAAGCGGTGATCGGCGCGGTCTATCTCGATCAGGGCCTCGACGCGGCCTCGGAGCTGGTTCACCGGCTCTTCGACCCGCTCATCGACAGGTCCTCGAACCTCGGCGCCGGCCTGGACTGGAAGACCAGCCTCCAGGAGCTCACCGCGAGCGAGGGTCTCGGAGTCCCCGAGTACCTCGTCACGGAGACCGGCCCGGACCACGAGAAGATCTTTACTGCTGCAGCTCGCGTCGGTGGTGTCTCGTACGGCACCGGCACCGGTCGTAGCAAGAAGGAAGCGGAGCAGCAGGCGGCCGAGTCCGCCTGGCGCGAGATCAGCGCCGCCGCCGAAGCGAGGGCGACCGCGGAGAAGTCCGCGGCCGACGCAGGGGCCGCCGACACCCCTGCCGAACCCCCGCAGAACACGGACGTCGCTCCGGCCTGACCCCGTTCGCGACCCCCCGGTGCCTCGTGCGCCGGGGGGTCGCGGCATTTCCCGCCCGGTTCGGTGCGTTTCCCTACGTGCGTTTCCGTGCGTGTGTTCCGTGCGTTTCCGTGTTTCTGGTCCCCTGGTCCCCTGGTGTCCCTGGAGGAGCGTCACCGTGCCCGAGCTGCCCGAGGTCGAAGTCGTACGCCGGGGTCTGGAGCGCTGGGTCGCCGGCCGGACCGTCTCCGAGGTGGAGGTCCTCCACCCGCGCGCGGTGCGCCGGCACCTCGCGGGCGGGGTGGACTTCGCGGCCCGGCTGCGCGGCACGCGCTTCGGTGCGGCGATGCGGCGCGGCAAGTACCTGTGGATCCCGCTGGAGGACGCGCCCGTCTCCCTCCTCGGCCACCTCGGCATGAGCGGTCAGCTGCTGGTGCGGCCCGACGACGCCCCGACCGAGAAGCATCTGCGGATCAGGATGCGCTTCGCCGACACCCTCGGCACCGATCTGCGCTTCGTCGACCAGCGCACCTTCGGCGGGCTCTCGCTCCACCCCACCACCCCGGACGGGCTCCCCGACGTCATCGCGCACATCGCCCGCGACCCCCTCGACCCCGCCTTCGACGACGCGGCCTTCCACACGGCGCTGCGCCTGCGCCGTACGACGGTCAAGCGCGCGCTGCTCGACCAGTCGCTGATCAGCGGTGTCGGCAACATTTACGCGGACGAGGCGCTCTGGCGCGCGAAGCTCCACTACGACCGCCCCACCGCGACCCTCACCCGCACGAAGTCCGCCGAGCTGCTCGGCCACGTCCGGGACGTGATGAACGCGGCGCTCGCCCAGGGCGGCACCAGCTTCGACAGCCTGTACGTCAACGTGAACGGCGAATCCGGCTACTTCGACCGCTCCCTCGACGCCTACGGCCGCGAGGGCGAACCCTGCCACCGCTGCGGCACCCCGATGCGCCGCCGCCCCTGGATGAACCGCTCCAGCTACTTCTGCCCGAACTGCCAGCGGGTGCCGCGGGAGCGGTGAGCCGGGATCCGCACGGTGCCGCGCGAACCGCGCGTCCGCCCCGACGACGGCCGCCCGGGACCGATGGGGTCCCGGGCGGCCGTCTGCCGTGGTCGGCGGGGTTCAGCAGGGGAAGGTGCCGCTGTAGAGGGCGTGGCCGTAGGAGGAGCTGCCCGAGCCGAAGCCGTAGACACCGTCGTCGCTCCAGACCGCCTCGCGCACGCCGCTGACGCACGTCGAGGCAGGCGCGATGGCGAAGCCCTCCAGATTGTCGGTCGGCATGACGGCCGGGTTCGTGTAGGTCACGTCCGGCACGATCGAGCCGGAGGCGTTGACCTTCATGAAGGTGTGCGTCTCACCGCAGGTGTTGTCGCAGGTCGCGACGAGGCGCTGGGTGCCGGCGTCGAAGGTCACGTCCATCACGGAGGCCTTGCCGGTCGTGATCGTCGCGAAGGTGGTGAAGGTTCCGTCGGAGTTCAGACCGTAGACGTGCAGCGAACCGTCGTACTCCAGTCCGGCGAAGAACAGGCCCGACCCGTGCAGCGGGTAGTCCGCCGGGTCATAGGCGGCGCCGGTGAGCGGGTCGACCCAGCCGTTCGCGGTCAGCCAGGTGTCCGGCACGTATCCGACGCCCTCGAAGCCCAGGTTGGCGTCGTCCTTGTCGCCGGTGTCCAGCTGAGGGAACTGCTTGGTCATGTCCCACTGGTGGACCGGCGTCAGGGTCGAGCCGGACGCCGTCGGGTCGAACTCCAGGATCGTGTCCTTGGGCGCCGTGTTCTTGGTGTTGTCGCGCTCGGAGGTCACGTAGACGTGGCCGTTGCCGCCGACCGCCAGGCCCTCGGCGTCGGGCTCGCCGGAGCCGCCCGCGAAGCGGATCTGCTTGCCCGTCGAGCTCCAGGTCGTGTCCGGTATCCACTTGCCGTTGCTCTTGACCAGCTTGTACAGCCAGTTCTTGTTCTTGGCCGCCCACAGCACCGAGGGGTTCGCCGGGTCGAACGCCAGGCCGCTCACGTCCCGGCCCTCCGGGCCGGTGGACGTGGTGAACGCGCAGACGTTGTCGGCGATCGTGACGTTCGCGCCGCCCGGCCACGCCAGGGTGCCCGACGGCTTGGAACCTGTGCCGGACGCCGCTTCGGGGGTGCAGCCGCTGGTGAGCGAACCGCCGCCGCCCAGCAGTTCGCCGGCCGGGGTGCCACCGCCGGTGCCGCCGCCACCGGTACCACCGCCGGTGTCGCCGCCACCGGTGGTGCCCGAGCAGGAGTTCGCGGTGCCGGGCGTCGCGGTCGTGGCGGTCCGGAACCAGCCGCTGCCGTTGGCGCAGCGCTCGGCCGACGGCTTGGCGCCGTCGGTCGCCCAGGTCACCGAGTCGATGGTGTTGCCGCTGCCGTCGAGGAGGAGGACGGAGTCGTTGTCGCCCAGTCCGGTGGAGGAGCCGAACGTGAGGTAGCCGCCCGCGGGGATGCTGCTCGCGCTCGGCGAGGAGGACGAGACCGACACCGGGGAGTGGGAGGTGTCGTTGTCGGAGTACTTCCACGACCCGACGCTGACCGCGCTCGTTCCGCCGTTGAACAGCTCCACGGTGTCGGAGCCGTTCGAGGTGACCTCGTTGATCCGCACCCGGCTCGCCGCCGGGATCGACGCGGGGCAGCCGGAGGCGTTGGAGGCGCCGAACGTGGACGACGAGACCGCGGTCACCCAGGCGCCGGTGCCGTCACCGCCGCAACGCGCCATGGCCGGCTTCGCCTTGTCGGTCGCCCATTCGACGCGGTCGACCACCGTGCCGCCGGCCGTGTAGATCACCAGCTTGTCGGAGTCGCCGAGTCCCTTCGGTGAGTCGAAGGTGACGAAGCCGCCGGCGGGGATCGTGGAGGAGGAGGGGCTGAACGACTGCGGCGAGAAGCTGTCGTCGGACATCTTCCAGCCGCTGATGCTCACGGCGGCCGAGCCGCTGTTGTACAGCTCCACGGTGTCGTCGTTCGACGAGGTGACTTCGTTGATCCGGACGTTCGGGTAGCCGGTCGGATCCGCAGCGGCTGCGGGCTGGGCGGCCAGCACTCCCGTGATGAGGAGTCCGGAGAGCGTCAGAGCCGCGGCGCGTGCAGTGGCGACGCGGGTACGCGTGGGTGAGGTAGGCACGAGGCCGCATTCTCGCGACCCGTTCTTGAATCGGCGTGGACTCCGGCTGAACTCCACACGCTTGTCGTCGGAACGTCGGAACGCGCCCCTGTCGTCGCCCCGGACCGCGCCGCACCCCCGGCAGCGGCGGACCGTCGGGGGTGCGGGGGGGGGCCTCTATGTCGTTCGTCAAGGCATCCCTGTCGGGTTTGGGGTGGTTCGGGGTGGCGGGGTTATGCGGCGAGTTCGATGTCCTTCGGTGTCCGGGATTCGTAGAAGGTGCCGTCTCGGAGCATGGCGAACAGGACGCTGATGCGCTGGCGGGCGAGGCGGAGGAGGGCTTGGGTGTGGGTTTTTCCGCGGGCTCGCTGTTTGTCGTAGTAGGTCCGGGAGGCCGGGTCGGCGTTCATGCAGGCGAAGGCGGAGAGGAACATCGCGCGTTTGAGCTGCCGGTTGCCGCCTCGGGGCGCGTGTTCACCGTGGATCGAGGTTCCGGACTGTCGGGTGGTCGGGGCGAGGCCGGCGTAGGAGGCGAGGTGGGCGGCGGTGGGGAAGTTGGTGCCGTCGCCGACGGTGGTCAGCAGGACTGCGGCAGTCCTGACACCGACGCCGGGCATCGAGGTCAGGACCTGGGAAAGAGGGTGGGCCTCCAGCAGGGTGTTGATCTGGGCTTCCAGGGCCCGGCGCTGTTCGTGGACGGCGGCGAGCGAGCGGGCCAGGGACGGGACCACGATGTCGAGGGTGCCGGTGCCGGGAACGATCACGGTCTGTTCGTCCAGGGCGTCGAAGACGTCGTCGATCAGCCGTGTGGCCATGCGGGGGGCCTTGGGCCGGATCAGCTCGATGAGGCGGCGTCGGCCGGCTTTGCGCAGGGCGGCCGGGGAGCCGTAGCGCTCCAGGAGCCAGGTGACGGCCCGGTGGTCCAGGCGGGGACCGAGGACGCGTTCGAGCGACGGGTGGAACTGGGTGAGCAGGCCGCGTATCCGGTTGCTGGTGCGGGTGGCCTCGGCGGCGAGGTCCTGGTCGAAGCCGGTCAGCACGGTCAGTTCGGCGGTGATCTCGTCGGTCAGTTCGAGCGAGCGCAGGGTGTGCGGCATGGTTCGCGCGGCGTCGGCGATGACGGCGGCGTCCTTGGCGTCGGTCTTGGCCTCGCCGGGGTAGAGGTCGGCGATCCGTCGCATCGCCAGGCCGGGCAGGTAGGCGACGCGGCAGCCGGCGTCGCGGGCGACGGCCAGGGGCAGGGCGCCGATGGAGGCGGGCTGGTCCACGATCACCAGGACGGTGCCGAACTTCGCGGACAGTTTGTCGAACACGGCCCGCAGCTTCGGCTCGCTGTTGGGCAGCGGCTTGTCGAAGATCTTCTTCCCGGCCAGGGTGAGCCCGTGCCCGTGGTGGGCGGACTTGCCGACGTCCAGGCCGAGGAACACGCCCACGTCTCGAATCTCGAACATCGCGCCCTTCCGGGGGTGTTGACGGTGCCGGCCTCGGCTCGGGTGTCGTGCTCGCGCATCCACGTTATGCAGACCTGCCGTCCGCGAACTGTCCGGCATTGCGCCGGACCGGACGGTGGCCGGACCTCTGATCAGCGTCTCCGACGAACACCCCCGGACCCGGTGACACCACCCCCCAGGTCATGTCTTCGACAGGGGGACACAGTCATGCCGGGCCCGGAGGCCAGCGGCCCCGTTGCAGGACCGCGAAAAACATAACGGGGGGGGCAGGACTCGCTGGGCCGGCCTCTCAGAAGCCGAAGTCCTGCGTCCACCACGGGCCGCCGTCGGCGATGTAGACGCCGAGGCCCATGGTCGTGTAATCGCAGTTGAGAATGTTTGCTCGGTGGCCTTCGCTGTTCATCCAGCTGTCCATCACGGCCTGCGCGTCCGCCTGGCCGCGGGCGATGTTCTCGCCGCCGAGGCCGGTGATCCCGGCCGTCGCCGCGCGGTCCCAGGGGGTGTCGCCGTCCGGGTCGGTGTGGTCGAAGAAGTCACGGGCCGCCATGTCCTGGCTGAAGCTCTGGGCCAGCGAGGTCAGTGAGGAGCTGAGGGTCAGCGGGCTGCAGCCGACCTTCGCGCGCTCCTGGTTGACCAGGGTCAGCACCTGCGTCTGGACGGAGGTGCCGGCGGCCGGCTTCGGGTCCTCGGTCGCGGGGGCCGCCGCGGTGGTGGGCGCCGGTGCCGCGGGGGCGGTGGACTTCGTCGGGGCCGGGGCGGCGGTCGTCCTCGTCACGGAGGGGGTGGGCGACGGCGTCGGGCTCGCGGTCTTCTCCGTGGGCGACGCGGAGGCGGAGGGCGTGGCCGACTTGGAAGGGGCCGCGGGGCGCTCGCTGCCCCGGCTCGCCGGGGTGGCGGTGGCGGTGGCGGTACGGCCCGCCGGGTCGGCGCTCGCGGTGCCCTGCGTGAGCAGGTCCGGGGCGCCGCCGGAGTCGGCGCGGTCGGCACGGTCGGCGTGCGAGCTGTCGCTCAGGCCGTACGTCGCCCCGCCCGGGAGCATGCCGGAGGCGGCCGCGACCGCGCCGACCGCCACCGCCGCGGAGATCCCGAGCAGCCCGGCGCGTACCGGCAGGGGCACCCGGCGCTTCGGCCGGCGGGTACGGCCGCCGTGCCGTCCTCCGGAGGGCACCGGGGTGGTTTCGTCAGCGGCGGGGCCTGCGGCGGATCGTCGGTGGCGTCCCATGCGCTGTGCCTTCCTCATGCCGTTCGGGCCACCCCCGAGGTCTCCGGGGGCGTAGCCGAGTCCGTGGTGCTCACCCGATGGGGTGAGGTCATTGCGACCGGACTGTACGCCATGACGGATCGGCCGCGAGAGGCTTCGGGCGGCCCGCTCCGGTTAGCGTTCCCGTATGAGCGAAGATGCACGACTCGTGGTGTGGGTACGCGGCCGAGTACAGCAAGTAGGGTTCCGCTGGTTCACCAGGGCAAACGCTTTGGAGATCGGAGGGCTGGTCGGCTTCGCCCTCAATCTGGACGATGGCCGGGTGCAGGTCGTCGCCGAGGGAGCACGTGAGAATTGCCACCGTCTGCTGGAGTGGCTGCGCTCCGACGACACGCCCGGACGCGTGGACGGAGCGACTGAGATCTGGGACACCCCGCGCGGCGGCTACGACGGGTTCGCCATCCGGTGACCGGCGCACGGGACATCCCGCTCCGGGTGCCCTCCGCGCGACGCTCGCGTCGCGCCGCCGTGGTGCGCGCCGGGGTGGTGGCACCCGGAGTGACCTGCGGCGGAGGCCGGGGACACCCCGTTGTTGCCAAAGGTCTCCGGGCATGCGAGGCTACCCGGTTGGCCAAGATCGCCGGGGTCCGGCGACCGGCGGGCGGCGATGGTCCGCGTGATCGCCGGGAGGGCCGTCCCGGGGATGGCGGCGCCCACGGGGTGTGATCGTGTTGACCGTCAAACTTTTTGGTGAGACTCTGAAATCCCCGCGCACCTCAGCTGTTCGACAGGGCTGTTTCCGCAGCAACCGCAGTGATGATCAAGAGCACTGCCGGGCACCGCGGGTGCGATTCCCTCACGACCCACACCGCTTCGGTCGGTCACTCAGTGTGGAGGACCATCCATCATGGCAAAGGCGCTTCTCGGTTACGTCGGCGGTTCCGACCCGCGACTCCTCGCCGAGATGCGACGGCTCCAGAAGCGCGTCCAAGACCTGGAATCCGAGCTCGTACGGATCCAGGACGAGAACGACGCGCTCAACGCCGCCGCCCAGCACCAGTCGCTGCTCGACGGCATCGACATCGATGTACCCCAGGCAGAGCCCGCTCTGACCTGACCGGTCGCCCGCAGGGGGCCGGCCGGGCCCGCACTCCTCATCAGCGGCCCGGGAGCATTTCTGGATCTCTTCACCGCGGATCGGCGGCACCGGACTTCGTGATCGCGTGCGATCACGGCTGTCCGGCCACTGGTCCGCCGTGCGGGACGATCCGTGGACCTGAACCACAGGACCGCGGCCCGGGCGCGGGTTCGGAAGAGCTCCACGCTTCACCAGGGACGCTTCGGCGTCCCTTCTTTTTTCCCGCGCTTTCCCCCTGGCACTTCCCCCTCGCGTCGACGTGCGTCAACGTGCGTCCACCCGTGCGCCGAATCCGCCCCCGTCACGTCCCCCGCCCCGCATCCCTTTTCCCGGGGCGACCAGTGGTGCGGTTAACGTCAGATGTGCCCTGCACCCTCAGCGGTGAAACCGTGTGCGAAAGGTAGAGTCCGGCGGCGTGCACCTCAAGGCCCTGACCCTGCGCGGTTTCAAGTCGTTCGCCTCCGCCACCACGCTGCGCTTCGAGCCGGGGATCACCTGCGTCGTCGGCCCCAACGGGTCGGGCAAGTCCAATGTGGTGGACGCGCTCTCCTGGGTCATGGGCGAACAGGGGGCCAAGTCGCTGCGCGGCGGCAAGATGGAGGACGTGATCTTCGCCGGGACGACCGGCCGCCCGCCGCTCGGCCGTGCCGAAGTCTCGCTGACCATCGACAACTCGGACGGTGCGCTGCCCATCGAGTACGCCGAGGTGACGATCACCCGGATCATGTTCCGCAACGGCGGCAGCGAGTACCAGATCAACGGCGACACCTGCCGGCTGCTCGACATCCAGGAGCTCCTCTCCGACTCCGGCATCGGCCGCGAGATGCATGTCATCGTCGGCCAGGGCCAGTTGGACTCCGTCCTGCACGCCGACCCGATGGGCCGCCGGGCGTTCATCGAGGAGGCTGCCGGGGTCCTCAAACACCGCAGGCGCAAGGAGAAGGCGCTGCGGAAACTCGACGCGATGGGCGCCAACCTCGCCCGCGTCCAGGACCTCACCGAGGAACTCCGCAGACAGCTCAAGCCACTCGGCCGGCAGGCCGCAGTCGCCCGGCGCGCCGCGGTCATCCAGGCCGACCTGCGGGACGCGCGGCTGCGGCTGCTCGCCGACGACCTGGTGACCCTGCGGAACGCGCTGAGCGAGGAGATCGCCGACGAGGCCGAGCTGAAACGCCGCAAGGAGTCCGCCGAGGCGCGCCTCAAGGAGGCCCTGGCCCGCGAGACCGAGCTGGAGGACGAGGTCCGCCGCCTCGCCCCGCGCCTGCAACGCGCTCAGCAGAGCTGGTACGAGCTGTCGCAGCTTGCCGAGCGGGTCAGGGGCACGGTCTCGCTCGCCGACGCCCGGGTGAAGAGCGCCGCCGCCGCGCCCGAGGAGGAGCGGCGCGGACGGGACCCCGAGGAGATGGAGCGGGAGGCCGCCCGGATCCGCGAGCAGGAAGCGGAGTTGACCGCCGCACTGGAGGCCGCGGAACACGCGCTGGAGGACACCGCCGCCCACCGGGCCGAGCTGGAACGCGAACTGGCGTCCGAGGAACGCCGGCTGAAGGACGCCGCGCGGGCCCTCGCGGACCGCAGGGAAGGCCTCGCCCGGCTCGGCGGCCAGGTCAACGCCGCCCGCAGCCGCGCCGCCGCCGCCCAGGCCGAGATCGACCGCCTGGCCGACTCCCGGGACGGGGCACGGGAACGGGCCGCGGCCGCCCAGGAGGAGTACGAGCAGCTCAAGGCCGAGGTCGACGGACTCGACGCGGACGACGCCCAGTTGGCCGAAGAGTACGCGAACGCGCGGCGGGACCTCGCGGCGGCGCAGAGCGCGCACGGCGCGGCGCGCGACGCCGCGAACGAGGCGGAGCGGGGCCGGGCCGCCACCGCGGCCCGCCACGACGCCCTCGCGCTCGGGCTGCGCCGCAAGGACGGCACCGGGGTGCTGCTCGGTGCCGGGGACCGGCTGGCCGGACTGCTCGGTCCGGCGTCCCGCCTCCTCGACGTCGAGCCCGGGTACGAGGTGGCGGTGGCCGCCGCACTCGGAGCGGCGGCCGACGCGGTCGCGGTGACCGGGACCGCGACGGCCGCCGAGGCGATCCGGCTGCTCCGCGCGCAGGACGCGGGCCGCGCCGCCCTGCTGCTCGGGGGCGCGGAGCCGCTCGCGGACCCCGAGCCGGGCGACGGCGTCGAGCTGCCCGGCGGCCCGGACGGAGAAGCCGGGCGGGTCCCGGCGCAGGGCGGCGACCACGCGCCGGGACGCCCGGCCGGGGTTCCCCCGCAGGCCGTCGCCGCCGAGTCGGCCACCCCGGTGCCCGTATCCCCCGGTGAGCCGGACGGTGCGGGTACGGGTGCGGCTACGGGGACGTACGGCACCGGCACGGGGGTCCGGACCGGCACCGCCCGGCCGGTCGCCGGGCTGGTGCGCGCGCCGGGCGGGCTCATGGAGGCCGTACGGACGCTGACCCGGGGCATGGTCGTGGTGGAGACGCTGGAGGACGCCGAACGGCTCGTCGCCGCCGAACCGGGACTCACCGCCGTCACCGGTGAGGGCGACGTGCTCTCCGCCCACTTCGCGCACGGCGGCTCCGCCGGGGCGCCCAGCCTGCTCGAGGTGCAGGCCTCCGTCGACGAGGCCGCCGCCGAGCTGGCCGCGCTCGTCGTGCGCTGCGAGGAACTCGCCGGGGCCCAGCGCCTGGCGGGCGAGCGGCGCGAGGAAGCCGCCGCCCGCGCCGAGGCGCTGGAGGAGCGCCGGCGGACGGCGGACCGGGAGAAGTCCCAGGTGGCCCAGCAACTCGGCCGGCTCGCCGGACAGGCCCGGGGCGCGGCGGGCGAGGCCGAACGGACCGCCTCCTCCGCGGCCCGCGCCCAGGAGGCGCTGGAACGCGCCACCGAGGAGGCCGAGGTACTGGCCGAACGGCTGCTGGTCGCCGAGGAGACACCCCTGGAGGAGGAGCCGGACACCGCGCGGCGCGACCGGCTCGCGGCGGACGGGGCCAACGCCCGCCAGACCGAGATGGAGGCCCGTCTCCAGGTCCGTACCCACGAGGAGCGGGTGAAGGGCCTCGCGGGCCGGGCCGACTCCCTCGACCGGGGAGCCCGCGCCGAACGCGAGGCCCGCGCCCGCGCCGAGCAGCGCCGCGCCCGGCTGCGCCACGAGGCGTCGGTGGCCGCGGCCGTGGCCTCGGGCGCCCGGCAGTTGCTCGCGCACGTCGAGGTGTCCGTCGTACGGGCGCAGCAGGAGCGGGCGGCGGCCGAGGCGGCCAAGGCCGAGGGGGAGAACGCGCTCTTCGCCGCCCGCGCCGCCGGCCGGGACCTCAAGGGGGAGCTGGACAAGCTCACCGACTCGGTCCACCGGGGCGAGGTGCTGGGCGCCGAGAAGCGGATGCGCATGGAGGCGCTGGAGACGAAGGCGCTGGAGGAGCTGGGGGTGGAACCGGCCGCGCTGGAGGCCGAGTACGGCCCCGGCCGGCCGGTGCCCCCGTCGCCCCCGGCCGACGGCGAGGAGCTGCCCGAGGACCCGGAGCACCCCCGCAACCAGCCCCGGCCCTTCGTCAGGGCCGAGCAGGAGAAGCGGCTGAAGTCGGCCGAACGGGCGTACCAGCAACTCGGAAAGGTGAATCCGCTCGCGCTGGAGGAGTTCTCCGCGCTGGAGGAGCGGCACCAGTTCCTCGCCGAGCAGCTCGACGACCTGCGGAAGACCAGGGCCGATCTCCTCCAGGTCGTCAAGGAGGTGGACGAGCGGGTCGAGCGGGTCTTCACCGAGGCGTACCGGGACACCGCCCGCGAGTTCGAGGGCGTCTTCTCCCGGCTCTTCCCGGGCGGTGACGGACGACTGATCCTCACCGATCCGGAGCACATGCTCACCACCGGCGTCGACGTGGAGGCGCGCCCGCCGGGCAAGAAGGTGAAGCGTCTCTCGCTGCTCTCCGGCGGTGAGCGGTCCCTGACGGCGGTGGCCCTGCTGGTCGCCATCTTCAAGGCGAGGCCGAGCCCGTTCTACGTGATGGACGAGGTGGAGGCCGCCCTCGACGACACCAATCTGCAGCGGCTCATCCGCATCATGGAGGAGCTCCAGGAAAGCTCCCAGCTGATCGTGATCACGCATCAGAAGCGGACGATGGAGGTCGCCGACGCCCTGTACGGCGTTTCCATGCAGGGTGACGGTGTATCGAAAGTCATCAGTCAGCGTCTTCGCTGAATCTTCACGTAATTCCCCGGGCTACTTCACGCGAATGGAGGACACCCGGGTAGGTGTCGACTTCCGTACGAGCCCGAATTCGACGAGTGAACGGATGATCTCCGGCGCATCCCCTGCGTATTCAAGTGGTGGCGAACTGTTTCGTATGCGCCACTTAAAGGGCTCATCCGTCCACGTCTGACATTGCGGGCAGGCACCAGGAGTTCATGTGACCAGCAGAGTGCAAGGACCGGAGTCCGGGGCCAGGGGGGCCCACCCGGACCACATCGGGCACGTCATCTTCATCACGGCCGCCGCCGCGATGGGCGGTTTCCTGTTCGGCTACGACAGTTCCGTGATCAACGGCGCCGTCGAGGCCATCCGCGACCGTTACGACATCGGGTCGGGAACCCTCGCCCAGGTCATCGCCATCGCCCTGATCGGCTGTGCCATCGGTGCCGCGACGGCGGGACGCATCGCCGACCGCATCGGCCGTATCCGGTGCATGCAGATCGCCGCGGTGCTCTTCACGATCAGCGCGGTGGGTTCGGCGCTCCCCTTCGCGCTCTGGGACCTGGCGATGTGGCGCATCATCGGCGGCTTCGGCATCGGCATGGCCTCCGTCATCGGCCCCGCCTACATCGCCGAGGTCTCGCCGCCCGCCTACCGTGGCCGGCTCGGCTCCTTCCAGCAGGCCGCGATCGTCATCGGCATCGCCATCTCGCAGCTGGTCAACTACGGCATCCTCCAGATCGCCGACGGCGACCAGCGCGGCAAGATCGGCGGGCTGGAGGCCTGGCAGTGGATGCTCGGCGTGATGGTGGTGCCCGCGGTCCTGTACGGGCTGCTCTCCTTCGCCATCCCGGAGTCGCCCCGCTACCTGATCTCGGTCGGGAAGAAGGACCGGGCCCGCAAGATCCTCTCCGAGGTGGAGGGGAAGAACGTCGACCTGGACGCCCGCGTCACCGAGATCGAGACGGCGATGCACCGCGAGCACAAGTCCTCCTTCAAGGACCTGCTGGGCAGCCGCTTCGGCTTCCTGCCCATCGTCTGGGTCGGTATCGGACTGTCGATCTTCCAGCAGCTCGTCGGCATCAACGTCGCCTTCTACTACTCGGCGACGCTGTGGCAGTCGGTCGGCATCGACCCGACGGACTCGTTCTTCTACTCGTTCACGACCTCGATCGTGAACATCATCGGTACGGTCATCGCGATGGTCCTGGTCGACCGGGTGGGCCGTAAACCGCTCGCCCTCACCGGCTCCATCGGCATGGCCATCGCGCTGGCCTTCGAGGCGTGGGCCTTCTCCGCCAAGCTGGTCGACGGGAAGCTGCCCAACACCGAGGGCACGGTGGCGCTGATCGCCGCCCACGTCTTCGTGCTCTTCTTCGCCCTCTCCTGGGGTGTCATCGTCTGGGTCTTCCTCGGCGAGATGTTCCCCAACCGCATCCGTGCGGCGGCGCTGGGCGTCGCCGCGTCCGCGCAGTGGATCGCCAACTGGGCCATCACCGCGAGCTTCCCGAGCCTGGCGGACTGGAACCTCTCGGCGACGTACATCATCTACACCTGCTTCGCCGCCCTCTCGATCCCCTTCGTGGTGCTGTTCGTGAAGGAGACCAAGGGCAAGGCCCTGGAGGAGATGGGCTGACCCGCCCGCGGCCGTCCCGCCCGCGGCCGTCCCGCCCGCGGCTGACCTGCCCGGGGCACCCGCTCCCTGCCCGCACCGTCACACCGCCGCCCCGGCTCCGGCCGGGGCGGCGGCGTTCCCGGTGCGTTACCGGTGCCGTGTCCCCGCTCACCCCATGACGGCCAAAAGGTGCAAAGTGGGGCATCGGATGCGAAGGGGTCGTCCGAGGCAGCTCCCGGGCCCCGCCCGTGGCCGATACTGGACGGGTTATGGAAATCGTCATCCTTGCTGTAGTCATCGCCCTGGTCGCTGTCGGCCTGATCAGCGGGCTCGTGGTCAGCAGCCGCAAGAAGAAGCAGCTGCCGCCCTCGGCGCCGTCGAGCACGCCGACCATCACTCCTTCCGCCGAACCCCGTGTCGGTGAGGAGTCCGAGGCGCCGCGCGACGAAGCGCGGCGCACCATCGAGGAGGCCGGAACCCCGGACACCGAGGCCCCCGCCGAGGAGGCTCCGTCCGCCGCCGAGGAGACCCCCGCCCTCGACGTCCCCGAGCCCACCGCGGGCCGTCTCGTACGGCTCCGGGCCCGGCTCGCCCGCTCGCAGAACTCCCTCGGCAAGGGGCTGCTCACGCTCCTGTCCCGGGACAACCTCGACGAGGACACCTGGGAGGAGATCGAGGACACCCTCCTCACCGCCGACGTCGGCGTCGTTCCCACCCAGGAGCTCGTCGACCGGCTGCGCGAACGCGTCCGGGTGCTCGGCACCCGTACCCCCGAGGAGCTCCGCGCGCTGCTGCGCGAAGAGCTGATCGCCCTGCTGGGCCCCGACTTCGACCGCGAGGTCAAGACCGAGGGCGGGGCCGAGACCCCGGGCGTCGTCATGGTCGTCGGCGTCAACGGCACCGGCAAGACCACCACCACCGGCAAGCTGGCCCGCGTGCTCGTGGCGGACGGCCGCAGCGTGGTCCTCGGCGCGGCCGACACCTTCCGCGCCGCCGCCGCCGACCAGCTCCAGACCTGGGGCGAGCGCGTCGGAGCGCGTACGGTACGCGGCCCCGAGGGCGGCGACCCCGCGTCGATCGCCTTCGACGCCGTGAAGGAGGGCATCGCCGAGGGCGCGGACGTCGTGCTCATCGACACGGCCGGCCGGCTGCACACCAAGACCGGCCTGATGGACGAGCTCGGCAAGGTCAAGCGCGTCGTGGAGAAGCACGGCCCGCTCGACGAGATCCTGCTGGTGCTCGACGCCACCACCGGCCAGAACGGTCTGGTCCAGGCCCGGGTCTTCGCCGAGGTCGTGGACATCACCGGCATCGTCCTGACCAAGCTCGACGGCACCGCCAAGGGCGGCATCGTCATCGCCGTCCAGCGCGAGCTGGGCGTCCCGGTGAAGCTCATCGGGCTCGGCGAGGGTCCGGACGACCTGGCCCCGTTCGAGCCGGGCGCCTTCGTGGACGCGCTGATCGGCGACTGACCGCTCCCCGCACCGTACGCACGCCGATGGGCGGCGGCACCCCGACCAGGGTGCCGCCGCCCATCGGCGTTCTCGCCGTGGCTTCAGGTGCGGTGGCAGCTGTACGCCAGGGTGCCCAGCAGCAGCCGGGCCGGCGGGGGAGCGGCCGCCGTGTCCAGGGCCGGGGGGCGCAGCCAGCGCACCGGGCCGAGGCCGCCGAGGTCGCAGGGCGGCGCGGTGATGTGGGTGCCCGGCCCGAGGGCGCGCAGGTCCAGGGGGGCGTCGTCCCAGCCCATCCGGTACAGCAGCTCCGGGAGCTGGGCGGCGGCTCCGGGGGCGACGAAGAACTGGGCCCGGCCGTCCGGGGTCACCGTGACCGGGCCGAGCGGCAGCCCCATCCGCTCCAGCCGGACCAGCGCCCGCCGGCCGGCCGCCTCCGCCACGTCCAGGATGTCGAAGGCGCGGCCCACCGGCAGCATCATCGAGGCCCCCGGGACCTCGGCCCAGGCGCAGGCCGCGTCGTCCAGGGAGGCTCCGGCGGGAACTTCTCGGGCGGACTCCAGCGGATGGGCGCCGGGTGCGGCGCAGCGCCGGTCGCCGCAGGAACAGGAGCCGGTCCGTGCCCGGGCCCCGGGGCGTACGGCCCATCCCCACAGTCCCGTGTACTCCGCCACGGCCGTGCTCCCGGCCGTGCGGTCGCGTCGCCGCGACCCGGACCGCCGCTCGCGGATGCCGCCGATCGTGAAGCCCATGCCCCCTCCAACGGGTCCGGCGCGCCGATGGTTACGTGGCCGATGGTCACGTGACGGCGGGCCACGCGATCCGGCGGCCCGCCCGTGGTCGCCCCGAACGGGCGGCGCACTGTCGTACTCAGGGGTGGCGCAAGCCGATCCGCACCACCCGAAACGCTCCTTCACGCCCCCTGTTGTTCGGCGCCTGTCAAGTCAAGCGCGCCTCGCGCCGGTCGCGTTCCAACGAGGGGGTGGCGAATGGTGGCGTTTCTGAATTCGCCCTCGCAGCGAGGGTGATCGTAGGATTACCGTCGGTACACGGACTCTGGAAGTATGAGCACCCGCGGGTATGCCGGTGGCAACCCGATTTCTTGTTCGATGACGGGCAACTTCCGTACGGGCGGTACCGGGTTACGGCATTCTGGGACAGCCCTTTGCTGGGCAGAGGTTCGCGCGAAGAGGCTTCGGCGAGAGTGGGGGGCGTACCGGTGAGTGGCAGTGGCGCAGGCGATACGAATGCCGGAAAGCGCCCCAACGCGCAATTGGGATCATGGTTCGTGCGCAGCGGCTGGTCCAAGGGCGAGCTCGCGCGCCAAGTCAACCGGCGGGCCGGCCAGATGGGCGCCCACCACATCAGCACCGACACCTCGCGCGTGCGGCGGTGGCTCGACGGCGAACAGCCCCGCGAGCCGATCCCCCGCATCCTGTCCGAACTCTTCTCGGAGCGCTTCGGCAGCGTCGTGGCCGTCGAGGACCTCGGCCTGCGGACCGCCCACCAGTCGCCCTCCGTGTCCGGGGTGGACCTGCCCTGGGCGGGCCCGCAGACCGTCGCCCTGCTCAGCGAGTTCTCCCGCAGCGACCTGATGCTCGCCCGCCGGGGCTTCCTCGGCTCCTCGCTCCAGCTCGCCGCGGGACCCACGCTGATCGAGCCCATGCAGCGCTGGCTGGTGCCCGTCGCCCCCGTCGGACCGGCCGAACCCGAGTCGCCCGCCGCCGCCCGCCGCCCGTCCCGCCTCTCCAAGCCCGAACTCGACCTGCTGGAGTCCACCACGGCGATGTTCCGCCAGTGGGACGCGCAGTGCGGCGGCGGACTGCGCCGCAAGGCCGTCGTCGGCCAACTCCACGAGGTCACCGATCTGTTGCAGGAGCCCCAGCCCACCGCCACCGCGGTCCGGCTCTTCAGATGCGCCGCCGAACTCGCCGAGCTGGCAGGCTGGATGAGCTACGACGTCGGTCTCCAGCCCACCGCGCAGAAGTACTTCGTCCTCGCCCTGCACGCGGCGAAGGAGGCCGGGGACAAGTCGCTGGGCTCGTACATCCTCTCCAGCATGAGCCGCCAGATGATCCACCTCGGCCGCCCGGACGACGCCCTGGAGCTGATCCACCTCGCGCAGTACGGCAGCCGGGAGTGTGCGACGGCCCGCACCCAGTCGATGCTGTATGCGATGGAGGCCCGCGCCTACGCCAACATGGGCCAGCCCGGAAAGTGCAAGCGCGCGGTCCGCATGGCCGAGGACACCTTCCTCGACGCGGGTCTGGACGACGAGCCCGAGCCCGACTGGATCAAGTTCTTCTCCGAGGCCGAACTCAACGGCGAGAACGCCCACTCCTACCGTGACCTGGCCTATGTCGCCGGCCGCAGCCCCACGTACGCCTCGCTCGCCGAACCCGTCATGGCCAAGGCCGTCAAGCTCTTCGCCGACGACGACGAGCACTTCCGCAGTTACGCGCTCAACCTCATCGGCATGGCCACCGTCCATCTGCTCCAGCGCGAGCCCGAGCAGGCCACGGTGCTGGCCGGCCAGGCGCTGGAAGTCGCCAAGAAGGTCCGCTCCGAGCGCGTCAACACCCGTCTGCGCAAGACCGTCGACGCCGCTGCCAGGGACTTCGGTGACGTGGCCGACGTCGCGCACCTCACCGAGGTGCTCAGCGAGCAGCTGCCGGAGACCGCCGAAGCGGTCTGACCCGGGGGTGTGCCGAAAGTGGCGCCGTCCGCCCGGAGGCCGGATCGGACCACCGGCCGCGCCCTTCCGTGCCAGGTCGGCGGGGGGCCGCCGTGGCCGGTTCGCGTGTCGCGGCATTTCAACCGCACCGTATGCGGCATGGACCGCATGGTAGGCGGGACACCGGTTACGTCGCTCCGGGTTCATGCCGACGTAACACTCCCGGCGGCTTCGTCACTGCGGCGAAACACCGAGCGGCATCCGTGGAAATGGTGCTCCGCCAATCTCATGGCGCATAAGGCCCGCACCTTTTCCCAGTGGTCCCGCAGCCTTCCCCCGCACGCCGCGGCCGCTCCGACGACGAGGAGACGCCGATGCCCCCAGGCATCACGACGCTTGCCGCAGACACCCCTCAGCTGTCTGCCGCCAACACCGGGTTCATGCTCATCTGCTCGGCCCTGGTGATGCTCATGACCCCGGCCCTGGCCTTCTTCTACGGAGGCATGGTCCGCGTCAAGAGCAGCCTGAACATGCTGATGATGAGCTTCATCAGCCTCGGGATCGTGACGATCCTGTGGGTGCTCTACGGATTCAGCCTCGCGTTCGGCACCGACTCCGGCTCCATCATCGGCTGGTCCTCCGACTACGTCGGACTCAGCGGCATCGGTCTGACCGAGCTCTGGGACGGCTACACCATCCCGGTGTACGTCTTCGCCGTCTTCCAGCTGATGTTCGCCATCATCACCCCCGCACTGATCAGCGGCGCCCTCGCCGACCGCGTGAAGTTCACCGCCTGGGCGCTCTTCATCACCCTCTGGGTCACCGTCGTCTACTTCCCCGTCGCCCACTGGGTGTGGGGTGCCGGCGGCTGGCTCTTCGAGCTGGGCGTCATCGACTTCGCCGGCGGTACGGCCGTCCACATCAACGCCGGTGCCGCGGCCCTCGGCGTGATCCTCGTGATCGGCAAGCGGGTCGGCTTCAAGCGTGACCCGATGCGCCCGCACAGCCTCCCGCTCGTCATGCTCGGCGCCGGTCTCCTGTGGTTCGGCTGGTTCGGCTTCAACGCCGGCTCCTGGCTCGGCAACGACGACGGCGTGGGCGCCGTGATGTTCGTCAACACGCAGGTCGCCACCGCCGCCGCGATGCTCGCCTGGCTCGGTTACGAGAAGCTGCGCCACGGCTCCTTCACCACCCTCGGTGCCGCCTCCGGCGCCGTCGCCGGACTCGTCGCCATCACCCCCTCGGGTGGTGCGGTCAGCCCGCTCGGCGCCATCGCCGTCGGTGCCATCGCCGGTGTCCTGTGCGCCATGGCGGTCGGCCTGAAGTACAAGTTCGGCTACGACGACTCGCTCGACGTCGTCGGCGTCCACCTCGTCGGCGGTGTCGTCGGCTCGCTGCTCATCGGCTTCTTCGCCACCGGCGGTGTCCAGTCCGACGCCAAGGGCCTCTTCTACGGCGGCGGGCTCGACCAGCTCGGCAAGCAGGCCGTAGGAGTCTTCTCCGTCCTGGCCTACTCTCTGGTGGTGTCCGCGATCCTCGCCTTCCTCGTCGACAAGACGATCGGAATGCGGGTCACCGAGGACGACGAGATCTCCGGCATCGACCAGGTCGAGCACGCCGAGACCGCGTACGACTTCAGCGGAGCCGGCGGAGGCGCGGCCTCCCGTACCGCGGCACCGGTCCTGGACACCCCGGCAGCTCCGAACAAGAAGGTGGACGCATGAAGCTCATCACGGCGGTCGTGAAGCCCCACCGACTGGACGAGATCAAGGAGGCCCTCCAGGCCTTCGGCGTCCAGGGGCTGACCGTGACCGAGGCCAGCGGCTACGGACGCCAGCGCGGCCACACCGAGGTCTACCGCGGTGCCGAGTACACCGTCGACCTCGTACCGAAGATCCGCATCGAGGTCCTGGTCGAGGACGAGGACTCCGAACAGCTCATCGACGTCGTCGTGAAGGCCGCCCGGACCGGCAAGATCGGTGACGGCAAGGTCTGGAGCGTGCCGGTCGACACGGCGGTCCGGGTACGGACCGGCGAACGCGGCCCGGACGCTCTCTGACACCGACGCCCGTGGAACGGAAGGCAACTGGGTGACGAGTACCGAAGTGACCACCGAATCCGAAGACTCGGGACCCAGCGGCTACGCGGCGGCCCGGCTGCGCCTCCTCCAGCAGGAGACGCGGTCCGGGCCGCCGCGCCGTTCGGCCCTGGCCGGCCTCACCGACGACTGGCTGAACGCCCTCTTCACCGCCGCCGCCGAACACGCGGGCGTACGCGGCGCCGCCCTCGTCGCGGTCGGCGGCTACGGCCGGGGCGAACTCTCCCCCCGCAGCGACCTCGACCTCCTCCTGCTGCACGACGGCTCGGCCGACGCAGCGGCCGTCTCCGCCCTGGCGGACCGCATCTGGTACCCCGTCTGGGACCTGGGCCTCGCGCTCGACCACTCCGTACGCACTCCGGCGGAGGCCCGCAAGGCCGCCGCCGACGACCTCAAGGTCCACCTCGGCCTGCTGGACGCCCGCGTGATCGCCGGCGACGTGGGCCTCGTCACCGCCCTGCGCACCCACGTCCTCGCCGACTGGCGCAACCAGGCGCCCAAGCGGCTGCCCGCCCTCCACGAGCTCTGCCAGGAACGGGCCGAACGCATGGGCGAGCTCCAGTTCCTCCTCGAACCCGACCTCAAGGAGGCCCGCGGCGGCCTCCGCGACGCCACCGCCCTGCGCGCCGTCGCCGCCTCCTGGGTGGCCGACGCCCCCCGCGAAGGGCTCGTCGAAGCCCGCCGCGTCCTCCTCGACACCCGCGACGCCCTGCACCTCGTGACCGGAAGGGCCACCGACCGGCTCGCCCTCCAGGAACAGGACCAGGTCGCCGCCGCACTCGGCCTCCTCGACGCCGACGCCCTGCTCCGCCAGGTGTACGAGGCCGCCCGCACCGTCTCGTACGCCTCCGACGTCACCTGGCGCGAGGTCGACCGCGTCCTGCGCGCCCGCTCCATGCGCCCCCGGCTCCGCGCCATGCTCGGCGGCGCCAAACCCGCCCCCGAACGCACCCCGCTCGCCGAAGGGGTCGTCGAGGCCGACGGCGAAGTCGTCCTCGCCCGCTCCGCCCGCCCCGAGCGCGACCCCGTACTCACCCTGCGGGCGGCGGCCGCCGCCGCCGAGTCCGGGCTCCCGCTCTCCCGCCACCTCGTGCGCCACCTCGCCGGAGCGGCGGCGCCGCTCTCCGTGCCCTGGCCCCCCGAGGCCCGCGAGGAGCTGGTCACCCTGCTCGGCGCGGGCGAGGCGACCGTCGCGGTGTGGGAGGCCCTCGAAGCCGAGGGCATCGTCACCCGGCTGCTGCCCGACTGGGAACGGGTCCACTGCCGGCCCCAGCGCAACGCCGTCCACACCTGGACCGTCGACCGTCACCTCGTCGAGACGGCCGTCCGCGCCGCCTCCCTGACCCGCCGCGTCGGCCGCCCCGACCTGCTGCTGGTCGCCGCCCTGCTGCACGACATCGGCAAGGGCTGGCCCGGGGACCACTCCGTCGCCGGCGAGGTCATCGCCCGCGACATGGCCACCCGCATCGGCTTCGACAAGGCCGACGTCGCCGTCATCGCCACCCTCGTACGGCAGCACCTGCTGCTCATCGAGACCGCGACCCGCCGCGACCTCGACGACCCCGACACCGTCACCGCGGTCGCCGAGGCGGTCGGCTCCCTCTCCACCCTGGAGCTGCTCCACGCGCTCACCGAGGCCGACGCGCTGGCCACCGGACCGGCGGCCTGGAGCACTTGGCGCGCCTCCCTCGTCGACGACCTCGTCGGGCGGGTGGCCTCCGTACTGGCCGGAGAGGCACCAGCCGACCCCGGCCCCGCCGTCCCCGACGCCGAACAGGAACGCCTCGCCGTCGAGGCGCTGCGCACCCGCGAACCCGTCCTCGCCCTGCACACCCAGCCCGAACCGCCCTCCGAGTCGGGCGAACCGGGCCCGGTCGGCGTCGAACTCCTCATCGCGCTGCCGGACCGGCCCGGTGTCCTGCCCGCCGTCGCGGGGGTGCTCGCCCTGCACCGCCTCACCGTCCGCGCCGCCGACCTGCGCGCCGTCGAGCTCCCCACCGAGCTGGGCGAGTCCGCCGACCTGCTGCTGCTCAGCTGGCGGGTGGCCGCCGAGTACGGTTCGCTGCCGCAGGCCTCCCGTCTCCGCGCCGACCTGCTGCGGGTGCTCGACGGTGCGCTCGACATCCAGGCCCGCCTCGCCGAACGGGAGTCCGCCTATCCCCGGCGGCGGGGCATCAAGGCCCCGCCGCCCCGGGTGACGGTCGCGTCGGCGGCTTCCCGGCAGGCCACGGTCATCGAGGTCCGCGCGCAGGACGCCCCGGGGCTGCTGCACCGGATCGGCCGGGCACTGGAGGACAGCGCGGTACGGGTGCGCTCGGCCCACGTCGCGACGCTCGGTGCCAACGCGGTGGACACCGTCTACGTCACGCGCACCGACGGGACGGTCCTCTCCGACGAGGAGGCCGCCACCGTGGCGAAGTCGCTGGAGACCGCACTGCGCTGAGCGACGGGCGGGCGGGTGGGGGAGAGCCTGCGTCCTTCACCCGCCCGTCGGCCCGCGTCCCCCGCCCGCCACCGGCCCGCGTCCCCCGCCACCGGCCCGCGTCCCCCGCCGCCGGCCCCTGCTCCGTACCGATCGCCACCGGCGAGGACGGCCGCTCGTCCGGGCCGGATACTCTAGGAGGCGACCTGCCACGCCCCCGACCCTGAGGACCGACGAGCGCCGTGTTCGATACTCTCTCCGACCGCCTTGCCGCGACTTTCAAGAACCTCCGGGGCAAGGGCCGCTTGTCCGAGGCGGACATCGACGCCACGGCTCGCGAGATCCGTATCGCCCTGCTCGAAGCGGACGTCGCGCTTCCGGTGGTCCGTGCCTTCATCGCCAACGTCAAGGAGCGGGCGCGCGGCGCCGAGGTCTCCGGCGCGCTGAACCCGGCCCAGCAGGTCGTCAAGATCGTCAACGAGGAGCTCGTCTCCATCCTCGGCGGGGAGACCCGGCGGCTGCGGTTCGCGAAGAACCCGCCCACCGTGATCATGCTCGCGGGCCTCCAGGGTGCCGGTAAGACCACCCTCGCCGGAAAGCTCGGCCTCTGGCTCAAGGGGCAGGGACACTCCCCCCTCCTCGTCGCCTGTGACCTCCAGCGCCCCAACGCCGTCAACCAGCTGAGCGTCGTCGCCGAGCGCGCGGGCGTCGCCGTGTACGCGCCGGAGCCGGGCAACGGCGTCGGCGACCCGGTGCAGGTGGCGAAGGACTCCATCGAGTTCGCCAAGAACAAGGTCCACGACATCGTCATCGTCGACACCGCGGGCCGCCTCGGTATCGACCAGGAGCTGATGCGCCAGGCCGCGGACATCCGCGACGCAGTCAGCCCGGACGAGATCCTCTTCGTCGTCGACGCCATGATCGGCCAGGACGCGGTCAACACCGCCGAGGCCTTCCGCGACGGCGTCGGCTTCGACGGCGTGGTGCTCTCCAAGCTCGACGGCGACGCCCGCGGTGGTGCCGCCCTGTCGATCGCCCACGTCACGGGCAAGCAGATCATGTTCGCGTCCAACGGCGAGAAGCTCGACGAGTTCGACGCCTTCCACCCGGACCGCATGGCCTCCCGCATCCTCGACATGGGTGACCTGCTCACCCTCATCGAGCAGGCGGAGAAGACGTTCAGCCAGGAAGAGGCCGCCAAGATGGCCTCCAAGCTGGCGTCGAGCAAGGGCAAGGACTTCACGCTCGACGACTTCCTGGCGCAGATGGAGCAGGTCCGCAAGATGGGCTCCATCTCCAAGCTGCTCGGCATGCTGCCCGGCATGGGGCAGATCAAGGACCAGATCGCCAACATCGACGAGCGCGACGTCGACCGCACCGCCGCGATCATCAAGTCGATGACGCCCAAGGAGCGCGCCGAGCCGACCATCATCAACGGCTCGCGCCGGGCCCGTATCGCCAAGGGCTCGGGCGTCGAGGTCTCCGCGGTGAAGAACCTCGTGGAACGCTTCTTCGAGGCCCGCAAGATGATGTCGCGGATGGCCCAGGGCGGCGGCATGCCCGGCATGCCTGGGATGCCCGGCATGGGGGGCGGCCCCGGTCGGCAGAAGAAGCAGATCAAGCAGGCCAAGGGCAAGCGCAAGAGCGGCAACCCGATGAAGCGCAAGGCCGAGGAGCAGGCCGCCGCGGAGCGCCGCGAGCAGGCGGCCGCCCAGGGCAACGCCTTCGGCGTGCCGGACCAGGGTGCGCCGGGCAAGGACTTCGAGCTGCCGGACGAGTTCAAGAAGTTCATGGGCTGACCGCTGCGGGACGCCTGTTTTCCAGGCATCGGCAGTACGTGAGGAGGGGCGCGCACCACGACGGTGCGCGCCCCTTCGGCGTGTGCGGCGTACGGGCACCCTCGGGGTGCCCGTACGGGCCCCTTCAGGCGGGCTGTGTACGGGGCGCCTTCGGCCAGCCGCGTACGGCCCGCGTGCGGGCCCCTTCGGTGTGCCGCGTACGGCCCATGGAGTGGACTCTCCGGGAGCTTCGGCGCACGTTCTCCCCTAATGTCGCGAATGTCGCCACTCACGGTCGTCGGCAGAGGAGAGCGTGTGACAGCCCCCGTACCTCCCCGCGATCGCCCCGACCAGCCCTGGCGCTCCGAGGGAGCGCCCCCGCCCGCGCCGCAGCGGCGGAAGATGCCGGGCGGCTGGGGACGGCTGCTGCTCACCGCGCTGATCGTCTACCTCCTCGCCAACCTGGTGCTCTCCTTCTTCAACGGCGACGACGAGCCGACCATCGCGTACACCGAGTTCACCAAGCAGGTCGGCGCCGGGAACGTCTCCAAGATCTACTCCAAGGGCGACGCCATCCAGGGCGAGCTGAAGAAGAAGGCGAAGGTCCCCGGCGAGGACACCGAGTACACCAAGTTCACCACCCAGCGGCCGGCCTTCGCCGACGACAACCTCTGGGACGAACTCGTCGACGACGACGTCACCGTCACCGCCGAGCCGGTCGTCCAGCAGCGGAGCTTCCTCGCCAACCTGCTGATCTCGCTCGCGCCGATGCTGCTTCTCGTCCTGCTCTGGGTGTTCATCGCCCGGCGGATGTCGCGCGCCGGCCCCGGCGGCGGCATGGGCGGCTTCGGGCGCAAGGCGCCGCCCAAACCGGTCGCCCTGGAGAGCGGCACCCGCACCACCTTCGCCGACGTGGCCGGCATCGACGAGGTGGAGGGTGAGCTCAACGACGTTGTCGACTTCCTGAAGAACCCGGACGCCTACCGGAAGATGGGCGCCCGCATGCCCGGCGGGGTCCTCCTCGCCGGACCGCCCGGCACCGGCAAGACACTGCTGGCGCGCGCCGTCGCGGGGGAGGCCGGGGTGCCGTTCTTCTCCGCGTCCGCCTCCGAGTTCATCGAGATGATCGTCGGCGTGGGTGCCGGCCGGGTGCGCGAACTCTTCGCCGAGGCCCGCAAGGTCGCGCCCGCCATCGTCTTCATCGACGAGATCGACACCATCGGCCGCGTCCGGGGCGGCGGCGCCGGCATGGGCGGCCACGACGAACGCGAGCAGACCCTCAACCAGATCCTCACCGAGATGGACGGCTTCTCCGGCTCGGAGGGTGTGGTCGTGCTGGCCGCGACCAACCGGGCCGACGTCCTCGACCCCGCCCTCACCCGGCCCGGCAGGTTCGACCGCATCGTGCAGGTCAGCCCGCCGGACCGGGGCGGCCGCGAGGCCATCCTGAGGATCCACACCCGGCAGATCCCGCTCGCCGACGACGTCGACCTGTCCCGGGTGGCCCGCTCCACCCCCGGCATGACCGGCGCCGATCTCGCCAACCTCGCCAACGAGGCGGCGCTGCTCGCCGTCAAGCGCAAGGGCTCCGAAGTGGAGCAGACGGACCTCTCGCAGGCCCTGGAGAAGGTCCAGCTCGGCGCCGAGCGCCCGCTGGTCATGCCGGAGGAGGAGCGCCGCAGGACCGCGTACCACGAGAGCGGCCACGCCCTGCTCGGCATGCTCCAGCCCGGCGCCGACCCGGTGCGCAAGGTCACCATCGTGCCGCGCGGCCGGGCCCTGGGCGTGACGCTCTCCACCCCGGACGCCGACAAGTACGCGTACACCGAGGACTACCTGCGCGGCCGGATCATCGGCGCCCTCGGCGGCATGGCCGCGGAGCACGTGGTCTACGACGTGATCACCACGGGCGCCGAGAGCGACCTGGAACAGGTCACCAGCCTGGCGCGGGGCATGGTCGGACGCTGGGGGATGAGCCATCGGGTCGGCCGTCTCACGGCCATCCCGGCCGACGCCCAGCAGGCGTACGGGCTGTCGGCGGCGCCCGCCACGCTGGACGCGATCGACGAGGAGATGCGGCGCATCGTCGACGAGTGCTACGAGGACGCCTGCCGGCTGCTGCGGGAGAACCGCGACCGGCTCGACTCGCTCGCCGAGGCGCTGCTGGCGAACGAGACGCTGGAGGAGGCGGAGGCGTACCGCGCGGCGGGGATCACCCGGCTGGAGAAGCCGCCTCCGGCGTGAGGGACCGCCCCGTCCGTCCCGCGCAGGAGCGTGCGAGGGGCGGACCGGGCGGTCCGTCCCTCGCACGCCCCATGCCGGAGGGGATCTCAGCAGACGCAGACCAGATAGCGGAAGACGTTCGGCATCCAGACCGTGCCGTCGGACCGCCGGTGCGGATGGAGCGCCTCGGCGACCTCCTTGGCGACCTGTCCGCAGTCCGTGGCCGCCACCGCGGCGTCGAAGAGCCCCGTCGAAAGCAGCCCGCGGACCGCGCTGTCCAGGTCCGCGTAGCCGAACGGGCAGGACACCCGGCCCGAGCCGTCCGGTTTCAGCCCCGCCCGGGAGGCGACCTCCTCCAGATCGTCCCGCCGTGCCGGGCGCCGCGCGCCGGAGCGCGCGCCGCCGGACGGGTTCGCGAGCCGGTCCGCGACCTCCAGCACCGCCGCCGTGGCGCACCGCTCGGGCGGCCCCCAGCCCGTCAGCACCACGGTCGCGCCCCGGGCCGCCAGCGGAACGGCGGACTCCAGCGCGGGGGTGAGCTCCTCCCCGTCGCCCGCCGTCAGGCCGATCGGGTCGAAGGCGGTGAGCAGGTTGTACGGTGCCCCGTCCGCGGGCGCCGCCGCCGGGAGGCCGCCGACCAGGCGCGCCGGTGCGCCCGCGGACGAGGCACCCGGCCCGGCTCTTCCGCCCGGCCCCGCCATGCCCGGGGGCAGCAGCCGTTCCCGGGCCAGGGCGAGCCGGTCGTGGTCGGTGTCCACCCCGGTGACCCGGGCTCCGCGGGCCGCCGCGATCAGCAGGGCGAGCCCGGAACCGCAGCCCAGGGAGAGCATGCGTGTACCGGCTCCGACTTCGAGCCGTTCGTAGACCGCTTCGTACAGCGGTGACAGCATCCGCTCCTGGATCTCTGCCCAGTCGCGGGCACGGGTACCGGTGTCCACCGGAGCGGGGGTGTCCGCGTACCTGTGGTTCCGGACGAGCGTTGGTGTCATGGATGTACCCCAATCGCCAAGAGGGTTCGGTCGTGCCCGAATGGGCGCCCCCGCGTGCGGGCGTCCGCATCCCCGTATGTCAGGGAACTGCGCATCAGCCGCCGCGTCCAGGGGGCGCAGGGTCATTCATTGCGCGCCCCGGTCGTGCGCCCTGAGGGGGCTGGGGTGCGCCGCACCGCCGACTCTCGCCGTTGGGAAGGCGGTACCGACTCGCTTCGCGGACCCTGCGGTCCGCCGGGTGGCGCCCGGGTCCGGTGGTCCGCGGTGGGCGGCGGCCATCCGGAACGCGAGCCTCCCGTTCCTTCCGCCCAGTCTCACCCGACACCCGGAGCGCAGCACGTCGAACGCCCCGGGACCCGCGTACGCCGTGGTCACGGAGGTGGTCGCGGAGCTCGGGCGGTCCGCCCGCGAGGGCGTCCGGCCGCGTCCGGGAGCGGTGGGCGGGGCCGGTGCTCCGTTCGGGCGGCGGGAGAGGTAGCCTCGCCCCGACCGTGCGCGGGCTGGGTGGTTTCCCCGGCCCCGAGCCTCCGCCGCAAGTTTCCGTGAGGGCCCGCGCCCGGTCTCGGCGGTCGCGAAAGCGTGCGAAAGCGGTACGGACCCGTCCAGCCCGACCAGAGTGTCTACGCGTTATTACGTACGACCTTGGTGGGAGCTGTGAGGCTTCTCCGCAGATCGGCGTACCCGCCCGCGTACACGGGGCATCGCCGCCAACCGGCTGGTACGTGCAAATTATTTGGGATGCCCCGGAATAGGAACACCGGGGCCCCCAGGCTCGTTATCACGACGTGAGCACGACACCACCTGTACTTGCCGCAGAGCTGGCGCAGGCGTGGGCCGACATTCAGCGGTACCACCCCGAGCTGCCCGATCTCGCCGCACCCGAGTCCCTGATCGGAGAGTCCTCGTCCGCCTGTGGCGCCGAACTCTCCTTCGAGCGACTGCTCCACGAGGCAGTCCACGGCATCGCCGCCGCCCGAGGTGTCCGCGACACCTCCCGCGCCGGCCGTTACCACAACCGACGTTTCCTCGCGATCGCCGAAGAGCTGGGCCTCGACCACACCGAGGAGCCGCACCCCAGCAGCGGCTTCTCGCTGGTCACCCTCAACCCGGAGGCGAAGCGACGGTACCGGCCCACGTCCGAGCGCCTCCAGCGCGCGCTGAAGGCGCACACCGTGGCCACGGCGGCCGACACCAAGCGGTCCTTCCGGGGCCCGGCCGCCCGGCACGGTTCGTCCGGTGGCGGGGTCCGCGTCAAGGCCGTCTGCGACTGCGGACGGAACGTCCGGGTCGTCCCCTCGGTCCTCGCCCAGGCGCCGATCGTCTGCGGGGGCTGCGGGAAGCCGTTCCGTATTCCGGAAGCCGCCGTCGCGGTGGGGTGAGCCGATGGTGTGTGGCACAATGGACAGCTGCACTCGACAGTCGCACAGGACCCCTCTCTCCTCCGGCTGACGCGTCCATCGGACACTTCGAGTGCCACAACCCCACGTGGCATTTTGTTGTGCCCAATCCCGTCAAGACCAGGAGACACCACTCCCGTGGCAGTCAAGATCAAGCTGAAGCGTCTGGGCAAGATCCGTTCGCCTCACTACCGCATCGTCGTCGCCGACTCCCGTACCCGCCGTGACGGCCGGGCCATCGAGGAGATCGGTCTGTACCACCCGGTGCAGAACCCGTCCCGCATCGAGGTCAACGCGGAGCGCGCGCAGTACTGGCTGTCCGTCGGCGCCCAGCCGACCGAGCCCGTCCTCGCGATCCTCAAGCTCACCGGTGACTGGCAGGCCCACAAGGGCCTCCCGGCCCCCGCGCCGCTGCTGCAGCCGGAGCCCAAGGCTGACAAGCGCGCCCTGTTCGAGGCCCTGACCTCCGACGGCGACGAGGCCAAGGGTGAAGCCATCACCCCGAAGGCCAAGAAGTCCGAGAAGAAGGCTGACGAGGCGGCCGACGCTGCCGAGTCGACCGAGGCCTGAGCATGCTCGAGGAGGCTCTTGAGCACCTCGTGAAAGGCATCGTCGACAACCCCGACGATGTGCAGGTCGCCTCGCGCGACCTGCGCCGCGGGCGCGTGCTTGAGGTCCGGGTACACCCCGACGACCTCGGCAAGGTGATCGGTCGCAACGGCCGCACCGCGCGTGCTCTGCGCACGGTCGTGGGCGCCATCGGCGGCCGCGGCATCCGCGTCGACCTCGTCGACGTCGACCAGGTGCGCTGAAAGAGTTGAACACCGGCAAGGGCCGGGGAAGGCTTCACAGCCGTCCCCGGCCCTTGTCGTCGCTCCGGCCCCGGGGCGGTGTCCGCCGGACCCGCCCGGGGGACGTCCGGGGCGGCCCTCCCGTACCCCCGGCGCTGTCGCCCGGCTCCCGCCGGACGCCCGCGTCCGCCCCACCAATCGGAGAATCAGCGTGCAGTTGGTAGTTGCGCGGATCGGCCGCGCCCACGGCATCAAGGGCGAAGTCACCGTCGAGGTCCGCACGGACGAGCCGGAGCTGCGACTCGGCCCCGGTGCCGTGCTCGCCACCGACCCGGCCGGAACGGGACCGCTCACGATCGAGACCGGGCGAGTGCACAGCGGCCGGCTGCTGCTCCGCTTCGCGGGCGTGCACGACCGGACGGGCGCCGAGGCGCTGCGCAACACCCTGCTGATCGCCGAGGTCGACCCGGACGAGCTCCCCGAGGACCCGGAGGAGTTCTACGACCACCAGCTGATGGACCTCGACGTGGTGCTCGCGGACGGCACCGAGATCGGCCGGATCACCGAGATCACCCACCTGCCCTCGCAGGACCTGTTCATCGTGGAGCGCCCGGACGGCAGCGAGGTGATGATCCCCTTCGTGGAGGAGATCGTCACCGAGATCGACCTGGAGGAGCAGCGGGCCGTCATCACCCCGCCGCCCGGCCTGCTCAACGAGAGCGAGGCGGTCGTCGCCTCCTCGCGCGACGAGGAGACCGAGGGCGAGGACGGTGCCACCGACGGGACCGACGCGGGGAGCAAGGCGTAATGCGGCTCGACGTCGTCACGATCTTCCCCGAGTACCTCGACCCGCTGAACGTCTCGCTCGTGGGCAAGGCCCGCGCCCGGGGCAGCCTCGGGGTGCACGTCCACGACCTGCGGGAGTGGACGTACGACCGGCACAACACGGTCGACGACACCCCGTACGGCGGCGGACCCGGCATGGTCATGAAGACCGAGCCGTGGGGTGACGCCCTCGACCAGGTGCTCGCCGACGGCTACGAGGCCGGCGCGCACAGCCCCGTCATGGTCGTGCCCACGCCCAGCGGCCGCCCCTTCACCCAGGAACTCGCGGTCGAACTCTCCGAGCAGCCGTGGCTGGTCTTCACCCCGGCACGGTACGAGGGCATCGACCGCCGGGTGATGGAGGAGTACGCCACCCGCATGCCGGTGGTCGAGGTCTCCATCGGCGACTACGTCCTGGCCGGCGGGGAAGCGGCCGTCCTCGTGATCACCGAGGCGGTGGCCCGCCTGCTGCCCGGCGTCCTCGGCAACGCCGAATCGCACCGCGACGACTCCTTCGCCCCCGGTGCCATGGCCAACCTGCTGGAAGGCCCCGTCTACACCAAGCCGCCCGAGTGGCGCGGCCGGGCCATCCCCGACGTGCTGCTCACCGGCCACCACGGGAAGATCGCCCGGTGGCGCCGGGACCAGGCGTTCGCCCGTACCGCGCTGAACAGGCCCGATCTGATCGAACGCTGCGCCGCGAGCGACTTCGACAAGAAGGACCGGGAGATCCTCTCGATCCTCGGCTGGGCACCGGAGCCCGGTGGCCGATTTTGGCGCAGGCCTTCCGCCGTGGAAGAATGAGCAGCTGCTGTACGTCCGGCGTGCGCCCCTGCCACAGGGGGAACGACGTCCGCCCGGCGTGATCAGCACTTCGATCTTCCAGACGATCTCCCGTCGATGACCTGTGGCATCGGCGAAGAAAGCAGACACAATGGCTTCCCTGCTCGATGGCGTCAACGCCGCCTCCCTGCGTTCGGACCTCCCGGCGTTCCGCGCCGGTGACACCGTCAACGTCCACGTGCGCGTGATCGAGGGCAACCGCTCCCGTATCCAGCAGTTCAAGGGCATCGTCATCCGCCGCCAGGGCGCGGGCGTCAGCGAGACCTTCACGGTCCGCAAGGTCTCCTTCAGCGTCGGCGTCGAGCGCACCTTCCCGGTGCACAGCCCGATCTTCGAGAAGATCGAGCTCGTCACCCGCGGTGACGTCCGTCGCGCCAAGCTGTACTTCCTCCGTGAGCTGCGCGGCAAGGCCGCGAAGATCAAGGAGAAGCGCGACCGCTGAGCTGACACCGACGTCCACAGCGCGGCCGGATAGGCTTCGGCCGCGATGGACACGGAAGAACAGCACACGAAGCGCGATCGCCCCGCCGGACCTGCGAAAGGTCCGGGGGCGCGGTCGCGCTTTTCGCGTTCCGGGGCCCCCGGGCCTTCCGGTGGTACGTCCCCCGATCCCGACGGGCCCCCCGGCGAGTCCGGCGAGTCCGGTGAGGCAGACGAGTCCGGGTGTCCGGGACAGGACGGCGGGCGGGCCGGGCGCGGGCCCGCGCTGCGGCGGGCGGCCCTGCTCTGTGCCGCCCTGCCGGTAGCCGTGCTCCTCCTCAGCGCGTTCGTCGTGCAGCCCTTCCTCATCCCGAGCGGCTCGATGGAGTCCACGCTGCGGGTCGGTGACCGGGTGCTCGTGAACAAGCTGGCGTACCGTTTCGGCTCCGTGCCGGAGAGGGGTGACGTGGTGGTCTTCGACGGCACCGGCTCCTTCCTTTCGGACACCGCCGGAGGAAACCCCGTCACCGGGCTGCTGCGGGGAGCCGCCGCGGTCCTGGGGCTCGCCGACCCCCCGGACACCGACTTCGTGAAACGCGTCGTCGGGGTGGGCGGCGACCACGTGGTCTGCTGCGACCGGAAGGGCCGCCTGGAGGTGAACGGCACCCCCCTGGACGAGGAGTACCTGCACGCGGGGGACGCCCCCTCCCGGGTGCCGTTCGACATCGTCGTCCCCGACGGCACCCTGTGGATGATGGGCGACCACCGGGACCGGTCCAGCGACTCGCGCAGCCACCTCGGGGAGCCCGGGGGCGGCATGGTGCCCGTGGACGAGGTGATCGGACGGGTGGACCGGATCGGCTGGCCCTGGAGCCGGGCGGGAGCCCTGGCCGGTTCGGGTGGCGCGTTCGACGGCGTACCGGAGCCGGGCGGCCAGCATGGGTAGCCGCGGCCGCGGGGGCAGCTCCGCTCCCGGAGAGGGATCCTCGTACGACGCCGCTCCCGATGAGTCTTCGTACGGTGCCGCTCCCGGAGAGGGGTCCTCTTACGACACCGGGGAGGCGGACCGGTCCGCCTCCCCGGCCGGGACCGGGCGCGCGCGTTCGGCGCCGACGCGGGCCGAGCGCCGGAGGCTGGCGCGCCGGGTCGCGCGGCGGCGGCGCAGGTCCAAGGTGACCGAGATCCCCCTCCTGCTCGTGTTCGCGCTGCTCATAGCCCTGTTCCTCAAGACCTTCGTGGTCCAGGCCTTCGTGATCCCCTCCGGTTCGATGGAACAGACCATCCAGATCGGCGACCGGGTTCTGGTCGACAAGATGACGCCGTGGTTCAACGCCGAGCCGCAGCGGGGCGACGTGGTGGTCTTCAAGGACCCCGGCGGCTGGCTGGGGGAGAGCGAGACGGTGAGCACAGGGCCGTCGCCGGTCGGGATCCGGCAGGCGAAGGAGTTCCTCACCTTCATCGGACTGCTGCCCTCCGCCGACGAACAGGACCTGATCAAGCGGGTGGTCGCGGTCGGCGGGGACACCGTGAAGTGCTGCGGGAAGGACGGCCGGCTCACCGTCAACGGCGTGGCCGTCGACGAGCCCTACCTGAACCTTGGGGATGTGCCATCGGCCATCCAATTCGAGGTAAAGGTTCCCGAGGGCCGGATCTTCGTGATGGGCGACCACCGCTCCAATTCCGCCGACTCCCGCTACCACCTCGGCAACGGCTTCCACGGCACTGTGCCGCTCTCGGACGTCGTGGGGCGCGCCGTGGTCATCGCCTGGCCGGTGGGGAACTGGGCCACGCTGGGACAGCGCGACGCGTTCGCGGGTGTGCCGGACGAGGCGTCGGGAGCGTCGGCCGCGCCCGGTCTCTCGCATAGTGTGTCCCACCAGGATCCCTACGGAATGATCCCGCTCCCGACCCCTGCGGAACTCCCGCTCGTTATGGGAGTGATGGGCCTGCGTCGCATCCGGCGCGGGCGGTGGCACGGATTGAGGAGTGGATGTGGGGGATTTGGCGGTCGGCGCACGATCCGGACACGACGAACCCGAGGACCGGCCCGGACGGACCGGGGACCCCTCGGAGGCGGCGGCGGACCGGACGGGGGATGACGACGCCCCGGACGGCGCCGCCTCGGGCCCCAAACAGCGTTCCTTCTGGAAGGAGCTGCCGCTCCTCATCGGGATCGCGCTCGTTCTGGCTCTGCTGATCAAGACCTTCCTGGTCCAGGCGTTCTCGATTCCCTCGGACTCCATGCAGGACACGCTCCAGCGCGGCGACCGGGTGCTGGTGGACAAGCTGACCCCGTGGTTCGGCTCCGAGCCGGAGCGCGGCGAGGTCGTCGTCTTCCACGACCCCGGCGGCTGGCTGGAAGGCACCACCACGCCCGACCCGAACATCGCGCAGAAGTTCCTCAGCTTCATCGGGCTCATGCCCTCCGCCGAGGAGAAGGACCTGATCAAGCGGGTCATCGCGGTGGGCGGCGACACCGTGGAGTGCAAGCTGAACGGCCCCGTCACGGTCAACGGGAAGGCGCTGGACGAGAAGTCGTTCATCTACCCCGGCAACACCCCCTGCGACGACAAGCCGTTCGGCCCGATCAAGGTTCCGAAGGGCCGGATCTGGGTCATGGGAGACCACCGCCAGAACTCCCTGGACTCCCGCTACCACCAGAGCCTCCCGGGCCAGGGCACCGTCTCCGTGGACGACGTCGTGGGCCGTGCCGTACTCGTGGCCTGGCCCGTCAACCGCTGGGCGACCCTGCCCGTGCCCAGCACCTTCGACCAGTCCGGCCTGAACGCCGCGGCGGCGGCCGCTCCGGCCGCACTCGGTGTGGCGGGAGCACTGCCCCTGGTCTTCTGGCGTCGCAGGAGGCTGACCCGGGAGCGTACCGACGGGTAGTGTGCCGACTCGGATCAGCGATTGTCGATCTCCGATGGGGGACGCTGGGATGAGTGGTGCAGGACGTACGGGAGACGGCCGCGGCCGGCTCGGCAACCTGTTGTCGGGCCTGGTCGTGGCCGTCGGCTGTGTGCTCTTCCTCGGCGGGTTCGCCTGGGCCGCGCTGGTGTACCGGCCGTACACCGTGCCGACCGGGTCGATGTCCCCGACCGTGGAGACCGGGTCCAAGGTGCTCGCGCAGCGGATCACGGGCGACGAGGTGCGGCGCGGCGACGTCGTGGTCTTCACCGACAAGGCGTGGAGCGGCTCCCCGATGGTCAAGCGGGTCATCGGGATCGGCGGCGACACCGTGGTCTGCTGCGACGCGAAGGGCCGGCTCACCGTCAACGACGAGCCGATCGCGGAACCGTATCTGCGGACACCGGCGGGTGCCTCCGACAGCCTCGGCGGCCCCGGGGCCTCCGGTGACTCCAGCGGTTCCGGACCGGCCGACGCCTCCGGTTCCTCCGGCGCGGGGGAAGGGTCCGGTGCCGCCGGACAGGCCCCCGCCTCGACGGAGTTCAGCGCGAAGGTCCCCGAGGGGGAGCTCTTCCTGCTCGGCGACGACCGCGCGATCTCCCTGGACTCCCGCGTCCATCTGACGGAGGAGGGGCAGGGCTCGGTGCCGCGCTCCGCGGTCGAGGCACGGGTCGACGCGGTGGCCTGGCCGTCCGGGCACATGCTCGACCGGCCGGAGGGGTTCGCCGGACTTCCCGGCGGTATCTCGTCCCAGGGGCCGTTGCCGCTTCAGCTCGGTGCCGTGGTGGTGGGTGTGGTGCTGATCCTGGCCGGCTGCGCCTACGGGCCGGTCGCGGCGTGGACGCGGCGCGGGAAGTCCGCGAAGGCGGTGGCGGGTGCCCGCTGAGATCCGGACGGTCGCGCGGGTCGTACTCCTCGACCCGCAGGACCGGATTCTGCTGATGCACGGCTTCGAGCCCGAAGACCCCGGCACCACCTGGTGGTTCACGCCCGGCGGCGGGCTGGAGGGTGACGAGAGCCACGAAGAGGCCGCCCGCCGCGAGCTCGTCGAGGAGACCGGCATCACGGATGTCGAACTCGGCCCGGTGCTCTGGAAGCGGAGATGTTCCTTCCCGTTCGACGGGCGCCGCTGGGAACAGGACGAGTGGTACTTTCTCGCGCGAACGGAACGGACCGCCACCGACCTCGGGGGCCTGACCGACCTGGAGCGTCGCAGTATCACGGGTCTCAGGTGGTGGACTTCCGCCGAACTGCGCGCGACCCGTGAGACGGTGTACCCGACCAAGCTCGCCGAGCTGCTGCGCAGGCTGCTCGACGAGGGTTCTCCGAGTGTTCCGCTGATTCTCGCCCCCGAAATCGCCTGAACGTCCGGGAGCGTCACCGGCTGCAGCACAATGGGGGAACGCACGGCTGAAGGGGACGCATGCCATGAGCGCCGAGGACCTCGAAAAGTACGAGACCGAGATGGAGCTGAAGCTCTACCGGGAGTACCGCGACGTCGTCGGTCTGTTCAAATTCGTGATCGAGACCGAACGTCGCTTCTACCTCACCAACGACTACGAGATGCAGGTGCACTCGGTCCAGGGGGAAGTGTTCTTCGAGGTGTCCATGGCGGATGCCTGGGTCTGGGACATGTACCGGCCGGCGAGATTCGTCAAGCAGGTGCGTGTGCTGACCTTCAAGGACGTGAACATCGAGGAGCTCAACAAGAGCGACCTCGAACTCCCGGGCGGCTGACGGACCGCCTCGCGAGGGCGGGAACCTTTCCGCGGGGTGGGTGGAGCGGGCCACGGGGCGTGCGACGCCGGACGCGGGGTGCGTGAAGCGATCCACGAGGTGTGTGAACGCCGGACGCGGGTGCGTGCGTCGGCACGGGGTGTGCGAAGCGATCCACGCGGTGCGCGACGCCGGACGCGGGCGCGTGCGAGGCCGGGCTCGGGCGCGTGACGGATCGTTTCCCCAGCCCGTCAATCCGGGCGACCCGGTCATCCTCAAGGGTGGCCGGGTTTTCCACATCCGGGAAGTTGTCCACCAAGATCCACAAGGATCGGCCGCTCCGCGCAGAGTCGGTGCCGGAGGTGGTGCCGGATGAAGAACGCACGAGGGGCACTCGGGCGGTACGGCGAGGAGTTGGCGGCGCGGCTGCTGACCGACGCGGGAATGGCCGTGGTGGCGCGCAATTGGCGCTGCCGGGCCGGAGAGATCGACATCGTCGCGAGAGACGGGGACGCACTCGTCGTCTGCGAGGTGAAGACCCGCAGATCGACGGCGTACCAGCACCCGATGGCGGCCGTCACCCCGGCCAAGGCGGACCGGCTGAGGCGGCTCGCCGAGCTGTGGCTCGACGCGCACGGCGGGCCGCCGAGCGGCGGTGTCCGCATCGACCTCGTCGGGGTCATCGTGCCCCGGCGCGGCGGCCCGGTCGCCGAGCACGCCCGGGGGGTGGCCTGAGATGGGCTTCGCGCGAGCCTGTTCCGTCGCCCTGGTTGGCGTGGAGGGCGTGGTGGTGGAGGTCCAGGCGGACCTGGAACCGGGAGTGGCGGCCTTCACCTTGGTCGGACTGCCGGACAAGAGCCTGGTCGAGAGCAAGGACCGGGTCAGGGCGGCTATGGTCAACTCCGGTGCCGAGTGGCCGCAGAAGAAGCTCACGGTCGGCCTCTCCCCGGCCTCCGTACCGAAATCCGGATCGGGGTTCGACCTCGCCGTCGCGTGCGCCGTGCTCGGCGCCGCCGAGCGGATCGATCCGTCGGCGATCGCCGACGTCGTCATGATCGGCGAGCTGGGCCTGGACGGACGGGTGCGCCCCGTGCGCGGGGTGCTGCCCGCCGTCCTCGCCGCCGCCGAAGCGGGGTACGACCACGTCGTCGTCCCCGAGCAGACCGCCGGGGAGGCGGCGCTGGTCCCGGGCGTCTCGGTCCTGGGCGTACGGAGCCTGCGCCAGCTGATCGCGATCCTGAGCGACGAACCCGTCCCCGACGAACCGGCGGACCAGGAGAGCCGCCCCGACGCCCTGCTCGCCGGGCTGATGGTGCCCGGCTCCGGGTTCGGCGCGGGGCTCTCCCCGGCCGGAGGCCAGGGTGGTGCGTACCGCAAGGACCTGCGCGACGTCGCCGGGCAGAGCAGAGCGCGCAGGGCCCTGGAGATCGCCGCCGCGGGCGGACACCATCTGCTGCTCTCCGGCCCGCCGGGCGCGGGCAAGACGATGCTGGCCGAGCGGCTGCCGGGCATCCTGCCACCACTGACCCGGCGGGAGGCCCTGGAGGTGACGGCGGTGCACTCGGTCGCCGGTATCCTCCCGCCCGGCGAGCCGCTGGTGAGTGCCGCGCCGTACTGCGCCCCGCACCATTCGGCCACCATGCAGTCGCTCATCGGCGGCGGCAACGGACTGCCGAGACCCGGCGCCGTCTCCCTGGCACATCGCGGGGTCCTGTTCATGGACGAGGCCCCCGAGTTCTCGGCCAAGGCCCTGGACGCCCTGCGCCAGCCGCTGGAGTCCGGACACGTCGTCGTGGCCCGGGCGGCGGGCGTGGTCAGACTTCCGGCGCGCTTCCTGATGGCGCTGGCGGCCAACCCGTGCCCCTGCGGCCGGCACAGCCTGGGCGGGGCCGGATGCGAGTGCCCGCCCGCGGTGGTCCGCCGCTACCAGGCCCGGTTGTCCGGTCCGCTGCTGGACCGGGTGGACCTGCGCGTCGAGGTGGAGCCGGTCACCCGCGCGGACCTGGTGGAAGGCGGCGGCCGGGGCGAGTCGACCGAGGTCGTGGCCGCCCGTGTGCGCCAGGCTCGTGCGCGCGCCGTCGCGCGGCTGGCCGGCACCCCGTGGACCACCAACAGCGAGGTGCCGGGCCACGAGCTGCGGACCCGGTTGCTCGCCGCCCCCGGGGCGCTGACGGCCGCCGAACGGGACATGGAGCGGGGCGCTCTGACGGCACGCGGGCTGGACCGGGTGCTGCGGGTGGCCTGGACCGTCGCGGACCTGCGGGGCGTGGACCGCCCGGACGCCTCGGACGTGGCCGTCGCCCTGGAGTTGCGCACCGGCGTCCAGCGCGGCGTGCCGATGAAGACGAGGGCGTCGTGACCGGGGCGCGGTGGGAGACCCGGCCGCAGGACCCGCAGGACCCGCAGGACCCGGAGGACCCGCAGGACGCGGAGGACGCGGAGGAGACGGGGAAGGCGGGGGAGACGGAGGACCAGGGGGAGGAGGGGAAAGGCGGCGCCACCGCACGGACCCCCGGGCCCCCGGAACACCCGAAACCCCCGGGGGACTTCGGGCCGGAGACCGAACGGCTGGCACGGGTCGCGCTCACCAGGATCGTCGAACCCGGGGACGAGCGGGCGGGCCGGTGGCTGCGCGCGCACGGGCCCGTCGAGGTACTGCGACGCCTGACCGCGTACGACGGGTCGCCCCAGACGCTGCCCGGGATGACGGCGGCCCGGCTCGCCGGTTACCGCATGCGGGCCGCCGCGGCGGAGCCGGAGCGGGACTTGGAGGCCATGGCCCGGGCGGGAGGGCGGTTCGTCGTCCCGGGCGACCCGGAATGGCCCGGGCAACTGGACGACCTCGGCGACGCCCGCCCGGTGGGACTCTGGATCCGGGGTGGCCCGGACCTGCGGCTCTGGGCGCTGCGTTCGGTCGCGGTGGTCGGCGCGCGGGCCTGTACCCCGTACGGCGCCCACATGGCGGCGACGCTCGGCGCGGGGCTCGCGGAGCGGGGCTGGGTGGTGGTCTCGGGAGCCGCCTTCGGCGTGGACGGCGCGGCGCACCGGGGAGCGCTTGCCGCCCAAGGCGCGACGGTCGCGGTCCTGGCGTGCGGGGTGGACGTCCCCTACCCGCGCGGCCACGCGGAGCTGATCGGCCGGATCGCGCGGGAGGGCCTGCTGGTGGGGGAGCTGCCACCGGGCACCCACCCCACCCGCAGCAGGTTCGTCCTCCGCAACAGGGTGATCGCCGCGCTGACCAGGGGCACGGTCGTGGTCGAGGCCGAATACCGCAGCGGCTCCCTGGTGACCGCCCGGGGCGCCCAGCGGCTCGGCCGCTTCACCATGGGCGTACCGGGGCCGGCGACCAGCGGGCTGTCGGCCGGTGTCCACGAACTGCTGCGCGGCGAGGGGGTGCTGGTCACCGACGCGGCCGAAGTGGCCGAACTGGTCGGTGACATCGGCGACCTCGCCCCGCTCCGGCGCGGGCCCGTGCTCCCGCGGGACCTGCTCTGCCCGGTCGCCGCCGCGGTCCTGGAAGCGCTGCCCCGTGAAGGGACCGCGCGGGTGCGCGACGTCGCCCGGTCCGCCGGGACTTCGGCCGACGAGACGCTCGCGCGACTGTACGAACTGCACTCACTGGGGTTCGTCGAACGGGAAGGCGACACCTGGCGTCCGGCGTCCGGTCCGAGACCCAACGACGACGCCCGGCGAGGCGGTACTTGACCTGGAGCATTCGGGTGAAAAGGTAAGCGGGGTGACCTACGGAGTACGTGCGGCGCCACTCCCGGGGCCGATGCGTACGGTGTCGGCTCCGGTCATCCGGTACGCCCGGCCACGGGAGCGCGCGCTCCACCCGCGCGCTCCACCCGCCCCTGTACGACGCGCGCCGTGACGCCGCAGTCACGCTACGCTCACAGGTCTTCACTCCCCACAAGTCCCCAGTACTTCACGGCAGAACGGCTCAAGGCACCACATGCCCCAGCACACCTCCGGGTCTGACCGCGCGGCAGTACCACCCGCTGCGCGTGGCACTGTGCGGCCCTCCGCCCCCTCCTCCCTCGAAGAGTTGTGGCGTACCTACAAGTCCACGGGAGACGAACGGCTGCGGGAACAACTGATCCTGCACTACTCACCGCTCGTCAAGTACGTCGCGGGCCGGGTCAGCGTGGGGCTCCCGTCCAACGTCGAGCAGGCGGACTTCGTGTCCTCGGGCGTCTTCGGGCTGATCGACGCCATCGAGAAGTTCGACATCGAGCGGGCCATCAAGTTCGAGACGTACGCGATCACACGCATCCGGGGCGCGATGATCGACGAACTCAGGGCGCTGGACTGGATTCCGCGATCCGTGCGCCAGAAGGCGCGGAACGTCGAGCGCGCGTACGCCACGCTCGAAGCCCAGCTGCGGCGTACCCCGTCGGAGTCCGAGGTCGCCGCCGAGATGGGGATCGCGCTGGAAGAACTGCACGCTGTTTTCAGCCAGTTGTCGCTGGCGAACGTGGTGGCCCTGGAGGAGTTGCTGCACGTCGGCGGAGAAGGCGGCAACCGGCTCAGTCTGATGGACACGCTGGAGGACACGGCCGCCGACGACCCGGTGGAGGTCGCCGAGGGCCGCGAGCTCAGACGCCTGCTCGCCCGCGCCATCAACACGCTCCCGGACCGGGAGAAGACCGTGGTCACGCTCTACTACTACGAGGGCCTCACCCTCGCCGAGATCGGCAACGTCCTCGGAGTCACCGAGAGCCGGGTCAGCCAGATCCACACCAAGTCGGTCCTCCAGCTGCGCGCGAAACTGGCCGACGCCGGCCGCTGACCCACTCCCCGGCAGCCTCTCCGCTCGCCTCTCCTCCCGCCGGACGCCGAGGTCGGGCATTTCACGTGCACACCCCCCGCCGTACAGTGGAGCCGTGCCCAGGATTCGAGCGGCCTCCGTGGCCGAGCACCGGACCATGCAGCGCGGCGCCCTCCTGGACGCCGCGCGCTCCCTGCTTTCCGAGGGCGGGACGGAGGCGTTGACCTTCCCCGCGCTCGCCGAACGCACGGGTCTCGCCAGGTCTTCGGTGTACGAGTACTTCCGTTCCCGCGCCGCCGTCGTCGAGGAACTCTGCGCCGTCGACTTCCCCGTGTGGGCGGCCGAGGTCGAGAACGCCATGGCCCGGGCCACCACGCCCGAGGAGAAGATCGAGGCGTACGTCCGCAAGCAGCTCGAACTGGTCGGGGACCGGCGCCACCGCGCCGTGGTCGCCATCTCCGCCAGCGAGCTCGACGCGGGGGCCCGCGAGAAGATCAGGGCGGCGCACGGCGGGCTGATCACCATGATCGTCGAGGCCCTGGGCGACCTCGGGCACACCCAGCCCAGGCTCGCGGCGATGCTGCTCCAGGGCTCCGTCGACGCGGCGGTACGCCGGATCGAGCTGGTCGTGGCCGAGGAGCCGGGCGTGATCGCCGAGACCGCGGTCGCCATGATCCTGCGCGGCGTACGCGGCTGAGCCCGCCGGCCGGTCTTCGGGCAGGGGGACGCCCGACACCGGCAGCAGCCGCGACGGGCCCCGCCTCAGCAGGGCGGCCGGCAGCAGCGAGAGCGGGTCGACGTAGGCGTCCCCGCGCCGCACACCCCAGTGGAGGCACCCCCGCGCGCAGTGCGAAGGGCCCGGCTCCGTCACCGCGACCTGCCCGCCCGCCCGGACCTCGTCACCGACGTGTACCAGGGAGCGCACGGATTCGTACGTGGTGCGCAGCGGCGGTTCGCCGCTCTCCGCCAGCTCCACGGTGAGGACCCCACGCCCCGCCACCCGGCCCGCGAACGCGACGCGTCCGGCAGCGACCGCCAGGACCCGGGTGCCGGGCGGTGCGGCGAGGTCGACACCCCGGTGACCGGGCGCGTACGGACCGGCGGGCGGCTCCCAGCCCCGTACGACCACCGGCCGGCCCGCCAGGGGCCAGGTCCTGGAGCCGGAGCCGGTCCTGGAGTCGGTGTCGGTGCCGGTCGGGGCGGGCGCCCCGGCCGGCGGACCGCCCGGGGTGCGCGCCGACGCCCCGGCCGGAGCCTGGGCGCCGAGCATCAGAAGGCCGGGCACCAGAAGGCCGAGCACCAGGAGGCCGAGCACCAGGAATGAGGGAACGAGGCGGCCCGCCCCTGGCACCCGTGCCCGTACCCGATCCCGTGCCGGAGCTCGTACCGGCTCCGGCACCCGTGCCCGTGCCCCTGTCCGCACCCGTGCCCGTGCAGGCTTCCGTGTCCCTGGGGAGACCGTGGTCGTGTGTGTCCGCTGCATGCCCGAACCCTCCCCCCGGAGGCCCCCGGCCAGGGGATCTTGGACCGTGGCTGTGGAGTACTCGCCGGTTGTGGACAACGCCGTCACCCGGCACGCGAAGGGTCCCGTACACTTCTTGTGGCGACCCGGGTGACCGGGTCGACTTCGCACGCCCCGCCACCTCCCTCTCAGCGGACGGTGGCCGCGCCTCTCGGTCCTTCGTGGCACGGCGCGTGGGGCGTCAGGCGCGACAGCAATCCTGCGGTCGCGGAACCGAGTACCTCAAGGAGAACGGCCATGGCCGTCGTCACGATGCGGGAGCTGCTGGAAAGCGGCGTCCACTTCGGTCACCAGACCCGTCGCTGGAACCCGAAGATGAAGCGCTTCATCTTCACCGAGCGCAACGGCATCTACATCATCGACCTGCTCCAGTCGCTGTCGTACATCGACCGCGCCTACGAGTTCGTCAAGGAGACCGTCGCGCACGGCGGCTCCATCATGTTCGTGGGTACCAAGAAGCAGGCCCAGGAGGCCATCGCCGAGCAGGCGACGCGCGTCGGCATGCCGTACGTCAACCAGCGTTGGCTCGGTGGCATGCTCACCAACTTCTCCACCGTCTACAAGCGCCTTCAGCGTCTGAAGGAGCTCGAGCTCATCGACTTCGAGGACGTGGCCGCCTCCGGCCTCACCAAGAAGGAGCTCCTGGTCCTCTCGCGCGAGAAGGCCAAGCTGGAGAAGACCCTCGGTGGTATCCGCGAGATGCAGAAGGTGCCCAGCGCCGTCTGGATCGTCGACACCAAGAAGGAGCACATCGCCGTCGGTGAGGCGCGCAAGCTCCACATCCCGGTCGTCGCGATCCTCGACACCAACTGCGACCCCGACGAGGTCGACTACAAGATCCCGGGCAACGACGACGCGATCCGCTCCGTCACCCTGCTCACCCGCGTGATCGCCGACGCCGTCGCCGAGGGCCTCATCGCCCGTTCCGGTGCCGCCACCGGTGACTCGAAGCCGGGCGAGAAGGCCGCCGGCGAGCCCCTCGCCGAGTGGGAGCGCGACCTGCTCGAGGGCGACAAGAAGGACGACGCCGAGGTCCAGGCCTCCGCCGAGACCGAGAAGGCCGCCGACGCCGAGCCGGCCGAGGCCGCCGCGGAGACCGCCGAGGTCGCCGCCGAGACCGCCGAGGTCGAGGCTGCCGCCGAGACCGAGCAGGCCTGACACCTCCGTCACGGCTGACTGACGGCGGGGGCCGGTGCCATGCGCACCGCCCCCGCCGTTCACCCGTAGATCTTTCAGACTTCGAGAGAGAAACACAGACTCATGGCGAACTACACCGCCGCTGACGTCAAGAAGCTCCGCGAGCTCACCGGCGCCGGCATGATGGACTGCAAGAAGGCGCTCGACGAGGCCGACGGCAGTGTCGACAAGGCCGTCGAGGCGCTCCGTATCAAGGGCCAGAAGGGCGTCGCCAAGCGCGAGGGCCGCTCTGCCGAGAACGGCGCGGTCGTCTCGCTCATCTCCGACGACAAGACCTCCGGCGTTCTGCTCGAGCTGAAGTGCGAGACCGACTTCGTCGCCAAGGGCGAGAAGTTCCAGGCCGTCGCCAACACGCTCGCCGCGCACGTCGCCGCGACCTCCCCGGCCGACCTGGCCGCGCTGCTCGCCTCCGAGATCGAGGCCGGCAAGACCGTCCAGGCGTACGTGGACGAGGCCAACGCCAACCTCGGCGAGAAGATCGTCCTGGACCGCTTCGCGCAGTTCACCGGCGGTTACGTGGCCGCGTACATGCACCGCACCATGCCCGACCTCCCGCCGCAGGTCGGCGTGCTCGTCGAGCTGGACAAGCCGAACGCCGAGGTCGCCAAGGACGTCGCGCAGCACATCGCCGCCTTCGCCCCGAAGTACCTCAGCCGCGACGAGGTCCCGGCCGAGACGGTCGAGAACGAGCGTCGTGTCGCCGAGGCCACCTCGCGCGAGGAGGGCAAGCCCGAGGCCGCCCTCCCGAAGATCGTCGAGGGTCGCGTCAACGGCTTCTTCAAGGACGTCGTCGTCGTGGAGCAGTCCTTCGCCAAGGACTCCAAGAAGACGGTTCAGAAGGTTCTCGACGAGGCCGGTGTCTCCCTGAAGCGCTTCACGCGCATCAAGGTCGGCATCTGAGTCCCGTCCGCGAATGACGGTGGACCCGGATAGGGTCTGATGCAGTCGTCGGCCGCACACCTGCCGAGCGACCGCAGATCTGACGAGGAGGCCATTGCCGCAGAGGGACACCAGACCCACCGGCAATGGCCTTCTTCGTATGTGCACGAGGAGAATTTCCATGGACAAGGGCGCGGACGCCAAACAGGTTGACCACAAGCGCGACGAGAAGGTGTCGGGACGCTTCATGCTGAAGCTGTCCGGTGAAGCCTTCGCCGGTGGCGGCGGACTCGGAGTCGATCCCGACGTCGTGCACGCCATCGCCCGCGAGATCGCCGCAGTGGTGCGCGACGGTGCGGAGATCGCCGTCGTCATCGGCGGCGGCAACTTCTTCCGCGGCGCCGAGCTCCAGCAGCGCGGCATGGACCGGGCCCGGTCCGATTACATGGGCATGCTCGGCACCGTGATGAACTGCCTGGCACTCCAGGACTTCCTGGAGAAGGAGGGCATCGACTCGCGCGTACAGACCGCCATCACCATGGGCCAGGTCGCCGAGCCGTACATTCCCCTCCGTGCCGTGCGGCACCTGGAGAAGGGGCGCGTCGTGATCTTCGGCGCCGGCATGGGCATGCCGTACTTCTCCACCGACACCACCGCTGCCCAGCGGGCCCTGGAGATCGACGCCGAGGCGCTCCTGATGGGCAAGAACGGCGTCGACGGGGTCTACGACTCCGACCCGAAGACCAACCCCGGCGCGGTGAAGTTCGACGCGCTGGAGTACAGCGAGGTGCTCGCCCGCGATCTGAAGATCGCCGACGCCACCGCGATCACGCTCTGCCGCGACAACCGGCTCCCGATCCTGGTCTTCGAGCTGACCGCCGCGGGCAATATCGCCCGCGCCGTCAACGGTGAGAAGATCGGCACGCTCGTGAGTGACGAGAGCACCCGGGCCTGACGGCCCACGGATGGACAACGGCCTGCCGGTCGGACACCGTGCAGGTGAGGACGCGACGCAGGACCCGCAGGGCCCGGCGATGACGATGCCGGGCCCACTCAAGACACGCAGGAGCACGTGGTGATCGAAGAAATCCTCCTCGAAGCCGAGGAGAAGATGGAGAAGGCCGTTGTCGTGGCGAAAGAGGACTTCGCCGCGATCCGGACCGGCCGCGCGCACCCGGCGATGTTCAACAAGATCGTCGCCGACTACTACGGTGCGCTGACCCCGATCAACCAGCTGGCCTCCTTCTCGGTTCCCGAGCCGCGGATGGCCGTGGTGACGCCGTTCGACAAGACCGCGCTGCGCAACATCGAGCAGGCGATCCGCGACTCCGACCTGGGCGTCAACCCCAGCAACGACGGCAATATCATCCGGGTGGTCTTCCCCGAGCTCACCCAGGACCGCCGCAAGGAGTACATCAAGGTCGCCAAGACCAAGGCCGAGGACTCCAAGATCTCGATCCGCTCCATCCGCCGCAAGGCGAAGGAGGCGCTCGACAAGCTCGTCAAGGACAAGGAGTCCGGCGAGGACGAGGTGCGCCGTGCGGAGAAGGAGCTCGACGACACCACCGCGAAGTACGTCACGCAGGTGGACGAGCTGCTGAAGCACAAGGAAGCCGAGCTGCTCGAAGTCTGATGAACGACTCCTCCTGGGGCGCCCCGCAGGGAGCCGGCTACTGGGGCACGTCCGAGATCGGGGCCGCTCCGGCGGGTCCTGCCCACGATGCGCACGGCGCCCAGCAGACTCGGCCCATGCCCATCGTGCCGGACACTCCCGACGCAGGTAGAGACGACGCAGACGACCACGACGGCCGGGACGGGGACGCCACGCACATCAGTGGCCCCCTGTTCCGCGACGAGGTGCCGCAGGTGCCCGCGCCCGCCCCGCAGGCCCCCGCGCCCGCTACGCCCCCCGCACCGCAGAAGAAGCGGGCGGGGCGTGACCTGCGGGCCGCCATAGGGGTCGGCGTGGGTCTCGGCGCCGTCGTCATCGCCTCGCTGTTCGTCGTGAAGGCCGTCTTCGTCGGTGTCATCGCCGTCGCCGTCGTCGTCGGTCTCTGGGAACTCACCTCCCGGCTGGCCGAGCGGAAGTCGATCAAGGCCCCGCTCGTCCCGCTCGCGGTGGGCGGTGCCGCCATGGTCGTGGCCGGCTACGAGTGGGGGGCGGACGGCGCCTGGATCGCGATGGCGCTCACCTCGCTCGCCGTACTCGTCTGGCGGATGACCGAGAAGCCGGAGGGGTACCTGCGGGACGTCACCGCGGGTGTCTTCGCCGCGTTCTACGTACCGTTCCTGGCGACGTTCGTCGCGCTGATGCTGGCCGCGGACGACGGACCGTGGCGGGTGCTGACCTTCCTGATACTGACCGTGGTCAGCGACACCGGCGCGTACGCGGTCGGCTGGCGGTTCGGCAAGCACAAGCTCGCCCCGCGCATCAGCCCCGGCAAGACCCGCGAGGGTCTGTTCGGGGCCATCGCCTTCGCGATGGTGGGCGGCGCGCTGTGCATGCAGTTCCTGATCGACGACGGCTCCTGGTGGCAGGGTCTGCTGCTCGGACTCGCGGTCGCCGCCAGCGCCACCCTCGGCGACCTCGGCGAGTCCATGATCAAGCGCGATCTCGGCATCAAGGACATGGGCACGCTGCTGCCCGGTCACGGCGGGATCATGGACCGCCTCGACTCGCTGCTGCCGACCGCCCCGGTGGCCTGGCTGCTGCTGGTGCTGTTCGTCGGCAGCGGCTGACGCTTCAGGCGATACGTTCCGGCTGCGGTGCGCGCACCGTGCCCAGTCGGCCGGAACGCTTCGGCACACCCCGTTCCACCTGCGTCTTCACGCGCGAAGGGCCCGTTGTCCACAGGACGGCGGGCCCTTCGCGTCGCGTCTGCGACACTGGAAGAACCATGCCTAAGCCCGGAGAACTCACTTTCGTCGCGCCCCGCGGAGCCAAGAAGCCCCCGCGCCACCTCGCCGACCTCACGCCCGCCGAGCGCAAGGAAGCAGTCGCCGCGACCGGCGAGAAGCCGTTCCGCGCGCAGCAGCTCTCGCAGCACTACTTCGCGCGGTACGCGCACGATCCGTCGGAGTGGACGAACATCCCCGCCGGATCGCGGGACAAGCTCGCAGAAGCGCTGTTCCCGGACCTCATGTCCGTGGTCCGCCACATCAGCTGCGACGACGACACCACTCGCAAGACGCTCTGGAAGCTGCACGACGGGACGCTCGTCGAGTCCGTCCTCATGCGCTACCCCGAGCGCGTGACGATGTGCATCTCGTCACAGGCCGGCTGCGGGATGAACTGCCCGTTCTGCGCCACCGGACAGGCCGGCCTCGACCGGAACCTCTCCACCGCCGAGATCGTGCACCAGATCGTGGACGGTATGCGGGCGCTGCGCGACGGCGAGGTGCCGGGCGGGCCCGCGCGCCTCTCCAACATCGTCTTCATGGGGATGGGGGAGCCGCTGGCCAACTACAACCGCGTCGTCGGCGCCATCCGCCGGCTGACCGACCCGGAGCCGGACGGCCTGGGCCTCTCCCAGCGCGGCATCACCGTCTCCACCGTGGGCCTGGTCCCCGCCATGCTGCGCTTCGCCGACGAGGGCTTCAAGTGCCGTCTCGCCGTGTCGCTGCACGCCCCGGACGACGAGCTCCGCGACACCCTCGTGCCCGTGAACACCCGCTGGAAGGTCCGCGAGGTGCTCGACGCCGCGTGGGAGTACGCGGAGAAGTCCGGCCGCCGGATCTCCATCGAGTACGCCCTGATCCGCGACATCAACGACCAGGCGTGGCGGGGCGACCGGCTCGGCCGGCTGCTCAAGGGCAAGCGGGTACACGTCAACCTGATCCCGCTCAACCCGACGCCCGGCTCGAAGTGGACCGCCTCCCGCCCCGAGGACGAGAAGGCGTTCGTGGAGGCCATCGCCGCCCACGGGGTACCCGTCACGGTGCGTGACACCCGTGGTCAGGAGATCGATGGCGCCTGCGGGCAGCTGGCCGCCGCCGAGCGCTGAGCCGGGAGCCCCAGGTCAGGCCGCCGCTGTCGGCCTGACCTGGGCAAAACCCCCACACGGGGTCCGTGTAGCCTGGCCCCCGCATTCAACTTCATATTCCGACAGGGGAGCGCCACAGCGCTGAGAGTGCGGCACCGGTGAACGGATGGCCGCAGACCCTCTGAACCTCGCCCGGGTCATTCCGGGTAGGAAGTTCGGTCATTACTCAAGCTGTTGCGCCCTGCCCGCTTCCGGCACCCGCCGGAGCGCGCGGGGCCGCGTCTCTTCCTGGTCACCTCCAGGAGGAATCACATGCACACCACGACGAAGTACGCGGCGACGGCACTCGCCGCCGCACTCGGCGTCACCGCGCTCGCCGGCTGCGGAAGCTCCGACGACGACACGACCGGCTCGGGCGCCTCCAAGGGCTCCAAGACCGTCACCCTGGTCAGCCACGACTCCTTCACCGCCTCGGACGACGTGCTCAAGGCGTTCACCGAGGAGACCGGCTACACGGTCAAGGTCCTCAAGAGCGGCGACGCCGGAGCGGCCCTCAACCAGGAGATCCTCACGAAGGGATCCCCCCGCGGCGACGTCTTCTTCGGCGTCGACAACACGCTGCTCTCCCGCGCCCTCGACCAGGGCCTCTTCGCCCCGTACAAGGCGAAGGGACTGGACGCCGTCTCGGCCGACACCCAGCTCGACGCCAAGCACCGGGTCACCCCGATCGACACCGGCGACATCTGCGTCAACTACGACAAGAAGTACTTCGCCGACAAGAAGCTGGACCCGCCGCAGTCCTTCGCGGACCTGCTGAAGCCCGCGTACAAGAACCTCCTGGTCACCGAGAACGCCGCCACCTCCTCGCCCGGCCTCGGCTTCCTGCTCGGCACCATCGCCGACTCAGGCGAGAAGGGCTACCAGGACTACTGGAAGAAGCTGAAGGCCAACGGCGTCAAGGTCGTCGACGGCTGGGAGCAGGCGTACAACGAGGAGTTCTCGGGCTCCGCCGGCGGCAAGAAGGCGAACGCCGACCGCCCCCTCGTCGTCTCCTACGCCTCCAGCCCGCCGGCCGAGGTGTACTACGCCGACCCGCAGCCGACCGAGGCCCCCACCGGCGTCGCCACCGCGACCTGCTTCCGCCAGATCGAGTTCGCCGGTCTGCTGGACGGGGCGAAGAACGAGGCGGGCGGCAAGGCGCTGCTGGACTTCCTGATCAGCAAGAAGTTCCAGGAGGACATGCCGCTCCAGATGTTCGTCGACCCGGTCGTCAAGGACGCGAAGCTGCCGGAGGTCTACACCAAGTTCGGTGCCACCGTGGACAAGCCGTTCACCGTGGACCCGGCGAAGATCGCCGCCAACCGTGAGAGTTGGGTCCAGACCTGGACCTCGCTCGTCGTGAAGTGACGAAGGCATAGGGCCTGTCGTCCGGGTCAGGCCGGGCTCGCGTGCCCGGGCGCCGCACCTCGCGGCGGCGTCGTCGTCGGTCGCCGACGCTCCGCGTCGACTCCCTCCTCCGCCTTGCGACGCACGCCACCCGACCCCGCTCCCTGACCCGGCCTGACCCGAACGAAAGGCGCCTGGTGTCGAAGACCGCCGGATCCGCAGCGCGCCGCCGCACCACCGGCGGCGCGCGCTCCCTCGCGACGCGGCTCGGCCTGATGGCCGTGCCCGTCGCGTTCTTCGCGCTGTTCTTCGCGTACCCGGTCGCCGCGATCGTCGCCCGGGGCCTGAAGACCGAGGACGGCTGGCAGTTCGCGCGCTTCGGCGAGGTCCTCGGCCGGGCGGACCTCGGGGGCGTCCTCTGGTTCACCACCTGGCAGGCGTTCGCCTCCACCGCGCTGACCCTGCTGATCGCCCTCCCCGGCGCCTACGTCTTCGCCCGCCTCGAATTCCCCGGCAAACAACTGCTGCGCGCGATCGTCACCGTGCCGTTCGTGCTGCCGACCGTGGTCGTCGGCACGGCCTTCCTCGCCCTGCTCGGACGCGGCGGGCTGCTCGACGAGCTCTGGGGCGTACGCCTCGACACCACCGTCTGGGCCATCCTGCTGGCCCACGTCTTCTTCAACTACGCCGTGGTCGTAAGGACCGTCGGCGGGCTCTGGTCGCAGCTCGACCCGCGCCAGGAGGAGGCCGCCCGGGTGCTGGGCGCGGGACGGTTCGCCGCCTGGCGCCGCGTGACGCTGCCCGCCCTCGCCCCCGCCGTGGGCGCCGCCGCCCTGATGGTCTTCCTGTTCACGTTCACCTCGTTCGGTGTCGTACAGATCCTCGGCGGCCCCGCCTACTCCACGCTCGAAGTGGAGATCTACCGGCAGACCGCGCAGCTGCTCGACCTGCCCACCGCCGCGGTGCTGACCCTCGTCCAGTTCGTCGCCGTCGGCGCCATCCTGGCCGTGCACGCGCGTACGGTACGCCGCCGGGAGAGGGCCCTGCGCCTCGTCGACCCGGCACAGACCGCCCGCCGCCCGCGCGGCGCCGGCCAGTGGGCGCTCCTCGGCGGACTCCTGCTGACCGTGCTGGTGCTCATCCTGCTGCCCCTCGGGGTACTGGTGGAGCGGTCCTTCGACCAGCCCGGTGGGCACGGATTCGCCTACTACCGGGCCCTGGGATCGGCCGAGGCCAGCGGTTCCACCTTCCTGGTCGCCCCGCTGGAGGCGATCTGGAACTCCCTCCAGTACGCCCTCGCCGCGACCGGTATCTCCCTCGTCGTCGGAGGGCTCTCCGCCGCCGCGCTCACCCGCCGGGCGGGGCGGCTGGTCCGGGGCTTCGACGCGCTGCTCATGCTGCCGCTCGGCGTCTCCGCGGTCACCGTGGGCTTCGGCTTCCTGATCACCCTGGACGAACCGCCGCTCGACCTGCGCACCTCCTGGATCCTGGTGCCGCTCGCCCAGGCGCTGGTGGGCGTCCCCTTCGTCGTACGGACCATGCTGCCGGTCCTGCGCGCCGTGGACGCCCGGCTGCGGGAGGCGGCGGCCGTCCTCGGCGCCTCGCCGCTGCGGGCCTGGCGCGAGGTGGACCTGCCGCTGGTGCGCCGGGCGCTGCTCGTCGCGGCCGGCTTCGCCTTCGCCGTCTCGCTCGGCGAGTTCGGCGCCACCGTCTTCATCGCCCGTCCCGACCGCCCGACCCTGCCGGTCGCCGTCGCGCGCCTGCTGGGCCGTTCGGGGGAGCTCAACTACGGCCAGGCGATGGCCCTCAGCACGATCCTGATGCTGGTGTGCGCCGTCTCCCTGCTGCTCCTCGAACGCATCCGTACCGACCGATCCGGGGAGTTCTGACCATGCTGGAGCTGGACGCGGCCACGGTCCGTTTCGGTGGACGAGCGGTGCTGGACGCGGTGGACCTCTCGGTCGCCGACCACGAGATCGTCTGCGTGCTCGGCCCGAGCGGCAGCGGGAAGTCCACCCTGCTGCGCGTCGTCGCCGGACTCCAGCCGCTCGACGACGGCCGGGTGTTCCTCGACGGCGCCGACCAGGCGGGCGTCCCGGTGCACCGGCGCGGCCTCGGGCTGATGTTCCAGGACCACCAGCTCTTCCCGCATCGGGACGTGGCCGCCAACGTCGCCTTCGGGCTGCGGATGCGCGGGGTGGACCGGAGCGCCCGGCGCGAGCGTGTCGCTGAACTCCTCGACCTGGTGGGCCTCTCCGGCGCGGGGCCCCGGGCCGTCGCGGGGCTGTCCGGCGGCGAGCAGCAGCGGGTGGCGCTCGCCCGTGCCCTCGCGCCCAGCCCGAGACTGCTGATGCTGGACGAACCCCTCGGCCAGCTCGACCGGGGACTGCGCGAACGCCTCGTCGTCGAACTCCGCTCGCTCTTCACGGACCTGGGCACGACCGTGCTCGCCGTCACCCACGACCAGGGCGAGGCCTTCGCGCTCGCCGACCGGGTCGTGGTGATGCGGGACGGCCGGATCGCCCAGGCAGGCACCCCGCTGGAAGTCTGGCAGCGCCCCGCCTCCGCTTTCGTCGCCCGCTTCCTCGGCTTCGACAACGTGGTCGCGGCAACGGTCACGGGCACGTCCGCCCGGACCCCGTGGGGTGAGGTGCCCGTACCGGAGGGATCACCGCAGGGCCGCTGCGACCTGCTGGTACGGCCCGCGGGCGTACGGATCGGCGCCCCGGACGACGGCCTGCGCTGCACGGCCGGAGCGCGCACGTTCCGGGGCGACAGGGTCGCCGTACGGCTGGCCCCCGAGCACGGCCCGGTCGTCGAGGCGGAGTGCGCGCTCGCCGACACCCCGGCCGAGGGCGCGGTCGTCGGGGTCACCTTCGACGTGGCGGGGACGGTGGTCCTGGCGGCGGTGCCGGAGGCCTGACGCACGGCGCCGGGCCGGGGCCCGGCGGCGCCTCCCGGACAGACGACCGTCCGGCAGGGCCGGGTCCTACGCTGTCGTCCATGACGCTCCAGGAGCCGGCCGAGCCGCACATATCCGTCCTGTACGACGACACCCGCCGTGACCTGCGTGACCCCTCCGCGCCCCGTCCGGTACGGCTCTACGTGTGGGAGCCGGTCCGCCGGGTCACCGACGCCGGTCCGCTGGTCGTGGTGTCGCACGGAACGGGCGGCTCCGGCAGTGCGATGAACTGGCTGGTGCGTCCGCTGGTGGAGGCGGGCTTGCGCGTGGTCGCGCTCGACCATCACGGCAACAACTTCGTCGACGGATACGAACCCGAGGGCTTTGTCCTCGGCTGGGAGCGCCCCCGGGACGTCACCGTCGCGCTCGACGCGCTGGCGGCCCGGGAACCCCTGGGACCGGTCGGTGTCGCCGGGTTCTCGTTCGGTGGGTACACCGCCGCGGCGCTCGCCGGGGCGCGCGTCGACCGGGACGTGGTGGCGGCCCTGCTCGGCGGAGAGCTGCCGGAGCCGGTGGTTCCGGAGTTCCCGGGCCTGATCGCGGCGGTACGGGAGAAGCGGACGCCCGAGGAACTGGCGGCGGCCGTCCAGGACTCCGGGGCGGACGTGTCCGACCCGCGGGTGCGGGCCGTCTTCCAGGTGGCGCCCGGCCTGGGGTCGCTGCTGACGCCCGGCAGCCTGGCCGCGATCCGGATTCCGGTGGAGCTCCGCTGGGGCGGGGCCGACACCATCACCCCGTACGCAGAGGACACCGCGCCGTACCTGGAGAACATCCCCGGGATCACCGGGCACTGCGTGGGACCCGACGTCCGGCACGAGGACTTCTTCGAGCACCTGCCGGGCGACGGGGAGGCCCGGACGCGGACCGGGGCGGACGCCGCCCCCTTCTTCCTGCGGCACCTCGCCGGGCGCACTCCGGGTACCCACCGGGGGCCCTGGACGCCCCGGGTCCTGACCGCCGCCGCGACAGCCCCGGGCGGTCGGCGCAAGCTGGAGACGGGTCCCGCCGGCACCGGAGGCGGCCCCGACCGGGAAGGACAGTGACGCGGATCATGAGCCAGTCAGCGCGCGAGGGCATCGACATCACCCGCGTACTCGACGCCCCCAGGCAGCGCGTCTTCCGGGCGTGGACCGATCCGGAGGACTTCGCGGCCTGGTACGGCGGCGACGCGGAGGTGCCGCTCGACCGGATGTTCATGGACGTACGCCCCGGAGGCAACTGGAGCCTGGTCCTGGTCGTGCCCGGCATCGAGATGCCGTTCCACGGGACGTACCTCGAAGTGGCGGACCCGGAGCGGATCGTCTTCACGCTCCAGGACGCGACGGCGCCCGAGAGCGCCGGCGAGACGGTGACCGCCACCTTCCACGAGCGCCCGGGCGGCACCACCGAACTGGTCTTCCAGCAGCGCGGAGGCCATCTCACTGCCGAGCAGTACGCCGCCGCCGAGGACGGCTGGGAGGCATTCTTCGACGCCCTCGCCGGCCGCCTCGCCACGCACCCCTGAGGGGTCCCGCACGAGAGCGCCGGGGCCCGGCGGGCAGCGGGACCCCGGCGCTCTCAGCCCACTCGGCCGTCTCAGCCCGACAGGGGCAGGGCCGCCAGCTGGGCGAGCACCCAAGTCAGCGGGGCGAACACCAGCAGCAGCGTCGCCGCTCGCAGCGCGGTCGCGGACCGCAGCACGGACGAATGGGCGCCCATCCGGTGCAGGGTCCGCGCGGTCCGCGCCCTGTCCTGCCGTGCCTCGATCGCCGAGGTCAGCAGGGACGCCATCGTGCAGCCCAGCACCAGGACCGCTCCGAGCGCGGTGAGCGGTCCGTAGGGACGTGACCCCGGTTCGTACAGCGCCATCGCCGCGATGGCGCCCGAGACCACGGCACAGACGATGCCGAGCGGCCGGCCGATGCGGCGGGCCTCGTCCATCAGGACCCGGCCCGCCAGCAGCCGCACGGCCCCCGGGCGTGCCGACTGGAGCAGCCGGCCGCAGAGGTGGGTGAGGCCGGGCCCGGCGAGCGCCAGGCCGGTCGCGGTGAGGACCCAGCCGGCCAGCACACCGGCGGGGGTGGAGTCGAGCCGGCCGGGCAGCGGGAAGGGGCTGCCCCCCGAGCCCCTGCTCGCGTACGCCTCCACGGCCAGCCCGGCGGCGGCCAGCGCCACACCCCAGGGCAGGCCCGCCGGAGCCGCGGCGGGGGAGACGGGTTCCTCCGCCGCGAACGGCTCGTCCGGCGCCGGGGCCGTGGGGCGGGCCCGCAGGGCCAGCGCGCTCGCCACGGACGCCGAGACGGGCACGAGCGCCAGCAGCACCAGCGCGGCGGCGAGCGGCAGCGGGGCACCGGCGCCCAGGAACTCCGCCGCGCCGCCGTCGAACGGCATTCCGGTCAGATCGCCACGCAGGTGCAGGAAGAAGAGCAGGGCCACCATCGAGCCGAGCGTGGTGGCGACAGCGGTGGAGACGGCGGCGAGCACCGACAGCCGGACCGGCCCGAGACCGAGAGCGGAGAGCCCGGCACGCGGCCGGGTGCTCGGGTCCGTACGGGCCACCGCGACGGCGAACTGCACGGTGGCCGCCAGCGGTACCGAGCACCACAGCAGCCGCAGCACCGAGCCCGCCGCCTGGGACGGGTGCCCGGAGGCGTGCCCGAGCGTGCTCAGCAGGAGGAAGCCCACCCCGGCGGAGGAAGAGGCGACCAGCAGCCGCCTGACCAGGACGAGGGGATGGGAGCCGCGGGCTAGACGGAGAGCGAGCACGCCGAGCGGCCTTCCGTGTCGGCCACGGCGGGCAGTTTGACGGTGGCGACCCGGCGGCCGTCCAGCATCGGGACCGTGCGGTCGGCGAGTGCGGCGATCTCCGCGTCGTGGGTGGCCATCACGACCGTGATGCCGTGCGAACGCGCCGCCGCAGTCAGGGTGCGCAGCAACTGGTTGCGGTCGGCTCCGTGCAGGGTCGCGGTCGGCTCGTCCGCGAAGATCACGGAAGGGGCGGCGGTGAGGGCGCGTGCCACGGAGATCCGCTGACGCTGGATCTGGAGCAGCGCGTGGGGCCGCTTCTTGGCAAGCGGCCCGATGTCCATGCGCTCCAGCCACTCCATGGCCGCCTTCTTGGCGGTGCGGTGGGAGACGCCGCGCAGCAGCAGCGGCAGCGCCGCGTTCTCCCACGCGCTGAGCTCGGGGACGAGCTGCGGGTCGGAGGCGATCCAGCCGAACCGGTCGCGGCGCAGTTGTTCGCGCATGCGGGGGCCCATGGTGTGGACCGGCACGCTGTTGAACCACACCTCGCCCTGCTGCGGCACCAGTTGGCCCGAGAGGCAGTGCAGCAAGGTGGACTTCCCGCTGCCGCGCGGCCCCGTCACGGCGAGGATCTCGCCGTCGCGGACTCCGAGCGAGACACCGCTGAGGCCCGGCGATCCATTGTGGGAGTGATGCAGGGAGCGTGCCCAGATCACGTCGTTGTCCGGCGGGGCCACCATGGCGTACACCTCGGTTCAGGTCAGTTTCCCGTTCCCCCGTACGGGGGAACGAAGACGCGGCCGATCGGTCACTGGGCACGGTAGGGAGTGGGAACGGGGTGTGCGAACAGCACGCGGCCCGGACGAGTTCGTTCTCACTCGATCGGGTGTATTCGGGCCGAGGTGGCCACAAGAGGCGAGCCGGTGTGAACAGGTCGTGGGGGCAGCGATCCGCAGGACGCCCTGGCCGACCGGCTTCTGTACGTACGCTGGCCATGAAGGACCGGACCGACGAGATACCGACGAGAGACCGACGAGAAGGAGTGGTGGCTGTGACCACCGAGGTGCGCCGTCTGCGCAACTACATCGACGGGGAGTTCCGGGACGCCGCCGACGGGCGGACCATCGATGTGGTCAACCCGGCCACGGAGGAGGTCTACGCGACCTCGCCGCTCTCCGGGCCGGCCGACGTCGACGCCGCCATGGCGGCAGCGGCCGCCGCGTTCCCCGGGTGGCGCGACACCACGCCGGCCGAGCGGCAGAAGGCCCTGCTCAGGATCGCCGACGCGTTCGAGGAGCACGCGGAGGAGCTGATCGCGGCGGAGTCGGAGAACACCGGCAAGCCGCTGGCGCTCACCCGCAGCGAGGAGATCCCCCCGATGGTGGATCAGATCCGCTTCTTCGCGGGCGCCGCCCGGATGCTGGAGGGCCGCTCGGCCGGGGAGTACATGGAGGGCCTGACCTCGATCGTCCGGCGCGAACCGGTCGGTGTCTGCGCGCAGGTCGCGCCGTGGAACTACCCGATGATGATGGCGGTCTGGAAGTTCGCCCCGGCCCTCGCGGCGGGGAACACCGTCGTCCTCAAGCCGTCCGACACCACTCCCGCGTCGACCGTCCTGATCGCCGGGATCATCGGCGAGATCCTCCCCGCCGGTGTCTTCAACGTGATCTGCGGAGACCGCGAGACCGGCCGCGCGATGGTGGAGCACCCGACCCCCGCGATGGCCTCGATCACCGGTTCCGTCCGGGCCGGCACGCAGGTCGCCGCCTCGGCGGCCAAGGACGTCAAGCGTGTCCACCTGGAGCTCGGCGGCAAGGCACCCGTCGTGGTCTTCGAGGACGTGGACATCGACAAGGCGGTGGCCGGCATCTCCGAGGCGGGCTACTTCAACGCGGGCCAGGACTGTACGGCTGCGACCCGGGTGCTCGTCCACGAGTCGGTGCACGACGCCTTCGTCGCGGCCCTGGCCGTGGCGGCCAAGGAGACGAAGACGGGCCTGCCGGACGACGAGGACGTGCTCTACGGCCCGCTCAACAACGCCAATCAGCTCGCCCAGGTCAGCGGGTTCATCGACCGCCTCCCGGCGCACGCCACCGTCGAGGCGGGCGGCCACCGCGTCGGCGACCAGGGCTACTTCTGGGCGCCGACCGTCGTCTCCGGGCTGCGCCAGGACGACGAGATCATCCAGAACGAGGTCTTCGGCCCCGTCATCACCGTGCAGTCCTTCACCGACGAGGCCCAGGCCCTGGAGTTCGCCAACGGCGTCGAGTACGCGCTCGCCTCCTCGGTGTGGACCAAGGACCACGCCCGCGCGATGCGGATGTCGAAGAACCTCGACTTCGGCTGCGTCTGGATCAACACCCACATTCCGCTGGTCGCCGAGATGCCGCACGGCGGCTACAAGAAGTCCGGCTACGGCAAGGACCTCTCCGCGTACGGCTTCGAGGACTACACCCGGATCAAGCACGTCATGACCTCCCTCGAAGGCTGACCGCACCACCACTCACCTCTGACCGCACCACCTCTCGGGCCGCACCGTGCGGCTCCCGCACGGCCCCCGGTTCTCCGGGGGCCGTGCTGCGTTCAGGGGGCTCGCCAGTTCCGCCGAAGCGCTTTTGAACGTGTTCATAAATGACGTACAGTGCAGGGCATGAGCGAGCGGGTCCTGTTGCGGCGCATACGCGTGTGGTTGGTCTTCTTCATCGTCTGTCTGGCACTGAGCGGGCTCACGGCCTTCCCGCTCGTGCACGAACTCCGCTGGACCGAGGAGCTGTTGGCCTCCTCCGCGTCGCCGGTTCCCGAGCATCTGCCCGCCCTCATGGAGTGGATCACCCGGGTGCGCACCGGGCTCGACGAGGCCGACGCGCACCACCCCTTCGTGCTGTACGGGACCGACTGGCTGGCCTTCGCCCATCTCGTCATCGCCGTGGCGTTCTACGGGCCCTACCGCGATCCGGTCCGCAACATCTGGGTGGTGGAGTTCGGCATGATCGCCTGCGCCGGCATCGTGCCGCTCGCCCTGATCTGTGGACCACTGAGGGGCATTCCGTTCTGGTGGACGGTCATCGACATGTCGTTCGGCGTTTTCGGAATCGTCCCGCTGCTCGTGGTGCGACGGCTGATCAAGCGGCTGGAGGCAGCCGGGCGGAGCGGCGCCGAACCGCCGCCACGGAGGGCGCCCGCTCCGGTGGGGTGAGGGGCCGGCAAGGCCCCTCGCCGTTCAGGGTGCGGACGGGGCGCCGTACGCGGCGATGATGATGTTCAGTGCCGTGGGGTTCAGCTCCTCGCCCTTGGCGTCCGTGGAGTTGACGCTGTAGACCAGGGTCCTCGACAGATCCCGGGTCGCGGCTATCGCGGTGTTGTAGCCGTAGCGGCCGCCCGTCTTTCCCCAGACCTCCCGCCCGCCCAGCGTCATCACCGAGAGCCCGGCGCTGTACTGGGCGGGGGCGCCGGATCCGTACATGTGCACGCAGCGGTCGGGCAGGGTGAACATCTCTTCCAGCAGGGGGCCGCGCACCACGCGGCCCTGGAACAGGGCCCGGGTGAAACGCTCCAGGTCGGCGGTGGTCGACACGATGTCTCCCGCCGCCCAGGCGTCCGCCGTACCCCAGACCGATACGTCCCTGAGCCCGGTCGTGCCGTCGGCCGCGGGGAAGAGTTGGTAACCATGGTTGTGCGGGCCCCGGATGCGCGCCTCACCCTCCGGGAAGTACGTGGAGTCCAGCCCGAGTGGGCGCAGGATGCGCGCCGAGACCTGATGGGCGTAACGGTCGCCGGTGACCTTCTCGATCAGCAGGCCCAGCAGGTTGTAGTTGATGTTGAGGTAGTGCTGACTCCGGCCCGGCGCGAACTCGGGCTCCTTCGCGGTCGCGGAGGCCACCATCTCCTGCGGGGTGTGCGGGTCGAAACGGTGGGCGTACCACTCCTCCACCGTGCCGCCCGGCATGTCGGCCGCCGGTATCCCACTGGTGTGGTTGAGCAACTGGCCCACGGTGACCCCGGCGTACGTGGCCGGGACGAGGGCGGGGAGGTAGGAACGGACGGTCCGGTCCAGCGACAACTTCCGCTCGCCGACCAGCTGGAGGGCCGTGGCCGCTGTGAAGACCTTGGTCACGGAGCCCGCCCGGAAGCGGGCGTCGGGGTCGGCGGGTCGGCCGGAGGCGAGATCGTGCACGCCGGCGCTGCCCCGCCATGTGCCCTCCGTGCCTCCGACCCGGACGAGTGCGGCCGTGGTGTCCTCCCGGGGGAGCCCCGCGATCGCCGCGGCCAGCGCGTGGGAGTCGGCGTCGCCGACGGTGGTGTCATCGACGGTGTTGTCGCCGCGGACGGTCGCGGCGGCGGCCCGGCCGGTCGCCGCGTGCCCCGGTGCGGAGGCCGGCCCGGCCAGGACGCCGAGGATCAGGGACGAAGCGAGCAGGGTGCGGGTTCGGGTCTTCATCGGGAGCCTCCGTCGTGGGATGTCGTTCCTTCTGCGGTGACTCCCATCCTGTTGATCCCGGGTGCCCCGCGGATCACCCGAGCGGGGGTTTGGCCGGGGGAACCTCCCTCCCCCGGGAGAGGGAGGCGAGGGCGTCTCCTCCCTCTCCCGGGGGAGACGGGGCCACCAGTCCCGTTTCGTAGGCGCAGATGACCGCATGGACGCGGTCGCGCAGGCCCAGCTTGGACAGCACGTTGCCCACATGTGTTTTCACCGTGTGCTCGCTGACGACGAGCGCCTCGGCGATCTCCGCGTTGGAGAGTCCGCGCGCCAGGTGCAGCAGCGTCTCCCGCTCCCGGCCGGTCAGCCCGGTCAGCCGGGCCGTGGCGGTGGACGGGGTGGTGGGCGCCGGCCGCGCCGTGTACTCGGCGATCAGCCGGCGGGCCACGGACGGCGCCAGCAGGGAGTCGCCGGCCGCGGCCACCCGCACCGCGTGCACGAGATCGTCCCGGCGCACGTCCTTCAGGAGGAAGCCGCTCGCCCCGGCACGCAGGGCGTCGAACACGTAGGCGTCCGTGTCGAAGGTGGTGAGCATGACGGACCGGCAGTCGCCCGACGCGCTGATCGCCCGGCACGCCTCGATGCCGTCCATGACCGGCATCCGGACGTCCAGCAGCGCCACGTCCGGGCCGAGCGCGCGCACCGCCGCCACGGCCCCGGCCCCGTCACCCACCTCCGCGACCACCTCGATGTCCGGCTGCGCGTCGAGGATCATGGCGAAACCGCTGCGCACCAGCTCCTGGTCGTCGGCCACCACCACGCGAATCGTCAACTGTCGTCCTCCTGAACGGGAAAGGTGAAGGGGATCGTCGCCGACACCTGGAAGCCACGGCCTCCGGGCGCGGGCCCCGTACGGGCCGTACCGCCGTGCGCCGCGGCCCGTTCCCGTATGCCGACCAGACCGAACCCCCGGGACGACGGCGGCGACACGGGTGGCGGTGACGGAGGCGGAGGTGTCGGAGAGGACGGGGCCGGGGAGGACGGTGACGGAGGCGACGGTGACGGAAGGGCCGGAACGGGGGCGTCGCCACCTCCGCCGTCGTCCGTCACCACGAGCTCCAACGCCTCCGCACGGTAGACGAGTTCCACGGTGACCCGGGAAGCGGGCGCGTGCTTCACGGCATTGGTCAGCGCCTCCTGCGCGATGCGGTGCGCCGCCGCTCCCACGTCGGACGGAACCGCCCGGGGCGCGCCCGTCACCACCTGGACGACCTCCGAGCCGCTCGCCCGCACCCGCTCGATCAGCCCGGGCAACTCGCCCAGCCCGGGCTGCGGTTCACGTGGTGTCGGCTCGTCCGCCGCACCGTCCTCGCGCAGCACGCCCAGCAGGCGGCGCAGCTGCGTCATGGCGTCCCGCCCCGCCTCCGAGATCGCCTCGAAGGCCGCCTCCGCGCGCTCCGGGGCCGTGCGTACCGCCACCGGTCCCGCCTCGGCCTGCACCACCATCAGGCTCACCGCATGCGCCAGGACGTCGTGCATCTCCCGGGCGATCCGGGCCCGTTCGCGGGCCGCCGCCCGCTCGGCCTCGACATGGCGCGTCAGCTCCAGTTGCTCGGCGCGCTCCTCCACGGCCCGGGTGTACTTCTGGCGGAATCGGGCGAGCCGGCCGAAGCCGTAGGCCCCGCCGAGGACGATGAGGGAGAAGACCAACTCGCGGATCTCGCCCGTGTTCCACGCGGTGGCGGGGAAGACCGTCGCGAGCGAGAGGGCCAGCAGGATCTGCCGGCGCGGCGAGGGGCAGGCGGAGCCCACCGTGTAGAGGGCGACCAGCGCCGTGTACGGCAGGGTCTGCCCCGGTCCGTCCACCGCGGCCGTGTAGAGCCCCAGCGTCGCCATGCAGACCAGCAGCACGGTGGCCGGGGCCCGGCGGCGCCACACCAGCGGCAGCACCGTCAGGGTCGTCAGCAGGTAGGCCGTGAGATTCGCCGGCTCCTGGCCCGGGTCACGGGGAAGCAGCCAGGGCACGCTCACCGCGGCCTGCACCAGCAGCGCCACCCCGGCGTCCGCCGCCCAGGGGCGGCCCCGCCACCCCACGCGCGCCCGCGCCCACCATCCCCGTACGTCCACCACGCCCCCGGCCGCGGGGCCGCACCCATGGCGGACCCGCGGCCATCATGCCGGACGGAGGCACGGAACGGGTTCCTCCCCGGACCGCCCGGTGGCCCGGGGAGGGCGTCAACCGCGTTGGCCCGGAGCCGAGTCGGCGAGCAGCCCGCGCAGCACGTCGATCCGGTTGGTGGTGATCGAGTCGACGCCCCGGGAGACCAGCCGGCGCATGGTGCGCCCGGTGTCGGCGGTCCAGGCGGAGACGAGCAGGCCGTCCTGGTGCGCCCGGTCCGTCAGGTCCCGGGTCACCAGCCCGAACCGGTAGTTGAGCCAGCGCGGGCCGATCGCCGCGAGGAGTGCGGGGCGGGGCGGGGCGAGGGTCGTCCAGGTCAGGGCGATCTCGGCCGAGGAGTCGTTGGCGCGCACCCGGAGCATCGCGTCGGGGCCCGCGCAGTAGTAGGCGCGGTCCCCCGCCCCGCACTCGCGCACCGTACCCACGATCGTCCGCACCGAGGCGTCGGTGGAGCCGGGCAGGTCCACCATCACCCGGTGCGGGCCGACCGCAGCCAGCGCCTCGCGCAGGGTGGGCACCCCGCCGCCGGTGCGCTCCGCCAACTCGGCGTGGTCGAGAGCGTCCAGGCGGACGTCATGGCCCCAGAGCCGCTCCAGCGTGGCGTCGTGGAGGAGGACGGGAACTCCGTCCCGGGTCACCCGGACGTCGATCTCGACCGCGTCCGCCCCCCGTTCGAGGGCGGACCGGATCGAGGACAGCGTGTTCTCACGGGCGCGGTAGGGATCTCCGCGATGCCCCACGGCGGTGACGGTGTGTGCCATGGGGCCATTGTCGCGGCCGGTTCAGCGGCCGGGGGCCGCCTGCCACTGTGCCGTGTACGTGTCGATCTCGGCGGCCAGCTTCCGCTTCCCGGCGGGGTCCAGGAAGGACGCCTCCACGGCGTTCTTCGCCAGCTCCGCGATCCCGCGCTCGTCCAGCTCCAGCAGGCGGGCCGCCACGGCGTACTCGTTGTTCAGGTCGGTGCCGAACATCGGCGGGTCGTCGCTGTTGACGGTGACCAGCACACCGGCCGCCACCATCTCCTTGATCGGGTGGGCGTCCAGGTCCGCCACCGCGCGCGTCGCGATGTTGGACGTCGGGCAGACCTCCAGCGGGATCCGCCGCTCCGCGAGGTGCTGGAGCAGCGCCGGGTCCTGTACGGAACTCGTCCCGTGCCCGATGCGCTCGGCGCGCAGCGACGTCAGGGCGTCCCACACCGTCTGCGGGCCCGTGGTCTCGCCGGCGTGCGGCACCGAGTGGAGGCCGGCGGCGATGGCGCGGTCGAAGAACGGCTTGAACTGCGGCCGGTCCACGCCGATCTCGGGCCCGCCGAGCCCGAACGAGACCAGCCCCTCGGGCCGCAGGTCCACCGCCAGCCGGGCGGTCTCCTCGGCCGATTCGAGCCCCGCCTCCCCGGGGATGTCGAAGCACCAGCGCAGTACGGTGCCGAACTCCGCCTCGGCCGCCTTGCGGGCGTCCTCTATCGCCTCCATGAACCCCTGCTCGGGGATGCCGCGCCTGGTCGAGCTGTAAGGGGTCACGGTCAGCTCGGCGTACCGGATGTTCTGCCGGGCCATGTCGCGGGCGACCTCGTACGTGAGCAGCCGTACGTCCTCCGGGGTGCGGATCAGGTCCACCACCGAGAGGTACACCTCGATGAAGTGGCCGAAGTCCGTGAAGGTGAAGTAGTCGGCCAGCGCCTCGGGGTCGGTGGGCACCTTGGAATCCGGGTGGTGGGCGGCCAGCTCCGCCACGATGCGCGGGGACGCCGAGCCGACGTGGTGCACGTGGAGTTCGGCCTTGGGCAGTCCCGCGATGAAGGGGTGGAGGTCGGTCATCAGGAATCTCTCCGGTGGTTCTCGGTACGCCGGTACCGACCGCCCGCGGCGCCCGGTTCTCCGGCAGGGGCCGCCGGTGGCACCGTTCATCGTAGGCCGCGGCGGAAGGGCGCGGCCCGGGCCGTAGCATGACGGCACCACTAGGGGGGAGTCACATGTCAGAGAACACCGAGCCGCCCAGCGGCGGGGAGGCACCCCGCGATCCCTGGGCCGCGCCGGAGAACAGGGTCGACCTGGGCAAGCAGGGCGGGGACGTCCGTCCGCCCGCGGTGCACGACCAGCCGACCGTCACGTCCGTACCGGGCGTCGAGGAGCCGCGGCAGGACGCCTGGGCGGCCCCGGTCGCCGGAGGATTCGGACCGCCGCCCGCACAGGGCGGCCCCGGGCCCGGTCCTTCCGCGATGCCCCCGCCGCCGGTCTCGCCGAACGGCCCGGGGCAGCAGCCGGTGGGGCAGTACGGCTACCCGGCGGCCCCGCCGCAGCCGTACCCCAACTACACCGGGTACGACGCCTACGGCGGCCAGGCGGTCTGGGCGCCCACCCCGACGAACGGGATGGGCATCGCGGCGATGGTGCTGGGCATCCTGTCCATCTGCCTGTTCTGCATGTACGGGGTCCTGAGCCTCGTCCTGGGCGTGCTGGCCCTGATCTTCGGCATCCTGGGCCGCAAGCGCGCGCAGCGGGGCGAGGCCACCAACGGCGGCCAGGCACTCGCCGGGATCATCACCGGGTCCATCGGGATTCTGATCGGCGCGGTGATCATCGGGTTCTTGATCTGGTTGTTCGCCACGCACGCGGAGGATTTCGAGGACAGCGGGTCCACGGACGACCCGTTCGCCTCGTCCCTCGTCGTCGAACAGTCCTGACCTCCGGGGAGCACCACGCCGTCCGTCCCACGCCGTCCGTCCGACCGGTCCCACGCCCGGCCGTGCGGGCGGCGCGTGGCTTTCGGGGCAGGACTCAAGCGGGCTCGGGCGCCCCGCTCCGAAGCCGCTCCCGCGCCTCCATCAGCGCGAACCCCAGCAGGTTCAGCCCGCGCCACCGCCCGGGGTCCTCGGCCCGCTCGTCGTCCTTCGCCAGTCCGATGCCCCAGATGCGGTCCACCGGGCTCGCCTCCACCAGGACGCGGTTCCCGGTGGAGAGCAGGTACGCGCGCAGCGCCGGGTCCTGGCCGAACTTGTGGACGCTGCCCGCCACCACGAGCCCGAAGCGCTCCCGCGCCCACACCTCCTCGTCGAAGCTCCGGACCAGCCGCCCCGCCTTCTTCGCCGCGGCCGGACTGCGGGCCTCCAGTGCGGCCCGCTCCGCCTCGGCGTCGCCGAAGAGCCTCGCCTTACCGGCCATCATCCAGTGCTCGGCGGAGGGGTACCTCACACCGTCGACGGTGAACGGCGACGGCCACCACTGGCTGAGGCAGGAGGCGCCCAGCGTGCCGTCCGGAAGGGGACGGTGACCCCAGAACAGCAGGTACTTGACCCGCTTGCCGCTCCTGGTCCGGGTGAGGAGATCGTCCATCGGTTCCATGACACGCGAGTGTGGCACCCGCCACTGACAACGACGGCGGCGACGGCCGCGCAACCTGACCGGCGGCTTCGTCCGAAGTGTGCGACGGGCGGCGATCATCGCCCCAACCGCCGTTCACTCGCCATGAGTTGCGGGACACTGTCGGGTTTGTGTGCGGGCGTATAACATCGCCCGATGCATCGTGACTTGGTGGGGGCCCTGGACGAGGGCGAGTTGCAGCCGCTGCGCGACTGGCTGAGCAGTAGACAGGTCGACACCGGCACGCTCCACGAGCTGCCGCAGTGGGATTCCTCGCGCTTCCCCGAACTGCTGCCGTCGAGCCGCCGGCTGGCCGACCGGACGGCCTCCGCGAACGCGGAGATCCTCGCGCAACTGCCGAAGGCCGCCGCCGCCCCCGGTGGGGTGCCGCTGCTCCTGCTGTTCGTCTTCCTGTCGGTCGAGGAGGAGTGGGAGAGGTCCTACCACTACCAGCCGATGTGGAACACGCTGCAGGGCGTGCAGGACTGCCTGCGCGACCACGGGGCCGTGGTGAGGGGCGAGGACGCGGTTCTGACGAGGGCCGTCCTCGCGCTGATGGAGAGCCTCTCGGCGCAGATCAGCGCCGAGAACGCCATGACCACGGGGCAGTCGGCCGCTCATGAGGCCGCCCTCGGGACCGCGGCGGCGAAGGCGCGGGAAGCGGCCGGGATCGCCCGGACCGCGTCGGCCGTGTACCCGGAGCTCAGCACCTACCTCGTCGGCCGGGCGGAGGAGTGCGAGGCCTACAACACGGTGGCCGGTGAGGCGGTGTGCGCGGTGCGCGACTTCCTCGCGACCGGGGCGTCGCTCGACCGGGCGATCGCGGACCTCGAAGCGGCCGAGGTCGGCGGAGAGATCACCGAGCCGGTGTACGTGAGCGAACTGCGCGCCCACCGCTTCTCCTTGATGGCGCTGAACGACGCACGGCACGACCCCTGGCTGAGGACCGACCAGGGGAAGATCGTCTATCTCTACCCGTTCGCCACCCGCGGTGCGACGCCTCAGCAGGTACTGGACAGCGTCGGCGCGGGAGCCGAGGAGTGGTTCCTGGGGGACGTGAAGCCGCTGTCGGTGAGCGGCTCGCTCAAGCTCGACGACGTCTGGGACGGTTCGGACGCCTTCAAGCGGCACTACGACGGCTCGTTCCTGACTCTTCCCCAGGTGGTCGTGGCGGGCGTCGGCGGCGGCGAACTGGCACGGCTCGACGCCGAGATACGGTTCTCGAAACTCGGCAACCACTACGTGCGTTTCACGACGGACATCACGGGCGTCGGTCCCGACGAGCTCTACGCGATGATGCTGCGTGCCGCACCCGAGCACGGCAACGTGCGCGTCGTGTTCGACGGCGCCCCGGGCAGGGAGTGGCCGCGGCTGGCGGATCTCGCCGTGCAACTGGCGGAGGACACGGGCAGACGCCTCGCCGAGACCGCGGACACGTCCGAGGCCGACGTCGTCGCGAGACAGGGCATGTTCCAGCTCGTCGTCAACGTCGACGCGGCCTCCACCACGCCCGGCCCCGCGAGGTCCCTCGTGCGGCGCGAGGTGCGGTCCGCGGGCGACCTGCTGGGGGCGGTGGGGGCGCAACTGCTGACCAACCCGGTCACCTTCCTGATCGGGGCTCTGGCCGAGTGGATCCGCTACGGGACGGACAACCAGCTCTCCTCGACGACGACGGGCCTGATCGGGGAGCGGACCGTACGCACCTCCAACACGACCGTCATCGTGGCGCCCGGAGTGGCCGCGTTCACCCAGGGCACCCGCGCGAGCGTGGCCGAGTTCGCCGCCTCGCTGGACGGACTCTTCGCCGGCTGGTCCGTCGAACTGGCCGACCACTACAGGCGGGTCGACGCCATCCAGGAGGACGTGGAGGCGGCGGAGAGCGACCACGGCGTGAGCGCGCAGGCTCTGGGCACGCTCGAACGGACGCTGGACAGCGAGAAGATACGGCTCAACGAGTTCGCCACCGGGGTCAGGTCCACGGTCGCGCTCATCCGCTCGCCCTCCCTGATGGCGTCACCCGTCGTGGCGGACAGCCTGCGGCTGCTGCTGGAGTGCTGTGGTTTCGAAGGGCGGGTCGCCGAGCTCAACGCCATGATCGAAGAGGTGACTCAGGAGCAACTCGGCGTGACCATAGAGAAACTGGCCCGGCAGCGCGAGGAGCAGGAAGCCCGGGAGGAGGAGCGGCGCGAGAGCGTGCAGCGCGCCAAGCTGGAGGTGTTCCTCGCGGTGATCGCCGCCGCGGGTGTCTCGGGGATCATCCAGGTGTTGCAAGCGGGGTTCTTCGGGAGCGACGCGGCCGCGGTGTGGGCGGTCGGAGGGGTGGTCGGCGTCGTGTCCCTGGCGCTCGTCCTGGGCTTGGTGGTCTGGCCCCGGACGCAGAGGAACTCCTGACGGGTCCGCCGTCCGCCCTTCCGGGGCCCTCCGCCGAGCCGCCGGCTCCCTCGCGTGACCCACGTCACGGAATCGGTGCCCCCGACCCGCGTAACGATTCCGCCCATCCGCTCTCTCTCCGTGTGAACGCACCGTCAACACACGGAAGAGGGAGGCCGGTCGTGACTGGCACGAGGGTAGGAGCGGCAGTCCGATGGCTGGCATCGGCGGCACCCGATCCCGGCGCCTGCCGGAGGGAGTGGGAGCGCGATCCGCGGGGGATCGCGCTCCTGCCCACCGGCAGGCGCTGGGACGTACTCATCCTGACCGCGCGGCTCGGGTATCCGACGCTCGACGTGCTCACCCGTCTGATCGACCGGCCCGGCCCCGTTCTCGCCGACTTCGGCGACGCCCGGATGGGCTTCTTCGTGCCGCCGGGCACCGCTTCGCGGTGGCTCGGCACGGGGGTGCGGGGCCTGGGAGCCGGTACCTGGATCGTGGTGCCGAGCCCGGGGCGGGTGGCCGGCGGGGTGCGCTGGCTGGTGCCGCCCGACGGATCGGGGACGCTCACCGACCCCGTACTGCTGGAGTTCGCGATGCACGAGGCGGCGGCTGTCGTGGCAGCGGGCGAACGGCACGCGGACGGCGGTGACCTGGGCCGATGAGGCGGTGAGGCGCCCCGGAAGGGGCGGCCTCGCGCCGGGGCGGCGGGAGGTGCCGCTGCCAGTGGTCTTGACAACTCGATTGGTCTGGACCATGTTGTGCGCGCCGCCCCATTCCCCCTCGCTCGGAGGCAGTTGTGGAACGCACGCGACGTCCTGCCCGATTCACCAGAGTTCTGGCCGCCCTTTCCGTGACCCTGCTGGCGGCCGGTACCCTCGCCGCCGTCGCCCCGGCGGCCGCGGCCGCCGACACCGACCTGGCGCGCAACGGCGGATTCGAGTCGGGCCTGACCGACTGGACCTGCTCGGCCGGGAGCGGAGCCGTCGTCAGCACGCCCGTCCACGGCGGCACGTCCGCGCTGAAGGCGACCCCGGCCGGCAGCGACTACGCCAACTGCGCCCAGACCGTCACGGTGAAGCCTGGCTCCACCTACACGCTGAGCGCCTGGGTCCAGGGCGACTACGTCTACCTCGGCGCGTCCGGTACCGGCACCACCGACGTCTCCACCTGGACGCAGTCCTCCGGCGCGTGGAAGCAGCTCACCACCACCTTCACCACGGGCTCCGCCACCACGTCCGTCACGGTCTGGACCCACGGCTGGTACGGCACCTCCGCCTACTACGCGGACGACCTCAGCCTGATCGGCCCCGGCGGCGCCCCGGTCACCGTGCCCGCCGCCCCCACCGGACTGACGGCCGGCACCCCCACCGCCACCTCCGTACCGCTGTCCTGGACGGCCTCGTCCGGCGCCACCGGCTACCAGGTCTACCGCGGCGGCACGAAGGTCGCCTCGGTCACCGGGACCTCCACCACCGTGACCGGCCTCACCGCCTCCACGGCGTACAGCTTCCAGGTCACCGCCACCAACTCGGCCGGCGAGTCCGCGAAGTCGGCCGCCGTCGCCGCGACGACCGCCGCCACCGGCTCCACCGGCGGCGGGAACGGCGCCGGACTGCCCCCGCACGCACTCGTCGGCTATCTCCACTCCAGCTTCGCCAACGGCTCCGGCTACACCCGGATGGCCGACGTGCCCGACTCCTGGGACGTCATCGACCTCGCGTTCGGCGAGCCGACCTCCGTCACCTCGGGCGACATCCGCTTCTCGCTCTGCCCGGTCGCCGAGTGCCCGAACGTCGAGCCGGAGGCCGAGTTCAAGGCGGCCATCGCCGCCAAGCAGGCGGCCGGCAAGAAGGTGCTGATCTCGATCGGCGGCCAGAACGGCCAGGTCCAGCTCACCACCACCGCCGCCCGGGACGCCTTCGTCACCTCGGTGTCCAAGATCATCGACACCTACGGTCTGGACGGCCTGGACATCGACTTCGAGGGGCACTCCCTCTCACTGAACACCGGTGACACCGACTTCCGCTCACCCACCACGCCCGCCATCGTCAACCTGATCGCGGCGGTGAAGACCCTCAAGGCCAAGTACGGCTCCGACTTCGTGCTCACCATGGCGCCGGAGACCTTCTTCGTCCAACTCGGCTACCAGTACTACGGATCCGGACCCTGGGGCGGTCAGGACCCGCGCGCCGGCGCCTACCTGCCGGTGATCCACGCCCTGCGCGACGACCTCACCCTGCTGCACGTACAGGACTACAACTCGGGCTCCATCATGGGCCTGGACAACCAGTACCACTCGATGGGCGGCGCCGACTTCCACATCGCCATGACCGACATGATGCTCACCGGCTTCCCGGTCGCCGGCGACCAGACGAAGATCTTCCCGGCCCTCCGGCCCGACCAGATCGCCGTCGGCCTCCCCGCCTCCACCCAGGCCGGCAACGGGTACACCACCCCCGCCGAGGTCACCAAGACGCTGAACTGCCTGACGAAGAAGACCGACTGCGGGAGCTACCAGACCCACGGCACCTGGCCGGGGCTGCGCGGCCTGATGACCTGGTCGATCAACTGGGACCGCTTCAACAACGGCGAGTTCTCCCGGAACTTCGACGCCTACTTCGGCTGATCCCGATCCTGATCACGCATGCGAATCCCCGGCCGCGGATCCGTCCCCGGCCGGGGTTCCACCGGAAACCGGGACTTCACCCGTACGCGCCCTGCCCGGCCACCGCCGGGCGCACCACAGCGGGACGAGCAGCAGACCGCTCAGCCACAGGCTGCCGAGCACGTCGAGCGGCCAGTGGTAGCCCCGCAGCATCAGACCGGCGCCCGTCGCCGCCGTCAGCAGGGCGGCGGCGACGGGCGCCATCCAGCGCCGAGGCGTGTACGCCATCAGAAGCAGGGCCGACGCCCCGTACGCCACCGCCGCGGTCGCCGTATGGCCGGACGGGTAGTAGCCGGTGTAGGGGACCAGCGGCCCCTGCCGGTCGACCCACACCTTCATCGGCACGACCACGAGCGGCACCGCCACCATGGTGAGCGCCGCGATCAGCACGGTGCCCCGCGCGCCGCGCCACAGCGCGTACAGCAGTGTGAGTGCGAGGACCGGCAGGGCGACCGGCATCCCGCCGAGATCGGAGAAGACCTGGGCGACTCCGGTGGGGCCGTGGCCGATGAGGTCCTTGCCGACGCGCTCGTCGAGCCGCAGCAACGGGCCGGCGGCCACCACCTGCCAGGTGGTCAGCGCGAAGAGGGCCGCCATCAGGCCGACCCAGGAGAAGAGGAGGGCCGGCCGCCGGGGAACAGGGGGGGTTGTTCCGGGACGGCCGGCCGGATCGGTACGCCGCGCGCCCCGGGGGGTGTGGGGCGGGCGGCCGTCCGATCGGTGAGGAGTTCCGGAGCCGGAGGCTCCAGTGGTGCGCGCGAAGGCGCCACCGGACAGGTGCCGGGGAAGCTCCGGCCCGATGCTGTCCGCGGTTTCCCGCGGACGGGGTGTTTCTCTCATCTGCCGAAACCGTACGGCAGCGAGCGCCCCGGGGACAGACGCCACGTGATCCCGCCATCGCCCCCGCACACCTTCTTCACAGGCCCTCACTCCGATGTCGCGAATCCCCTGGAAGGGGCTCTCCGCAGGGGATTCGCGTTCGCACGGATCAGACAGTCGCGAAGGACTGTTCGATGATGTCGAGGCCCTCGTTCAGCAGGTCCTCGCCGATGACCAGCGGCGGCAGGAAGCGCAGCACGTTGCCGTAGGTGCCGCAGGTCAGCACCAGCAGGCCCTCGGCGTGACAGGCCTTCGCCAGCTTGCCCGCGGCCGCCGCGTCCGGCTCCTTGGAACCGGACTTCACCAGCTCGATCGCGATCATGGCGCCGCGACCGCGGATGTCCCCGATGATGTCGCCGTTCGGCAGCTTGTCCCGCATCGCGGAGAGACGGTCCTTCATGACCTCCTCGATGCGCTTGGCCTTCCCGTTCAGGTCCAGCTCGCGCATCGTCTCGATCGCGCCGAGCGCACCGGCACACGCGACCGGGTTGCCACCGTACGTACCGCCGAGGCCGCCCGCGTGCGCGGCGTCCATGATCTCGGCGCGGCCCGTCACGGCGGAGAGCGGCAGACCGCCCGCGATGCCCTTGGCGGTGGTGATCAGGTCGGGGACGATGCCCTCGTCCTCACAGGCGAACCACTGGCCGGTGCGGCAGAAACCGGACTGGATCTCGTCGGCGACGAAGACGATCCCGTTGTCCTCGGCGAACTGCGCGATGGCCGGCAGGAAGCCCTTGGCCGGCTCGATGAAGCCGCCCTCGCCGAGCACCGGCTCGATGATGATCGCCGCGACGTTCTCCGCGCCGATCTGCTTGGTGATCTCGTCGATGGCCTGCGCGGACGCCTCGGCGCCGGCGTTCTCCGCGCCGGTCGGCCAGCGGTAGCCGTACGCGACCGGGACGCGGTAGACCTCGGGGGCGAACGGGCCGAAGCCCTGCTTGTACGGCATGTTCTTCGCCGTCAGCGCCATCGTGAGGTTGGTCCGGCCGTGGTAGCCGTGGTCGAAGACGACGACCGCGGTGCGCTTGGTGTAGGCGCGGGCGATCTTCACCGCGTTCTCGACGGCCTCGGCGCCCGAGTTGAAGAGCGCGGACTTCTTGGCGTGATTGCCCGGGGTGAGCTCGGCGAGCTGCTCGCAGACCTCCACGTACCCCTCGTACGGCGTCACCATGAAGCAGGTGTGGGTGAAGTCGGCGAGCTGCGCGGAGGCGCGGCGCACGACGGCCTCGGCGGAGGCGCCCACGGACGTCACGGCGATGCCGGAGCCGAAGTCGATCAGACGGTTGCCGTCCACGTCCTCGATGATCCCGCCACCGGCGCGCGCGGTGAAGACGGGCAGTGTGGAGCCGACGCCTGCGGCGACCGCGGCGAGCCGGCGGGCCTGCAGCTCCACCGACTTCGGGCCGGGGATCGCGGTGACGACGCGGCGCTCCTGCGGGATTGCGGACATGGGTGGCTCCTGGGGGGTGGTGCGGATGGGCGGTGGTGCGCGCGGACGCGTCTCCTGTCTGCAGGCTAGGGGCGCGCAGGGGGGCCGGTCATGCTCCGATCGGTACTGGTGGGAGCGTGTCCTTGTCCGCGACGGACAGAACGAGGACGGGGAGGACGAGGACGGGGAGGACGAGGACAGGGAGGACGAGGACGGGGAGGACGGGACGGACAGGGGCTGCCGTGCGGCCTTCCGGCCCGACGTCCGAGCCGGCCCGCCCCCGGGAAACCCGTACACGGGTGCCCACCATCCGGGCGCCTTTGCTGAACTCCCCGTCCCCGCCCACTAGATTGGCCGGGGCAGCGGACGGACCTGGCTGGTCAGGGGGAACGGTTCATGGAGAACGACGGCACGTACGGTGCTCGGGACACGTGGTCGGGGCGGGTACCGCACCCCGTGGGGCCGCCCCCTGCCGCGCCGCCGCCCGCCGCCCCGCCCCGCCCCCGCACCGCCCCCTCGGCGGTGCCCTCGCTCGACGCCTGGCTGAGCGCCCCGCGCCCGGCCGAGGAACCGGGCGTCTGGCGGTACGGCCACCGGCCCCCGCCGCCCGAGAAGTCCGAGGAGGCCGAGGGCCGCCAGCTGCTGACCGGCGCCCTGATCTCCGTACTCGCCGGCATCCTGATCTGGTCGCTCTGGCGCAACGGCTACCTCCCGTACCGCCTGGTGCCCCTGCGGGTCTTCACCCCGAGCGACTGGTGGTACGCGGGCACCAACAGCCCGGCCACCCTCCAGGGCCGCGACGCCATCAGCGTGTACGAGGGCATCCTCTTCGGCGTCCTCCTCTACGGCTGCGGCCGGCTGGGCAACTGGTCCGAGGTCTTCCGCCGGTACGTCACCGAGCGCGGGCACCTGTTCCGGGCGGTGACCGCGCTGGGACTCGCCGGCTTCGCGGAGCTCCTGGTGTGGAAGGAGACGATCCCGGTCGCGGACCCGGTGTTCGCCCTCGTGGTGTCCATCGCGGGCGGCCAGTTCCTCCAGAGCCAGGCCGCCTCCAACTGGATGTACGCGGCGATCACCCTCGCCGTGCTCGCCCCCTTCGCCGTCCTCGGCGGGTGGCGCTCCCTGCTGACCGGCCGCGGGAAGTCCGCCTCCCCGGCGGACGGCGAAGCGGCCGGGACCGGCGCGGTCGACCCCGAGCGCTCGCCGGCCCGCTGGCCCGAGCTCCGGGCGGCCGGGCAGACCGAGGCCGCCGAGACGCTCACCGCGGAGGTCCGGGCCGGGCGGATGAACGACGTGGACTGCGCCCGGCTCCGCCAGGCCTGGACCGTGGCACGGCAACGGCCCGAGGCGCTCCCCTCGTTCACCGAGTCCGTGCTGCGCCGGGGCGGCGCCGCCTTCCTGCACCCCTCCGGCCGCCGCGACCTCCCCGCGCGGACCGTCGCCCACGACCTGCTCACCGGCCAGGTGCGCATCGGCCGCTGCTCAGCCGACCCGCACAACCCGTACGTCCGGCGCGGCTCCGGCGTCGCGCTGGAACCCGCCCTGCTCGGCACCTCGCTGCTGGCGGTCGGGCCGCCCGGCAGCGGCAAGTCGGCCCGGCTGGTGCGGCCGGTGGTCGAATGCCTCGCCCTCCAGGCGCTCGCCGGGCGGGCCGCCGTGCTCGCCGTGGGCGGAGGCGGCACCGACCTCGGGCCCGACGACCTCTACGACGTCGTCGTGCGGATCGGCGGCCAGGGGGCCACCCACGGCCTCGACCTGTACGGCGGCACCACCGACCCCGACGAGGCGGCGGCGGTGCTCGCCGAGGGGCTCGCCGGAGACGTGGAGACGGTCGACGTACGCCGGGCCGTCACCGTGCTGGCCCAGCTGCTCGGCCCGTACCGCGAGGTGCACGGGTCCTTCCCGTCCGTGCCGGAGCTGCGGGAACTCCTCGACGGCCACCCGGCCGCGCTCGCCGGCCTGCGGGAGGCCGCGGAGGCCGGCGGCCACCACGCGATGCTCCGGGAGCTCGACGCCCGCACCCGGCAGTCCGGCGGCCCCGGCGACCCCGGCCCGGTCCTGGCCGACCGGCTCGCCCTGCTCGACCGGCCCGCGCTCGCCGCCTCCTTCGCCACCGGCGCCGACGCCGCGCCGTTCTCCCTGCGGTCGATGGAGCAGCTGCCGCTGCGGGTCCGGATCGACCTGCCCGAGCGTGCGCACGCCGAGGCGTCCCGGCTTCTCGCCCGGCTGGTGCTCGCCCAGTTCACCGCCGTCGCCGCCGCCCGCCCGGACCGCACGCTCTTCCTCGGGCTGGTCCTGGACGACGCGACCCGGGCCGTCACCGACGAGACGGTGCGTGGCATCCGCCGGCTCCGCTCGGTTAACGCGGGCGTGCTGCTCACCCTGCGGACCGTCGACGACGTCCCCGAGCGGCTGCACACCGCGCTGCTGGGCGCGGTCGGGTGCAGCATGGCGTTCGCCGGGGTCACCACCTGGGACGGGAAGCGCTTCTCGGAGGCGTGGGGCAAGGAGTGGATGGAGACCCGAGAGGTGGCCCAGCACGCCGTCTTCGCCGACCAGAGCTTCACCCGCGCCCTGCACGCGCTGCGCAAGCTGGTGACCGGGAAGGCGGTGACCCGCGACGCGGTGACCGTGCGCCGGGTCGAGCGGGAGCGGTGGTCGGCCTCCGAGCTGGCGTACGCGGTGCCGGCCGGCCACGCGGTGGTCTCGCTGACGAATGTCGCCGGCGAGCACACCCCGCCGCTCCTGGTGGAGTTCGGCGGGTGAGCTGAAGACGAGCCGAGCAGCCGGTGGATGCGCCGGGCACCGGCAACGCGGTCCGGTCGGGACGACGGAACGGTTCGGCCGCGGCGGCGTGGCGATTGCGCCGCCCTGGCAGAATCGGAGGTGGCCGTTCGTACAGGACGGCGCAGTGCGACGCCGGCGACCCGAGCCGGTTTCCGACGGCCCGGCCCGACTCGACCCACTCGACCCCGAGGGTTTCGTTCCATGCCCCCCACGCTCGCTTCCCTCGTCCAGCACTCGGCCCTCAAGCTCCGCGTCCGCGCGGCGGCGGACCGGCTCGACACCCCGGTGCGCTGGGCCCACGCCAGTGAGCTCGCCGACCCCGTGCCGTACATGGACGGCGGTGAGCTGCTGCTCGTGACCGCCGCCAACCTCGACGCCGGGAACCAGGAGGAGATGCGCCGCTACGTGCGGCGGCTGGCCGCCGCCGGGGTCGCCGGACTCGGCTTCGCCGTGGGCGTCGTGCACGAGGCGGTCCCCGCGGCCCTCGTGGAAGCGGCCGAGGAGGCGGGGATGCCGCTCCTGGAAGTGCCCCGGCCGACCCCGTTCATCGCCATCAGCAAGGCGGTCTCCGCCGCCATCGCGGCCGACCAGTACCGCGCGGTCACCGCTGGGTTCGACGCCCAGCGGGAACTGACCAGGGCCGCGCTCGCCTCCGAAGGCCCCGCCCCGCTGCTGACCCGGCTCGCCGCGCACGTCGACGGCTGGGCCGCCCTCTACGACACCACCGGCGCGGTCGTCGCGGTGGCACCCGAGTGGGCCGCCCGCCGGGCCGCCCGGCTCACCCCCGACGCGGCCCGGCTGCGGGAGCGGCCCGCGCCGTCGAGCGCCGTCGTGGGCTCAGCCGAGGACCGGGTCGAACTCCAGACCCTGGGCACCGGCCGCCGGGCCCGGGGGGTCCTCGCCGTCGGTACGGGCGCCGCCCTGGGCACCGCCGAGCGGTACGCCGTCAACTCGGCCGTCGCCCTGCTCACCCTGACCACGGCCCGCTCGCGCGCGCTGCACGGCGCCGAACAGCGCCTGGGCGCCGCGGTGCTGCGGATGCTGCTGTCGGGGGAGTCGGACCACGCGCGGGCCGTCGCGGGGGACCTCTGGGGCGGGCTGTTCGACGCCCCGTTCCGGCTGCTGATCGCGGAACCGGCGGCTCCGTCGGGTACGACCGGTACGGCAGTGGCGGAGGCCCTCGCCGAGGCCCTGGACACGGCGGCCACCCGGTCCGGCGAACCGCTCCTCGCGGTTCCCGAGGGCGAGCGCCTCGTGGTGCTGGCCGTGGACGGGGGCGCGGCGGTCGCCGCGTGCACCGCGTACGCGGAGGCGCAGGACGCCCGGTCGGCGCGCGACACCGGCGCGGAGGGGGCGCAGATCGTGGTGGGGCTCTCCGCCCCCGCCGGGCCGATAACGGTCTCCACCGCGTACAAGCAGGCCGGACAGGCGCTCTCGGTCGCCCGCCGCCGGGGCAAGGCCCTCGTGGAGCACGAGGAGCTGGCGGCCGGGTCGGTGCTGCCGCTCCTCGCGGACGACGCGGTACGCGCCTTTGCGGACGGCATGCTCCGTGCCCTGCGCGAGCACGACGCCAAGGGCCGGGGCGACCTGGTGGCGTCGCTGCGCGCCTGGCTCTCCCGGCACGGCCAGTGGGACGCCGCCGCCGCCGACCTCGGGGTGCACCGGCACACCCTGCGGTACCGGATGCGGCGGGTGGAGGAGATCCTCGGGCGCTCGCTCGACGACCCGGACGCCCGGATGGAACTCTGGCTGGCCCTGAAGGCGACGTCCTCGCCGACGGCTGAGGACTGAGGGACGCGGCGGACCGGGCCCGGACAGGTCCGTCCGCCCGCCTTCGACAATTAGGCGCCCCGCCCGTGCCGCCTGCTCCATCACGGACAAGCCTGGCGGGCCGGGCTCCGCTCTACCGTGGGGCGGGTGGTGTCCGGCGGCACCGCGACGACGGGCAGCCGCCCCACCATCCCCGCACGTCACGCGACGGGCATCACACGCATCACACGACTTCCGAAGGGCCGGACCTCCATGACCTCCACCCACGCCTTCTGGCTGGCCGGCCGTCAGGCCACCGGCGAGGACAGCTTCGCCGTCACCAACCCGTGGGACGGCCGGCTCGTCGGTACCGTCAGCGTGCCGACCGACGCACAGATCGAGGAGGCCGTCGCCGCCGCGCACGCCGTCCGCGAGGAGTTCGCCGCGACACCCGCGCACGTCCGGGTCGCCGCGCTCGACCACGTCGTACGCCGCCTCATGGAGCGCACCGAGGAGATCGCCCGGCTGATCTCCGCCGAGAACGGCAAGCCGGTCAAGTGGGCCCGCGGCGAGGTCGGCCGCGCCGTCTCCGTCTTCCGGTTCGCCGCCGAGGAGGCCCGCCGGTACAACGGCGGCGACTCCCAGCGCCTGGACACCGACGCCGGCGGCACCGGCCGCCTCGGCCTCACCCGCCGCTTCCCGCGCGGCGCGGTCCTCGGCATCGCGCCGTTCAACTTCCCGCTCAACCTGAGCGCCCACAAGGTCGCCCCGGCGATCGCCGTCGGCGCCCCGATCATCCTCAAGCCCGCCCCGGCCACCCCGATCTCCTCGCTGATCCTCGGCGAGCTGCTGGCCGAGACCGACCTGCCGGCCGGTTCCTGGTCCGTGCTGACGGTCCCGAACGACCGGATGCCCGCCCTGGTGCAGGACGAGCGGCTGCCGGTGATCTCCTTCACCGGCTCCGGCCCGGTCGGCTACTCGATCATGGAGTCGGTGCCGCGCAAGCACTGCACCCTGGAGCTCGGCGGCAACGGCGCGGCCGTGGTCCTCGGCGACTACGCCTCCGAGGAGGACCTGGACTGGGCCGCGAGCCGTATCGCGACCTTCTCCAACTACCAGGGCGGCCAGTCCTGCATCTCGGTGCAGCGGGTCATCGTCGACGCCTCGCTCCACGACCGTCTCGTCCCGAAGATCGTCGCCGCCACCGAGGCCCTGGTCACCGGTGACCCCTCCGACGACGCCACCGACGTCGGCCCGCTCGTCAGCGAGGACGCGGCCGAGCGCGTCGAGTCCTGGGTCGACGAGGCCGTCGCCGCGGGCGCCCAGCTCCTCACCGGCGGCAAGCGGGACGGCGCCACCTACGCGCCGACCGTCCTCGCCGGCGTCCCCGACTCGGCCACCCTCGCCCACGAGGAGGTCTTCGGGCCGGTCATGTCGATCCAGAAGGTGGACGGCGAGGCGGAGGCGTTCGCCGCCGTCAACGCCTCCAAGTACGGCCTCCAGGCGGGCGTCTTCACCCACGACCTGCAGACCGCCTTCCGCGCCCACCGCGCCCTGGAGGTCGGCGGCGTGATCATCGGCGACGTCCCCTCGTACCGCGCCGACCAGATGCCGTACGGCGGCGCCAAACAGTCCGGCGTCGGTCGCGAGGGCGTCCGGTTCGCGATGGACGACTACACCTACGAGCGCGTCCTGGTCCTGACCGGCCTCGCCCTCTGACGCGTCACCACGGCCGGAGCCCACGGTGCGGGGGCTCCGGCCGTCGGCGTTCCGGGACCTCTCGTGGTCCCCGGGGACCCGCCGCTGCGGTGGTGGGGGTGGGACGAATCGGGTAGATACGGACGTGTGCCACCGGCCGCAACCCCGCGGGCGCGGAGCCGGTCACCCGCCGTCAGGCCGTCCCCCGATCCGCCCCGCGGAGAGGTGAGCCCCCATGTCCGCACCGCAGGTCCCGCAGGACCTCCCCGAACGACCCGACGCGGCCAGAACCTCCGCCGCCTCCCGCTCCCATCCGCCGCAGGCGAGGGTGACCGAGCGCGAGGCGCGCCGGGTCGCCGAGGACGCGCGCGAGCAGGACTGGCACCGGCCCAGCTTCGCCAAGGAGCTCTTCCTCGGGCGGCTCCGCCTCGACCTGATCCACCCGCACCCGCTGCCCGCGGGCGAGGACGTCCGGCGGGGCGAGGAGTTCCTCGCCCGGCTGCGCGCGTTCTGCCTCGCCCACGTCGACGGCGCCCTCATCGAACGCGAGGCGCGCATCCCCGACGAGGTGATCGCCGGACTGAAGAAGCTCGGTGCGCTCGGCATGAAGATCGACCCGAAGTACGGCGGCCTCGGCCTCACCCAGGTCTACTACAACCGGGCCCTCGCGCTGGCCGGCTCGGCCAGCCCCGCGATCGGCGCGCTGCTCTCCGCCCACCAGTCGATCGGCGTACCGCAGCCGCTGAAGATGTTCGGCACCCAGGAGCAGAAGGACACCTTCCTGCCCCGGCTCGCCAGTACCGACATCTCGGCGTTCCTGCTCACCGAACCCGACGTCGGCTCCGACCCCGCCCGGCTCGCCACCACCGCCGTGCCGGACGGCGACGACTACGTTCTCGACGGTGTGAAGCTCTGGACCACCAACGGCGTCGTCGCCGACCTGCTGGTCGTCATGGCCCGGGTGCCCGAGGGTCCGGACCACGCGGGCGGCATCACGGCGTTCGTGGTGGAGGCCGACTCACCCGGCATCACCGTGGAGCACCGCAACGCCTTCATGGGGCTGCGCGGGATCGAGAACGGCGTCACCCGCTTCCACGGGGTGCGGGTGCCCGCCGCCCACCGCATCGGCCCCGAGGGCGCCGGGCTCAAGATCGCGCTGACCACGCTCAACACCGGCAGGCTCTCGCTGCCGGCCATGTGCGTCGGGGTCGGCAAGTGGTCCCTGAAGATCGCCCGCGAATGGTCGGCCGTCCGCGAGCAGTGGGGCAGGCCCGTCGCCCGGCACGAGGCGGTCGGCGCGAAGATCTCCTTCGTCGCCGCCACCACCTTCGCGCTGGAGGCCGTGGTCGACCTCGCCTCCCAGATGGCCGACGAGGACCGCAACGACATCCGGATCGAGGCCGCGCTCGCCAAGCTGTACGGCTCCGAGATGGGCTGGCGGATCGCCGACGAACTGGTGCAGATCCGCGGCGGACGCGGGTTCGAGACCGCCGACTCCCTCGCCGCCCGCGGCGAACGGGCCGTCCCCGCCGAGCAGATGCTCCGCGACATGCGGATCAACCGGATCTTCGAGGGATCGACCGAGATCATGCATCTGCTGATCGCCCGTGAGGCGGTCGACGCCCACCTCACGGTGGCCGGCGACCTCATCGACCCGGAGAAGCCGCTCGCCGACAAGGCCAGGGCGGGCGCGGCGGCGGCCGGGTTCTACGCACGCTGGCTGCCGAAACTGGTCGCCGGACCCGGCCAGCTGCCCAGCTCGTACGCGGAGTTCCGGCCCGCCGGGCACCCCGACCTCTCCCACCACCTGCGGTACGCCGAACGCGCCGCCCGCCGGCTGGCCCGCTCCACCTTCTACGCGATGTCGCGCTGGCAGGGCCGGATGGAGACCAAACAGGGGTTCCTGGGCCGGACCGTCGACATCGGCGCCGAACTCTTCGCGATGAGCGCCGCCTGCGTCCGCGCCGAACTCCTGCGTGGCCAGGGCGAGCACGGCCGCGAGGCCTACCAGCTCGCCGACGCCTTCTGCCGGCAGGCCCGGCTCAGGACCGAGGAACTCTTCGGGCGCCTCTGGGCCAACACCGACGACCTGGACCGGCGGGTGGTCGACCGGGTCCTCGCGGGCGCGTACACCTGGCTGGAAGAGGGGGTCATCGACCCCAGCGGCGACGGTCCCTGGATCGCGGACGCCACCCCCGGCCCGGCCCGGGGCGAGAACGCCCGCCGCCCCTACCACTGATCCGGGGCCCGCCGAGCCCGGAGGCCCGTTGACCCCGGAGGCCCGCTGAGCCCGTGGGCCACCGGACCCGGGGCGCGTCCACCGGCTGGACGCGCCCCGCCCCCCGCGCGCGGACACGGCAAAATGACCCGCCGTGACCGTCATCCAGATTCCCGGCTCCAAGTCCGTCACCGCCCGCGCCCTGTTCCTCGCCGCGGCCGCGAACGGCACCACCACCCTCCTCCACCCGCTCCGTTCGGACGACACCGAGGGGTTCACCGAGGGCCTCACCCGCCTCGGCTACGCGGTCACGAAGGAGCCGGACCGCTGGCACATCGAGGGCCGCCCGTCCGGCCCCGGCGTCACCGACGCCGAGGTCTTCTGCCGCGACGGCGCGACCACGGCCCGCTTCCTGCCCACCCTCGTGTCCGCCGCGCCCTCGGGTACGTACCGCTTCGACGCCTCCGCGCAGATGCGGCGCCGCCCGCTCGCCCCGCTCAGCCGGGCGCTGCGCACCCTCGGCGTCGACCTGCGCCACGACGAGGCGGACGGCCACCACCCGCTGCGGGTGCACGCCGCCGGCATCGAGGGCGGCCGGATCACCCTGGACGCGGGGGAGTCCTCGCAGTACCTCACCGCCCTGCTGATGCTCGGCCCGCTGACGGCCGGCGGCCTGACGATCGACGTCACCGAGCTGGTCTCGGCGCCGTACATCGAGATCACGCTCGCGATGATGCGGGACTTCGGGGCCGACGTCGCCCGCGAGGGGAACACCTTCACCGTGCCGGCCGGCGGCTACCGCGCCACCACGTACGCCGTCGAGCCGGACGCCTCCACCGCCAGCTACTTCTTCGCCGCCGCGGCCCTCACCGGCGGCGAGGTCACCGTCCCCGGCCTCGGCACCGGCGCCCTCCAGGGCGACCTGCGCTTCGTCGACGTGCTGCGGCGGATGGGCGCCGACGTGACGATCGCCGAGGACGCCACCACGGTCCGCTCCGACGGCAGCCTGCGCGGCATCACCGTCAACATGCGGGACATCTCCGACACCATGCCCACCCTCGCCGCCCTCGCCCCCTACGCCGACGGGCCGGTCCGGATCGAGGACGTGGCCAACACCCGGGTCAAGGAGTGCGACCGGCTGGAGGCGTGCGCCGAGAACCTCCGCGCCATGGGCGTCACCGTGCACACCGGACCCGACTGGATCGAGATCCACCCCGGGACCCCGCGCCCCGTCGAGATCACCACCCACGGCGACCACCGCATCGTCATGTCCTTCGCCGTCGCCGCACTGCGCAACCCCGGCACCACGTACGACGACCCGGGCTGCGTGCGCAAGACCTTCCCGGACTTCCACCAGGTGTTCGCGGAGTTCGCCAAGGGGCTGCCGGTCCCGCGGAAGTAGCGCGGGAGGGCCGTCGGGAGGCCGGGGGCCGGGATCCGGAAAAGCGCGACCGGGACGCCCTGTCCTCGCGCACAGCGGGAGCGGCAACAATGGGGGGCATGACCGACAGCCCTGCCCCCCTCGCCGATCCGCATCTCGTCCACGACGCGACGGAAGGCCGCCGGGACCTCGTGGTCCTCGGCTCCACCGGGTCCATCGGAACCCAGGCCATCGACCTGGTGCTGCGCAACCCCGACCGCTTCCGGGTCACCGCGCTCTCGGCGGCGGGCGGGCGGGTCGCCCTGCTCGCCGCCCAGGCACGCCGGCTCGGGGTGGACACGGTCGCCGTCGCCGCCGAGGACGCCGTACCCGCCCTGCGCGAGGCGCTGCGCGCGGAGTACGGCACGGGGGAGCCGCTCCCCGAGATCCTGGCCGGCCCCGACGCCGCCGCCACCCTCGCCGCGAGCCCGTGCCACACCGTGCTCAACGGCATCACCGGCTCCATCGGCCTCGCGCCCACGCTGGCCGCGCTGCAGGCGGGCCGCACCCTCGCCCTGGCCAACAAGGAGTCGCTCATCGTCGGCGGCCCCCTGGTCAAGGCGCTGGCCGCGCCCGGCCAGATCATCCCGGTCGACTCCGAGCACGCCGCGCTCTTCCAGGCGATCGCCGCCGGCACCCGCGCCGACGTGGCGAAGCTCGTCGTCACCGCGTCCGGCGGCCCGTTCCGGGGACGTAGCCGGAGCGAACTGGACCACGTCACCAGGGAGCAGGCGCTCGCCCACCCCACCTGGGCGATGGGCCCGGTCATCACGATCAACTCCGCGACCCTCGTCAACAAGGGGCTGGAGGTCATCGAGGCGCATCTCCTCTACGACATCCCGTTCGAGCGCATCGAGGTCGTCGTCCACCCGCAGTCGTACGTGCACTCCATGGTCGAGTTCACCGACGGCTCCACGCTCGCCCAGGCCACCCCGCCCGACATGCGGGGGCCCATCGCCGTCGGGCTCGGCTGGCCGCGGCGTGTCCCGGACGCCGCCCCGGCCTTCGACTGGACCAAGGCTTCCACCTGGGAGTTCTTCCCGCTGGACACCGAGGCGTTCCCCTCCGTCGGCCTCGCCCGGCACGTGGGTGCCCTGGGCGGGACCGCGCCGGCCGTCTTCAACGCCGCCAACGAGGAGTGCGTCGACGCGTTCCTGTCCGGCGCGCTCCCCTTCAACGGCATCATGGACACCGTCACCGCGGTGGTGGCCGAGCACGGCACCCCCGCCCCGGGAACTTCACTGACGGTCGCGGACGTCCTGGAAGCGGAGACCTGGGCGCGCGCCCGGGCCCGTGAACTCTCGGCGAAGTCGACGGCGGAGGCGCACGCATGAGTCTGAGCACGATCCTGCTGACGGTCCTGGGGATCGCCGTCTTCGTCGTGGGGCTGCTGTTCTCGATCGCCTGGCACGAGCTCGGCCACCTCTCCACGGCCAAGCTCTTCGGCATCCGGGTCCCGCAGTACATGGTCGGTTTCGGCCCCACCATCTGGTCGCGCAAGAAGGGCGACACGGAGTACGGCTTCAAGGCCATCCCGGCCGGCGGCTACATCCGGATGATCGGCATGTTCCCGCCCGGGCCGGACGGCAGGATCGAGGCGCGCTCCACCTCGCCCTGGCGCAGCATGATCGAGGACGCCAGATCCGCGGCCTTCGAGGAGCTCGAACCCGGAGACGAGAGCCGCCTCTTCTACACGCGCAAGCCGTGGAAGCGCGTGATCGTGATGTTCGCCGGCCCGTTCATGAACCTGGTCCTGGCCGTCGCGATCTTCCTCGGCGTCGCCATGACCTTCGGCTTCCAGACCAACACCACCGAGGTGGCGGGGGTTCAGAAGTGCGTCATCGAGCAGAGCGAGAAGCGCGAGAAGTGCGCACCCGGCGACCCGGTCTCCCCGGCGCTCGCCGCCGGGCTGCACGAGGGCGACAAGATCGTCGCCTTCGACGGCGCGAGGGTCGACGACTGGGACAAGCTCTCCGACCTCATCCGGCAGACCGTCGGCCCCGCCGACATCACCGTCCGGCGGGGCGGCCAAGAGGTCACCCTCCACGCCGTCCTGGCGAAGAACACCGTGGTGAAGAAGGACGACAAGGGCGAGGCCGTCGCGGGCAAGTGGGAGGAGGCGGGGTACCTCGGCTTCGCCGCCCGCAGCGAGATCGTGCCGCTCTCCTTCGGCGACTCCGTCGTGCGGATGGGCGACATGATCGAGAACGGCGTCGACTCGATCATCGCCCTGCCCTCCAAGATCCCCGGGCTGTGGAACGCCGCCTTCGACGGCGGCGAGCGCGCCGACGACTCCCCGGTGGGCGTGGTCGGAGCCGCACGGATCGGCGGCGAGGTGATGACCCTCGACGTCCCCGCGCAGAACCAGATCGCGATGATGCTGTTCCTGCTGGCCGGCTTCAACCTCTCGCTCTTCCTCTTCAACATGCTGCCGCTGCTGCCCCTGGACGGCGGACACATCGCCGGGGCCCTCTGGGAGGCGCTGCGCCGCAATGTCGCCAAGGTCTTCAAGCGGCCCGACCCCGGCCCGTTCGACGTGGCGAAGCTCATGCCGGTCGCCTACGTGGTGGCCGGAGTCTTCATCTGCTTCACGCTCCTGGTGCTCGTCGCCGACATCGTGAACCCGGTCAAGATCACCTGACCGCCGGTCCCACCCGCACCAGGAGTGGCGGCCGGGCGCACGCGTGGCGCCCGGCCGCACCGCCGGCAGGCGCCCGTTGGTGTTTTGACCCGGGGGATGCGCTCGCCCGACCTCCGGTGCCGTAACCTCGAAAGCTGTAGCCCGCCGATTTCCGGGCCTCGATCCACACCTTGGGGATGCTCAGCGCATGACTGCGATTTCTCTCGGAATGCCGTCCGTTCCGACCAAGCTCGCCGACCGACGCGTCAGCCGCCAGATCCAGGTCGGATCGGTGGCCGTCGGCGGGGACGCTCCCGTCTCGGTGCAGTCGATGACGACGACGCGCACCTCGGACATCGGCGCGACGCTCCAGCAGATCGCCGAGCTGACCGCGTCCGGCTGCCAGATCGTGCGTGTGGCGTGCCCGACGCAGGACGACGCCGACGCCCTGGCCACCATCGCCAGGAAGTCGCAGATCCCGGTCATCGCCGACATCCACTTCCAGCCCAAGTACGTCTTCGCCGCCATCGACGCCGGCTGCGCCGCGGTCCGGGTGAACCCGGGCAACATCAAGCAGTTCGACGACAAGGTCAAGGAGATCGCGCGGGCCGCGAGCGCGGCCGGCACCCCGATCCGGATCGGCGTGAACGCCGGTTCCCTCGACGCCCGGCTGCTGAAGAAGTACGGCAAGGCCACCCCCGAGGCCCTGGTGGAGTCCGCCCTCTGGGAGGCGTCCCTCTTCGAGGAGCACGGCTTCCGCGACATCAAGATCTCGGTCAAGCACAACGACCCGGTCGTCATGGTCAACGCCTACCGTCAGCTGGCCGCCGCGTGCGACTACCCGCTGCACCTCGGCGTCACCGAGGCCGGTCCGGCGTTCCAGGGCACCATCAAGTCGGCCGTGGCCTTCGGCGCGCTGCTCTCCGAGGGCATCGGCGACACCATCCGCGTCTCGCTCTCGGCCCCGCCGGCCGAGGAGGTCAAGGTCGGCCTCCAGATCCTGGAGTCCCTCAACCTCAAGCAGCGCCGCCTGGAGATCGTCTCCTGCCCGTCCTGCGGCCGCGCCCAGGTCGACGTGTACAAGCTCGCGGACCAGGTCAGCGCCGGTCTCGAAGGCATGGAGGTGCCGCTGCGCGTCGCCGTCATGGGCTGCGTCGTCAACGGTCCGGGCGAGGCCCGCGAGGCCGACCTCGGTGTCGCCTCCGGCAACGGCAAGGGCCAGATCTTCGTGAAGGGCGAGATCATCAAGACCGTCCCCGAGTCGAAGATCGTCGAGACCCTCATCGAGGAGGCGCTGAAGATCGCCGAGCAGATGGAGAAGGACGGCATCGCCTCGGGCGAACCGCAGGTCGCCGTCAGCTGACGACCGGACCGCGCCGGGTCGACCCGGTACACCCGAACCTTCCGCGCCCCGCCAGGACGACACCGTCCGGGCGGGGCGCGGCGTCGTGTCCGTGGCCGAGTCCGTGCGGTGCACTGCCCGGCCTGCGGATGCGGGCGGCGCCCCGCAGCCTTGTTGGGTACAGTGCGGAAATCAGCAGACCGTATGGTGAGGCCCCCTCGTGTTGACGCACACCACCACCCGGGTCCTCGAACCCAGTGACCTCGGCGCCGCTCTGGCCATTCTGGAGAGCGATCCCGTGGCCAACGCTTTCGTGACCTCCCGTGTCCAGATCGCCGGGCTCGACCCGTGGCGGCTGGGCGGCGAGATGTGGGGCTGGTACGCCGACGGGATGCTCCGCTCGCTCTGCTACTCCGGTGCCAACCTCGTCCCCATCTGCGCGGGACCCGAAGCCGTGCGCGCCTTCGCGGACCGCGCCCGCAGGGCCGGGCGCCGCTGCTCCTCCATCGTCGGGCCCGTCGAATCCACCGCCCTGCTGTGGCGTCTGCTCGAACCCGGCTGGGGACCCGCCCGCGAGGTCCGCGCCAACCAGCCGCTGATGGTCACCGATCGGCCCTCCACCACCGTCGACCCCGACCCGTACGTCCGCCGGATCCGCAAGGACGAGATGGACGTGATCCTGCCCGCCTGCGTGGCGATGTTCACCGAGGAGGTCGGAGTCTCCCCGCTCGCGGGCGACGGCGGACTGCTCTACCAGGCGCGGGTCGCCGAACTCATCGGCGCGGGCCGCTCGTTCGCCCGCATCGACGACGGCAAGGTCGTCTTCAAGGCCGAGATCGGGGCAGCGACCGACCGGGCCTGCCAGATCCAGGGGGTCTGGGTCGCCCCGGAGTTCCGCGGCCGCCGCCTCTCCGAGACGGGGATGTCCGCCGTGCTCAACCACGCGCTCGCCGACGTGGCCCCGCTGGTCAGCCTGTACGTGAACGACTTCAACACCGCGGCCCGCAGGGCGTACAGCCGGGTCGGCTTCCGGGAGACCGGCGCCTTCATGAGCGTCCTGTTCTGAGCGTCCTGTCCCATGCTCCTCGTTCTGGGCTCCTCGTTCCGGGCTCCCCGTCCTGGGCGTCCCGTTCCGGCGGCGGACCCTCTCAGCGCCCGGAGCGCGACGTCGTGCCCCACCCGGGCCGGACGGCCTTCGGCCCGGGTGGGTGTCGCCAAGTCGACTTATAGTCGGCAGGGGGCCACTGAGGGCCGTGGACCGGTACGCCCGGGTCACCGCCGCCCTCCGACACGAATGAGCACGCCGATGACCGAGACCGCGCCCCCCGCCGACGACCACGCCGCCCCGCCCGTCACCGTCGCCGCCCCGGCGGGAGCGGACACCCACGCGGCCTGGGAGGCGTGGCGCGAGGAGCGCCGTGCCTCCGTCACCGCCCCCACCGGCAACCTCGCCCTGGTGGAGACCCGCCCGGTGGCCCCCGGAGAGGTACCCGACCCGGTCGCGGCCGGCGCGGGCCTGCCCGACACCGTCACGGTGACGGTCGTCGAGCGGACCGAACCGGTCAGCGGGGCCCCCGAACACTTCCTGCGCTTCTGGGACGCCGAGGCTCCCGCGATCCACTCCTTCGAGCGGATCGACACCTTCCCGTACGACCCGGCCTGGGTGCTCGACGCCGCGTACACACCCGTCCAGGGCGCCCGCAAGGTCGCGTTCGAGCACATCCGCGACAACGGAGGCACCCGCGACCTGGTCGTCCCCGGCGACATCACCCTCACCGTGGACGGCACCCCGTACACGCTGAGCGCCTTCGACGACGACGGCACCCTGCTGCTGGTCTTCGGCGACCCCACCAACGGCGACTCCACCTACGGCGCCGGACGCTTCCTCTTCGTCCCGCACGAGGCCGGAAACGACCGGGTCACCCTCGACTTCAACCGCGCCTTCGTGCCGCCCTGCGGCTTCTCCGACCAGTACAACTGCCCGATGCCGCCCCGGCAGAACCGTTTCCACCTGCCCGTGGAGGCCGGCGAGAAGCTCCCCGTCACCAAGGAGCCCGGCACCCCGGCGCACTGAACCCCGGCCGGAGTAGTCTCCCGTGCCATGCCGCACTTTCCCGGAGACCTCAGCGAACCACCCCTGATCGGGCCGCTCGACCTCGCGTCGCGCGTGGACGAGGCGCTCCAGGTGCAGGCCCTCGCCTTCGGGCTCGGCCCCGGCGAGGTCGCCGTGCGCCGCCAGATCGTGCTGCGCCACCTCACCCTCCCCGGCGCCCGCGCGCTGGGCGCCACCGCCCCCTCGGGACGGCTGCTCGGCTTCGTCTACGGGCTGCCCAACGACCGCGCCCACTGGTGGTCGGGGGTGGTCGAGCCCTACCTGCGCGCGGCCGGGACCGAGGAGTGGCTCGACGACTCGTTCGTCATCACCGAACTCCACGTCCACCCCGACTTCCAGCAGCACGGCCTCGGCCGCGCACTCATCACCGGGCTGACCGACTCCGCCGCCGAGCCGCGCTCCATCCTGTCGGCCATCGACACCGACAGCCCCGCACGCGGTCTCTACCGCTCCCTCGGCTACCACGACCTCGCCCGCCGGGTGGCCTTCCCCAGCGCTCCGCTGCCGTACGCGGTGATGGGAGCCCCGCTTCCACTGCGCCGCGGAATCTGAACCGCGGAATCTGAACGGATTTCCGCCCGCGTGGGCGACCCGGCTAATCTCGGCCCCATCACCTTCGGGGGTCCGGGGGCGTCCCCCCGGAAGACACAGTCGAGCAGGAGTTCATCATGGCCCAGGTCCAGCGCATGTCCCGATTGATGATCAAGACACTGCGCGACGACCCGGCGGACGCCGAGACGCTCAACCACAAGCTGCTCGTCCGGGCCGGTTACGTCCGCCGCACCGCCGCCGGTATCTGGTCCTGGCTGCCCCTGGGCAAGAAGGTCCTGGAGAACATCACCCGCGTCGTCCGCGAGGAGATGGACGCCATCGGCGGCCAGGAGGTGCTGCTCCCCGCGCTGCTGCCCAAGGAGGCGTACGAGGCGAGCGGCCGGTACGACGAGTACGGCGACCTGCTCTTCCGCCTCAAGGACCGCAAGGGCGCCGACTACCTCCTCGGCCCCACCCACGAGGAGATCTTCACCCAGGTCGTCAAGGACATGTGCTCGTCCTACAAGGACCTGCCCGTGATCCTCTACCAGATCCAGACCAAGTACCGCGACGAGGCCCGCCCCCGCGCCGGTGTGCTGCGCGGCCGCGAGTTCCAGATGAAGGACTCGTACTCCTTCGACACCACCGACGAGGGCCTGGCCGAGGCGTACCAGCTGCACCGCGCCGCGTACATCCGGATCTTCGAGCGCCTCGGCCTCGACCACCGCATCGTCTCCGCCGTCTCCGGCGCCATGGGCGGCTCCGCCTCCGAGGAGTTCCTCGCCCCGGCGCCCGCCGGCGAGGACACCTTCGTCGACTGCCCGAACTGCGACTACGCCGCCAACACCGAGGCAGTGACCTTCAGGGCCACCGCCGTCGACGGTTCGGCGCACGGCCCGGTCGAGGAGCTGGACACCCCCGACACCCCGACCATCGAGACCCTCGCCGCCCACCTCGGCGTCCCGGCTTCCGCCACCCTGAAGAACCTCCTGGTCAAGATCGACGGCGAGATCGTCGCCGTGGGCGTCCCCGGCGACCGTGAGGTCGACCTCGGCAAGCTCGGCGAGCACCTCGCCCCCGCCGTGGTCGAGCTCGTCACCGCCGAGGACTTCGTGGGCCGCCCCGACCTGGTGCGCGGCTACGTCGGCCCGCAGGGCCTGGAGAAGGTCCGCTACATCGCCGACCCCCGCGTCGCCGCCGGCACCTCCTGGATCACCGGCGCCAACAAGGACGGCAAGCACGCGAAGAACGTCGTCGCGGGCCGCGACTTCGAGGTGGACGACTACCTCGACGTCGTCGTCGTCGAGGCGGGCGACCCCTGCCCGAAGTGCGGCACTGGCCTCCAGGTGGACCGCGCCATCGAGATCGGCCACATCTTCCAGCTCGGCCGCAAGTACGCGGACATCTTCTCCCTCGACGTCCTCGGCCAGCAGGGCAAGCCGGTCCGCGTCACGATGGGCTCCTACGGCATCGGCGTCTCCCGCGCGGTGGCCGCCCTCGCCGAGCAGACCGCCGACGACAAGGGCCTGTGCTGGCCCCGCGAGATCGCCCCGGCCGACGTGCACGTCGTCGCCGCCGGCAAGGCGCTCCAGACCGAGCTGGCCCTGGAGGTCTCCGAGAAGCTGAAGGCGGCGGGCGCCCGGGTGCTGGTCGACGACCGCGCCGGTGTCTCCCCGGGCGTGAAGTTCACCGACGCCGAGCTGATCGGCGTGCCGACCATCCTCGTCGCCGGCCGCCGCTCCGCCGAAGGCGTCGTCGAGCTCAAGGACCGCCGCACCGGCGAGCGCGAGGAGCTCACCGTCGACGAGGCGATCGCCCGCATCGCCGCCGACCTGGTCTGATCCTCCGGCACCACCTGTACGACACGACCCCCGCGCACCGACGAGGTGCGCGGGGGTCGTGTCATGCGTACGGGGCGGCCAGTCGTCCCGGAGCCGGCCGCCTCAGAGCCAGTCGTCCCGGAGCCGGCCGGCTCAGAGCCAGCCGGCGAACTCCAGCGACATCTCGCCCGTCTGCTGCCGCCCCTCGGCCAGCGCCCGGGTGCCCGACTCCACCGCCCGGAACAGGGTCCAGCCGTGCAGCCGCTCCTGGCCCACCTCCAGCGAGTCCGCCAGCTTGCGCACCCGGCGCCGGGCCGTCGCCGGCCCGCCCGGCGAGGCGATCAGATCCTCCACCCGGTCGCGCACCAGCCGCGCCAGATCGTAGGCGCGCTCGCCCACCAGCGGCTCCGGCCCGACGGTGAGCCAGGGCGCCCGCTCGCCGGACAGCACCTTGCTCTGCCGGAAGTTGCCGTGCAGCAGCAGCGCCTCGGTCGGGTCCGCGACCAGCTCCTCGCGGACCGCCAGCGCCGCCTCCACCAGGGGCGCCAGCTCCGGATCACCGGCGGCGAACGCGCGCATCGCGCCGGTCCGCCGCCCGGTCCGTTCCGCGACCGTCTCGAACGCGTGCCCCTGGGGCGGCTCCACCCAGAGCCTGCGCACCGTGCCCGCCGCCTCCAGCAGTGCCTTGGCCTCCGGCAGCGAACGCAGCGACACCTCCGGGTGCAGGCGCTCCAGCAGCATCCCGCCGCCGGGCGTCACGGCCTCGGCCGGCTCCAGGAGACGTACCGAACCCCAGCCGTTCCAGTGGGCCAGCGCGGCCCGCTCGGCGGCCGGCGCCGCCCCGGGCGGGGCGATCTTCAGCGCGGCCGGGGTGCCGTCCGCCCGGCGTACCAGCAGGACCACGCTGGTACGCCCGCCGGGGGCGGCCACCCGGTCGACGGTCAGGGCCCGGCCGCCGGCGGAGAGCTCCGCCTCCACGAGCGCGCCGAGCGAGCCCAGCCAGGCGTCGGCCGCGGCCTTCCCGTACTGCTCGTCCAGCGCTCGCGCCAGACGCTGCGGCGGTTCGAAACCCATACCTGCCTTGTACCTTTCCGAGGCCGGTTCAGTGACCCGATTCAATGCGTCCCGGCGGCGCCGGCGGCCTCCAGGGGAGAGGGGGACGCGGTCCCCGCCCGGCCGGCCCGCTCCGCGAGCCCCGGAAAGGCTACGCCGGAGCCCCGCCAGCGGGCCGCGCGCACGGCGGCCTCCCGCAGCGCGAGCGCCGCGTCCCGCCGGTCCGTGCCCTCCGTGGCCCGTACGAGGTCGGCGCAGGCACCCGCGACGCCGTCCTCCAGGACGGCCGCCAGCCGGAGCGCCGCCGCACCGTCGTGGACCGCGAACGGCAGAGCGTACGCGGCGTCCGCCACCACCGGGACACCGCCCAGGTCCCGCACCGCCCGGGCCAGCGCGTCGCGGCGGGCCCGGTGCGCGTGGTAGGCGCTCGTCGCCTCGGAGCGGCTGCTGCCGGAGGTCCTGGCGCCGACCACGCCGTAGCCGTACACGGCCGCGTGCTCGGCGGCCAGGGCGGCCTGCGCCGCCGTCAGTGCCTGGGCCGTCATGATGCCGGGGTCTCCTTGGCCAGTTCGGTGAGCAGGTAGGCGTGCACGCCGCAGGCGGCGGCGACCGACGCCAGCAGCCGGGACAGCTCCGGTTCCGCGTCGAGGAGCGAGGCGGTGTGGGCGTCCCCCGCCCGCCTCGCCTCGGCCGCCAGCTCCGTCAGCGCGGTGCGCGCGTCGCCGGCCGGGCTCGCCGAGCCGGAGGGACCGGCGGTGCTCTCGACCGCCTCGGTCGTGGGCGCGGGGCTCGCCGGGGCCGACGCGGTCGGAGCCGAGGCCGAGGGGCGGGGCGACGCCGTCGCGGTGCCCTCGGCGAGCGCCTCGGTGTGCTGCCGCACCTCGGCCCGCAGCGGGGCGAGCCCGGCGTCCGTCGCCGGGTGGGCGGCGGCGACCCGGTCGTACCGGGCGAGCAGCGCGGCGCTGGTCCGCACGGCGGTCGTCCGCAGCCTCTGCTCGGGGCTCGTCCGGGCGGCCCGGGCCGCCCCGGTCCGCTCCGCCGCCGGCCGTTCCTCGCTGTCGCAGCCCGCCAGCACCGTTCCCGCCACGAGCGCTCCGGCGGCGGTGAGTGCCCCCCTGCGCGTCGTCCCCGTGGACCGCACTTTTCTCCTTCGGGCTTGAACAAGTCCTGACAGGATCTGTCCTGAAGTGATCACCGTTGGCGAGCGTACCCGCGTGCGGGCGGCCTGAGGACGGCAACACCCCCCGCGACCGGATACCCTTTGTCCTGACGCACGACGATCCCCACAACAGCAGACGCGGCCGAGGAGTCACCCGGATGAGCACCAACCAGAGCGAGAGGCTGCGCGGGCTGCTCGAACCGCTCGTCGCCTCTGTACAGCTCGACCTCGAGGAGATCGAGGTGTCCCGGGCCGGCCGCCGCCGTGTGCTGCGGATCGTCGTCGATTCGGACGACGGCGTCGAACTCGACACCTGCGCGGAGCTCAGCCGCTCCCTCTCCGAGAAGCTCGACGAGACCGACGCGATGGGCGAGGACGAGTACGTCCTGGAAGTGAGCTCGCCGGGCGCCGACCGCCCGTTGACCGAGCACCGCCACTACGTCCGCGCCACCGGCCGGCTGGTCAAGTTCAAGCTGACCGCCGAGGCGGGCGCCGACGAGCTGATCGCCCGTGTGCTGGAGGTCGACGACGAGGGCCTCGACCTGGAGGTCCCGGGGGTCAAGGGCCGCAAGCCCACCTCGCGCCGGATCGCCTTCGCCGAGATCGACAAGGCGCGCGTGGAGATCGAATTCAACCGCAAGGACAAGAAGGAAGAGGAGGCGTAGCCGTGGACATCGATGTGAAGCTTCTGAGGGGCTTGGCGCAGGACAAGGGAATCCCGTTCGACGTGCTCGTCGGGGCGATCGAGTCGGCCCTCCTCATCGCGTACCACCGCACGGACGGCAGCTTCCGCCGGGCGCGCGTGGAGCTGGACCGCAACGGCCACGTCACCGTCTGGGCGACGGAGGACCCGGCCGACCTGGAAGAAGGCCAGGAGGCCAAGGAGTTCGACGACACCCCGTCCGGCTTCGGCCGCATCGCGGCGACCACCGCCAAGCAGGTCATCCTGCAGCGGCTGCGCGACGCCGAGGACGACCGGACCTTCGGCGAGTACGCCGGACACGAGGGTGACGTCGTCACCGGCGTGGTCCAGCAGGGCAAGGACCCGCGCAACGTCCTCGTCGACATCGGCAAGCTCGAAGCGATCCTGCCGGTGCAGGAGCAGGTGCCGGGCGAGGAGTACACCCACGGCCTGCGGCTGCGCACCTACGTCGTCCGGGTGGCCAAGGGTGTCCGCGGCCCGTCCGTGACGCTGTCGCGCACCCACCCCAACCTCGTGAAGAAGCTCTTCGCGCTGGAGGTCCCGGAGATCGCCGACGGTTCCGTCGAGATCTGCGCCATCGCCCGCGAGGCCGGCCACCGCTCCAAGATCGCGGTCCGCTCCACCCGTTCCGGACTCAACCCGAAGGGCGCCTGCATCGGCCCGATGGGCGGCCGTGTCCGCAACGTCATGGCCGAGCTGCACGGCGAGAAGATCGACATCGTGGACTGGTCCGACGACCCGGCCGAGATGGTCGCCAACGCGCTGTCCCCCGCACGGGTGAGCAAGGTCGAGATCGTTGACCTCGGCGCCCGTTCCGCCCGGGTGACCGTGCCCGACTACCAGCTCTCGCTGGCGATCGGCAAGGAGGGGCAGAACGCCCGTCTGGCCGCACGCCTCACCGGCTGGCGCATCGACATCCGTCCGGACACCGAGACCGACGAAGAGCGCGACGTCGCCGACCGCGAGCGGGCCGAGCGGGCCCGGGAGCGTTCCGAGCGCGGCTGACCGGCGTACGGTCGCCGGCCTCCGGGAACCCCGCTGCGGCGGGACCGCCCGGAGGCCGCGCCGTCCCGACGGTGTGCCGCCGGGCGGGTACGCGCCCCCGGAAGCCGGGGCGCCAGGAATAGATCGACGCGGGAACCCGCTGGAGATCACAACAACATCCGTTCGATTTTTGCCCCAAAGGGGTGAGGTCGGCGCGGGGAGGTAGACTTAGCGGTGTCTGGCCGGACGCAAGCCCGCGCTTGTCCCGAACGCACCTGTGTGGGATGCCGGGAGCGAGCGGCCAAGACCGAGTTGCTGCGCATCGTGGTGGACGAGGGCGCTTGTGCGCCTGATCCACGCGGTACGCTGCCCGGCCGGGGTGCGTATGTGCACCCGGCATCTGTCTGTCTCGACCTGGCGGTCCGCCGCCGGGCGTTCCTCCGGGCCTTCAAGGCCAAGGGGCCGTTCGACACCACCGCGTTGCAGCGGTTCGTCGAGCGGGTGGCACCGCAAGAAAAGTGAACGGCACGGGTCCCCGTGCGGTCAGGTACCTCGCGAGTTGGAAGTAGGTCGAGATTGCGATGAGCACTCGATGAGTACGCGATGAGTACGCCCATGAAGTAGCGACGGTCCGGCGGTAACCCGGACCTAAAAGGAGCGAAGTGGCTAAGGTCCGGGTATACGAACTCGCCAAGGAGTTCGGCGTAGAGAGCAAGGTCGTCATGGCCAAGCTCCAAGAACTCGGTGAATTCGTCCGTTCGGCGTCCTCGACGATCGAGGCGCCGGTTGTACGCAAGTTGACCGATGCACTGCAGGGGCCCGGCGGCAACGCCGGCAAGTCCGCTGCCAAGCCGGGAGCGCCTCGTAAGGCTGCCCCCGCCAAGCCCGCGGCGCCCTCCCCGGCCGCTGCGGCACGTCCCGCTGCCCCCAAGCCCGGCGCACCGGCTCCCAAGCCTGCTGCCGCCGCGCCTGAGACCAGCGCCCCCGCGGCTCCGGCCGCACCGTCGGCCGGTCCCCGTCCGGGCCCGCGTCCGGCCCCCCGGCCCGCGCCGGTGACCCCGGTCCCCGTCGCCGAGTTCTCGGCGCCGGCCCCGGCCCAGCCGGCCGCGCCGCAGCAGCCCCAGGCCCCGCGCCCCGCGGGTGCCACCCCGGGTCCGCGTCCCGCCCCGGCCCGTCCGGCTCCGGCCGGCGGCCAGCGTGACGGCGGCCAGCGCGACAGCCGTGACGGCGGTCAGCGCGACAACCGCGGCGGCGACCGCCCCGCGCGTCCCGCCGGCCAGGGCGCCCCGCGTCCGGGCGGCGCACGTCCGGCCGGTCCCCGTCCGGGCAACAACCCGTTCACCTCCGGCGGTTCCACCGGCATGGCGCGCCCCCAGGCGCCCCGTCCCGGCGGTGCCCCGCGCCCCGGCGGCGGTCAGGAGCGCCCCGGCGCCCCGCGCCCCCAGGGCAACACCGGTGGTCCCGGCGGCGCCCCGCGCCCGCAGGGCCCCCAGGGCGGTGCCCGTCCCACCCCGGGCGGCATGCCCCGCCCGCAGGCTCCGCGTCCCGGCGCTCCCGCCGGTAACCGTCCCAACCCCGGCATGATGCCGCAGCGTCCCGCTGCGGGCCCGCGTCCCGGCGGTGGCCCCGGCGGTGGCCGCGGTCCCGGCGGCGGTGCGGGTCGTCCCGGCGGCGCCGGCGGTGCCGGTCGTCCCGGTGGCGGCGGCTTCGCGGGTCGTCCCGGTGGCGGCGGCGGTGGCGGCTTCGCCGGCCGTCCGGCCGGTCCCGGCGGTGGCGGCGGCGGTGCCGGTCGTCCCGGCGGCGGTGGCGGCGGCTTCGGCGGTCGTCCCGGCTTCGGCGGACGTCCCGGCGGCCCCGGTGGCCGTGGTGGCACACAGGGTGCGTTCGGCCGTCCCGGCGGTCCGGCGCGTCGTGGTCGCAAGTCGAAGCGGCAGAGGCGCCAGGAGTACGAGGCCATGCAGGCCCCGTCGGTCGGCGGCGTGATGCTGCCTCGCGGCAACGGACAGTCCGTCCGCCTGTCGCGCGGTGCCTCGCTCACCGACTTCGCCGAGAAGATCGGCGCCAACCCGGCGTCGCTCGTCGGCGTGATGATGAACCTCGGCGAGATGGTCACCGCCACGCAGTCCGTCTCCGACGAGACGCTGAAGCTCCTCGCGGACGAGATGAACTTCGTCCTCGAGATCGTCAGCCCGGAGGAGGAGGACCGCGAGCTGCTCGAGTCCTTCGACATCGAGTTCGGCGAGGACGAGGGCGGCGAGGAATCGCTCATCCCGCGTCCGCCGGTCGTGACCGTCATGGGTCACGTCGACCACGGTAAGACCCGACTCCTCGACGCGATCCGCAAGACGAACGTCGTCGCGGGCGAGGCCGGCGGCATCACCCAGCACATCGGTGCCTACCAGGTCTCCGCCGAGGTCAACGGCGAGGACCGGAAGATCACCTTCATCGACACCCCGGGTCACGAGGCGTTCACCGCCATGCGTGCCCGTGGTGCGAAGTCGACCGACATCGCGATCCTCGTGGTGGCGGCCAACGACGGTGTGATGCCCCAGACGATCGAGGCGCTGAACCACGCCAAGGCGGCCGACGTGCCGATCGTGGTCGCGGTCAACAAGATCGACGTCGAGGGTGCCGACCCGGTCAAGGTGCGCGGTCAGCTCACCGAGTTCGGTCTGGTGGCCGAGGAGTACGGCGGCGACACCATGTTCGTCGACATCTCCGCCAAGCAGGGTCTCAACATCGACTCCCTGCTGGAGGCCGTCGTCCTCACCGCCGACGCCTCGCTCGACCTGCGGGCCAACCCGGAGCAGGACGCGCAGGGTATTGCGATCGAGTCCCACCTCGACCGCGGTCGCGGTGCCGTCGCCACCGTCCTGGTGCAGCGAGGCACGCTGCGGGTCGGCGACACGATGGTCGTCGGCGACGCCTACGGCCGAGTCCGCGCCATGCTCGACGACAAGGGTGAGAACGTCGAGGAAGCGGGTCCGTCGACCCCCGTCCTCGTCCTCGGTCTCACCAACGTCCCGGGTGCCGGCGACAACTTCCTGGTCGTCGACGAGGACCGCACGGCCCGGCAGATCGCCGAGAAGCGTGCGGCCCGCGAGCGCAACGCCAACTTCGCCCGCAAGGGTGTCCGGTTCTCCCTGGAGAACCTCGACGAGGCGCTCAAGGCCGGTCTGGTCCAGGAACTCAACCTCATCATCAAGGGCGACGCGTCCGGTTCGGTGGAGGCTCTCGAGTCCTCGCTGCTCCAGCTCGACGTCGGCGACGAGGTCGACATCCGCATCCTGCACCGCGGTGTGGGTGCGGTCACCGAGTCGGACATCAACCTGGCGACCGGCTCCGACGCCATCGTGATCGGCTTCAACGTGCGTGCCGCAGGGCGCGCGCAGCAGATGGCCGAGCGCGAAGGCGTGGACGTCCGGTACTACTCGGTCATCTACCAGGCGATCGAAGAGATCGAAGCGGCCCTCAAGGGCATGCTCAAGCCGGAGTACGAAGAGGTCGAGCTCGGTACGGCGGAGATCCGCGAGGTCTTCCGCTCGTCCAAGCTGGGCAACATCGCCGGTGTCCTGGTCCGGTCGGGCGAGGTCAAGCGCAACACCAAGGCGCGCCTGCTCCGCGACGGCAAGGTCATTGCGGAGAACCTCAACATCTCCGGTCTGCGCCGCTTCAAGGACGACGTCACCGAGATCCGCGAAGGCTTCGAGGGCGGTATCAACCTCGGAAACTTCAACGACATCAAGATCGACGACGTCATCGCGACGTACGAGATGCGCGAGAAGCCGCGAGGCTGACCCGTACCTCAACAGTCGGGGCCGATCGGCGGGAGGAAATTCCCGTCGATCGGCCCCGGCCGTTCCGTGTACGGTTCTGGTGTTCCTGCCAAGCGTGGGCAGGACACGAACCCGAACCGGCGGGACATCCGGGCATCCATGTATGTGGGGACTCTGTCCTTCGATCTGCTCCTCGGCGACGTACGGTCGTTGAAGGAGAAGCGTTCCATCGTCCGGCCGATCGTCGCCGAGCTCCAGCGCAGATTCGCGGTGAGCGTGGCGGAGACGGGCGATCAGGATCTCCATCGCAGGGCCGAAATCGGCCTCGCCGTGGTCTCCGGGGAAACCCGGCACCTCACAGACGTGCTGGACCGGTGCGAGCGACTCGTCGCCGGCCGGCCGGAAGTGGAGCTGCTGTCCGTACGGCGGCGGCTGCACAGCGACGAAGACGATTGAGCAAGGCAGAAGGAGACGGACCAGTGGCCGACAACGCGCGGGCGAAGAAGCTGGCGGACCTCATCCAGCAGGTGGTCGCCGAGAAACTGCAGCGCGGGGTCAAGGACCCCCGGCTGGGTACCCACGTGACGATCACGGACACCCGCGTCACCGGTGACCTGCGGGAGGCCACGGTCTTCTACACGGTCTACGGCGACGACGAGGACCGTGCCAGCGCGGCGGCCGGCCTGGAGAGCGCCAAGGGCGTGCTGCGGTCGGCGGTCGGGGCGGCGGCGGGGACGAAGTTCACCCCCACCCTCGCCTTCGTGGCGGACGCCCTGCCGGGCAACGCCAAGGCGATCGAGGACCTCCTCGACCAGGTGCGGGCCTCGGACGCCAAGGTGCGCGAGGCGTCCTCGGGCGCCACGTACGCCGGTGGCGCCGACCCGTACCGCAAGCCGGAGGACGAGGACGACACCTCAGCATGACGGAGCAGATCAGGACGCCGGACGGCCTTGTCATCGTCGACAAGCCGTCCGGCTTCACTTCGCACGACGTCGTCGCCAAGATGCGCGGCATCGCCCGTACCCGTCGCGTCGGCCACGCCGGCACGCTGGACCCGATGGCGACCGGGGTGCTGGTGCTCGGCGTGGAGCGGGCCACCAAGCTGCTCGGCCACCTCGCGCTGACCGAGAAGGAGTACCTCGGTACGATCCGGCTCGGCCAGGACACCGTCACCGACGACGCCGAGGGCGAGATCACCTCGTCCACCGACGCCTCCGAGGTCACCCGTGAGGGCATCGACGCCGGGGTCGCCGTACTGACCGGTCCGATCATGCAGGTCCCGTCCAAGGTCAGCGCCATCAAGATCGACGGCAAGCGGTCGTACGCGCGGGTGCGCGGCGGCGAGGAGTTCGAGATCCCGGCCCGTCCGGTGACGGTCTCCTCGTTCCGCGTCTACGACGTCCGCGAGGCGGTCGCGGAGGACGGCACCCCGGTGCTGGACCTGGTCGTCTCCGTCGTCTGCTCCTCGGGGACGTACATCCGGGCCCTCGCCCGGGACCTCGGTGCCGGGCTGGGCGTCGGCGGGCACCTGACGGCGCTGCGGCGCACCCGGGTCGGCCCGTACGGCATCGACACGGCCCGGACGCTCGACCAGCACCAGCAGGAGCTGACCGTGATGCCGGTGGCCGAGGCCGCCGCGTCGGCGTTCCCGCGCTGGGACGTGGACGAGAAGCGGGCCAAGCTGCTGCTCAACGGGGTCCGGCTGGACATGCCGGCGTACCCGCCGGGGCCGGTCGCGGTCTTCGGGCCGGACGGCGCCTTCCTGGTGCTGGTGGAGGAGGAGAAGGGCAAGGCCAAGAGCCTCGCCGTCTTCGCCTGAGCGGTCCCCGGGCCGTCTCCCGGCGTCTCCGTTCGCCCGCACGGCTTCTTCACGCGGCCTGCTTCCCGTCCGGTGCACCGGACGGGAAGCAGGCCGCTGTCGTGGAGCGGACCCCCCAGCTCTCCACGAACCCCCCTCCGCCGAGCACTCTGTCCATTCGGGCCCCCGAACTCACCCCAATGGACGGGCGCTCGGGGTGAATCAGGGGCGTGAGGGGGCGCATTCACCCGTTCTGGCCTATGGGGCCACCCCCGCCCGCCTACCTTCGGACCCATGGGAAGCGGGGACCGGACGACGCTGGTGAGGATCTGCGACCAGGCAGGCCGGCCCCGGGGCACCGGATTCCTGGCCGACGACCGGGGCACCGTCGTGACCAGCCACCAGGTCCTCGACGGCCTGGCACCGGGCGGCCCGCTCCTCCTGCACGGGCCGGACGGCGTCCCCCGCCCCGTGGACCCCGAGGACATCGTGCCGCTGCCCGCCCTCGGCCTCGCGCTGCTGCGCACCGGGGACACCGCCGCCCTCGGCCTGGAGCCCCTGCCCATCGCCGCGCCAGAACGCGCGGAGCCGGGAGCGTACGTCCACATCGCCGCGCACGGCATCCGCCAGGCCCGGGTGCTCGGCACCACCCCGGCCACCTACCCCACCCGTGACGGCCACGCGCATCCGGTGGCCGCCGTGCTGGAACTCGCCGTCGGCACCGACGGCCGGGACGCGCTGCGTTCCGGCGGGGCCGCCGTCGGAGGACCCGTCACCGACCCCCGTACCGGAGCCGTCCTCGGCGTGCTCTGCCCAGCCCTGCTCGCCGGCCACGAGGCGGCCGGGCTCGCTCTGCTGCTGCACCCCGGCGACGGTGGCCCGCTCGACGAGCTCCTCGGCCGCAACGCGCTCACCGTTCCCGGCTACGGCCGAGACCTCAACCTCGCGGGCGCCCTCCGGCTCACCGCCACCTCCGTCGCCGCGGCCCGCTCCCCCCGGCAGGGTCCCCACCGCGTCGAACCCGTCGTCCGCGAGGAGGTCGCGGCCGAGCTCGCCGCCTTCGAGAGCGCTACGGCGACCGTCCTCGGGCTCGTCGGCGCACCCGGCACCGGCCGTACCACCGAACTCGCCGCCCTCGCCGCCCGCCGGGCCGAGGCGGGCGGCTGCGCGCCCACCCTCTGGCTGCGCGGCGCCGATCTGCTCGCCGACGACCACTCGGTGGCCGACGCCGTGGCCCGGACCCTGGACCGCTCCGCCCTCATCGTGAACGCGGCGGACGGCCCGGGAGCCCCGGAGGACAGCGCGGCGGGAGCCACCCCGGAGCGGATCGCCGCCCTCGCCGCCGGCGCCGGGCGCCCGCTGCTCGTCCTGCTCGACGGGCCCGAGGAGATGCCGCCCGTCCTCGCCCACCGGCTCGCCGGATGGACGTCCGCCACCGCCGGCTGGCTCCGCGCGCACGAGGCCCGCATGGTGGTCGCCTGCCGCCCCGAGCACTGGGAGACGGCGGGCGCCCTCCACCCGCCGGGCGTCCTGCACCACCCCGCGCGCCCCGCGGTCGGCCTGCCGCCCGGACTGCTCCTCGGCGACCTCGACGCGGCGCAGGCGGCCCTGGCCAGGGAGCGGTACGCACTCGCGGACGGGACCGTCGCCGCCGGCCACGACCGCCATCCGCTGACCCTCGGACTCCTCGCCGAACTCCGCGCGGTGCTGCCGCCCGACGTCCCCGGCACCCCGGACACCGAAGACGTCTTCTCCGCCCACCTCGACCTGACCTGCGCCCGGGTGGCGGTACGGATCGCGGCGCCCGCCGATCCCCCCATGAGCGGACCCGCCGTACGCAGGCTCGCCGCGCGGGTGGCGGGCCAGGTGCACGAGGCGGCCCGCCGGTGCCTGGGGCCCGGCCAGGGGGAGCTCGACCGGGCCGCCTTCGAGGCGCTCTTCCCCCGGCGCACCGGCTGGGCCTCCGCCGTCCTGACCGAGGGCCTCCTCGTCCCGGCCGGCGAGGGCTACCGCTTCGCCCACGAGGAGGTCGGCGACTGGGTGCAGGGCGCCCACCTCGACCTGGACGCCGCCCTGACCTTCCTGGTGCACCGCTGGCACGCCGACGAGCGGCCCGCCACCGGGCCGGGCCCCGGGCCGGAGGGTGGCCCGGCCTCCTCGAACCACCTGCCCGTGCCCCGTCACCGCATCGGGCCGGTCGTCCAGGCGATGCTGCTGGCCGGCCGGCGCCACGGCGACGCCGCCCTCGCGCACCGCATGGCCGACCTGATCGAGGCGCTCGACCGGCTGGGCGCCCGTGCCCGGGATGTCCGCCCCTCGCGCCCCGGCCACGAGGACGCCGCGTGGTGGGCGGCCCGGCTGCTGCGCGAGACGCTGCTCAAGGTCGCCGACGCCCGCCCGTACGCCGGAGTGCTGCGGGTGCTCGCCGGGCGGATCACCCGGGCGGCCGGGCCGGACGGGGTCGTGCCGGGCGGGGCGTACACCGCGTTCGACCCGTGGTTCTGGCGGCGGCTGCGGCTGCCCATGGAGGACCGGGTCGACCTGCTGCGGCTGCTGATGCCCGCCGACGGGGGGCCGGGACGCGACGGCGAGGAGCGCTTCCTCGACGCGGTGGACCACCTGCTGACGGCGGCCCCGGCGGCGGTGCGGCGGATGCTCTGCGGCTGGTTCACCGACGAGCGCCCGCTCCGCGCCGACGGCTTCGACGGTCCCGACGGCCCGGCGGACGGTCACCCGCCCCGGCGGCCCACCGTGGCCACCGCCGCGCAGACCCTGCTGTACGCCCGCCGCGCCCTCGCCCCGGACGACCTCGCCGACGCGCTCGTGGACACCCCGCACCCGTGCGCCGCCGACCTCCTCCTCGCGCTGGCCGAGGACGAGCCCGCCACCCTGAGCCGCGCGGTCGCCCGCTGGGCGCGGGACGACGAGCGGCCCGAGCGCCGCGCCGCCGCCGCGCGCTACGCCGGGGCCGTCGTCGGCCGGGCGGAGGCGGCCGAGGACCGGGCGCTGCTGCGCGCCGCCGCCCTCGCCCTGCTGGGGCGGACGCAGGACGCCCCGCTGCACGGCCCGGCGCTCGCGCTCCTCGTCCGCGACCCGGAGACGCGGGAGAGGTGGCTGCCCCAGGCGCTGCGGGCCTACGCCCAGGGCGCGCCGGGCCTGCCGACCGCCCTGGTCGCCGAGGCGCTGCCGTCCTCCCCGCAGCCCGTGCTCGCCGCCCTCCGCGGCCGGCTGTCCCGCCCGGGGGAGGAGGCGGGCAAGGCGCTCGCCGAACTGGCCGCCCTGGACCTCCCGGCGCTCTCGCTGCACACCGCCGGACTCGTCCGCACCTATCTCCAGCACTCCGGGGACGGCGAGGGCTCCGCCGGCGCACGGGTCGCCGCCCTGGTGGACCAGCGGCTCGAGCAGGGCGCGGCGGCCCGCGCGCTGCTGCTTCCCCTGGTCGCCTCGCTGCTCCGGGACCCGCCCGCGCCCGCCCCGGTCCGCGCTGCGCTGGCCCGGACCCTCGGCTCCGGCGGCAGCCCCGCGTCCCGGCCCGCGCGCGCCGAGCTGCTGGAGACGCTGATGGAGTACGAGCAGAGCACCGGGCGCGACCCGGACGTGCTGCACGCCCTGCTCCGGGCGGCCGCGGCCGGCTCGGCGCGCCGCCCCGAGCCCCGGACCCGCGCGCTGGTGCACCGTACCGGGACGCTCCTCGTCCGGTCGGCCGAGGGCGCCGAGCGGTTCGACCGAGAACTCGTCGCCCTCGCGTCCGCGGTGCCGGGATTCGCTCCGATGGTCTGCCGTTGGCTGGCCGCCGCCCCCGAGGAGTGGGCGGCCGTGGTGGGACCCGACGCCCGGGCCGCCCTGGAGCGCCTGGCGGCCTCCCGGCGCACGATGACGGTGCCGATGCAGGCGACCGGACACGAGCATGGCAGTCTTAGACCTGCGTAATCCACATACACATGCAGACGCAGGTTCGGGCGAGGAGCGGTCACGGTGCAGTGCTGGCGCGGCTTGGAGGACATCCCAGAGGACTGGGGACGCAGCGTCGTCACCATCGGGTCCTACGACGGGGTGCACCGAGGGCACCAGCTGATCATCGGCCGGGCCGTGGAACGCGCCCGTGAGCTGGGTGTTCCGTCCGTCGTGGTGACCTTCGACCCGCACCCCAGCGAGGTCGTCCGCCCCGGCAGCCACCCGCCGCTGCTCGCCCCGCACCTGCGCCGCGCGGAGCTGATGGCGGAGCTGGGCGTCGACGCGCTGCTCATCCTGCCGTTCACCCTCGAGTTCTCGAAGCTGGCGCCGGCCGACTTCATCGTGAAGGTGCTGGTCGACCGGCTGCACGCGCGCACCGTCATCGAGGGCCCGAACTTCCGCTTCGGCCACAAGGCGGCGGGCAACGTCGAGCTCCTCGCCGAACTGGGTTCCACCTACGACTACACCGTCGAGGTCGTCGACCTGTTCGTCAGCGGAGAGGTGGGCGGGGGACTGCCGTTCTCGTCCACGCTCGCCCGCCGGCTGATCGCGGAGGGCGACGTCTCCGGCGCCGCCGAGATCCTGGGCCGTCCGCACCGGGTCGAGGGCATCGTGGTGCGGGGCGCGCAGCGCGGCCGGGATCTCGGCTTCCCCACCGCCAACGTCGAGACGGTCCCGCACAGCGCGATCCCCGCCGACGGCGTCTACGCGGGCTGGCTCGACGTGGCCGGCGAGTGCATGCCCGCCGCGATCTCGGTCGGCACCAACCCGCAGTTCGACGGCGTCGAGCGGACCGTGGAGGCGTACGCCATCGGCCGGATCGGCCTGGACCTGTACGGCATGCACGCGGCGGTCGACTTCCTCGCCTACGTGCGCGGGATGCTGAAGTTCGACTCCATCGACGACCTGCTGGTGGCGATGGCCGCCGACGTCGAGCGGTGCACCGAGCTGATCGACGCGTACGAGGCCGGGCGCGGCGCCTGACCCCGCCCGGCCCACGTCGCGGGACTACGCCGGCGCGGGGGCCGCTTCCTCCCCGGCGGTCGCGCGGGCCCAGTGGCAGGCGACCTGCCCGGCGCCGCTGCCGTCGAGCACCGGCAGGTCCTGCGTACGGCAGGCGTCCGCCACTCCCGCCCGCTCGGCCTCGCCCGAGGCGAAGACCTGGCAGCGGACGTGGAAGCGGCATCCGCCCGGCACGTTCGAGGGGTCCGGAGCCTCGCCGGACAGCACCACCGGCTCGCCCGGCGCCTCCGGCAGCACCGACAGCAGCGCCTTGGTGTACGGATGCCGGGGAGCCGTCAGGATCTGCTCGACGGCCCCGGTCTCCACGATCCGCCCCAGGTACATCACCGCCACCCGGTCCGCGATGTTCCAGGCGAGCCCGAGGTCGTGGGTCACGATCAGCGCGGAGAGCCCGAGTTCGTCCCTCAGCCGCAGCAGCAGCGCCAGGATCTCCCCGCGCACCGAGGCGTCCAGCGAGGCCACCGGCTCGTCGGCGACGAGGAGTTCGGGCTCCAGCACCAGCGCCCCGGCGATGACGACGCGCTGGCGCTGACCGCCCGACAGCTCGTGCGGGTAGCGCAGGAAGAACCGCTCCGGGGGCCGCAGCCCGGCCCGGGAGAGCGCCCCGGCCACCGCCGCGGTCTCGTCGCCCCGGTGCCCGTGGATGCGCAGCCCCTCCGCCACCGCGTCGTACACCGTGTGGCGGGGGTTGAGGGAGCCGCTGGGGTCCTGGAGCACCAGCTGGGCGCGCTTGCGGTACGCCTTCATCGCCCGCGCCGAGGGGTCCAGCGGCCGGCCCTCGAAGGTGATCCGGCCCGCGGTAGGCGGCACCAGGCCCAGCAGGGAACGGGCGAGCGTGGTCTTGCCGCACCCCGACTCGCCGACCAGGGCCACGATCTCGCCGGGCCGGATGTCGAGCGCCACCCCGTCCACGGCCCGCGCGGGCGCGGCCCCCCGGCGGCCGGGGAAGGTGACCTCCAGCGCCTCGGCGCTCAGCAGGGGAGTGGTCGTCAGGGGGGTGGTCGTCATGGGGTGCTCCTCGCTTCCTCTGCTCCGGGCTCGCTCGTGCCCGTGGCCGTACCGGTGTCCTCGGCTCCGTCCGCAGGGGCCGCTCGTACGACCACCGCCCCCGCGGCCGGCTCTTCGACGGGCGCGGGTTCTGCGGCGGGCGTCGTCGCCGGGCCCACCAGGACGCAGGCCGCCCGCCGTCCGGGCCCGGCGTCCCGCAGCCACTGGTCCTCCTCGGCGCAGGAGTCCAGCGCCGCCGAGCACCGGGGGTGGAAGGCGCAGCCGGAGGGCAGCGCCGCCGGGTCCGGCGGGTCGCCGGGCAGTCCGCGCGGGGCGTGCCGCGAGGCGGGGTCGCCGATGCGCGGGAAGGCGGCGGAGAGCGCCGCTCCGTACGGGTGGCGGGCGTGCCGGTAGACCTCCTGGGCCGGGCCCTCCTCCACGACCCGGCCCGCGTACATCACGGCGAGCCGGTCGCAGGTGTCGGAGAGGACCGCCAGGTCGTGGCTGATCATGACGAGGCCGAGGTCCTGGTCGGCGACGAGCTGTTCGATCAGCCGGAGGATCTGGGCCTGGATCATCACGTCGAGCGCGGTGGTCGGTTCGTCCGCGACGATCAGCCGGGGGTCGCAGGCGAGCGCCATGGCGATCATGACCCGCTGCCGCTGGCCGCCGGAGAGCTCGTGCGGGTAGGCGGCGGCCCGGGCCGCCGGCAGCCCCACCTGTTCCAGCAGCTCCCCCGCGCGGGTGCGGGCGGCGGCCGGGGTGGCCCGGTGGTGCAGCAGGATCGGTTCGGCGATCTGGTCGCCGACCCGGTGCACCGCGTTGAGGGAGTGCATGGCCCCCTGGAAGACGATGGACGCGCCCGCCCAGCGGACCGCCCGCAGCCGGCCCCACTTCATCGTCAGGACGTCCTCGCCGTCCAGCAGGATCTCCCCGCTCAGCCTGGCCGACGCGGGCAGCAGCCGCAGCAGCGCGAGCGCCAGCGTCGACTTGCCGCAGCCGGACTCCCCGGCGATGCCGAGCTTCTGCCCGGCCTCGACGCGCAGGTCCACACCGCGCACGGCGGGGACGGCCGACGGGCCGGAGCCGTAGGTGACACGGAGGTCGCGCACCTCCAGCAGGGGCCCTGGCGAGGTCGCTGTCATGCTGGTCCGTTCCTCGGGAGTGCTCAACGGGCCACCCCCAGCTTGGGGTTGAGCACGGACTCGATGGTCCGGCCGCAGAGGGTGAAGGCGAGTGCGACGACCGCGATGGCGAGTCCGGGCGGGGCGAGGTACCACCAGTTGCCCGAGCTCACGGCCCCGGCCTCCCGGGCGTCCTGGAGCAGCCCGCCCCAGGAGACGACCGTGGGGTCGCCGAGCCCGAGGAAGGCGAGGGTCGCCTCGGTGAGGATCGCGGTAGAGATCGCCAGCGTGGTCTGGGCGAGGACCATCGGCATGACGTTGGGCAGCACATGACGGCTCATGATGTGGCCGTGCCCGCCGCCGAGCGCCCGGGAGCGCTCGATGTACGGGCGGGACTCCACCGAGAGCGTCTGGGCCCGCACCAGCCGGGCGGTGGTCGGCCAGGTCGTCACGCCGATCGCGAGGATGGTGGTCCAGAGCGACCGTGACAGCACGGTGGCCAGGGCGATGGCGAGCACCAGGGTCGGCATCACCAGGAACCAGTCGGTGACCCGCATGGCCACCGTTCCGTACCAGCCCTTGAAGTGGCCGGCGGTGACGCCCACCAGGGTGCCGATGGCCACCGAGAGGAAGGCGGCGAGCAGCCCCACGGTGAGCGAGACCCGGGCGCCCCAGAGCAGCAGCGCCAGCAGGCTCCGGCCGAACTGGTCCGTACCGAGGGGGAACGCGGCGCTCGGCGACTCCATGGGGCCGCCGGGGGCTTCGGTGACGCTCTTCGAGTCGGCCCCCACCAGCAGCGGGGCGGCCAGCGCCAGCACGGCGATGACCACCAGCACGGCGAGCCCCACCACCCCGGCCCGGTGCGTCCGGTACTGCGCCCAGAAGCGGGCTGCGGCCCGCCGCCTGCGGGTCCACGCCAGTGAGCGCGGGCTGCTGCCCGGGCCCAGCGCGTCCGTCGAGGTCGTCATCGGGCCACCCGGGGATCGAAGAGCGGATAGAGCACGTCGGCGAGCGTGTTCATCAGGATCACCGCGGCGGCGAAGACGAAGAACAGCGCCTGCACCAACGGCAGATCGGGCACGCTCAGTGCCTGGTAGAAGAGACCGCCGAGGCCCGGCCAGGAGAACACGGTCTCCACCAGGATGGCGCCGGCGACCGTGTTGCCGAGGTTGACGAAGAGCAGCGTCACCGTCGGCAGCATCGCGTTCGGCACCGCGTGCCGGCGGCGGACCTGGTCGTCCCGGAGCCCCTTCGCGCGGGCCGTCGTCAGATAGTCGCTGCCCATCTCGTCGAGCAGCGAGGAGCGCATCACCAGCAGGGTGCGGGCGTACTCCACCGCCACCAGCGTGAGGACCGGCAGCACCAGGTGATGGGCGACGTCGAGGACGTAACCGAAGCCGGACGAGTCGCCGGACTCCATGCCGCCGGTGGGGAAGAGCCCGGGGATCGGGCCGATGCCGACCGAGAGCGTGATGATCAGCAGCAGCCCGAGCCAGAACGACGGCACGGAGTAGAGGGTGAGCGCGAACGCGGTGTTGAAGCGGTCCCCGAAGGAGCCGTTGCGCCACGCGGAGCGGGAGCCCAGCCAGATGCCGATCACGGTGTAGATCACGAACGCGGTCCCGGTGAGCAGCAGCGTCGCGGGCAGCGCCTCGGCGATCTTGTCGACGACCGGGGTGCGGAACTGGTACGAGGTGCCGAAGTCGCCGGTCAGGGCGTTGCCGCAGTACTGCGTGAACTGCCGCCAGAGCGGCAGGTCGAGCCCGAACTCCCGCCGCATCGCGGCGATCTGCTCGGTGGTCACCTGGCGCCCGCCGGTCATCTGCTTGACCGGGTCGCCGGGGATCAGCCGGAAGAGGAAGAAGCTGGTGACGAGGACGGCGAAGAGCGAGACGGCCGCGCCGGCCAGCTTGCCCGCCGCGTAGCGGAGGTAGGCGGTGGTGGAGCGGGCGCGCGGACCGCGGACCGCCGGCCCGGCCTGAGCCGGACCGGCGGTTTCCGCACCCTCCACGCCCGCCGGGCCGAAGCCCGGCAAGGGAGTGCTGTCAGTGCTCATCGGTTATTCACGGTCCTCCGCGGTGGAACGGCGACGCAGGGCGAACAGGAGTCCGCCACCGGCCAGAACGACGACGGCGATGCCGACGCCGACGAGCACTCCGGTGGAGCTGCCCGAGTCCGAGGAACCGCTCGCCGAGGCGGCCGGGACCGCCGACCACCAGCTCCAGTAGCCGTCCTGGCCGTAGATGTTGCCGGCGTCCGAGGGCATGGTGGTGATGGAGGCGATCTGGTCGGTGCGGTACGCCTCCACGGCGTTCGGGTACGCCATGACGTTCATGTACCCGGTGTCGTACAGCCGCGACTCCATGTCCTTGACGAGCGTCGCGCGGGCGGCGGGGTCGTACTCGGCCAGCTGCTTGGCGTAGAGGTCGTCGAACTGCGGGTCGCAGATGAAGTTGTCCGTGGCGGCCGATTCCTTGGCCTTGGCGGGCAGGGCGCCGCAGGTGTGGATGGAGAGGACGAAGTCCGGGTCCGGGTTGACCGACCAGCCGTCGAAGGCGAGGTCGTACTCACCGGCGTACCAGGGGTCCGAGACGTTGTCGAGGCAGTCGACCTTCAGCCCGATGCCGAGATCGCCCCACCACTCCTGGAGGTACTTGCCGACGGCCTTGTCGTTCGGGTCGGTGGCGTGGCAGAGGATGCGCAGGTCCAGCGGCTTGCCGTCCTTGCCCACCCGCTTGCCCTCGGCGTTCTTCTTGTACCCGGCCTGGTCGAGCAGGGAGGCGGCGCGGGCGGGGTCGTAGCTCAGCTGCTGCCCGGCCGCGGGCTGCCACTGGTACGCGGAGAAGCGCGGCGGGATGTACCCCGCGCCCTCCACCGCGTGGCCCTGGAAGACCTTGTCGATGATGGTCTTCCGGTCGACGGCGAGGAAGAGTGCCTGGCGGACCTTCTGGTCGAGCAGCGCCGGGTTGCCGTCGCCGAACTTCTGGCCGTCCTTGGTGCGCGCGCCCGGGTTGGTGGCCAGCGCGTAGAAGCGGCGGCCGGGGCCCTCGTTCACCTTGATGTCCGGGGCGGTCTTGAGCGAGGCCGCCTGAGCGGGCGTCAGGCTCGGGCTGCCCGCGACGAAGGAGACCTCGCCCTTGCGCAGGGCGGCGACGGCCGCGTCCTGGTCCTTGTAGTACCGGAACACGATCTCGTCGAACTTGGGCGAGCCGCGCCAGAAGGTCTTGTTGGCCTTGAGCTTGACGTAGCTGTCGACCTTGTAGTCGGTCAGGATGAACGGTCCGTCACCGACGATGGGGAACTTCGTGTCGTTGTTGAACTTCGAGAAGTCCGTGACGTCCTTCCAGACGTGCTCCGGGACGATCGGCACGTCGAGCGCGGCCATCGTCGCCTGCGGCTTCTTCAGGGTCACGACGAGCTTGTCCGGGCTGGGCGCGGTCACCTTGTCGAAGTTGGTGACGAAGGAGCCGTTGGCGGTGGCCGCCCCCTCGTCCTTCATCATCGTGTTGAAGGTCCACGCCGCGTCCTCGGCGGTGACCTTCTCCCCGTCCGACCACTTCGCGTCGGACCGTATGGTGTACGTCCACGTCAGCTTGTCCGCGGACGGTTCCCACTTCGTGGCGAGACCCGGGACGGCGTGACTGTCCTTGGGGTCATAGTTCGTCAGGTAGTCGTACATGAGCCGCAGGACGCTGGTGCTCAGCAACCGCTGCGCCAGGAACGGGCTCAGCGAGTCCACGCTCTGGGCGACCGCGACCGTGAGGGTCGTCTTCCCGGAGTCGGCGTGGGCGGGTGAGGCGGCGAGCGGAGCGGGGGCGCCCGGTACGAGCGATCCGGCGGCGAGCGCCAGCGCGGCGGCACCCGAGGCCGTGAGGAGGCGCAGACGATGGCCTGGCCGGGCGGAACGGACGGGACTTCTTGTGACCATGGGACGTCGACCTCGCGTCATGACTCGCTTGTGGGGCGGCGGGTAGAGCAGTGGTTCGCCAACTGGTGAAGCGAAGGTTTATCAGCGGCGGCCAACTGGAGTCAACGGTCGGCGAAACGGCGTGTGGGCTGCGGGAATACGCAAAAGGCCCGCACCGTCACAACGGTGCGGGCCCTCATTGGTCTAAACCACTTCGGCCTACTGGCGGGGCGGCGCGGGCGGTGGCTGCTGCCATCCCGGGGCGGGCCACGGGCCGTCCGGGCCGGGCGGGCCCGGCCGCTCGGGCTGTCCTGCCTGGCCAGCCTGCCCCTCCTGCGGGGGCGGTCCGCCGTACGGCTGCGGGGGCTGCGGCGGCCCCTGCCGCCAGCCGTTGTCCGGCTGCGGCGGGTAGGACTGCGGCGGGTACGGCTGCTGCGGAGGCTGCTGTCCCCCGTACGGTTGCTGCCCTCCGTACGGCGACGGGGGCGGCTGCTGTCCCCCGTACGGCTGCTGCGGATACGGCTGTTGGGGGTGGGGCTGCGGCGCGTACTGCTGGTGCCCGGGCATCGGCGGCGCGTACTGCGGCGGCGGGTTCTGGCCGTCGGCGGTCCACAGGCCCTGCTGCTGCTGGGCCCGCGCGAAGTCCTCGGCGACCAGTGCGGAGAGGTGGAAGTACGCCTCGCGGGTCTTCGGCCGCATCATGTCCAGGTCGACCTCCGCGCCCGCCGCCAGGTGCTCGTCGAACGGCACGACCACGACACCCCGGCAGCGCGTCTGGAAGTGCTGGACGATGTCGTCCACCTTGATCATCTTGCCGGTCTCGCGGACCCCGGAGATGACGGTCAGGGAGCGCTGCACCAGGTCGGCGTAGCCGTGCGCGGAGAGCCAGTCCAGCGTGGTGGACGCGCTGGACGCACCGTCCACCGAGGGAGTCGAGATGATGATCAGCTGATCCGCCAGGTCGAGCACCCCGCGCATCGCGCTGTAGAGCAGACCGGTGCCCGAGTCGGTGAGGATGATCGGGTACTGCTTGCCCAGCACCTCGATCGCCCGGCGGTAGTCCTCGTCGTTGAAGGTCGTGGAGACCGCCGGGTCCACGTCGTTGGCGATGATCTCCAGCCCGGAGGGCGCCTGCGAGGTGAAGCGGCGGATGTCCATGTACGAGTTGAGGTACGGGATCGCCTGGACCAGGTCGCGGATGGTCGCCCCGGTCTCCCGGCGCACCCGCCGGCCGAGCGTCCCGGCGTCCGGGTTGGCGTCGATGGCGAGGATCTTGTCCTGCCGCTCGGTGGCCAGCGTCGAGCCCAGCGCCGTGGTCGTCGTGGTCTTGCCCACGCCGCCCTTGAGGCTGATCACGGCGATGCGGTAGCAGGAGAGCACCGGCGTCCGGATCAGTTCGAGCTTCCGCAGCCGGTCGGCCTCCTCCTTCTTTCCGCCCAGCTTGAACCGGTTGACGGGGGAGGGGTTCCGGCTGCTCTTCGCCTTCTGCTTGCCCCGCACCAGCCGGTCCGAGGAGAGCTCCACGGCGGCGGTGTACCCGAGCGGGGCACCGGGCACCGAGCGCTCACGCTGATCGTGCGTGACCGGGGTGGGCCAGGCGCCGCCGGCCCGGGGATCGACGGGCTGCTGCGGGGGCTGCTGCTGGGGCTGGCCCTGCTGGGGTACCTGGGCCTGCTGAGGTGCCTGGCCCTGCTGGGGTGCCTGGCCCTGCTGGGGCACGAAGCCCTGGGGGGCGTACGGGTGCTGGGGCTGCGGGGGGCCCGGCGGGTAGCCGTAGCCCGCCTGCGCGTCGGGCGCCTGCGGCGGGAGAGGCGCAGGCGGCCGCGGGGCGAGCGGCGGCTGCGGGACCTGCGGCGGCTGGGGGAACCCGTAGCCGCCCTGCTGGGGCACCTGCGGGGGCAGCTGACCGCTCTGGGGCGCGTACGGCTGGTACGGGCCCGGCGCCTGCGGGAAGCCGTAACCGCCCTGCCCGTACGGCGTGTTGGGCTGCGGCGGCTGAGGAGCCGGCAGCTGCGGCGGCTGCGGGACCTGCGGCGGCTGGGGAGCCTGCGGGAAGCCGTAGCCGGCGGCCGGCCGGTCGGCGGACGGCGGCCACTGGGGCGCCGGCTCCGGGGCGTTGGGCTGAGGCCCGGCCGGGTGGAAGGCGGGCGGCAGCGGGGGCAGCGCGTTCGGCGGCTGGGTGGCCGGAAGCGCGGGGGACCACGGCGTGGCCGACTCGTCCGCCGAGGCCGAAGCGGCCGGCGCGGCCGAGGCGTCCGGAACGCGCGCGTCCGTGGGCGTGGAGTCGGAGGGCGCGGAGTCGGAGGGCGCGGAGCCGGAGGGCGCGGAGCCGGTGAGGGCCGCGACCGCGGGGGCCGCGTCCGCCCGGCTCTCGTCGGCGGGGCTGCCGGTGGGGCCGGCGGTGGGGTCGGCATCCGCGTCGGAGGAGTCGGCGGTGTCCGTCCCCGTGGTGTCCGTCCCCGTGGCGTCCGGCCCCGTGGTGTCCGCCGGGGTCCCGTCCGCGCCGGACGCGTCGTCCCGCCCGGACGCGTCGTCGGGGACCTCGTGGGTCTCGGACGCCTCGGGGGCGGGCGGGAGCGCGGGCGGAAGTGCGGGCGGAAGCGCGGGCGGCGTCGGGGCGGTGAACGCGGGCGCACCCTCCGTACCGCTCGTGGAACCACCGGCTCCGGCGTCGGCCCCGGGCCCTTCGGCGCCCGTACCCGTACCGGCTGCGGCGGCTGCCGCGGCGGCGGCCTCGGCGTCGCGTGCGGCGAACTCCCGCTTCAGAGCGGCCGCCGAGAAGCGCATCGTGGTACCGCTCTCCACGTCACCGCCCCCGAACGGCTGCGGGGTGATGCCGGCGCTCGGCGCGGACCCGACCGGGGCCGGCGGCACGGGCTGCACGGGAGGCGCGGGCTGTACCGGAGGCGTCGGCTGCACCGGAGGCGCGGGAGGGGCGGTCGTCCAGGCATGCTCGAACCCGCCCTGGGGCGGCAGCCCCGGTACGGAGAGCGGAGACCCGTGCGGGGGCGGCGGAGTGGGAGGGGTGCCGGAGCCCGTGGAGCCGGAGCCGCCCGAGGTGTCGCCCGCCGCGTTCTGCGTGTACCAGGCGGGCGGGGTGTAGTCGATGGTGAACTCACCCGTCAGCTCGGCGGGATCCGCGTCGGACGACTCGTCGCCGGGCGTGTTCCATCCCTCGCGCATCTCGTCCCGATCGCTGTTCACTATGCCTCCTGGTGTGGTCGAGCACCCTTGTGCCGTGGTGGGTGGGGGCGACCGTCTCCCGTTGTCCGATACGCCCGGCTCTCCCTCCGGGGACGCGCACCGCACGCCCGAAGGTACCGCGACACGCCCACACCCCACCCTAATCGCCATCAGGGCCCCTATGTCAGGCCGTACCCGGGGCAGTGCGCGGTCCGATCCGTCACATCCGCCCGCACCGGGCCGAGTCGGCCCGCGCGCGCACCACGAAGGCGGCCGGGGCCACCCCTCCGACGTGCGGATGCGCGACAGGGGCGGCGGCCCGGCCGGGCCGCCGCCCCTGTCCTCGCGGCCACTACTTGAGGTCGAACTCCCCGTCACGGGCGCCGAGTACGAAGGCCCGCCACTCCGCCTCGGTGTAGCGCAGCACCGTCTCCGGGTCCAGCGAGGAACGCATCGCGACCGCGCCCTCCGGCAGGTGCGCGATCTCGACCCGCTCCTCGTCGTTCTCGGTGCCGGGGGCGCTCAGCCACACGGCGTCCGTGATGTCGAGCGCGTAGAGCTCGTCCTTCTCCTGCTGGGTGCCCATTGCGGCGCCCCTTTCGATCGAACGGTGACGTTGGGGTCCATGGTCCACCGAACGGCCCTGCCCCGGTGCGGAATCCGGACGGATTCCGGGCCTTTCGATCGAATCGGGCCCGACTCCCGGCGCGGGGTGCTAAGGGCTGTCCCGTACTCCCTGGCGGGTGTGCGACGACAGCTACGGCACCTCGCCGCGTTGTCGGAACGTCCGCATACATCCAGACGCGGACGCTCCTCCGCCTTGCGATGCACCGCATCTGACGCCGCACACTGGTCCACCACGGATTACGGGACAGCCCTTGGGGCTTGCCGGGAATCAAGGTGTTGCTTCCCGGCAAGCCCTTGGGCCGTGTGTCGAAAGTGGCGCCGTCCGCCCGAAGGGCGGGTCCGGCGGCGTCCGGTGCGTGCGATCGCACAGCGGCGGGTCGCCCCGATACTGGGTGTGTCGGGGCGACCCCGACAACGCGGCGGGCGTGCGTGCCGGGCGTCGCCGGACAGGCGGGACTTTCGACACACGGCCTGAACGGGGCGCCGAACCGTGCCCGACCCTTCGGCCCGAGTGCCTCAGTCCATCCTGCGGGCCGTGCCCAGCAGTCCGGTCTCCGCGTCCGTCGCGCTCGTCATCACCCAGTGGTGCTCACGGCCCGACACCCAGAGGGTCACCCCGTCCGCCAGAGTGGGCAGCGCCTCGGTCTCGACCCGCGAGAGGCTGAGGATGCGGCCGATCTGATCCGCCTCGGCGGGGGATACCCGCTGGACGCCCACCAGCGCCGAGGACCGCATCAAGCGCGGTGCCACCGGGCTCAGATAGGGGAGCAGCGTCAGCACCGACTGCCACGGCGACGAGACGACCCGCCCCCGGGGCGGGCGCATCCCGCAGTCCCGTACGACCACCACCGGGCTGCCCACCGTCGCACCCGTCGGGGGCACCCGGCCGACCTCGTGCAGGGAGACGCATTCGAGTCCGGCGCCGGCGGCCTGCGCCAGCGCCGTCCACGCCTGCGTACGCCCCGTCTCCACCGCCACCCGCGCCCCCGTGCCCGCCGCGCGCAACGCCAGCACCTGGGCCGTCCACAGACCGCCGATGAGCAGTACGTCGTACGGGGCCGGGCGGTGGAACCCGATGATCTGCGGGCGGTTCTCCGCGTCGTTGCCGATCACCACGCCGTCGTCGCCGACGGGCAGCGACAGCGCGCCCAGATGGTCCGCCGCGATGGAGTGCCCCGCGTGCCGCGGACCCCGCAGCCCGTGCCGCGACATGATCCGGCTCACTGCGCGCCTCCCAGCGGAAGAGTGGCGAGCACACCCGGCAGCTGCTCGCGGTCCAGGCGTACGAGACCGACCTTGGCGACTCGGGCCGCCTGTACCAACGTCCTGCGCACGCTCACCAGTTCCGTGTCGGAGCCTCCGGTGATCCGGACGTGCCCGGCCACCGACACCGCCCCCTGGTGCGCACCGCGCCGCACGGTGAGGCTGAACGTCGTGGCGTACGCCGGCACCGAGGTCAGCAGCGCCACCAGCTTGGGCAGCGGCGTCGCGCCGCGGCCCAGTTCGGGCCAGCGGTCGACGGCGTACGTCGTGTGCCACCGGTCGTCGCACCGCCACACCCGCGAGGTCTCCTTCGTCCTGCGCTGCGCCGCCGCCTCCTGGCGCACCGCGCGCGCCGACTGGATCGGGTTCGCGCAGGCCGAGGTCGCGACGGCCTGGTTCAGCTCCTCCTGGTCGAGCACCGTCGCCCGGAACCCGGCCCCGGTGATCCGGCTCGCCACGTGGTCCGCCATCCGCACCAGGCAGCACTGGGCACCGGCGACCCCGCCCCCGCGCGCCTCCACCGCCTCGCGGCAGAGTTCCGGGTCGAGCTTCACCGCCACCCACGTCATCCGCAGCGCCGGAGCCCCGGTCTGCTCCTGGAGGGGGGCGTACGAGAGACGGGCCACCGACCGGGCCGGAAGGTGCGGCGCCGGAGCGCAGCGGACCTGCTGCACCAACTGCGCGGACTCCAGCACGATGTCGTCCACCTCCAGGGCCTCGCCGAGCAGCGTCAGCGGAAGCGCCCGGGCGCCGAACGCCGGGCGGAGCGCCTCACCGCTCGCCTCGACCCGCACCACGGCGGTGAGGAAGGTGCCGTCGCCGAGCATCCCGACCGTACGGCGCTCCCGGTCGATGTAGACGAACGGGGCGAAACCCGGCACGTTCTCCGCGATCGGCGCCAACGACGCCTCCGCGTCCGGCGCGTGAGGCGTCCAGATCCGCTGCCGGCTGCGCAGCGCGAGCGCCGTCGACAGCCAGTCCTGCAGAGCGGTACCGCGCCGCCGGATGACCGCGATCACGACCAGGACACCGGCGACCACCATGCCGGGCACCAGCCACATCCCGCCCAGCGCGGCTCCCACGGCTGCTGCGGCCAGGGCCACTTCGACCAGGAACAACTGCCGCAGCAGAGGGCTGACCCGGCTGGTCCGCGAGGCCGACCGCAGCACCGCGGCGGCCGGTGCGGCAGACCCGGCGGAGGTGGCGGCGGGTTCGGTCCCGGGCCGCCGTCCGCGGCGTTGCCGTCGGGAAGTGCCGGACGCATGCGCGGTCCCCCGACCCGTACGCTCGCGCGTCGCAGTGCCCATCGCCGTGTTGCCCCCTCGTGTCCCTATTTAGCTTTTTCCCACGGGTGTTGACCGGGCGATCACCCTACCTGAGGGGTGTCCGCGCACCGTCAACAGGCATAGTAGGGGCGCCGGTGCGACAACTGAATCCGCAAACGGATGTGGTTATCTGGTCGCCCGTCGGGGAGAAGGGGCAGCGGATCATGGCATCAAGGCGGGACGAACTCAACGCCTACACCTTCGCGAAGCGGAGGTTGATCGCGCAGTTCGTGCAACCCCATCCGAGCGGTTCCGAGGAGGGCGCACCGCGCCCCCTGCGCGCGGTGGTCCCGGGCACCGTCGCCGGCGTCGTGATCCTCGCGGTCTTCGGCGCCTGGGGCATGTTCAAGCCGGTGGCACCCACCGGCTGGGACACCCCCAACGAGAACGTCATCATCGCCAGCAAGTCGACGACCCGTTACGTCGTCCTGAAGACCAACGGCAAGGCGCAGCTCCACCCGGTCCTCAACATGTCGTCCGCGAAGCTGCTGCTCGACCCCGAAAAGGGCAAGGTCATCAACGTCGCCGAGTCCACACTCGACAGCGGCAGGATCCCGCACGGAGCGACCCTCGGCATCCCCTACGCCCCCGACCGCCTGCCCGACAGCGGCGACGCCGGCGCCGCCAAGCGCTGGGCCGTCTGCGAACGCCCCGGCGAAGGCGGCCGGGCGATCCAGAAGGCCGCCTTCGTCTTCGCCGAGCGCGAGGAGAAGAAGACCGAAGGCAGCCGGCGGCTCACCGCCGGAGAGCTGATGTACGTCGAGGGCCCGGACGGTGTCCGCCACGTCGTGGACGCCCAGGGCCGCGCGTACACCGTCGACAAGACGGACGAACTGCTGCTGCGCACCCTCGTCGGTGAGCGCCGCACCCCGCAGCGGGTCTCCTCCGCCTGGCTGGCGACCCTGCACACCGGCGACCCCATCACCTTCCCGTCCGTCCCCGGCACCCCCGGGGCGAGCGCCGGAGTGGGCGGCGACCTCGACCCCGCGCTCGACAAGGTCGGCATGGTCCTCGAAGCGACCTCCGGCACCACCACCCAGAAGTACGTGGTCCTGCAGGGCCGGGTCGCGCCGGTCTCCGAGTTCACCGCCAAGCTGCTCCTCAGCAGCCGGGACCTCATCGGCCTCGGCCAGGCGGGCACCGCGAAGGCGGTCAGCGCCGCCGCCATCGCACCGGGCCAGGCCTTCGGCGAGGACAAGAAATGGCCGAAGGACGCCCCCCGCGCCGTCAACTCCGCGAGCACCGCGAGCGGCAGCCGCAACACCGTGTGCAGCGTGCTGCGTTCGGTGGACGGCGCCACCGGAGCCACCACCCTGTCCACCTGGGCGGGCACCGGCTTCCCCGCCACCCTGCCCACCGGCTCCAGCAGCGCGTACGTCACCCCCGGCTCGGGCCAGCTCTTCCGCCAGTTCAAGGGCTCGGACACCACCGCCGGGTACCTCTTCCTGGTCACCGACACGGGGCTCCGGTACGCGATGCAGTCCAACGGCGACAGTGCCCAGGGCGACTCCGGCATCGGCGAGTCCGGCTCGGCCAAGGAGAAGGCCGAGCGGCTGGCCGAGGCGCAGCAGGCCCAGAACCGGCTCGGGTACGGAAAGGTCACCCCGGCCCCGGTCCCGGCGGCCTGGTCCGAGTTCCTGCCGACCGGCCCCCGACTGTCGACCGCGGCTGCCCGCCAGCCGCAGGGCTCCTGAGAAGGGCGGCGGACCGTCATGACCCCCCTCACGCATCTCCCGCGGCCCTCGAACTCCCCCAAACATTCACATGCTCCTAAGCGCCGTCTGCTGACGGTCGCCGCCGCGACCGCGGTCACCCTGGTCTCCGTACCGGTCGTACCCGCCGTCGCGGACGACGTGACCCAGTGCACCTTCCCCTCGAAGCCCTACGCGGGCCGCCCCTGGTCGCTCCAGCGCGTGCTGCTCGACGAGCTCTGGAGCCGCTCCACCGGCAAGGGCGTCCGGGTCGCGGTGATCGACACCGGAGTCGACGTCAAGAACCCGCAGTTGAAGAAGGCCGTCGACACCTCGGCGGGGATCAACCTGATGGACAAGGGCATCAAGGACGAGGACGGCCAGCCCCTCCCGCGCGGCAAGGAGGACGGCACGACGGACACCGTCGGCCACGGCACCAAGGTCGCCGGCATCATCGCCGCCCGGGAAGCCGAGGGCACCGGCTTCGTGGGCCTCGCGCCCGGCGCCACGATCATCCCGATCCAGCAGAACGACGCCCAGGGCCACGGCACCGCGAAGACCCTCGCCGCCGCCATCGACTACGCCGTCGACACCGCCCACGCCGACGTCATCAACATCTCCCAGGACACCGCCAACGCCGTGGAGCCCGAGGCCGCGCTGCGTCAGGCCGTCGACCACGCGCTCGCCGCGGAGGTCGTCGTGGTCGCCTCGGCCGGCAACGACGGCCTCGACGCGACCGACAAGAAGACCTACCCGGCCTCGTACCCGGGCGTGCTCGCGGTGGCCTCCTCGGACCGCAACAACGAACGCGCCGCCTTCTCCCAGACCGGCGACTGGGTGGGCGTCGCGGCCCCCGGAGTCGACATGGTCTCCACCGTGCCCGCCGGAGGCCACTGCGCCGACAACGGCACCAGTTTCTCCGCCCCTTACGTCGCGGGAGTCGCCGCCCTGATCAAGGCCAGGCACCCGGAATGGGAGCAGGAGGAGATCGTCGCCCAGATCGAGCAGACCGCCGAGCGGTCCGTCGCCGGACGCGACCGCCTGGTGGGCTGGGGAGTCGTCGACCCGGTCCGCGCGCTCACCGAGGACGACAAGCCGGTCAAGGAGCCGACCGCCCGCGAAGGGATGAGCCGCGCCGAGGCCCCGACCCCGGCCGAACTCACCCTGGGGGAGACGGCCGAGGAGCGGAACGCCCGCCTCGCCACCTATGTCGTGGTGGGTGCCCTGGTGCTGGTCGCCGCGATAGCTGGAGTCGCGGTGGCGCTCCGCGACGCGCGTCGGCGCCGGGTCTCCGGGGCATGAGACGGACGGGACTCCGGTCATCTCCGTTCGCTCGCTGGTCGGTTGGCAAGAGGATGCCGGTTCGGTCCCCTTCCGGGAAGGACTCATCTGTAAGTCACATGGCTGACAACACAGTTGGAGCCTTCGGAGGCTGTGGATAGAGTATGGGTGGTGTGATTGCCGTGGGGTTTCCCGGTGCGATCGCAACGCAAGGCGGTTTGTGCAAACGAGAACAACGGGGGAAAGGCAGTTACCGTGCGCCCAAGTGACGGAGGAAGCTCGACCGGCGGGAAGACCGACCTCGAGCATGGCGTCGGCGCGTTGGAGCGGTTCAAGCAGAGGGTGGACGTACTCCTCGGCGACCTGGAGAGCTCGGCGGCCGGCCGTACCAAGATCGGGGCCCACGAGCTCTCGCGCACCTCGTTCAGCGGCCAGAACGCGGGCTTCCACGAGGCGGACGCCCTCTACTCGCAGTACAACCGCGTCCACGAGTCGCTCACCTCGCTCTCCAAGACGCTCGGCGACCAGATCGAATACCTCAGCCTTGGTGTGCACGCCGCCGCCGTCGGCATGGACAACACCGAGGACGAGGTGCGGCGCCGGTTCTACGTGGTCAAGGGGCGCCTCGACAAGGAGCACCAGCAGAACTCCAAGAACCAGGACACCACGGTCGACTCAGGGTGGGCAGCCGAATGACCGAGAACCAGCCGGAGCTGACCCCGGCCGAGCAGCAGACGTACGACCACGGCCGGGTCACGGCGCAGATCGCCGGTACGGACATCACCGAGCGGGTCCGCGAGGTGGCCGGCTCCTTCTTCGGCGGCTCGGGCCGCCCGGCGGGCCGCACCTCCTTCGAGGGCCACGACCTCAACGCGATGATCGACTTGGTCGAGAACTCCAACCCGGCCGACCTGGAGGCCGCCGGACAGGCGCTCTACAAAGCGCGGGACGCGATCAGGGAAGCGGCGAAGGAACTGGGCGACCACATCGCCGTCGTGGACTGGAAGGGCGAGGCCAACATCGCCTTCCGCGACTGGGGAGCGGGCCTGGTGGCCCACGCGACCCGGCTCAGCGAGTTCGCGGACTCCGCCGCCACCCAGATCACCGTCGCCGGTACCGGACTGGCCTCGGTCAAGAGTTCTCTGCCCCCGCGCGACACCCGGGCGATCCGCAAGGACGTCAAGGACATCCCCGCCCCGGAGCGCATCGACAGCAACCCGGAGTACGCCGCCGCCGTCAAGGTCGAGGGACACCGGCAGGAGGCCATCAACCAGGCGAACCGGCTGGCCTCCTACTACTCCGTCACCTCGGAGGTGCTGGCCACGCAGGAGCCGCCGCGGTTCGACATGCAGCTGTCGGTGGACATGCCTCGTCCGTCGGGCCGCACCAGTGAGCCTGGCGCCACGGGCGGCTCCTCCGGGCACACGGGTGGCGCCCTCGCAGGACACTCCAGCGGTACCGGTGGAGTGCATTCGGTGACCGGTGAGGTGAGTGGCCCGCAGGCTCACCACACCGCCGACGAACTGGTCACCACCACCAAGCCCGTCCTGGACAGCAGCACGAGCACCGAGATCGACAGCGTCGCCGCGCCGCCCGCACCTCCCACCACGCTGCCCGGTCCGTCGCCCGTGACCCCCGCCACGGGCGGAACCCAGGGCCCCGGCACCACGACGTTCCCGCCGACGGGCCCCCTCGGCCCCAATGGCGTGACCGGCGGATCGAAATCGGTCACCGGCACCACCAGCGGTCCGAAGGGCTCCGCGCGGGCCGGCGGGCTTTCGGGCGGAACCACCTCGGCGACCCAGCGCACGGGGCCCGGCGGCACGGGGCGGACCGGTGGGTCCCAGGCCTTGGGGCGTACCACCGGCACGGGTGGCACCTCGTCGGCCACCGGCCGGTCCGGTGTGACCGGAGGGCGTCCGGTGGCGGGCCAGAGCGGTTCGAGCACGGGCTCCACGCCCCGGGCCGGACGGGGCGGCATCACGGGCGGAACTCCCCAGCAGAAGGGTTCCGCCTCCGGTGCCTCGGGTGCGCGTGCGGGTGGACGCGGCACGGTGATCGGTGGCCAGAGCAGCGGTCAGGGCGGCGCGTCGGCCAGGAGCGCCGGTCAGCGTGGAGTCATCGGCAACGGTTCCTCCGCGAGCCGGCCGACGGGCCGTGGAACCGCGGGTTCGAACGGTGTCGTCGGCACCCCGCGCGGCCGGTCGGGAGGCAAGGGCTTCACCTCGGGAGGGGCGGGCCTCGTCCGCCCCGGAGACCGGCGGGAGCGCGAGGAAGAAGAAGAGAACAACGCGTCGACGCGGCCCGACTACCTGACGGAAGACGAAGAGACCTGGACGGCCGGACGGCCCGAGGCCGCACCACCGGTGATCGAGTAGGCACGTGGAAGGTTCGGAAGTCAGGATGACCGCAGAAATGAGCCATGCCCCGACGCGCCGCAGATCCCGGGGTGCGCGCCGCCGACTGGTCGGCGCGCTCGCCGCGACCGCCGCGTGGAGTGCCTGCTTCGCCGGGCTTGCTCCGTCCGCCGTGGCCCAGGACGTGCAGGCGAAGCAGTGGTACCTCGACGCCATGCAGGCCGAGGAGATGTGGAAGGTCTCCACGGGCAAGGGCATCACGGTCGCGGTCATCGACACCGGTGTGAACCCCGATACGCCGTCATTGCGGGGGCAGGTTCTCAAAGGCTGGGACGCCACGGAAGCGGACGGGGACGAGAACGACGACTACACCGGTCACGGCACCACCATGGCGGAGCTGATCGCAGGGACGGGCAGTGGCGGCGGCCTGAAGGGGTTGGCGCCCGACGCGAAGATCATTCCGTATCGCATCGCCGACACGGATTTCCAGCACAGCAACAAACACTTCAACCCGCGCGACAGTGCGGACGCCATCAAAGCCGCTGTCGACAGCGACGCGCGGATCATCAGCATGTCCTTCGGTAGCGAGTTCTCGATGTACTCCGAAGAGGATGCGGCGCAATACGCTCTTTCCAAGGGCAAGTTGTTCTTCGCCTCTGTGGGAAATGACGGGGCCACGACCAATAAGCCGGAGTATCCGGCGTCCTACGAGGAGGTCGTGGGGATTTCCTCGGCCGATGAGAAGGGCACGGTCGCCAAGACGTCCCAGCACAGCGGTTCGGTGGACCTCGCCTCGCCCGGAACCGGCGTCCCCGTCTGGTGCGACGATACGTTCCAGTCGTACTGCGACAGCGGCGGAACCAGCCAGGCCACCGCCATCGCCTCCGCCTCCGCCGCCCTTGTCTGGTCCGCCCACCCCGACTGGACCGCCAACCAGGTCCTGCGGGTCCTCTTCGACACGGCCGGCAGGGACTGGGCCGACGACGAGACCAGCGCCTACCTCGGGCACGGTCTGATCCGCCCGTCGATGAACCTCCTCAAGCACAAGGGCGATCCCGGCGATCCGGACGTCAGCCCGCTCACCGGGAAGAGCACGAGCGCGTCGGGCGCGGGCTCCGGCTCCACTGCCTCGGCAGCCCCCTCGGGTTCCGCTTCCCCCTCCGCCTCTGCTTCAGCTTCGTCACAGCCTTCGCACGGAAAATCCGGTGACGCCCCGGTTGTGGCAGGCTCCAGCGAGCCGGAGGGCGGCGGCAGCAACCTCGGCCTGATCGCCGGCGCTGTGGTGGTCGTGGTCGTTCTCGGCGGGGGCGCCTTCTACTTCCTCCGCAGGCGTCGCGGCGCCGTCTGACCGTGTGCGGGGGCCGGACCGGCGACGGTCACGGCCGACGACCGCGTGAGCGGCCCGCTCACCCACCAACTTCCGGCGAGAACCTGCCGGTCCGTAGAGAGAACCCGAAAGGAACCAGGTCCATGGCAGATCAGAAGGTCACAGAACACAGTCTCCTCCAGCTGGAGAACGAGCTCTCGACGCGGTTCGACTCCGTCAAGGGACAGCTGAAGACGCTCCAGGCGACGATCGACAGCCTGGAAGGCGCGTGGAAGGGCATCGGCGCCAACGCCTTCAACGAGAAGCAGCGGCAGATCAACGACAGCATGGTGTCGATCGGCAACCGGCTGCAGAACTTCCAGGAGGCCATCAAGGCCGCCCGCACCCTCTCCGGCAACACCGAGGACGAGGTCTCGGCCGCTCTCCGGGGCATCGACGTGGTCCCGGGTTACACCGGCGGCGACGGCGCTCCCGCGCCCTCGTCGAGCCTCAGCGGCTTCTGACCTCCGCGACTGCCCGCGCCGAGCGGCAGTCGTCCCACCACCATTCCGAATCGGAGGACCACATGTCGAACAACGACGGTACGACCGTTGTCACATATGCCAGCCTGGAGGCAGCCGCTGCTTCCATCGAGCGGCAGGGCAAGCAGCTCGACGAGGACCTCGCCGCGATCAAGCGCCGGGTCGCCTCCGTCGCCGAGCTCTGGACGGGCGAGGCCAAGAGCGCGTACGACACCGCTCAGGCCGGCTGGGACAAGGACGCCCGGTCGATCCACGAGTCGCTGCTGCAGATCTCCCGTTCCGTGCGCGAGGCCTCGTCCGCGTACCAGGGCGGCGACAAGAAGGCCGCGCAGAACTTCATGTAGTGGCCGCGCCCCGAGGGCGTGACAGCGGTACCGAGGACCTGAAGGACGGGTGTGGGCACGCGCGGGAGGTGCCCACACCCGTCCTTTTCCGTGCCCGGGGCCGCCGCCCTCGTCCTTTTCCGCGCGCCGGGCCGTGCCCGTCCTTCCCGGCCGGCCCCCGGCCCCCGGCCCTCGGCGCGGTGCGCGAACGCCGACGGCGCCCTCCCCGGTCCAGGAGACCGGAGAGGGCGCCGTTCGTCGTCGGGGCCGCGGGGTCCGTGGGGGGTGTCTACCGCTCCCCGTCCATCAGCCCCGTCTGCACCAGCGGGTTGCCCCGGCGCCGGGAGACGAACACGCCCCGGCCCGCGGGCATCGGCCGCGGCCGGACGTTGCCCATGATGTCGCCCTCGTTCGGGTCGCCGGAGAGCAGCAGCCCCTGGGCGCCCAGCTCCGTCATCCGCTGGATGAACGGCTCGTACGCGGCCCGCCCCGCGCCCGCCGAGTTGCGGGCGATGACGAAGCGCACGCCCACGTCCCGTGCGAACGGCAGGAGTTCGGTGAGCCGGCCCAGCGGGTTGCCGCTGGACGTGGAGACCAGGTCGTAGTCGTCGACGACCACGTACACCGTCGGGCCCCGCCACCAGCTGCGGTCCCGCAGCTCCTGCGCGGTGACCGTCGCCGACGGGGTACGCCGCTGCATGAGGTCGTACAGCGCCTCCATGTGGTGCTCCATGTTGTTGGACATGGGCACGTACTCCGCCAGGTGCGTCGGCGGGGTGACGTCCAGCAGGGAGCGCCGGTTGTCGATGACGAAGAGCTTGCAGCTGTTGCCGTCGTAGCGCTCCGTCAGCTGCTTGATGATCAGGCGCAGCAGGTTGGACTTCCCGGACTCGCTCTCCCCGAACACCATCAGGAACGGGTCGTGCTCGAAGTCGACGAAGACCGGCTCCAGGTTGTTCTCGTCGATGCCGAACGCGATGCCGCGCTCCGGGTGCGCGTGACCCGGCGGCAGCGCCGAGGCGGGCAGCTCGCGCGGCAGGAGGCGTACGGCCGGCGCGGGGGACGCCGTCCAGTGGCGGGCGACCTCCTGGTTCATCGCGGCGGTCGCCTCGGAGAGGTCGCTGTCGGAGTTGATACTGTCGATGCGCGGCACCGCCGCCATGAAGTGCAGCTTCTCCGGCGTCAGGCCACGGCCCGGCACACCGGCGGGCACGTTGACGGCCGACTTGCGGTCCAGCTCGGAGTCCATGACGTCACCGAGCCGCAGCTCCAGCCGGTTCATCAGGTGGTCCTTGAGGTTGGCCCGCACCTCCATGGACCGCGAGGCGGTGACGACGAGGTGGATGCCGTACCCGAGACCGCGTCCCGCGATGTCGAGGACGGCCGGCTCCAGACCCTCGTAGTCGCTGCGGAAGTTGCCCCAGCCGTCGATGATCAGGAAGACGTCGCCCCACGGCTGGTCCGTCACCGAGATCTGGCCGCGCTCGCGCATCCGGCGGAAGGTGGCGATCGAGTCGATCCCCGCGCTGCGGAAGTACTCCTCGCGCCGCGTCAGGATGCCGTACACCTCGGCGACCGTACGGCGCACCCGCTCCGGGTCCAGGCGCGAGGCGATCCCGCCGACGTGCGGGAGACCGCTGACCGACGCCATACCGCCGCCGCCGAAGTCCAGCCCGTAGATCTGCACCTCGTGCGGGGTGTGGGTGAGCGCGAAGCCCGCGATGAGCGTCCGCAGCAGCGTCGACTTGCCCGACTGCGGACCGCCGGTGATCTGCATGTGTCCCGCGGCACCGGAGAAGTCCCGGTACAGGGTGTCGCGCCGCTGCTCGAACGGCTTGTCGACGACACCGAGCGGGACGACCAGGCGCCCCGCGCCCTCGAACCCCGGCTGCGTCAGACCGCGTCCCGTCACCGGCGCGAGGCCGGGCAGCAGCTCGTCCAGCGACGGCGGGTTGTCCAGCGGCGGCAGCCACACCTGGTGCGCCGAGGCGCCCCGCCCCTCCAGGCGGCGCACGATCACGTCCAGCACGGTGTCCGCGAGCGCGTCGTCCTCGGGCTTGCGGGCCTCCGGTACGTCCGGCTGCGGCTCCGGCTCCACGTACCGCACCGGAACCGGCGCCGCCGTGAACGGGACCGGCCGGCGGTCCACCGGCAGCTTCCCGCCGGGCAGCGAAGCCCGCTCCGCGCCCGTGCGGTAGACCCCGGAGACGTACGCGGCCTTGAAGCGGACCATCTCGTCGGTGCCGTACTTCAGGTAGCCGGAACCCGGCACGTTCGGCAGGTGGTAGGCGTCCGGCACGCCGAGCGCCGCGCGGGACTCGCCGGCCGAGAAGGTCCGCAGACCGATCCGGTACGACAGATACGTCTCCAGCCCGCGCAGTCGGCCCTCCTCCAGGCGCTGCGAGGCCAGCAGCAGGTGCACGCCGAGCGAACGGCCGATGCGGCCGATCTGCACGAACATCTCGATGAAGTCCGGCTTGGCGGTGAGCAGTTCGCTGAACTCGTCGATCACCAGCACCAGTGAGGGGATCGGCAGCAGCGGGGCGCCGGCCGCGCGCGCCTTCTCGTAGTCGTGGATGTTGGCGTAGTTGCCGGCGTCGCGGAGCATCTCCTGCCGGCGGTTGAGCTCACCGCGGATGGAGTCGCCCATGCGGTCCACCAGCGTCAGGTCGTCCGCCAGGTTGGTGATCACGGCGGCGACGTGCGGCATCTGCGCCATCCCGGCGAACGTGGCACCGCCCTTGAAGTCGGCGAGCACGAAGTTCAGCGTCTCCGACGAGTGGGTGACGGCGAGCCCCAGCACCAGGGTGCGCAGCAGCTCCGACTTCCCGGAACCCGTCGCGCCCACGCACAGGCCGTGCGGGCCCATGCCCTCCTGCGCGGCCTCCTTGAGGTCGAGCATGACCGGGGTGCCGTCCTCGCCGACACCGATCGGGACACGCAGCCGCTCCGCCTGCGAACGGGGGCGCCAGGTCCTGGAGACGTCCACCGAGGAGGCGTCCCCGAGGTTCAGCAGATCGGTGAACTCCAGGTTGGCGAGGAGCGGTTCGTCGTCGTCCCCGCCCGCCGCCACGTTCAGCGGGGCCAGCTGGCGGGCCAGCGCCTCCGCGGCCTCGTAGCTCAGCAGGTCCGGCAGGCCCTCGTAGACCAGCCCGTGGCCCGACTCCAGCTGGAGCGCGTGCGGGTGGACCACCACGGACAGTCCGCCGCGGGCACCGGTCACCTCGCCCGGGACGACCTCGATGACCGTGACGCCCTGCACGCCCTCGGGGGAGGCCAGCACCGACATCGGCGGAACCGACTCCCCGTCGAGCACCACCACGATGTGCGGCTGGTCCATCAGCGGCTGCCCGCCGGCCTGGAACCGGGGGCGGCCCTCGATCCGGCTCCCGAGCAGCTCCTCCAGCTCCGAGGAGCTCGTCGAGATGAGCCGGCGGCTGCCCGCGCCGTCCGTGGAGTTCCGCAGCTGGACGTGGGGGAGCCACTTCGCCCACTCCCAGTGCGGGGACGCCTGCCGGTCCGCCGCGATCGCCACGACCAGGTCCTCGGGGGAGTGCAGCGAGGCGAGCGAACCGATCAGCGCACGGGCCGAGGAGCGCACGGAGTCCGGATCGCCGCTGACCGTCACGTGGTAGAAGGCGCGGAGCGAGACGGCCATCGGCAGCCCGTCCAGCGTCGAGTGGGTGTTGAGGAACTGCTGCATCGCCCCGGCGGTCAGCGGCTCCAGCTCGTCGACCGGCGCGGTCTGCGGGGGAACGAGCGGGGTGGCCAGCTCCTGGTTGCCCAGGCCGATGCGGACCTGCCCGAAGTCGCCGTCGGCGACCCGGCGCTCCCACACCCGGCTGCCCTCGGCGACCAGCGCCCACAACTGCTCGGGGGACGGGTGCAGATAGAACTGGGCGTCACGCTGGAGGCGTGCCGTCCGCAGGACCTCGCGGCGGGTCTGCGTCAGGTACTTCAGGTAGTCGCGCCGCATGTCGGCGAGCTCCCCCTGGGTACCGCGCCGGTGACGGAACAGCATCGAGATCGCCATCGCGACCGTCGAGGCGATCATCACCATGCCCATGATCCGCATGATCGGGTTCGGCGTCATGAAGAAGAAGACCACCGAGCCGCCCATGCCGAGCATCGGCAGCAGCTGCATCATCGCGCCCTCCTGCTGCCCGCGCGGCAGTTCCGGAGGAGGTTGCAACTGCACCTCCATGTCCGGCACTTCGGAGGGCAGCGCGCGCGGAGGGCGCTTGACGACAATGTGGCTCACAACTCACCAATTCCCTTGCCGGACAGATCTGTTCCTCTCGACGCCCCCGTGGCGACGGGCTCCGCCCGGGCAGAGATCCTACTGACGGAGAGGCCCGACGGAGAGCGGTAGGGTAGCGCGACGCGTGTACGCACCCGCGAACTACCGCCAAAAAACCGGTCATTCGGGACGGGGCACGGAACGCGCGTCTCAGCGGAGAGACACGGCAGCGGCATCGCAGCGACATCGCAATCGGCATCGCAACGACATCGCAACAAGGGGGAGCAACAGGTGACCACGACGGCCCGAGCGGCGACCACCGGACCCGGCCGAACCGGCCCCGGCGTCCCGTCCAGCAACGGAACCGGATTCTGCAGGGTGACCGTCGTCGCGCCCGACAGCCGCGTCGACGTCGCGCTGCCCGAGGACGTCCCCCTCGCGGACCTCTACCCGGAGGTCCTGAGGCTCTCCGGCCAGAGCCCCGCCGAGGGCGCACCCGTCGGCTACCACCTCGTACGCCGCGACGGCACCGTGCTCGACAGCGGACGGACCCTGTCCGCCCAGCGCATCCTCGACGGCGAGCTGCTCTCCCTGCGCCCGTTCTCCGAATCGCTGCCGCCCGCCGTCTTCGACGACGTCTCCGACGCCGTCGCCTCCGCCGTGGCCCGCGACCGCACACTCTGGGGCGACGCCCTGATGCGCGGCTCGGGCCTCTTCGGTGGCTCGGTCCTCCTCGCGCTCCTCGGCTTCGTCCTGTGGACCGCCGACCCGCTGCACGACATGCACGGCCTGCCCGGTGTCATCGCCGCGGTCGCCGCCGTCCTGCTCCTCGCCGTCGCCGGGGTGCGCGCCCGGGTCTACGAGGACCGGGGCTCGGCCGTCGCCCTCGGCACAGGAGCCCTGGTCAACGGGGCGGTCGCCGGGTCCGGGCTGCTGCCGCTCGGCGCCGGGGAGGGGATCGGCCGCCTCCAGTTCCTGCTGGCCTGCGTCGCCGTCCTCGTCGTCTCGGTGATCCTGGTGATCGTCGCCCCCACCGGCGACGGCCCCTTCGTCGCGTTCGTCTTCGCCTCGGCCGTCGGCGTGCTGGTGACCTTCGCCGCGATCCTCACCGACCTGGAGCCCACCGAGACCGCCGCCGTCTGCGCCCCGCTCTCCGTCGGGGCGCTCGGCTTCCTGCCGGGCCTCTCCACCCGCTTCGCGCGCCTCCCCATCGGCTTCGAGCCGCCCCGCACCACCAGCGGCGACTACGGCACCGGCGAGCAGGCCCCCCAGGGGCCGGTCGACGCCGTCAGGATCGCCGCCCAGGCCCGGCGCGGCCACGAACTGCTGCTCGGCCTGGCCGGCGGCTGCGCCATGGTGGCGGTCGCCGGCGCGGCCGTCCTCGGCTTCTCGGCGGACGTCTTCGGGCAGCTGCTGGCGCTGGCCACCGGCTGCGCCATGCTGATGCGCGCCCACCTCTTCCGCTACACCGCCCAGGTCGCCTGCGCGCTGGCCGCGGGCCTCGGCGCGCTGGTCCTCCTCGGCCTCGGGCTCGCCCTGAACCCCCCGGTCGGCATCATGATCGACGCCCTGCGCGGCGACTCCACGGCGCTCGACATCCGTACGATCTGGCTCACCGCCGCCGTCGCCGCGACCGCCGCGGTGATCACCGCCATAGGACTGATCGTGCCCCGCAAGGGAGTCACCCCGTTCTGGGGCCGCTTCCTGGAGATCGCCGAGGCGTTCGTCCTGCTGACGCTCCTGCCGCTCTGCCTCGCCGTCTTCGACGTCTACACCTCGATCCGGTCCCTGACCAGCTGATTCCCGCGCCCTCGCGCGCACGGGGGCGGTCGGCGAGGGCGCTGTCGTACGGCTGGTAGTCTGTGCGGTGGCCGTTTGTGTACGCGTCCCCGGTCTCACTCTGGGGACAGCGCCCATCGGACCTTCGCCTCCGAGTCACGGAAGCTCCCCTGAGATCAAGACCAGGGGCACTCGTGGGCGCATCGAACACCAAGAGGAGTACGCGTGCCGCTCGACGCCGCTACGAAGAAGCAGATCATGTCCGAGTTCGCCCAGAAGGAGGGTGACACCGGTTCCCCCGAGGTTCAGGTCGCCATGCTCTCCCGCCGGATCTCGGACCTGACGGAGCACCTCAAGACGCACAAGCACGACCACCACTCCCGTCGTGGTCTGCTGATCCTGGTCGGCCAGCGTCGCCGCCTCCTGCAGTACCTGGCCAAGAAGGACATCCAGCGCTTCCGTGCGCTCGTCGACCGCCTCGGCATCCGCCGCGGTGCGGCCGGCGGCGCCAAGTAAGCACGCTGTGAGAGGGAGCGGTGCCCACTTCCCGGGGGCCGCTCCCTTTGCCGTACGTGCGCTACCGGGGGCAACCTCAGTAATCTGGACGTACGCACCACCGCACCACCCGCACCACCGCACCAACCGAACGCACGAGGAGAAGCGCACTCCCGCAGCCGCCGGTCCTCGGTAGTGGCACCCGGGAAAGAACGCCCGGGGGCTTCGATCGAAGACCGGCCCGCACACCAGGTGCGCTTCTCCACGCACCGTCCTCCGCCACACGGGCGGCAGGACGAAAGACGACGAGTATGGAGAAATCACTAGTGGAGAACGAGACCCACTACGCCGAAGCCGTGATCGACAACGGCACCTTCGGCACCCGCACCATCCGCTTCGAGACGGGCCGCCTGGCCAAGCAGGCCGCCGGCTCCGCCGTCGCGTACCTGGACGACGACACCATGGTGCTGTCGGCCACCACCGCTTCCAAGCGGCCCAAGGACCAGCTCGACTTCTTCCCCCTCACGGTGGACGTCGAGGAGCGGCAGTACGCCGCCGGCAAGATCCCCGGCTCCTTCTTCCGCCGCGAGGGCCGCCCCTCCGAGGACGCGATCCTCACCTGCCGCCTGATCGACCGGCCGCTGCGCCCCTCCTTCAAGAAGGGCCTGCGCAACGAGATCCAGATCGTCGAGACGATCATGGCGCTCAACCCCGACCACCTGTACGACGTGGTCGCGATCAACGCCGCCTCCTGCTCCACGCAGCTGGCCGGCCTGCCCTTCTCCGGCCCGATCGGCGGCACCCGTGTCGCCCTGATCAAGGGCCAGTGGGTCGCCTTCCCGACGCACACCGAGCTCGAGGACGCCGTCTTCGACATGGTCGTCGCGGGCCGCGTCCTGGAGGACGGCGACGTCGCGATCATGATGGTCGAGGCCGAGGCCACCGAGAAGACCGTCCAGCTGGTCAAGGACGGCGCCGAGGCCCCCACCGAGGAGGTCGTGGCAGCCGGTCTGGAGGCCGCGAAGCCCTTCATCAAGGCCCTCTGCAAGGCGCAGGCCGAGCTGGCCGCCAAGGCCGCCAAGCCGGTCGGCGACTTCCCGGTCTTCCTCGACTACCAGGACGACGTCCTGGAGGCCCTCACCAAGGCCGTCTCCACCGAGCTGGCCAAGGCGCTCACCATCGCCGGCAAGCAGGACCGCGAGGCGGAGCTCGACCGCATCAAGGACATCGCGGCCGAGAAGCTCCTCCCGGCCTTCGAGGGCCGCGAGAAGGAGATCTCCGGTGCCTACCGCGCGCTGACCAAGAAGCTGGTCCGCGAGCGCGTCATCAAGGACAAGGTCCGCATCGACGGCCGCGGCGTCACGGACATCCGTACGCTCGCCGCCGAGGTCGAGGCCATCCCGCGCGTGCACGGCTCGGCGCTGTTCGAGCGTGGCGAGACCCAGATCCTGGGCGTCACCACCCTCAACATGCTCCGCATGGAGCAGCAGCTGGACACCCTCTCCCCGGTGACCCGCAAGCGCTACATGCACAACTACAACTTCCCGCCGTACTCGGTCGGCGAGACCGGCCGCGTGGGCTCGCCCAAGCGCCGCGAGATCGGCCACGGAGCGCTCGCCGAGCGCGCCATCGTCCCGGTCCTGCCGTCGCGCGAGGAGTTCCCCTACGCGATCCGCCAGGTCTCCGAGGCGCTGGGCTCCAACGGCTCCACGTCCATGGGCTCGGTCTGCGCCTCGACCATGTCGCTGCTGAACGCCGGTGTGCCCCTCAAGGCCGCCGTCGCCGGTATCGCCATGGGCCTCATCTCCCAGGAGATCGACGGCAAGACCCACTACGTCGCCCTCACCGACATCCTCGGTGCGGAGGACGCCTTCGGCGACATGGACTTCAAGGTCGCCGGTACGAAGCAGTTCGTGACCGCGCTCCAGCTCGACACCAAGCTCGACGGCATCCCCGCCTCGGTCCTGGCCGCCGCGCTGAAGCAGGCCCGTGACGCGCGTCTGCACATCCTGGACGTCATGAACGAGGCCATCGACGTCCCGGACGAGATGTCCCCGAACGCCCCGCGGATCATCACCGTCAAGATCCCGGTGGACAAGATCGGTGAGGTCATCGGCCCCAAGGGCAAGATGATCAACCAGATCCAGGAGGACACCGGCGCCGACATCACGATCGAGGACGACGGCACCATCTACATCGGTGCCCAGCAGGGTTCGCAGGCCGAGGCCGCCCGCGCCACGATCAACGCCATCGCCAACCCGACCATGCCGGAGGTCGGCGAGCGGTACCTGGGTACGGTCGTCAAGACCACCACCTTCGGTGCCTTCGTCTCCCTCATGCCCGGCAAGGACGGTCTGCTGCACATCTCGCAGATCCGCAAGCTCGCCGGTGGCAAGCGCGTGGAGAACGTCGAGGACGTGCTCGGCGTCGGCGCCAAGGTCCAGGTCGAGATCGCCGAGATCGACTCCCGCGGCAAGCTCTCCCTGATCCCGGTCGTCGAGGGTGAAGAAGACGAGAAGGACGACGCCTCCAAGTGACGTCCCGTAGTTCCGTGACGACGGCCCGCGCCTCTTCGAAGGCGCGGGCCGTCGCCCGTACCCAAACGCTTCTCAAGGGCACCAACGGCATCGGCACGGTCCGCCGCACGGTGCTCCCCGGCGGTCTCCGTGTCGTCACCGAGACCCTGCCCTCCGTACGCTCCGCCACCTTCGGGATCTGGGCCAACGTCGGCTCGCGCGACGAGACCCCCACCCTGAACGGCGCGACCCACTACCTCGAACACCTCCTCTTCAAGGGCACCGGCCGGCGCAGTGCCCTGGACATCTCCTCCGCGATCGACGCGGTCGGCGGCGAGATGAACGCCTTCACGGCGAAGGAGTACACCTGCTACTACGCGCGGGTCCTCGACACCGACCTGCCGCTCGCCATCGACGTCGTCTGCGACATGCTGACCGGCTCGCTGATCAACGCCGAGGACGTCGACGCCGAGCGCGGAGTCATCCTCGAAGAGATCGCGATGACCGAGGACGACCCGGGCGACTGCGTGCACGACCTGTTCGCGCACACCATGTTCGGCGACACCCCCCTCGGCCGCCCGGTCCTCGGCACCGTCGACACGATCAACGCGCTGGACCGGGGGCAGATCGCCCGCTTCTACAAGAAGCACTACGACCCCACGCACCTGGTCGTCGCCGCCGCCGGCAACGTCGACCATGCCACGGTCGTACGCCAGGTCCGCAAGGCCTTCGACCGGGCCGGGGCGCTCTCGCGCACCGACGCCGAGCCGATGGCCCCCCGCGACGGCTCCCGCCTGCTGCGCACCGCCGGCAAGGTCGAGGTCGTGAACCGCAAGACCGAGCAGGCGCACGTCGTCCTCGGGATGCCGGGCCTCGCCCGTACCGACGAACGCCGCTGGGCGCTGGGTGTGCTCAACACCGCCCTCGGCGGCGGCATGAGCTCGCGCCTCTTCCAGGAGGTCCGCGAGAAGCGCGGCCTGGCCTACAGCGTGTACTCGTACACCTCGGGCTTCGCCGACTGCGGCCTCTTCGGCGTGTACGCGGGCTGCCGCCCGAGCCAGGTCCACGACGTCCTCAGGATCTGCCGCGACGAGCTCGACCGGGCCGCGACCGAGGGCCTGCCCGACGACGAGATCGCCCGCGCCATCGGGCAGCTCTCCGGCTCGACCGTCCTCGGCCTGGAGGACACCGGCGCCCTGATGAACCGCATCGGCAAGAGCGAGCTCTGCTGGGGCGAGCAGATGTCGGTCGACGCGATGCTGGCGGAGATCGCGGCGGTCACACCCGACGACGTCCGCGCCGTCGCCGCCGACCTCCTCGGACAGCGACCCTCGCTCTCCGTCATCGGCCCGCTCAGGGACAAGCAGGCGGACCGCCTCCACGAGGCCGTGTCCTAAAGACTGTCCCGGGCCGCTCCGACGGCCCGTACCCACTCCGTTCGATCAAGGAAGCAGAGCACATGAGCAAGCTGCGTGTGGCCGTCATCGGCGCCAAGGGCCGCATCGGATCGGAAGCGGTACGGGCCGTCGAGGCCGCCGACGACCTGGAGCTGGTGGCCGCCCTCGGCCGGGGCGACGCGCTGGAGGCCCTCACGGAGGCAGGCGCCGAGGTCGCGGTGGAACTCACCAACCCCGACGCGGTGATGGACAACCTGGAGTTCTGCGTACGCAACGGCATCCACGCCGTCGTCGGCACCACCGGCTGGACCGACGAACGCCTCGCCCGGCTCACCGGCCGGCTGGACGGTTCCCCGGAGACCGGCGTGCTCATCGCGCCGAACTTCTCCATCGGAGCCGTCCTCACCATGAAGTTCGCCCAGGCGGCGGCCCCCTGGTTCGAGTCGGTCGAGGTCATCGAGCTCCACCACCCGAACAAGATCGACGCGCCCTCCGGCACCGCGACCCGGACGGCCCAGCTCATCGCCGCCGCCCGCGCCGAGGCCGGACTCGCTCCGCAGCCGGACGCCACCGCGACCGGCCTGGAGGGGGCCCGGGGCGCCGACGTGGACGGCGTCCCCGTGCACTCCGTACGGCTGCGCGGGCTCCTCGCGCACCAGGAGGTGCTGCTCGGCGGCGAGGGCGAGACCTTCACCCTGCGCCACGACTCCCTGCACCACAGCAGCTTCATGCCCGGCATCCTGCTGGGAATCCGCCGCGTGGTCACCACCCCCGGACTCACGTTCGGGCTGGAACACTTCCTCGATCTGAACTGACGGTCCCTGCCATGCGCGCAAAGATCTCGTACATCGTCACCGCCGCCGTCCTGGTCTTCTACTTCGTCCTGGCCGGCAGCAGGGGTCTGCTCCTCATCCGGCACGGCACCCTGATCACGGTCACCTTCGGGGTGGCGGTGCTCATCCTGCCGGTGATCGGCGTCTGGTTCCTCTGGAAGAACACCCAGTTCGTGCGGAGGGCCAACGCCCTCGCCGCGGAGCTGGAGGCCGAGGGCGGACTTCCGGTCGACGAACTCGTCCGGACCCCGTCCGGCCGGATCGACCGGGATTCCGCCGACGCCGTCTTCGCCCGTCGCCGGGAGGAGACCGAGGACGCGCCGGACGACTGGCGCTGCTGGTTCCGGCTGGCCGTCGCCTACCAGGACGCCCGCGACACGCCCAGGGCGCGCAAGGCGATGCAGCGCGCCATCGCCCTGCACGCACACAAGCCGGTACGCGCCGCCTGAGCGGTGCCGTACCGGCTTGGGTGCCCCGGGATTCACCGGGGGTGGTGCTGGACCGCCGCGGACGGAGCGGACGGGCAGCGGCGCGTCAGCGCCGGTACTCGTCCGCCCACGCCTCGATGGCGTCGGTGGCCCGGTCGAACGCCTCGGACCGGGACAGGAAGTCCGCGTCGTGGTCCGTCATCAGCGGCGGCAGCGAGCCGGCGCCCCGACGGGCCACGACCAGGGCCTGACCCTGGACGGTCCTGGGCAGTCCGAGCCACCTCACCGGCTGCTGGACCGTACGGACCGTACCGGTCCGGCTCCACGCCACCGTGGTGGTGCGGAAGAAGCCGACACGGCGTACACCGTGCCGGCTCACCCAGGCGCCGACACGCAGCAGCCGCAGCGCGCAGGCGATCACCACCGCGGCGAGCGCCATGCAGAGCAGTGCGCCCGAAGGCTCACCGGCCACACCGATGATCATCGCTGCGAACAGGACGAACGACGACAGCAGCAGCAGCCCCGCCGCCCCCGAGACCCGCCAGGGTCCGGGACGGTAGGGCCGCCGCCAGCTGTCGTGGTCGTCGAACGGCAGCGCGACGTCCTCCGCACCCGCGTCGAACGCGCGGTCGGCCGTCAGGAAGGGCAGGGGCACGACTGATCCTCACTCACAAGCACGCTCGTTGTTGCTGTGCCCGGTGAGGCTACCGACGGGTTCCCGCTGCTACCACCCCAGGGGGCCGTACGAGTCAGCGGTCCTGGGACGCTTCGGACCTCTGGTGGTGCGCGGGTGCCTGATCGGGGTCGAGAGCGGGCAGCCCGAAGAGGAGCGAGCCCACCAGGCCCGCGACCACGACCAGCCCCACGAGGGAGCGGCCCGCCAGCTCGGAGACGCTGGCGCGCTGCCGGGGCGGCGGAGTGACATTGCTGCGGAACCGCTCGGCCTCGGCTACGAACGAGAACGGGACGGATTCACGCCGGCGGAACATGAGGAAAATCTCCTTCGGACTGTGGTGAAGGTACTTCTGAAGTGTCAGACGCGCGGAACGCCGGAACGGTGCCCCCTTTTGCCGGCCCTTCGGAGTTTTCCCCGGACCGAGCCCGGTACGCGGCCCCGTAGAGTGGACGCCGCCCGAGCGAAGCAATTGGAAGGACCCCGCCGGTGACCGACACCCCCGAGCCCGCGAAGCCCAGTTTCCGCAGCGATGTCACCGTTGAACTGGTGAAACACGCCGCGGGCGATGCCGACGTCCTGTTCGCCGCCCGTGTCTCGACCGCGGGGGAGCAGTCGCTGGAGGAGGTCACCAAGGATCCGGAGCGTTCCAAGGGTCTCATCAATTATCTGATGCGCGACCGTCACGGCAGCCCTTTCGAGCACAACTCGATGACGTTCTTCATCAGCGCCCCGATCTTCGTGTTCCGCGAGTTCATGCGGCACCGGGTCGGCTGGTCGTACAACGAGGAATCGGGCCGTTACCGGGAGCTCCAGCCGGTCTTCTACGTCCCCGGAGAGTCCCGCAAGCTCGTCCAGCAGGGCCGTCCCGGCAAGTACGAGTTCGTCGACGGCACCGCCGAGCAGGCGGAGCTCACCGGGCGCGTCATGGAGGACTCGTACCGCCAGGCGTACGAGGCCTACCAGGAGATGCTCGCCGCCGGCGTCGCCCGCGAGGTGGCCCGGGCCGTCCTGCCCGTCGGCCTCTTCTCGTCGATGTACGCCACCTGCAACGCGCGCTCGCTGATGCACTTCCTCGGCCTGCGCACCCAGCACGAGCTGGCGACCGTCCCGTCCTTCCCGCAGCGCGAGATCGAGATGGTCGGCGAGCAGATGGAGGAGCACTGGGCGCGCCTCATGCCCCTCACTCATGCCGCCTTCAACAAAAACGGACGGGTAGCCCCGTAGGCGGTGTCCGTATTGCGGCGTTTCATGAAGTTCATCTAGGCTGATCAAACGGACCCGGCACTGCTTGAACCCCCGAGCAGGCAGTGCCGGGTTCCAAGATCGACGTCCCCCGAGGGGACATCCCGGGCCGAGCAACGAGTAGCGTGTTACCCATGGCTCCGATCTCCACTCCGCAGACCCCCTTCGGGCGGGTCCTCACCGCTATGGTCACGCCCTTCACGGCGGACGGCGCACTCGACCTCGACGGCGCCCAGCGGCTCGCGACCCATCTGGTGGACGCGGGCAACGACGGCCTCGTCGTCAACGGCACCACCGGCGAGTCGCCCACCACCAGTGACGCGGAGAAAGACCAGCTCGTACGAGCCGTGCTCGAAGCGGTCGGCGACCGGGCCCACGTCGTCGCCGGAATCGGCACCAACGACACCCGCCACAGCGTCGAACTCGCCCGCGCGGCCGAGCACGCCGGAGCCCACGGACTCCTCGCGGTCACCCCGTACTACAACAAGCCGCCGCAGGAGGGCCTGCACCGGCACTTCACCGCGATCGCCGACTCCACCGGCCTGCCCGTGATGCTGTACGACATCCCCGGGCGCAGCGGCGTGCCGATCGAGACCGAGACCCTCGTCCGGCTCGCCGAGCACCCGCGGATCGTGGCCAACAAGGACGCCAAGGGCGACCTCGGCCGCGCCGGCTGGGCCATCGCACGCTCCGGCCTCGCCTGGTACAGCGGTGACGACATGCTCAACCTCCCACTGCTCTCGGTGGGCGCCGTGGGCGTCGTCTCCGTCGTCGGCCACTTCGTCACCCCGGACCTGCGCGCCCTGGTCGACGCGTACTTCGGCGGCGATGTCCAGAAGGCCAAGGAGATCCACCAGAAGCTCCTCCCGGTCTTCACCGGGGTGTTCCGCACCCAGGGCGTCATCACCACGAAGGCCGCCCTCACCCTCCAGGGCCTCCCGGCCGGCCCGCTGCGCCTCCCGCTGGTGGAACTCACCGCGCAGGAGACGGCGCAGCTCAAGGTCGACCTGGCCGCCGGTGGGGTAGAGCTGTAGCCACAGACTTCACAACTGAATACGCGAGACATCCGCCGCATACGCGAGGAACAGCTCGCACGCTTCATCCCCCTGACAACAGCAAGTGCACGAATGACACACGCGCCACGTGCCCAAGCGGTACGTGGCGTGCGTGGTAAGGAGAGTCTTTTGAGTCATCCGCATCCCGAACTCGGTACGCCGCCGAAGCTCCCGAAGGGCGCCCTGAGGGTCACCCCCCTCGGCGGCCTCGGTGAGATCGGCCGCAACATGACGGTCTTCGAGTACGGCGGCCGCCTGCTCATCGTCGACTGCGGCGTCCTCTTCCCCGAGGAGGAGCAGCCGGGCATCGACCTGATCCTGCCGGACTTCACCACGATCCGGGACCGCCTGGACGACGTGGAGGGCATCGTCCTCACCCACGGGCACGAGGATCACATCGGCGGTGTTCCGTACCTGCTGCGCCTGAAGCCGGACATCCCGCTGATCGGCTCCAAGCTCACGCTCGCGCTGATCGAGGCGAAGCTCCAGGAGCACCGCATCCGGCCGTACACCCTCGAGGTCGTCGAGGGGCAGCGGGAGCGCATCGGCGTCTTCGACTGCGAGTTCATCGCGGTCAACCACTCGATCCCGGACGCCCTCGCGGTCGCGATCCGCACCCCCGCGGGCATGGCGGTGGCCACCGGCGACTTCAAGATGGACCAGCTCCCGCTGGACGGCCGGCTCACCGACCTGCACGCGTTCGCGCGGCTCAGCGAGGAGGGCATCGACCTCCTCCTCGCCGACTCGACGAACGCCGAGGTCCCGGGGTTCGTCCCGCCGGAGAAGGACATCTCCAACGTCCTGCGCACGGTCTTCGCCAACGCCGACAAGCGGATCATCGTGGCGAGCTTCGCCAGCCACGTCCACCGCATCCAGCAGATCCTGGACGCGGCCCACGAGTACGGCCGCCGTGTCGCCTTCGTCGGCCGCTCGATGGTCCGCAACATGGGCATCGCCCGTGACCTGGGCTATCTCAAGGTGCCGGCCGGGCTCGTCGTCGACGTCAAGACGCTCGACGACCTCCCGGACGACGAGGTGGTGCTGGTCTGCACGGGTTCGCAGGGCGAGCCCATGGCCGCGCTGTCGCGCATGGCCAACCGCGACCACCAGATCCGGATCGTCCAGGGCGACACGGTCATCCTCGCCTCGTCGCTCATCCCGGGCAACGAGAACGCGGTCTACCGCGTGATCAACGGCCTGACCCGCTGGGGCGCCAACGTCGTCCACAAGGGCAACGCCAAGGTGCACGTCTCCGGCCACGCCTCGGCCGGCGAGCTGCTGTACTTCTACAACATCTGCAAGCCGAAGAACCTGATGCCGGTGCACGGCGAATGGCGCCACCTGCGGGCCAACGCCGAACTCGGCGCGCTGACGGGTGTCCCCAAGGACCACATCGTCATCGCGGAGGACGGCGTGGTCGTCGACCTCATCGACGGCAAGGCGAAGATCGTCGGCAAGGTTCAGGCCGGTTACGTCTACGTGGACGGCCTCTCCGTCGGCGACGTCACCGAGACCTCCCTCAAGGACCGCCGCATCCTCGGCGACGAGGGCATCATCTCGGTCTTCATCGTGGTCGACACCAACTCCGGAAAGATCGTGGGCGGCCCCCACATCCAGGCCCGGGGCTCGGGTATCGACGACGCGGCGTTCACCGCCGTCGTGCCGAAGATCGAGGAAGCCCTCAACAAGTCGGCCCAGGACGGCGTCATGGAGCCGCACCAGCTCCAGCAGCTGATCCGTCGCTCGGTGGGCAAGTGGGTCTCCGACACCTACCGCCGGCGCCCGATGATCCTCCCGGTGGTCGTGGAGGTCTGATCCTCACCGACTGTCCGACCGGAGCGGGGTGCCTCGATTTGCATCGAGGCACCCCGCTCCAGTACGTTTGGCTCTCCGCCGAACGGGAAGCAGCGCGCGCACTTGTGCGCGGAAGCCACCCGGATCGGAGCGGAAATTCCGACTCAGATTCTCTGATAAAGTCGGATCCGCCGAAAGGCAAAGGCCCCCGACAGGCCGCCGGAATTACTTATCGGGCCGGAAACGGAACGAAAAAGGGTCTGGTAGAGTCGGACTCGCCGGAAAGGGAAACGCGAAAGCGAAGAACTGGAAAGCGAAAACCGCTTGACCCGCTTCGGCCGGGAATCGGACAGATAAGAGTCTGATAGAGTCGGAAACGCAAGAACGAAGGGAAGCGCCCGGAGGGCCCCGGTGAAACGGGACCGAAGGAAGCGTCCGTTCCTTGAGAACTCAACAGCGTGCCAAAAGTCAACGCCAGATATGTTGATACCCCGGCCTGCTTCGGCAGGTTGGTGGTTCCTTTGAAAAGTCCTACCGGTGCTTAACGGCCTGGTGGGCAACAACAGCGAGGACGCTGTGAACGACCGGTCATATTCCGACCTGGTCGTTCCGCTCTCGTGTTGTGATCCCGATTACGGGAAAACATTCACGGAGAGTTTGATCCTGGCTCAGGACGAACGCTGGCGGCGTGCTTAACACATGCAAGTCGAACGATGAAGCCTTTCGGGGTGGATTAGTGGCGAACGGGTGAGTAACACGTGGGCAATCTGCCCTTCACTCTGGGACAAGCCCTGGAAACGGGGTCTAATACCGGATAACACTCTGTCCCGCATGGGACGGGGTTAAAAGCTCCGGCGGTGAAGGATGAGCCCGCGGCCTATCAGCTTGTTGGTGGGGTAATGGCCTACCAAGGCGACGACGGGTAGCCGGCCTGAGAGGGCGACCGGCCACACTGGGACTGAGACACGGCCCAGACTCCTACGGGAGGCAGCAGTGGGGAATATTGCACAATGGGCGAAAGCCTGATGCAGCGACGCCGCGTGAGGGATGACGGCCTTCGGGTTGTAAACCTCTTTCAGCAGGGAAGAAGCGAAAGTGACGGTACCTGCAGAAGAAGCGCCGGCTAACTACGTGCCAGCAGCCGCGGTAATACGTAGGGCGCAAGCGTTGTCCGGAATTATTGGGCGTAAAGAGCTCGTAGGCGGCTTGTCACGTCGGATGTGAAAGCCCGGGGCTTAACCCCGGGTCTGCATTCGATACGGGCTAGCTAGAGTGTGGTAGGGGAGATCGGAATTCCTGGTGTAGCGGTGAAATGCGCAGATATCAGGAGGAACACCGGTGGCGAAGGCGGATCTCTGGGCCATTACTGACGCTGAGGAGCGAAAGCGTGGGGAGCGAACAGGATTAGATACCCTGGTAGTCCACGCCGTAAACGTTGGGAACTAGGTGTTGGCGACATTCCACGTCGTCGGTGCCGCAGCTAACGCATTAAGTTCCCCGCCTGGGGAGTACGGCCGCAAGGCTAAAACTCAAAGGAATTGACGGGGGCCCGCACAAGCAGCGGAGCATGTGGCTTAATTCGACGCAACGCGAAGAACCTTACCAAGGCTTGACATATACCGGAAAGTGCCAGAGATGGTGCCCCCCTTGTGGTCGGTATACAGGTGGTGCATGGCTGTCGTCAGCTCGTGTCGTGAGATGTTGGGTTAAGTCCCGCAACGAGCGCAACCCTTGTTCTGTGTTGCCAGCATGCCCTTCGGGGTGATGGGGACTCACAGGAGACTGCCGGGGTCAACTCGGAGGAAGGTGGGGACGACGTCAAGTCATCATGCCCCTTATGTCTTGGGCTGCACACGTGCTACAATGGCCGGTACAATGAGCTGCGATGCCGCGAGGCGGAGCGAATCTCAAAAAGCCGGTCTCAGTTCGGATTGGGGTCTGCAACTCGACCCCATGAAGTCGGAGTTGCTAGTAATCGCAGATCAGCATTGCTGCGGTGAATACGTTCCCGGGCCTTGTACACACCGCCCGTCACGTCACGAAAGTCGGTAACACCCGAAGCCGGTGGCCCAACCCCTTGTGGGAGGGAGCTGTCGAAGGTGGGACTGGCGATTGGGACGAAGTCGTAACAAGGTAGCCGTACCGGAAGGTGCGGCTGGATCACCTCCTTTCTAAGGAGCATCTAGACCCTGCAAGGGGTCCAGAGCCACTACGTCGGCAAATGTTCGACGGTGGTTAGCTCATGGGTGGAACGTTGACTATTCGGCACGGTTGGTTGGTTGTTGCGAGTACTGCTTCGGCGTGGAAAGTAATGATGGATCGGCTGTGTCGGGCACGTTGTTGGGTATCTGAGGGTACGGCCGAATGGCTGCCTTCAGTCCGGTCCCAGTGAACTCAGCCTTCGGGTTGGGCTGATGGGTGGCTGGTTGTTGTTTGAGAACTGCACAGTGGACGCGAGCATCTGTGGCCAAGTTTTTAAGGGCGCACGGTGGATGCCTTGGCACCAGGAACCGATGAAGGACGTGGGAGGCCACGATAGTCCCCGGGGAGCTGTCAACCTAGCTTTGATCCGGGGGTTTCCGAATGGGGAAACCCGGCAGTCGTCATGGGCTGTCACCCGCTGCTGAACACATAGGCAGTGTGGAGGGAACGAGGGGAAGTGAAACATCTCAGTACCCTCAGGAAGAGAAAACAACCGTGATTCCGGGAGTAGTGGCGAGCGAAACTGGATCAGGCCAAACCGTATGTGTGTGATACCCGGCAGGGGTTGCGCATGCGGGGTTGTGGGATCTCTCTTTTACGGTCTGCCGGCTGTGAGACGAGTCAGAAACCGTTGATGTAGGCGAAGGACATGCGAAAGGTCCGGCGTAGAGGGTAAGACCCCCGTAGCTGAAACATTAACGGCTCGTTTGAGAGACACCCAAGTAGCACGGGGCCCGAGAAATCCCGTGTGAATCTGGCGGGACCACCCGCTAAGCCTAAATATTCCCTGGTGACCGATAGCGGATAGTACCGTGAGGGAATGGTGAAAAGTACCGCGGGAGCGGAGTGAAATAGTACCTGAAACCGTGTGCCTACAAGCCGTGGGAGCGTCGCTGTATGTGCTTGCACATGCAGTCGTGACTGCGTGCCTTTTGAAGAATGAGCCTGCGAGTTAGCGGTGTGTAGCGAGGTTAACCCGTGTGGGGAAGCCGTAGCGAAAGCGAGTCCGAATAGGGCGATTGAGTTGCACGCTCTAGACCCGAAGCGGAGTGATCTAGCCATGGGCAGGTTGAAGCGGAGGTAAGACTTCGTGGAGGACCGAACCCACCAGGGTTGAAAACCTGGGGGATGACCTGTGGTTAGGGGTGAAAGGCCAATCAAACTCCGTGATAGCTGGTTCTCCCCGAAATGCATTTAGGTGCAGCGTCGTGTGTTTCTTGCCGGAGGTAGAGCACTGGATAGGCGATGGGCCCTACCGGGTTACTGACCTTAGCCAAACTCCGAATGCCGGTAAGTGAGAGCACGGCAGTGAGACTGTGGGGGATAAGCTCCATGGTCGAGAGGGAAACAGCCCAGAGCATCGACTAAGGCCCCTAAGCGTACGCTAAGTGGGAAAGGATGTGGAGTCGCAGAGACAACCAGGAGGTTGGCTTAGAAGCAGCCACCCTTGAAAGAGTGCGTAATAGCTCACTGGTCAAGTGATTCCGCGCCGACAATGTAGCGGGGCTCAAGCGTACCGCCGAAGTCGTGTCATTCATACACATATCCCCAACGGGAGTATGGATGGGTAGGGGAGCGTCGTGTGCCGGGTGAAGCAGCCGCGGAAGCGAGTTGTGGACGGTTCACGAGTGAGAATGCAGGCATGAGTAGCGATACACACGTGAGAAACGTGTGCGCCGATTGACTAAGGGTTCCTGGGTCAAGCTGATCTGCCCAGGGTAAGTCGGGACCTAAGGCGAGGCCGACAGGCGTAGTCGATGGACAACCGGTTGATATTCCGGTACCCGCTTTGAAACGCCCAGTACTGAATCAGGCGATGCTAAGTCCGTGAAGCCGGCCCGATCTCTTCGGAGTTGAGGGTAGTGGTGGAGCCGATGAACCAGACTTGTAGTAGGTAAGCGATGGGGTGACGCAGGAAGGTAGTCCAGCCCGGGCGGTGGTTGTCCCGGGGTAAGGGTGTAGGCCGTGTGGTAGGCAAATCCGTCACACGTTAAGGCTGAGACCTGATGCCGAGCCGATTGTGGCGAAGTGGATGATCCTATGCTGTCGAGAAAAGCCTCTAGCGAGTTTCATGGCGGCCCGTACCCTAAACCGACTCAGGTGGTCAGGTAGAGAATACCGAGGCGTTCGGGTGAACTATGGTTAAGGAACTCGGCAAAATGCCCCCGTAACTTCGGGAGAAGGGGGGCCATCACTGGTGAGGGAACTTGCTTCCTGAGCTGGGGGTGGCCGCAGAGACCAGCGAGAAGCGACTGTTTACTAAAAACACAGGTCCGTGCGAAGCCGTAAGGCGATGTATACGGACTGACGCCTGCCCGGTGCTGGAACGTTAAGGGGACCGGTTAGCTGACTTTCGGGTCGGCGAAGCTGAGAACTTAAGCGCCAGTAAACGGCGGTGGTAACTATAACCATCCTAAGGTAGCGAAATTCCTTGTCGGGTAAGTTCCGACCTGCACGAATGGCGTAACGACTTCTCGACTGTCTCAACCATAGGCCCGGTGAAATTGCATTACGAGTAAAGATGCTCGTTTCGCGCAGCAGGACGGAAAGACCCCGGGACCTTTACTACAGTTTGATATTGGTGTTCGGTTCGGCTTGTGTAGGATAGGTGGGAGACTTTGAAGCGGCCACGCCAGTGGTTGTGGAGTCGCCGTTGAAATACCACTCTGGTCGTGCTGGATGTCTAACCTCGGTCCGTGATCCGGATCAGGGACAGTGTCTGATGGGTAGTTTAACTGGGGCGGTTGCCTCCTAAAGAGTAACGGAGGCGCCCAAAGGTTCCCTCAGCCTGGTTGGCAATCAGGTGTTGAGTGTAAGTGCACAAGGGAGCTTGACTGTGAGACCGACGGGTCGAGCAGGGACGAAAGTCGGGACTAGTGATCCGGCAGTGGCTTGTGGAAGCGCTGTCGCTCAACGGATAAAAGGTACCCCGGGGATAACAGGCTGATCTTCCCCAAGAGTCCATATCGACGGGATGGTTTGGCACCTCGATGTCGGCTCGTCGCATCCTGGGGCTGGAGTCGGTCCCAAGGGTTGGGCTGTTCGCCCATTAAAGCGGTACGCGAGCTGGGTTTAGAACGTCGTGAGACAGTTCGGTCCCTATCCGCTGTGCGCGTAGGAATATTGAGAAGGGCTGTCCCTAGTACGAGAGGACCGGGACGGACGAACCTCTGGTGTGCCAGTTGTCCTGCCAAGGGCATGGCTGGTTGGCTACGTTCGGAAAGGATAACCGCTGAAAGCATCTAAGCGGGAAGCCTGCTTCGAGATGAGTATTCCCACCCCCTTTGAGGGGTTAAGGCTCCCAGTAGACGACTGGGTTGATAGGCCAGATGTGGAAGCCCGGTAACGGGTGGAGCTGACTGGTACTAATAGGCCGAGGGCTTGTCCTCAGTTGCTCGCGTCCACTGTGTTGGTTCTGAAATAACAACCGCCGTGTTTTCATCCGGTTGGTTAATTTCATAGTGTTTCGGTGGTCATTGCGTTAGGGAAACGCCCGGTTACATTCCGAACCCGGAAGCTAAGCCTTTCAGCGCCGATGGTACTGCAGGGGGGACCCTGTGGGAGAGTAGGACGCCGCCGAACAATTTTTCCGGGAGACCCCCGTGCCTTGTGGCACGGGGGTTTTCTGCGTTTACGGGAAACCCTGGATCTGACGGCGAACCGGGATCTCATGGCGAATTCGAGGGCCAGAACCTGCTGGGAGCGCGCGAGCGCGGTCCTGGACGGAAGGGCCGGACCGAGGTGCCGGCCGGCCCGTGCGAGTCGACGGACCGGCCCACGCCGGCCGGCTCCGCCGGACCCCGGCCCACGCCCGGCGGGACCAGTCCATCCGGGCCGGTCCGCGCGGGGTTGCTGAAGGTCGCCCGCCGCCGAAGACGGGCCGAACACACACGAGAGCGCCTTCCCCTGACGTGTTTTCACAACTGTTCGGGTTCCGCGTGGCAGATGGTTCTGGAGCCCCCGGAACTGGGGTATGCTTATCTCGTTGCACAGCAGAGCGCAGCAAGCCCCAATAGCTCAGTCGGTAGAGCGTCTCCATGGTAAGGAGAAGGTCTGCGGTTCGATTCCGCATTGGGGCTCAGCAAAGGAGAAGGCCCCCACCATTCGGTGGGGGCCTTCCTGCTTTCCCGGGCGGTCCGAGAGCTGTCCCTTTCCGGACCGCCTGATGGCAGCCCGGAAAAGCAGTCCCCGGTCCCGGAAAGCAGCCTGCGGATCAGATGGTCTGCGGCTCCGGTACGCGCATGGCGAGGATGGCCATGTCGTCCGAGGCCGGCTCGGCGGCGAAGCGCTCCACGGCCCGAAGGACCCGTGCGGCCACCGCACCGGCCGTCAGCCCCGTGCAGTTGGCCAGGACCTCCGCCAGGCCGTCGTCCCCGAGCATGCGGGTTCCCTCACGGCGCTCGGTGATGCCGTCCGTGACACAGAGCAGGACGTCACCCGGCGCGAGCGTGATCTCCTCCTCGTACAGCTCCAGGTCCTCGATGACGCCGAGCAGCGGCTGCGGCTCGGCGGCCGCCTGCACGGAGCCGTCCTGACGGAGGCGGAGCGGCAGGGGGTGGCCGGCGCACACGACCTTCAGGAGGGCGCTGCCGTCCTCCTGGGGGTGCAGCTCGCCGTAGAGGAGCGTGAGGAAGCGGCTGCGGGAACCCTCGTCGAGGATGGCCGCGTTGAGCCGCTCCAGCACCGCGGGGCCGCCGAAGCCCTCGCGGGCCAGCAGGCGCAGGGCGTGCCGGGCGAGGCCCGTGACGGCCGCGGCCTCGGGGCCGGTACCGCACACGTCGCCGATGGCGAAGCCGTAGACGCCGTCGCGGATCGGGAAGACGTCGTAGAAGTCGCCGCCGACCTCGTTGCCCTCGCCGGCCGCGCGGTAGATGACCTCGATCTCGACGTTCGGCACCACCGGCTGGCTCGGGGGCAGCAGGCTGCGCTGGAGGGCCTGGCTGATGGCCGTGCGCTCGGAGTAGAGGCGGGCGTTGTCCAGCGCGAGGGCGGCCCGGCGGGACAGGTCCTCGGCGAGCTCCAGGATCTCCTGGCGGAAGTGGTCGTCCGACGGCTTGCCCAGCGTCAGCATGCCGATGACACGGTTGCGGGCGACGAGGGGGAGGACGACCGTCTCCCCGCCCACCGCGGCGGCCGTGGCGAGGGTCGTGCGGGTGGAGTTCGCCATGCTCAGCGGGGCGTCGCTGCTCAGGCTCCGCATCGACGTGCGCAGCGCGGCCTCGTGGGCGGCCTTGGTCGGGGCACCCCACACACGGGCGCCCGGGGAGGGCACCGGCTCGGGCGGATCGATGCGGGAAAGCAGCGCCTTGAGGCCGTCGATCAGGTCCTCGTCCTCGTGCAGGACGTAGGAGAGGAACGGCTCCGAGGCGGGGTCGGCGATGGTGTAGACGGCGCACCAGGTGGCGAGGGTCGGGACGGTCATCTGGGCCATGAGGGCCAGGGTCTGGTCCCGGTCGAGCGTCCCGGCCAGCAGGTCGGACGCCTCGACGAGGAAGGAGAGGGAGCCTCTGCGGAGCCGCTCCAGCTCGCCCAGGCGGGCCGACTCGACGGCGAGCGCGATGCGGTCGGCGGCGAACTGGAGGCGCAGGGCCTCCTCGTTGGTGTAACGCCCCGCGGCCTCGGCCGCGACACCCAGGGATCCGGTGAGCCGGCCCTCCACCTTCAGGGGGACCGTCACCACCGAGCGCATCCCTGTGCCGCCCAGCAGCGGAACGGCACCCTCCACGGCCATCAGGTCCTCGTGGACGGCTGGCATCCGGGCGGAGCCGTAGCGGCCCGCGCCCGCCTCGACGGGGACCCGGGCGAAGCGCTGGCGGGCCGACGGCAGGCCGGTGGTGGCACGGACCTCGAGTTCGGTCTCGTCGTCCGTGGCCAGCAGCAGGAAGGCGGCGTCGGCGTCGAGCATGTCCCGCGCCCGCTCGACGGTGCGCTGGAGCAGGCCGTCCAGGTCGTCGGGGGCGGGGGAGCCGATGAACACCTCGAAGGGGTCCGCGGAGCGGCTCTCGCCGGTGTCGGTGACCGGAGCCCGCACCGGGCTCTGCAGCACCGCGCGCTCGTCGTCACGGACCATCAGGCAGACGGTGGACGGAGTGCCCCCGGTGTCCCGGACCCGCAGGTGCGAGGCGTAGACGGGGACGACCCGGCCGTCCGCGCACCGGAAGCCGTAACTGCCCTCCCACCGTGAGAGCTGGAGGGCGGCGGCGATGCCGGTGCTGGTGCCGGGGGTCTGCGGCCAGGCGGCGAACTCGGTGAGCTGTTTGCCGACGACCTGCTCGGGGGCGTACCCGAAGAGGAACGAGGCGTCCTCGTTCCAGGAGGCCACGGCGCCGGACATGTCGATCTGCGCGACGGCGACCCGGATGCGCCGGTCGGCGACCGGCAGGCTCTCGACGGGCAGCAGCGGGCCGGCGGAGCGGATGCCGACCGGCCGGTCGGGCAGGTCCAGCTGGAACCAGACGTGTTTGCGGGTGGGGGTGTACTCCACGCCCCAGCGGGAGGCCAGGGCGGCGCAGAGCAGAAGGCCCCGGCCGCTCTCCCGGTCCGGGCTGCCGAAGTCGACCGCCGTGCTCTGGAGCGGGACTTCGCGCTCCGGATAGTGGTCGGCGACCTCGACGCGTACGCCGTCCTCCGCGCGCAGGCAGAGGACGTCCGCGGCGGTACCCGCGTGCACGACCGCGTTGGTCACCAGTTCACTGGTGAGCACGACGGCGTCGTCGATGACGTCGGTGTAGCCCCATCCCTGGAGCGTGTCCCTGACGAAGGCGCGGGCTGTCGCTACCGAGCGACCGGCCGGCTCGAAGGTGGCGGCCGCCCGCGCGGTGATCACTGCACTCCCCATATGGTGTCGCGTCGCTTCCCCGAGTCCAGTGCCCGTATCTCGCAGCTTCGATTCGCCCACAGCTGTCCCGTGGTCCCTGGCGGATGCGCGCGACGAACCACCGGACGGCCCTCAGCCAGGCTAGACGCTCGCCGGGGCCGCCGGGTACACGAGGCCGGACTTCACCCCGGACGAGCGGAATGGGCGTACGCGGGCGCACGAGGGTGGTTCCGCTGGGGTGCCGCGCGGGGAGACGGCGGGGTGGGGCGGGAGCCGGCGGGGTGACGCATCCCATCGGTGCCCGCGGTCGGGGTCCGGCCTGGTACGTTTCAAGGATTTGACGTTTCCATGGGCACCCGTCGACGGTGTGCTGTGGCGGTGAGGTACCTCGGAACTGGGAAAGCTCCCAGAATCACCCGAGCGAAACGGTCAACCCTGCGGGAGGGACACGGTGGAGTCTGACGTGGCGGCGCGGGGTTCAAGCACGCGTACAAGAGGCGGACAGCCCGTGAAAAAACAGCGCCAAGGAACCGTCGAGGTGGACGCGGCGGCTCTCAACAGACTGCTCTCCGCCCTGCTCGCGATGCGCGACGGCAACTTCCGCAGGCGGCTCACCGTCTCCGGGGACGGACCCTTGACGGAGATCGCGGCCGTCTTCAACGAGGTGGCCGACCGCAACCTCCACCTCACGGGTGAACTCGCCCGTGTCCGGCGGGTGGTCGGCCGGGAGGGCAAGCTCACCGAGCGGCTGGAGACGGGAGCATGCGAAGGTTCCTGGGCCGCCGCGATCGACGCGTCCAACGAACTGGTCGACGACCTCGCGCGGCCCGTGTCCGAGGTCGGCCGGGTGCTGTCGGCGGTGGCCGACGGTGACCTCGAACAGCGGATGGAGCTGCGCTCCCACACCGCGGACGAGACGGTACGGCCGCTGCGCGGCGAGTTCCTGAAGGTCGCCCGTACGGTCAACAACCTGGTCGACCAGCTGTCGGCGTTCACCGAGCAGGTGACGCGGGTCGCGGTCGAGGTGGGCACCGAGGGCAAACTGGGCGGCCAGGCGCAGGTACGCGGCATGTCCGGTTCCTGGAAGGACCTCACGGACTCCGTCAACACGATGGCGTACCGGCTCACCGCGCAGGTGCGGGACATCGCGCTGGTGACGACGGCGGTGGCCAAGGGCGACCTGTCGCGCAAGGTCACGGTCCACGTGGCCGGGGAGATGCTCCAGCTGAAGAACACCGTCAACACGATGGTGGACCAGCTCTCCTCGTTCTCCTCCGAGGTCACCCGGGTCGCCCGCGAGGTCGGCACCGAGGGGGAACTCGGCGGGCAGGCCGCCGTGCCGGGCGTCGCCGGTGTGTGGAAGGACCTCACCGACTCCGTCAACACCATGGCGGGCAACCTCACCAACCAGGTGCGCGGCATCGCCGAGGTCACCACGGCTGTGGCCAACGGCGACCTGTCGCAGAAGGTCACCGTGAGCGCGCGCGGCGAGGTCGCGCAGCTCGCCGAGACGATCAACCAGATGACCGAGACGCTGCGCACCTTCGCGGACGAGGTGACCCGGGTCGCCAGCGAGGTCGGCGGCGAGGGTCTGCTCGGCGGCCAGGCGCAGGTGCCCGGCGCCGCGGGGACGTGGAAGGACCTGACCGACTCGGTCAACACCGTCTTCCGCAACCTGACCACCCAGGTGCGGGACATCGCCCAGGTGACGACGGCGGTGGCCAGCGGTGACATGTCGCAGAAGGTCACCGTCGACGTGGCCGGGGAGATGCTGGAGCTGAAGAACACCGTCAACACGATGGTGGACCAGCTCCAGTCCTTCGGTTCCGAGGTGACCCGGGTCGCGCGGGAGGTCGGCGTGGAAGGCCGGCTGGGCGGCCAGGCGGAGGTGCCCGGCGCCGCCGGCACGTGGAAGGACCTCACCGACTCCGTCAACACGGCGTTCCGCAACCTCACCGGACAGGTGCGGGACATCGCCCAGGTGACGACGGCGGTGGCCAACGGCGACCTCTCGCAGAAGGTCACCGTCAACGTCGCCGGCGAGATGCTGGAGCTCAAGAACACCGTCAACACGATGGTGGCGCAGCTGTCCTCGTTCGCCGACCAGGTGACCCGGATGGCCCGCGAGGTGGGCACGGAGGGCATGCTCGGCGGTCAGGCCCGCGTCGACGGCGTCTCGGGTACGTGGAAGGAACTCACCGACTCCGTCAACTTCATGGCGGGGAACCTCACCGACCAGGTCCGCCAGATCGCCCAGGTGACGACGGCGGTCGCCCGCGGTGACCTGTCGCAGAAGATCGACGTGGACGCGCGCGGCGAGATCCTGGAGCTGAAGAACACCATCAACACGATGGTCGACCAGCTCTCCGCCTTCGCGGAGCAGGTGACCCGGGTCGCCCGCGAGGTCGGTACGGACGGCCGGCTCGGCGGCCAGGCGCAGGTGCCCGGCGTGGCCGGCGTGTGGCGGGACCTGACCGACTCGGTGAACGGCATGGCCGGCAACCTCACCGCCCAGGTCCGCAACATCGCGCAGGTCGCCACGGCGGTGGCGCGCGGTGACCTGTCGCAGAAGATCGACGTGGACGCGCGCGGCGAGATCCTGGAGCTGAAGAACACCCTCAACACGATGGTGGACCAGCTCTCGAACTTCGCCGAGCAGGTCACCCGGGTGGCCCGGGAGGTCGGTACGGAGGGCATGCTCGGCGGCCAGGCCGAGGTGCAGGGGGTCTCCGGTACGTGGAAGGACCTCACCCAGTCGGTGAACGGCATGGCCAACAACCTCACCCTCCAGGTGCGGAACATCGCCGAGGTCACGACCGCGGTCGCCAAGGGCGACCTGTCGAAGAAGATCACCGTCGACGCCAAGGGCGAGATCCTCGAACTCGTCACGACCGTGAACACCATGGTCGACCAGCTGATGAACTTCGCCGACGAGGTCGCCCGGGTGGCCCGCGAGGTGGGTACCGAGGGCATCCTCGGCGGCCAGGCCCGGGTGCGCGGCGCGACGGGCATCTGGAAGGACCTCAGCGACAACGTCAACCTGATGGCCAACAACCTGACCAGCCAGGTGCGGAACATCTCCCGGGTCTCCTCGGCGGTCGCCAACGGCGACCTGACGAAGAAGGTCACCGTCGAGGCGCGGGGCGAGGTCGCCGAACTGGCCGACACCGTCAACACGATGGTGACGACGCTCTCCTCGTTCGCGGACGAGGTGACCCGGGTGGCCCGCGAGGTGGGCACCGAGGGGATCCTGGGCGGACAGGCGCGGGTCCCGGGGGTCTCGGGGACCTGGAAGGACCTCACCGAGTCCGTGAACTCGATGGCCTCCAACCTCACCGGACAGGTGCGGCAGATCGCGACCGTCACCACCGCCATCGCCAAGGGCGACCTCACCAAGAAGATCGACATCGACGCGCAGGGCGAGATCCTGCAGCTCAAGGACACCATCAACACGATGGTCGACCAGCTGTCGTCCTTCGCCGACCAGGTGACCCGGGTCGCCCGCGAGGTGGGTACGGAAGGCCAGCTCGGCGGCCAGGCCCGGGTGCGGGACGTCGACGGCACCTGGCGCGACCTCACCGAGTCGGTGAACGAGATGGCCGGCAACCTCACCCGGCAGGTGCGGGCCATCGCGGCCGTCGCCACCGCGGTGACGCGCGGCGATCTGAACCTCAAGATCGACGTGGACGCGGCCGGCGAGATCCAGGTGCTGCAGGACAACATCAACACGATGATCGCCAACCTGCGCGACACCACCCTCGCCAACAAGGAGCAGGACTGGCTGAAGGGCAATCTCGCCCGGATCTCCGGCCTGATGCAGGGCCGCCGCGACCTGGACGACGTCGCCTCGCTGATCATGAGCGAGCTCACCCCGGTGGTCTCGGCCCAGCACGGCGCGTTCTTCCTGGCGATGGGGGCGGGCGACAACGACGAGGTGGGCGCGGACAGCAGCGCGGAGGGCGCGTACGAGCTCCGGATGCGCGGCAGTTACGGATACTCGGCGGGCTCCATGCCGACCTCCTTCCGGCCCGGCGAGTCGCTCATCGGCGAGTCCGCCGCGGAGCGGAAGACCATCCAGCTGGACCACGCGCCGCCCGGATACCTGAAGATCTCCTCCGGGCTCGGCGAGGCACCCCCGGCCCATGTGATCGTGCTGCCGGTGCTCTTCGAGGGCAAGGTCCTCGGGGTGATCGAACTGGCCTCCTTCCAGCCGTTCACCCAGATTCAGCGGGACTTCCTCAACCAGCTCGCCGAGATGATCGCGACGAGCGTCAACACCATCAGCGTCAACACCCGGACCGAGAAGCTGCTGGAGCAGTCGCAGGAGCTCACCGAGCAGCTCCGGGACCGCTCGGAGGAGCTGGAGAACCGGCAGAAGGCCCTCCAGGCCTCCAACGCCGAACTGGAGGACAAGGCCGAGCTGCTGGCACGGCAGAACCGCGACATCGAGGTGAAGAACACCGAGATCGAGGAGGCCCGGCAGATCCTGGAGGAGCGCGCCGAGCAGCTCGCCGTCTCGATGCGCTACAAGTCCGAGTTCCTGGCGAACATGTCGCACGAGCTGCGCACTCCGCTCAACTCCCTGCTGATCCTGGCCAAGTTGCTCGCCGACAACGCCGAGGGCAACCTCTCGCCCAAGCAGGTGGAGTTCGCCGAGACGATCCACGGGGCCGGTTCCGACCTGCTCCAGCTGATCAACGACATCCTCGACCTCTCCAAGGTCGAGGCGGGGAAGATGGACGTCAGCCCGACCCGTATCGCTCTGGTCCAGCTGGTCGACTACGTGGAGGCGACCTTCCGGCCGCTCACCGCCGAGAAGGGGCTCGACTTCTCCGTACGCGTCTCGCCCGAACTGCCCGCCACCCTGCACACCGACGAGCAGCGGCTGCTCCAGGTGCTGCGCAACCTGCTCTCCAACGCGGTGAAGTTCACCGACAGCGGGGCGGTGGAGCTGGTGATCCGGCCGGCCGGACCGGACGTGCCGAACGCCATCAGGGAGAACCTGCTGGAACAGGGCACCCTGCGGGACACCGACGACCTGATCGCGTTCTCGGTCACCGACACCGGGATCGGGATCGCGTCCAGCAAGATGATGGTGATCTTCGAGGCGTTCAAGCAGGCGGACGGCACCACCAGCCGCAAGTACGGCGGGACCGGCCTCGGCCTCTCCATCAGCCGGGAGATCGCGCGGCTGCTGGGCGGGGAGATCCACGCGGCGAGCGAGCCCGGTCGCGGTTCCACTTTCACCCTCTACCTCCCGCTGCACCGCGGTGAACTCCCTGCCCAGGGGTACCCGCAGGTGGGTTCCGGCACCTACGAACCGCCTTCCGGTACCGGGGAGTACACGCCCCCGGCCGACTCCGCGCCGCTGGGTGACCCGGCCAACTCGGCGGGAGTGTTCAGGCGTCGGCGCCAGGCGCTCGGCGATGCCCGCCGCCGTCCGGAGCTCCCCGCGCCCAACCGGCCCGGTGCCGGCTCGGGTTCGAACGCGGAGAACGCCGCACAGGAGGACTGGGTCCAGGGCGCGCAGGCGCCGGAGGCCCGGAAGTCGTTCAGGTTCCGCGGCGAGAAGGTGCTGATCGTCGACGACGACATCCGCAACGTCTTCGCCCTCACCAGCGCCCTGGAACAGCACGGACTCTCGGTGCTCTACGCCGAGAACGGCCGCGAGGGGATCGAAGTGCTGGAGCAGCACGACGACGTGGCGGTCGTGCTGATGGACATCATGATGCCGGAGATGGACGGGTACGCGACGACGACGGCGATCCGGCGGATGCCCCAGTTCGCGGCTCTGCCGATCGTCGCGCTGACCGCGAAGGCCATGAAGGGCGACAAGGAGAAGGCGCTCGACTGCGGTGCCTCCGACTACGTCACCAAGCCGGTCGATCCCGACTACCTGCTCGGCGTCATGGAGCGGTGGATGCGCGGGGAATGACGCGGTCGCGGGGGGCGGTGCCGGCGCTCTGCCGGTGCCGCCCCCCGCGGCATGGCTCCGGCAACCCCCTGGCGGAGGCTCGGGCGCCGGGTTCCCAGGAGTGGTGTGGAGGCGCTTTCCGCCGGGAACCTTTTGAACTCCCGCCGCGTTCTTGTTGTGTGCACAGTGACATCGCGGTGACAGGGTGTGGCGGCGGCCGGGGTGCGGCTACGATGACCGGCACAAGACGGACGGCGATACGGAGCCGTCCCCTGGGGCGGCACCCGGTGCGACGCCGGGATGAGGAGGGCGGGCCATGATGCAGAAGGCCAAGATCCTCCTGGTCGATGACCGGCCGGAGAATCTGCTGGCGCTGGAGGCCATCCTCTCTGCGCTGGATCAGACGCTGGTGCGGGCATCGTCAGGGGAGGAGGCGCTCAAGGCGCTGCTCACGGACGACTTCGCGGTCATCCTGCTCGACGTCCAGATGCCGGGCATGGACGGCTTCGAGACGGCGGCGCACATCAAGCGCCGTGAGCGGACGCGGGACATCCCGATCATCTTCCTCACCGCGATCAACCACGGCCCGCACCACACCTTCCGGGGATACGCGGCCGGTGCCGTCGACTACATCTCGAAGCCGTTCGACCCCTGGGTGCTCCGTGCCAAGGTGTCGGTCTTCGTCGAGCTGTACATGAAGAACTGCAAGCTGCGCGAGCAGGCGGCCCTGCTGCGAGCCCAGCTCGACGGCGGGCGGTCGGGCGAGGACCGGGAGCCGGCCGGACTGCTGGCCGAACTCTCCGCGCGGCTCGCCGCGGTGGAGGAGCAGGCCGAAGCGCTCTCCAAGCAGTTGGACGACGAGTCCGCCGACGCGGCGGCCGTGGCCACGGCCGCGCATCTCGAACGCAAGCTGACGGGTCTGCGGAGGGCGCTCGACGCCCTGGAGCCCGGTACGAACGGCGCCACCGGCATCCTGCCGTCACCGAACTGACGGGTCGGCACCGGCGCGGATCGGTGACGGACGGGCCGTACGGACCGGAACGGAGGGGCCCGACGGTCCGGGGCGTCCGGGGGCCCGACGGTCCGGGGCGGCGGACGGCGACGGAGCTGACGGCGCGTGGAACCAGCGCCGCCGGTCCGCTCGCCGCTGTCCCGCGTACCCGCCGTCCAAACCTCCCGCGAGGGTGAGGCGACGTCAGTTTCCCGCCCCTGCAAGCCGACACGGTCGGGTGAACCCGACGGGCACGTGTCCCGACGCGCCGACACCGGTAACCTCGGGCCCATGGCCTCACGTACGTCCGGCAAGGGTTCCCAGAGCTCGGCGGGCACCGCCAAGAGTGCCGGCCGTACCCCGGGGCCGGCGAGAAAAGCCGTGCCCGCGAAGAAGGCGCCGGCCGGGAAGGCGGCGCCCCCGCGCCGGGCTCCCGCCAAGAACGCCCCCGCCAGGAAGGCGGCGGCCAGGAGGCCCGCGCCGAAGCCCGCCGCGTCCCCCACCAACGGGGTGGTCCGGCTGGTGCGTGTCGTCTGGCTCGGCATGGCGCACGGCGTGGGCGCCATGTTCCGTTCGATAGGGCGCGGTGCCAAGGGGCTCGACCCGGCCCACCGCAAGGACGGCGTGGCGCTGCTGCTGCTGGGACTCGCGCTGATCGTCGCCGCGGGTACCTGGTCGAATCTGCGCGGACCCGTCGGCGACCTCGTCGAGATGCTGGTGACCGGCGCGTTCGGACGGCTCGACCTCCTCGTACCGATACTGCTCGGCGCGGTCGCCGTGCGGCTGATCCTCTATCCGCAGAAGCCCGAGGCCAACGGACGGATCGTCATCGGTCTCTCCGCGCTGGTCATCGGCATCCTCGGCCAGGTCCACATCGCCTGCGGCAGCCCCGGGCGCGGCGACGGCACGCAGGCCATACAGGACGCCGGCGGCCTGATCGGCTGGGGCGCCTCCACCCCGCTCGTCTTCGCCATGGGCGACGTCCTCGCCGTTCCGCTGCTGCTCCTGCTGACGGTGTTCGGCCTCCTCGTCGTCACGGCGACGCCCGTCAACGCGATTCCGCAGCGGCTCAGACTGCTCGGGACGAAGCTCGGCGTGGTGGACTCGCCGGGCGCGCGCGAGGACGGCTACGAGCAGTACGCCGACGACGACGAGCGGTACGACGACCAGTGGCGCGAGGCGCTGCCCGGCCGGACGCGCCGCGCCCCCGGCCGCCGCCCCGACGGGGTGTACGACCCGGACGACGCCGAGAGCGAGGCGCTGGCCCGCCGCCGCAGGCCCAGGCGGCAGACGGCGCAGCCCGGGACGAACCGGCCGATGGACGCCGTCGACGTCGCGGCGGCCGCCGCGGCCGCGCTGGACGGGGCGGTGCTCAACGGCATCTCGCCCTCACCCGTCGTCGCCGACCTCACGCAGGGGGTCCACGGCGACCGGGACCACACCGGCGACCTGGACCGCACCGGGGAGCGGACCGGTACCCCCGTCCCCGGCGCGCGCGGGGCCCGGTCCGCCGGGGACGCGGGCAAGGAACGCACCGGCCGCAGGCCCGCCGGCGCGCCGCCCGCCGGCGTACCGGACCTGACCAAGCCCGCGCCGGAGCGGACCCGGCCGCTGCCCGCCCGGGCCGAGCAGCTCCAGCTCGCCGGCGACATCACCTACTCGCTGCCCTCCCTCGACCTGCTGGAGCGCGGCGGCCCCGGCAAGACGCGGAGCGCGGCGAACGACGCGGTCGTCGCCTCGCTGACCAACGTCTTCACGGAGTTCAAGGTCGACGCGGCCGTCACCGGCTTCACCCGGGGCCCGACCGTCACCCGGTACGAGGTGGAGCTCGGCCCGGCGGTGAAGGTCGAGCGGATCACCGCGCTCACCAAGAACATCGCCTACGCCGTCGCCAGCCCCGACGTCCGGATCATCTCGCCGATCCCCGGCAAGTCGGCGGTCGGCATCGAGATCCCCAACTCCGACCGGGAGATGGTCAACCTCGGGGACGTCCTGCGGCTCGCGGACGCGGCCGAGGACGACCACCCGATGCTGGTCGCGCTCGGCAAGAACGTCGAGGGCGGCTACGAGATGGCCAACCTCGCGCAGATGCCGCACGTGCTGGTCGCGGGGGCGACCGGCTCCGGCAAGTCGTCCTGCATCAACTGCCTGATCACCTCGATCATGGTCCGGGCCACCCCGGACGACGTGCGCATGGTCCTCGTCGACCCCAAGCGGGTCGAACTGACCGCGTACGAGGGCATCCCGCACCTGATCACGCCGATCATCACCAACCCGAAGAAGGCCGCCGAGGCGCTCCAGTGGGTGGTGCGGGAGATGGACCTGCGCTACGACGACCTCGCGGCGTACGGCTTCCGGCACATCGACGACTTCAACCACGCGGTGCGCGACGGCAAGGTGAAGGCGCCCGAGGGCAGCGAGCGGGAGCTGTCGCCGTACCCGTACCTGCTGGTGATCGTCGACGAGCTGGCGGACCTGATGATGGTCGCGCCGCGCGACGTGGAGGACTCGATCGTCCGTATCACCCAGCTCGCCCGGGCCGCCGGGATCCACCTGGTGCTCGCCACGCAGCGGCCCTCCGTCGACGTCGTCACCGGACTGATCAAGGCCAATGTGCCCTCCCGGCTGGCGTTCGCCACCTCCTCGCTCGCGGACAGCCGGGTCATCCTGGACCAGCCGGGCGCCGAGAAGCTCATCGGAAAGGGTGACGGACTGTTCCTGCCGATGGGGGCGAACAAGCCGACCCGAATGCAGGGCGCCTTCGTCACCGAGCAGGAGGTCGCCGCAGTCGTCCAGCACTGCAAGGACCAGATGACCCCCGTCTTCCGGGACGACGTGGTGGTCGGGACGAAGCAGAAGAAGGAGATCGACGAGGACATCGGCGACGACCTCGACCTGCTCTGCCAGGCCGCGGAACTCGTCGTCTCGACGCAGTTCGGCTCGACCTCGATGCTCCAGCGCAAGTTGAGGGTCGGCTTCGCCAAGGCCGGAAGGCTCATGGACCTGATGGAGTCACGGAACATCGTCGGCCCCAGCGAGGGGTCGAAGGCCCGCGACGTGATGGTCAAGCCCGACGATCTGGACGGGGTGTTGGCTGTCATCCGCGGGGAAACCGCCCCCTGAGGCCAACCGCTTCGTGAGGCCAACCGCTCCCTGAGCTCAACCGCTCTGTGAGGTCACGGAAACATCGCGGAATCCTCTTCCCGGAAGGGCGGGGGCAACCGTTTCCTCCGGTCGTACGTCAAGTTCAAGTGGAGGGTGCGGCCGTGGCCGCTCCCGCGGTACGGCCCAAGGGGTTGTCCGTCGGGCCCGATGGCGTACAAAGTCGTCGCGCCCGGTTGCCCCACCCTTTCGTACCCCCCCTAGACTGAACATCCAGCAGGTGGCTCACGCTCGAAAGGCGCCCCCGTGTCCATCGGCAACTCCCCCGAAGACGACCGGCCTTCGATCGGTCGTGTGCTTCAGCAGGCTCGTATCGCCGCAGGTCTGACGGTCGACGAAGTCAGCGGCTCCACCCGGGTGCGCATCCCCATCGTGCACGCGATCGAGAACGACGACTTCTCGCGCTGCGGCGGGGACGTCTACGCGCGCGGTCACATCCGTACCGTCGCCCGCGCCGTCGGCATCGATCCGGAACCGTTGGTTCAGCAGTACGACGCCGAACACGGCGGCCGTCCTGTGCCCACGCCCGCGGCTCCGCTCTTCGAAGCGGAACGCATCCGATCCGAACCCCGGCGTCCCAACTGGACCGCGGCCATGGTCGCGGCGATCGTCGCCGTCGTCGGGTTCGTCGGCTTCACGCTCTTCCACGGTGAGGACGACGGAACCAGCACCGCACACGTGGCCGAGGGCTCCACGCCCGACAAGACGGCCACGGCCAAACCGACCCCCACCAAGCCCGCCGACCCCAAGCCCGTGCCGTCGGAGAGCGCCATCGCGGCGGCTCCGCTGGACAAGGTGACGGTCAAGCTCAGCGCCACCGAGGGCAAGAGCTGGATCTCCGCCAAGGACCACAGCGGGCAGATCCTCTTCGACGGACTGCTCCTCCAGGGCCAGTCGAAGACGTTCCAGGACGAGGAGCGCGTCGACCTCGTCCTCGGCAACGCCGGATCCATCGACCTCTTCGTGAACGGCAAGAAGGTCCAGGACCAGTTCGAACCCGGACAGGTCGAGCGGCTTTCCTACGCGAAGGGCGACCCCGAGGCGGGCTGAGAACGCCCCGCCTCCCGTACGACTCTCCCGCACGACCCCAGCCGTCAACGACGAGCGCCCGGCCCATCGGCCGGGCGCTCGTCGCGTTCCGTGCGTGCCGCCACCCGGCATTCGTCGCGTTTCCGGGTGGCGAAGTGACTTTGGGTAGCGGGGAACCCTGCGCGGCGGGACGCCCGCCGCGACAAAGTAGTCTTGATTCCATGCCCGAACGCCGTACCGTCGCCCTCGTCACTCTTGGCTGCGCCCGTAACGAGGTGGACTCGGAGGAGCTTGCAGGCCGCTTGGCAGCGGACGGCTGGGAGCTCGTCGAGGACGCCTCCGACGCGGATGTCGCCGTCGTCAACACCTGCGGCTTCGTCGAAGCCGCCAAGAAGGACTCCGTCGATGCCCTCCTCGAAGCCAACGATCTGAAGGATCACGGCAGAACCCAGGCCGTCGTCGCGGTCGGCTGTATGGCCGAGCGCTACGGCAAGGACCTCGCCGAGGCCCTGCCGGAGGCGGACGGAGTCCTCGGATTCGACGACTACGCCGACATCTCCGACCGGCTCCAGACCATCCTCAACGGTGGTATCCACGCCTCGCACACCCCGCGCGACCGGCGCAAGCTCCTCCCGATCAGCCCCGCCGAACGGCAGGACGCCTCGGTGGCCCTGCCCGGGCACGCGCAGGAGATCGCTCCGGCCCCCGCCGACCTCCCGGAAGGCGTCGCTCCGGTCTCCGGGCCGCGCGCCCCGCTCCGTCGCCGCCTCGGCACCAGCCCCGTCGCCTCGGTGAAGCTGGCCTCCGGCTGCGACCGCCGGTGCTCCTTCTGCGCCATCCCGTCCTTCCGCGGCTCCTTCATCTCCCGCCGCCCCTCCGACGTGCTGGGCGAGACCCGCTGGCTGGCCGAGCAGGGCGTCAAGGAGGTCATGCTGGTCTCCGAGAACAACACCTCGTACGGCAAGGACCTCGGCGACATCCGGCTGCTGGAGACCCTGCTGCCCGAGCTCGCCGACGTCGACGGCATCGAGCGCATCCGGGTCAGCTACCTCCAGCCCGCCGAGATGCGCCCCGGCCTGATCGACGTCCTGACCTCCACGCCGAAGGTCGCCCCGTACTTCGACCTGTCCTTCCAGCACTCCGCCCCCGGCGTGCTGCGCGCCATGCGCCGCTTCGGCGACACGGACCGCTTCCTGGAGCTCCTGGACACCATCCGCTCCAAGGCCCCGCAGGCCGGCGCCCGGTCCAACTTCATCGTCGGCTTCCCCGGCGAGACGGAGGCCGACCTCGCCGAGCTGGAGCGTTTCCTCACCGGCGCCCGGCTCGACGCCATCGGCGTCTTCGGGTACTCCGACGAGGAGGGCACCGAAGCGGTCGGCTACGAGAACAAGCTGGACGCGGACACCATCGCCGAACGCCTCGCCCACATCTCCCAGCTCGCCGAGGAGCTCACCTCCCAGCGCGCCGAGGAGCGGGTCGGCGAGACGCTGCAGGTGCTCGTCGAGTCCGTGGAGTCCGAGGAGGACGGGCCGGTCGCCATCGGCCGCGCCGCCCACCAGGCACCCGAAACGGACGGCCAGGTGGTCTTCACCACACGCGAAGGGCTCGTCCCCGGCCTTATGGTCGAGGCGAAGGCAGTGGGCACCGAGGGAGTCGACCTGGTGGCCGAACCCCTCACAACACTCTCGGAGGCGGCCAGATGACGGGAGCCCCGGCATCCGCGACAGGCGGTTCCGGCGCGACGCCGGTCCGCGGCGGCAAGCTGGGCACCGCGGCCGTGAACCAGGCCAGCCTGTGGAACATCGCCAACATCCTCACCATGATCCGGCTGCTGCTCGTGCCCGGCTTCGTGATGCTGCTGCTGGCCGACGGCGGGTACGACCCCGCCTGGCGGTCCTTCGCGTGGGCGGCCTTCGCCATCGCGATGATCACGGACCTGTTCGACGGCCACCTCGCGCGGACGTACAACCTGGTCACCGACTTCGGGAAGATCGCCGACCCCATCGCCGACAAGGCGATCATGGGGGCGGCGCTGATCTGCCTGTCGTGGCTGGGCGACCTGCCGTGGTGGATCACCGGAGTGATCCTCTTCCGTGAGCTGGGCATCACGCTCATGCGGTTCTGGGTGATCCGGCACGCGGTGATCCCGGCCAGCCGGGGCGGCAAGATGAAGACGCTGGCCCAGGGAACGGCCGTCGGGATGTACGTCCTGGCGCTCACCGGGCCCCTGGCCACCTTCCGCTTCTGGGTGATGATGGTCGCCGTCGTGCTGACGGTGGTCACCGGACTCGACTACGTACGCCAGGCCGTCCTGGCGCGCCGCAAGGGACTCGCCGCCGAGCGCGTCGCGGCCCTGGAGGCGGTCACCCTGGCGATGGACCCGGTCGCGGAGGCCGGGCCGGCCGCTCCGGCGGCTGCAACCCCCTCGGTCGCTCCGGCGGCCGCGCCTGCGGTCTCTCCGGCGGCCGCCGCCGGGAGCGCGGGCGTCGACGCGGCGGCGGTGTCCGGCGGCGAGACGCTCCCCGGAGCCGTGGTGGGCGACCCCGCCGAGGCCGAGAGGTGACCCTCGCGGCCCGAGTGCTGCGGCAGCTCGCGGAGCGCGGGGAGACCCTCGCCGTGGCCGAGTCGCTGACCGGTGGCCTGGTCGCGGCCGCCCTCACTTCCGTACCGGGCGCCTCGCGCTCCTTCCGCGGGTCCGTGACGGCCTACGCGACGGCCCTGAAGCACGAGCTGCTGGGGGTCGACCGGGCGCTCCTCGCGGAGCGCGGGGCGGTGGACGCCGAGGTCGCGCGCGGTATGGCCGCCGGCGTGCGCCGGGCGCTCGGCGCCGACTGGGGGATCTCGACGACCGGGGTCGCCGGCCCCGAACCGCAGGACGGTCAACCGGTGGGAACCGTCTACGTCGCGGTTGCGGGACCCGGTGGGCTCGGTAAAGTCACCGCACTGCGGTTGAACGGCGAGCGGACGGACATCCGTAGAGAGAGCGTGCTCGGCGTCCTTGAGCTGCTCTCCGGCGAACTCGCAGAAAATGCGGGGGCACAGGATACGGAACAGAACGGGGGGAATTGATGTTTGCAGCCCTGAGAGAACACGACATCGCTCCCCGCACGGCCGCAGCGCTAAGCGGTACGGTGGGGCGTGAAGGATGCGGCTACGCGGTCCGAGGAGGGAGCCACCGATGATTCTGCTCCGTCGCCTGCTGGGTGACGTGCTGCGTCGGCAGCGCCAGCGCCAAGGCCGTACTCTGCGCGAAGTCTCCTCGTCCGCCCGGGTCTCGCTCGGCTATCTCTCCGAGGTGGAGCGGGGGCAGAAGGAGGCATCCTCCGAGCTGCTCTCCGCGATTTGCGACGCGCTTGACGTACGGATGTCCGAGCTCATGCGTGAAGTGAGCGATGAGCTGTCACTCGCCGAACTCGCCGAGTCGGCAGCAGCCAGTGATCCGGTCCATGTGCCGGTGCGCCCCATGCTCAACTCCGTCTCCGTGGCATCGGTGGCGGGTGTACCGGCGGGACGGGTGACGATCAAGGCGCCCGCGGAAGCGGTGGATGTCGTCGCCGCCTGACCCGCACGGTTCGGTGTGACAGTGAACCCCGGTCGGCCCTTTCGAGGGCGGGCCGGGGTTCTGTCGTGCGCGACGGTGTGCGGGCTGCGGGCTGCGGGCTGTGGGCTGCGGGTGTACGAGGTGGGCGTGCGCGGGTGTGGGCTGCGGGTGTACGAGGTGGGCGTGCGCGGGTGTGGGCTGCGGGGGTGTGCGGGGCGGTTCGCGGGGCACACGGAGAGCGAGGCTGTGAATGGTCGCTTTGTCAGCTTCTGTGCCATCGTGGATGGCGTGCTGACTGCGGCTGACGAACCAGCCGACGAAACCGTCGGCGCGACGGGACGGGGCCTTCGACGCCCGGTCCACCGCCGACAGAACGGAGAGAGTGCATGTCTGTCGTGAAGAGCCCGCTTTCCGATTCCGACCTCAAGACGGTGGGCGAGGCGCTCCAAGGCGCGCTGGTCGACCTGGTCGACCTCTCGCTGGCCGCGAAGCAGGTCCACTGGAACGTCGTCGGCCCGCGCTTCCGCTCCGTGCACCTTCAGCTCGACGAGGTCGTGGACACCGCGCGCCAGCACTCCGACACGGTGGCCGAGCGTGCCTCCGCCATCGGCGTCAACCCGGACGGACGGTCCGCGACCATCGCCCGGACGACCGCCATCAACGTCGTGCCGGACGGCTGGATCAAGGACGTCGACGCGGTGAAGGTCCTGGTGGACGCGTTGGAGATCGTGATCGGCCGGATGCGGGAGCGCATCGAGGCCACCGCCGACCCCGACCCGGTGAGCCAGGACACCCTGATCGCCGTGGCCGCCGACCTCGAGAAGCACGCGTGGATGTTCCAGGCGGAGAGCGCCTGAGCCGGCCGGGGGCGACCGGGACCCGCCCGGACGGTCCCCGACCCGCCGAAAAGCGGTCATCGAGGCCGCCGAACGAGAACTGCCCCGTCGCCGGGTGATCCGGTGACGGGGCGGTTCTGTGTGCGGGATCGGGCGTCCGCGCTTCGACTGCGCGCGGCGTTCGTCCTCGCCGTCATCCCCGGAGGAAGGAGTGGCTGCGGCCGATCCCGGTGAACCCGCGGCGGGCGTACCAGCCGCGCGGCCAGTCTTTCTCGTCCGCGACGAGGAAGAGTCGGGGGATACCGGCGGTGGCGGCCAACGCCAGGCCGGTGGCGAGCAGAGTGTCGCCGTGGCCCCGGCCGCGATGCGGCTCGGCGGTGACCAGGTCCTCCAGCTGGGCCAGCCCGGCGGTCCGGTCGAGATACAGATCCGTCCAGGCCGCGACCTCCCCCTCCGGTGTCCGGGCGGCGAGGAAGAGCACCTCCGCCGCCCCGCGCAGCCGGGCGGCGCGGCGGTCGGTGAGCTGCCGGGCGAGTTCCTCGTCCTGGAACCAGAGCAACTGCTGGCGGAGGACCGCGTCCCGCAACCCGGCCAGTGCGACCGGGTGCGCGGCGGTGTCGGGCAGCGCGCACCCGGCCGTCTCCCGTGCCAGCACCACGTGGGTGTCCCGGTGGTACCCGGCCGCCGCCAGCGCCGGGGTGGCCCGCTCGCCGAGCGCGTCGTCCAGCACGGTGATCCGGTACTGCTCACGCGGCCCGAGGCTCTGCTCTGCCTGCTCGGGCAGCGCCACCGGATCGGCGTCCGGTGCGTCGACGATCAGTTGGTTGTGCTCCTGGGAGAGGGGGAATAACGGGTCGCGGACGGCGAAGGCGCCGGTCAGCCGGACGGTTTCGGCGGCCTGGCGCCGGGCGAAGTCGGCGCGGAAGGCGGTCACGCGCTCAAGCGGGTGCGGCATCCCGCCATGATCGGACCGTCCCCTGCCGGTGGGCCACGGCTTTTCGAAGCGACGCTGCCTCCCGGGGCGGGGGCGCGGGGTGCGGACCGCGCCGGGGTGCGGCCCGGCCCGGCTCTGGATGCAGCGCGGCGCGTCCCGGGGCAGACTGCCGGACAGAGGCCCGACCGGCGGGCCGGTCCTGGCGTTCGGCTCGTTCCGGGTCACGGCCGGGGTGGTCGGCCGGAGGAGGCCGCAGTGATACGGATTCGGGTGCGGCCGGTCCTGAGGTGCGCGGGGCTCCTGATATGCGGCGGGCTGTGGTGGTGGGCGGTGCTGCGGCTCGTCCTCGCCCCGGGGCAGGCCGGAACGCTGGAGGGCGCGGTGGCGGCGGGCGGCTGGGGGCTGAGCCTGCTGCCGGTCCACGTGGCGGCGGCCGGGACGAGCGGCCGCGCTCCTCGGTACGGCGGCTCCATATCCGGCCGGCCGTTCCTCCGGTACGCGCGCCGATGGTGGAGGGAGAGGCGTGGCGTACGGGGCGGGGGACGGCCGGGCAAAGGGGGGTGGGGGAGGCGGCCCGACCGGTGAGATCCGGTGAGATCCGGTGAGCGGGCGTCGGCGGGCGGGAGTTCGACAGGCGGGGCCAGGCCAGTGGCCTTCGGCCCATGGGCCTCGACCGGCCGGAGGCGGTCAGTGCGGGGTGGGGCCCGACTGGCAGTGGGGACACCAGTACGTGGGGCGGTCGTCCTGGTCCGCCTTGCGGACGGGGGTGCGGCAGCGGAGACAAGGGCGACCCGCGCGCCCGTAGACGTACACCGGTTCACGCGTGCGGCTGAGGGCCGCGATCCGGCCGGTGGTGGTGCGGGTCGGGCGGTCGCGGTTCGCGTCCAGCAACCGTGCGGCGGCGCCCACCAGGCGGGGAAGCAGGGGCCCGGGGAGTTCGCCCACCGGGAGCCAGGGGGTGACGCGCGCGAGGAAGCAGAGCTCGCACTTGTAGACGTTGCCGATCCCGGCCAGATTGCGCTGGTCGAGCAGCGCCTCGCCGAGCGGCCGGCCGGGGACGGTGAGCAGGTTCTCCACGGCCCTGTCCGCGTCCCAGTCGGGCCCCAGCAGGTCCGGGCCCAGATGCCCGACCACCCGGTCCTCGTCGTCGGTGTGCAGGAGCTCCAGCACCGGGAGGCGGTAGCCGACCGCGGTGTGCTCGGTGTTGCCGAGGACGGCCCGGATCTCGTACGCCGGACCGCCGCGCCACCGCTGTCCGGGGGCGAAGATCCGCCAGGCGCCGTCCATCCGCAGATGGCTGTGGAGCGTGAGGCCGCCCTCCAGCCGGGTGAGGAGGTGCTTGCCCCTCGGGGTGACGTCGAGGACGGTGCGGCCGGTCAGATCGGAGGTGGCGAACCGGGGCACCCGCAGATCGGCGTGGGTGAGCACCCTCCCGGCGAGAGCGGCGTGCAGATGCTTCGCCGTCCGCGCGACGGTGTCTCCTTCGGGCATGTCTCCATCATGCGGCAGCGGCGCCGCAGGGGCGGGGGCGGGCGGGTGTCGGCGGGGCGGGGGCTCGGCGGTGTCCGGCGGACCAGAGGCCGCACACCACCGGGGCTGCGTATCCGGGCTGTGTCCGCGACGCCACCGCTCGTCTCCGCTCAGGCGCGCAGTCGCATCCCCTTGGGGGTGGCCAGGAAGCCCGCCGCCTCCAGCACCCGGCCCACCGGCGAGGTCAGCGAGGAGACGCCGTTGGTGCGCTCCACCGTGACCGTGCCGAGGGACCCCGCCTTCGCCGCCGCCGCGAGCGCCTCGGCGGCCGCGCGCAGCGCGGGGTCCTCGGGGTCGGAGGGCCAGGCCAGCAGGGACTTGCCGCCGCGCTCCATGTACAGCGTCAGCTCCCCGTCGACCAGCACCACCAGGGCGCCCGCCTTGCGGCCCGGCTTGTGACCGGCGCCGTCCGGGGACTCGGGCCAGGGCAGCGCCGCGCCGTAGGCGTTGGCCGGGTCGGCCGCCGCCAGCACCACGGCGCGCGGCACGCTCCCCGGGTCCCGGCGGTCCCGGGCGGTCGACGCCGCCCGCAGCCGGTCCACGGCACCGTCCATCGCGAACTGCGCGGCCCCGAGCCCCTCGACGACGTACCCGCGCCGCGCCTGCCCGTTGTCCTCGAAGGCGGCGAGGATGCGGTACGTCGCCGAGAAACCACCCTCCACGCCTTCCGCCTGCACCGCGCCCCGGGTGACCACGCCGTGCCGGTCCAGCAGGGTGCGTGCCAGCGCGTGGGCGCGGTGGGTGGGCTCGGGTTCGCTCGCCGGCAACAGCGCCCACCGGCCGGAGACCGTCGGCGGACCCGTCCGGGAGGCCGGGCGGGCGGAGGCGGTGAGCGAGCCGTACCGGCCGCGCGGCACCGACCGCCTGGCCCGGTGCGCGGTCGCACCCGCCGTGCGACCCGACCCGAGGAGCGAGCGCAGCGGCGCCAGCGTGTCATTGGTGAGCCGCCCCGACCAGGCGAGGTCCCAGAGCGCGTCCGCCAGCTGCGCGTCCGAGGCGGACGGGTGCGTGGTGGCGCGGACCTGATCGGCGATCTGCCGGAAGAAGAGGCCGTAGCCGCCCCGGAGCGCGGTCAGGACCGACTCGTGGAGCGCGGTCAGCTCCAGCGGATGGGGCGGCGGCAGCAGCAGCGGGGCGTTGTCCGCCGGGTAGAGCGCGAGCCAGCCGTCCTTGCCGGGGAGGGCGCCCGCCCCGGCCCAGACGACCTCGCCGGTCGTGGTCAGCTCGTCCAGCAGCGCGGGGGTGTAACCGGCGACCCGGCTCGGCAGGATCAGCCGCTCCAGCGCGGAGGCCGGCACCGGCGCGCCCTGCAACTGCTCGACGGCCCGGGCCAGCCCGTCGATGCCCCGCAGCCCGTGGCCGTCCAGGTGCTGCCACTGGGGCAGGAACGTCGCCAGCGCGGCGGGCGGCACCGGCTCCAGCTCATGGCGGAGCGCCGCCAGCGAGCGGCGGCGCAGCCGGCGCAGCACGGTGGCGTCGCACCACTCCTGTCCGATGCCCGCCGGATGGAACTCGCCCAGCACGACCCGCCCCGAAGCGGACAGGCGTTGCAGCGCACCCTCCGTCACCGCCGGACCGAGCCCGAAGCGCTCCGCCGCCCGCGCCGAGGTGAACGGGCCGTGCGTGCGGGCGTACCGGGCGAGGAGGTCCCCCAGCGGGTCCTTCACCGGTTCGGTGAACGCCTCGGGCACCCCGACCGGGAGGGCGGTGCCCAGCGCGTCGCGCAGCCGGCCCGCGTCCTCGACGGCCGCCCAGTGGTCGGCACCCGCGATGCGGACCCGCAGCGCCCGGCGGGCCGTCTCCAGCTCGGGCGCCCAGGACGGCTCCGCGCCACGCTCGGCCAGCTCCGCCGGGGTGAGCGGGCCGAGGACCCGCAGCAGGTCGGCGACGCCCTCGACGTCCTTGACCCGACGTTCCTCGGTCAGCCACTGCAGCTCCCGCTCCAGCTCGGACAGCACGTCGGCGTCGAGCAGCTCGCGCAGCTCCGCCTGGCCGAGCAGCTCCGCCAGCAGGTGCGAGTCGAGCGAGAGGGCGGCGGCGCGCCGCTCGGCGAGCGGCGAGTCGCCCTCGTACAGGAACTGCGCGACGTAACCGAAAAGCAGGGAGCGGGCGAAGGGGGAGGGCTCGGTGGTGGTGACCTCGACGAGCCGGATGCGGCGGGCTTCGAGGTCGCCCATGAGCTCGGTGAGCCCGGGTACGTCGAACACGTCCTGGAGGCATTCGCGCACCGCTTCGAGGACGATCGGGAACGACCCGAACTCGGAGGCCACCTGGAGCAGCTGGGACGCGCGCTGGCGCTGCTGCCACAGCGGGGTGCGCTTGCCGGGGCTGCGCCGGGGCAGCAGCAGCGCCCGCGCCGCGCATTCCCGGAAACGCGAGGCGAACAGGGCCGACCCGCCCACCTGGTCGGTGACGATCTGCTGGACCTCGCCCCGGTCGAAGACGACGTCGGCGGCGCCCACCGGTGCCTGCCCGCTGTCGTAGGCGGCGTCCGGGAGCATCAGGCCCCGGTCGGTGTCCGTATCCGCGCCGCCTCCCGAACCGCCGGACGTGCCGGAACCGCCGGGCGCGTCGAAGTCGAGGAGGTCGAGGCTCATCAGGTCCGCGTCCGGCAGCCGCAGCACGATGCCGTCGTCGGCGTGCATGACCTGGGCATCCATGCCGTACCGCTCGGCCAGGCGGGCGGAGAGGGCGAGCGCCCACGGGGCGTGCACCTGCGCGCCGAACGGGGAGTGCACCACCACCCGCCAGTCGCCCAGCTCGTCCCGGAAGCGTTCGACGAGGATCGTCCGGTCGTCCGGGACATGGCCGCAGGCCCGCCGCTGCTCGTCGAGGTAGGAGAGGATGTTGCCGGCCGCCCAGGCGTCCAGACCCGCGGCGAGCAGCCGGAGCCGGGCGTCCTCCTCGGACAGGCCCCCGATCTCCCGGAGGAACGCGCCCAGCGCGCGGCCCAGCTCCAGCGGGCGCCCCAGCTGGTCGCCCTTCCAGAACGGCAGGCGTCCCGGCACCCCCGGGGCGGGCGAGACCAGCACCCGGTCGCGGGTGATGTCCTCGATCCGCCAGGACGTGGTGCCGAGGGTGAAGACGTCCCCGACCCGGGACTCGTACACCATCTCCTCGTCCAGCTCGCCGACCCGGCCGCCGCCCTTCTTGGGGTCCGACCCGGCGAGGAAGACGCCGAACAGCCCCCGGTCCGGGATCGTGCCGCCGGAGGTGACGGCGAGCCGCTGCGCCCCGGGCCGCCCGGTCACCGTGCCCGCGACCCGGTCCCAGACCACACGCGGGCGCAGCTCCGCGAAGGCGTCCGAAGGGTAGCGGCCCGCCAGCATGTCGAGCACGGCCGTGAACGCCGACTCCGGCAGCGAGGCGAACGGCGCGGCGCGGCGGACGAGGGCCAGCAGGTCGTCCGCCTGCCGGGTGTCCAGCGCCACGATCGCCACCAGCTGCTGCGCCAGCACGTCCAGCGGGTTCGACGGGACGCGCAGCGCCTCGATGGCACCTTCGCGCATCCGCTCGGTGACCACGGCCGCCTGCACGAGGTCGCCCCGGTACTTCGGGAAGACCACGCCCGTCGACACGGCCCCCACCTGGTGGCCGGCCCGGCCCACCCGCTGGAGGCCGGAGGCCACCGAGGGCGGCGACTCGACCTGGATCACCAGGTCGACGGCGCCCATGTCGATGCCGAGCTCCAGGCTGGAGGTGGCCACGACCGCAGGCAGCCGGCCCGCCTTGAGGTCCTCCTCCACCTGGGCCCGCTGCTCCTTGGAGACCGAGCCGTGGTGCGCCCGGGCCAGCAGGGCCGGAGCGCCCTTCGCGCCGCCCGACTGCGCCATGAGCTCGGCGGGGGAGTGGGCCTCCGGCATGGCCTCGCCGGTCGCGCGTTCGTACGCGATCTCGTTGAGCCGGTTGCAGAGCCGCTCGGCGAGGCGCCGGGAGTTGGCGAAGACGATCGTGGAGCGGTGCGCCTGGACGAGGTCGGCGATCCGCTCCTCCACCTGCGGCCAGATCGACGGCTTGTCGCCCTGGCCGGCCCCGCTGTCGGTGGCCGGTGAGCCGCCCAGCTCGCCGAGGTCCTCCACCGGCACGACCACCGAGAGGTCGAACTCCTTGGCCGAGGCGGGCTGCACGATCTCCACCCGGCGCTGCGGCGAGAGGAACCGCGCCACCTCGTCGACCGGCCGGACCGTGGCGGACAGCCCGATCCGGCGGGCGGGACGCGGCAGCAGCTCGTCGAGCCGCTCCAGGCTCAGCGCGAGGTGGGCGCCGCGTTTCGTGCCGGCGACGGCGTGCACCTCGTCCAGGATCACCGTCTCCACCCCGGCGAGGGCGTCCCGCGCCGAGGAGGTCAGCATCAGGAAGAGCGACTCGGGGGTCGTGATCAGGATGTCCGGCGGCTTCGTCACCAGGGTCCGGCGCTCCGCCGGAGGCGTGTCGCCCGACCGGATGCCCACCCGGACCTCCGGCTCCGGGAGCCCCAGCCGCACCGATTCCTGGCGGATGCCGGTCAGTGGCGAGCGGAGGTTGCGCTCCACGTCGACGGCGAGGGCCTTCAGCGGGGAGATGTACAGCACCCGGCAGCGCTTCTTCGCCTCCGCGGGGGGCGGTACGGAGGCCAGCTGGTCGAGGGAGGCGAGGAAGGCCGCCAGGGTCTTGCCGGAGCCGGTCGGTGCCACGACCAGCACGTCCGAGCCCTCCGCGATCGCGGACCAGGCGCCCTCCTGGGCGGCCGTGGGCGCGTGGAAGGCGCCCGTGAACCAGCTGCGGGTCGCGGGCGAGAACGAATCCAGGGCAGAGCCGACCATGCCCACCATCGTGCACCCCGCCACTGACATCGGCCGGTGCACACGGGCGGACCTGCGAGAATGCCGGTATGGCGGCAGGTCCTGAGGGAGATCCGGCGACGAGGGAATGGGCGAGGCACTGGCAGTACGCCGCCCTGCCCGGCCTCGACCTGCTCCGGGCCCACTACGTTCGCCACGCCTTCCCCCGCCACAGCCACGAGGGGTACGTCGTCGCGGCCGTCACCCGGGGCGTGGAGGACGTCGGGCTGCCCCGCGGCACCCTGCACGCGGGTCCCGGCAGCGTCGTGATGATCAACCCCGAGGTGCCGCACACCGCCCGCGCCGGGGCCCCGGAGGGCTGGGCGTACGCCACGCTCTACCCGTCCGCCCGCGCCGTGGACGCGGTGGCGGCCGAGGTCACCAACCTGCGGGGCACGGTCGGCTTCGACACCTCCTGCACGTCCGACCCCGAGGCGGGCCGGCTGATACACGAGGTGCACCGGGCCGCCGAACAGGGCAACGCCCTCGCGGCCGACACCCTGCTGCGGGTCGTGCTCGCCCGCCTGCTCGGCCGGCACGGCGGCCTGCTGTCACCCGCCCCCTCCCTCACCGCCGGTGCCCGCGCGGCGGGCCTCGCCCGGGCCGTACTGGAGGACCGGCTGACGGCGCCGCCCACCCTGGAGGCGCTCGCGGCGGAGGTCGGCGCCACCCCGTTCGCGCTGCTGCGCGCCTTCAAGAAGCGGTACGGAATGCCCCCGCACGCCTGGCTCACCAACGCCCGGGTGCGGCGGGCGCGCGGGCTGCTGGAGGCGGGGGTGCCGCCCGCCGCGGCGGCCGCCGCGGTGGGCTTCACCGACCAGCCCCATCTGAACCGGCACTTCACCCGGATCGTGGGCGTGCCACCCGGCGCCTACCAGCGCGAACGCGCAAGAACGTACAAGACCGGGCCCCGCCCCCGCCCCTAGGGTCGCGGACGTGGCAGAACAGACGACACCCCTCCCCACAGCTCTTCCCGAGCCCCTTCCCCCGCCCCTTTCCACCGTCGGCCCGGACAGCGGAATCGCTCCCTCCGGCACCCCCGACGGCCCCGGTGCGACGAAGACCGACGCGGCCGTCGTCCGGGACGCGCTCGGCGTCGGCGTGGCCGTCGGGCTCTCCGGCTTCGCCTTCGGCGTCACCTCCGCCGGAGCCGGACTCACCCTGCTCCAGACCTGCGCGCTCAGCCTCCTCGTCTTCACCGGCGCCTCGCAGTTCGCCCTGGTCGGAGCCCTCGCGGCGGGCGGCAACCCGTACACCGCGGCGGCCGGGGCCTTCTTCCTCGGCGTACGCAACGCGTTCTACGGGCTCCGCCTCTCCCAGTTGCTCGCCCTGCCCCGCGCCCTGCGCCCGCTCGCCGCGCACTGGGTGATCGACGAGAGCACCGCCGTCACCCTGGCCCAGCCCACCCGCCGGGCCGCCCGCCTCGGGTTCACCGTCACCGGCGCCTCGCTCTACGTGCTCTGGAACCTCACCACGCTCGCGGGGGCGCTCGGCGCCGAGAAGCTCGGCGACACCGACGCCTGGGGGCTGGACGCCGCCGGCCCGGCGGTGTTCCTGGCGCTGCTCGCGCCCATGCTCACCAGCACCACGGAACGGATCACGGCAGCGCTCGCCGTCGTCCTCGCCCTCGGGCTGCTGCCCGTCCTGCCCGCCGGGGTCCCGGTGCTGCTCGCCGGACTCTCCGCCCCGGCCGTGCTTTTCCTCAAGGGACGCGGGGGACGCGGCCCTGCGGACGCGGACGCCGCCACCACTTCTCCGGGAGTCGACCGATGACCGTCTGGATCGCCGTCGTGCTCACCGCGGGCGGCTGCTACCTCGCCAAACTCCTCGGGCTCCTGGTGCCCGCCGGTGTCCTGGAACGGCCACTCGTCCAGCGGCTGGCCGCCCTGCTCCCGGTGGCGTTGCTCGCCGCCCTCACCGCGCAGCAGACGTTCGGCGACGGCGCCCGTCTCGTCCTCGACGCCCGGGGTGCCGGGCTCGCGGCGGCGGCGCTCGCCCTCGTACTGCGCGCGCCGTTCCTGGTCGTCGTGGCCGTCGCCGTCGCCGTCACCGCCGGGGTGCGGGCCCTCGGATAGAACGCGGCGCCGGCTGGGAACAACGTGGCACCGGCGCTCGGGCGGACCCTCGGACCAGACGTGGCGCCACCGGTCGGGCGGGCCGTCACCCCAGTTCACGGCCGTGCGCCCGCAGGATCTGGAGGGCGCGCAGGGTGACGAGCGGGCGCCCCTCCAGAGCCGTACCGGGGGCCCACTGCCGCCAGGTGAGCGGCCAGCCGCCGTCCTCGCGCTGCTCGGACGCGAGATGGTCGAGGGAGTCGGACAGCTCCTCCTCGGTGAACCACCCGCACGCAAGCGAGGCGGGCGTACGGGCGTAGTCGTACGGGAAGTGGTACTCACCCGGCGCGTACCCCGGCGCAAGGGGGTACTCCTCGCGCCGGCGCGGGTCCAGCACCGCGAGGCGCTGGTCACGCACCAGCCGGCCCAGGCGCCGGGCCGCCGCCCGCGCCCGCTCCTGGTCCGGCGCGCCGTCCAGAAAGGCGACCGCCGCCTCGATCTCGTACGGATGCGAGAGCGTCAGCGACTCCACGGCCGACCAGCAGAAGTCCGTCGCTCGGAAGAGCCACGCGTGCCAGACCTGATTGCGGTGGAGCAGGCCTACGACCGGTCCGGTGGTCAGCAGTTCGGCGGGCGGATCGTCGACGATCGGGATGAAGGGCGCGGCGGGGTAGCCGCGCTGGGAGGGACGGAGCGCGGGCAGCGCCCCTTCCTTGGTGGAGACCGCCGTCAGATAGCGGCAGATCCGGTCCACCCGGGGCCCGTGGCAGCGGCCGACGGAGTCCAGGACGCTCAGCGCGTGCGCGGTGTGCAGGGGCTGGCTGACCGGACCGCGCAGATCGGGTTCGAGGGCGTGGCCGTAGCCGCCGTCCGCGTTCAGATAGGCGGCGAGCGCCGTCTCGACCGCGTCCGGGTCTCCGTCGAGAAAGTCGTGGGCGAACCTCCGCTGTTCGAGTACGCGGGCCGTGAGCCAGATGAACTGCTCGGCGCGGGCGAGAGGACGTGCTGCGGTTCCGGGCATGGACCGACCGTAGAGCGGAAAGCACCCCGCGGTGACTCCCGCGTCGGACCGCACCCCGGGAGCGGGATACTGGGGTCATGCGGTTGACGATTTTCTGGGAGCGGATGGCCGACCACTTCGGCGGCGGGTACGCGGACTCCTTCGCGCGTGACCACGTCATGGCGGAGCTCGACGGTCTCACGGTCCATCAGGCGCTCGACGCGGGGTGGGAGACGAAGGACGTCTGGCGTGCCGTCTGCACGGCGATGGACATCCCCGCCGAGCGGCGCTGACCCACCGCGCACCCGGGCTGCCCACTCCGTCAGGTGCCCCCGGCAGCCCGGGGGCCGCAGGCCGGGGGACCGGCGGCCCGGACCGTAGGTGAGACTGGGGGCGTGGCCCCGACAGACGAGACCGTGCAGAACCCGCAGCAGCCCGCCGCGCCTCCCGTCCCTCCCGCCGCGCCACCGGAGCCCCCGGTGGACGGCGGAGCCGCGCGCATGCCCCGGTGGCTCCCGCGCGCCGTGGTCATGGCACTGGCGCTCTACGCCTGCTTCCGGCTCGGAAGCTGGGCGTTCGACCAGCTCATCGGCCTGCTGGTCAACATCCTGATCGCCTTCTTCCTCGCGCTGGCCATAGAGCCGGCGGTCGGCCGCATGGCCGGACGGGGCATGCGGCGCGGTCTGGCGACCTTCCTCGTGTTCATCGTCGTGTTCATCCTGGGCATCGGGTTCGTCTTCCTGCTGGGCTCGATGCTCGCCGGGCAGATCGTGGACATGTTCGACGAGTTCCCGAAGTACCTCGATTCGGTGATCAAGTGGGTCAACCAGACGTTCCACACGGAACTCTCCCGGGTCGAGGTCCAGGACAGCCTGCTGCACTCGGACTGGCTCCAGAAGTACGTGCAGAACAGCGCGACCGGAGTGCTCGACGTCTCCACCACCGTGCTCGGAGGCCTGTTCCGGCTGCTGACGATCTTCCTGTTCTCCTTCTACTTCGCGGCCGACGGGCCCCGGCTGCGCCGCGCGCTCTGCTCCGTACTGCCGCCCTCCCGCCAGGCCGAGGTGCTGCGGGCCTGGGAGATCGCGGTCGACAAGACCGGCGGCTACCTCTACTCGCGCGGTCTCATGGCGCTCATCTCCGGCATCGCGCACTACATCCTGCTCGTCGTGCTCGGCGTGCCCTACGCCCCGGCGCTCGCTGTGTGGGTCGGCCTGGTCTCCCAGTTCATCCCGACCATTGGCACGTACCTCGCGGGCGCCCTGCCGATGCTGATCGCGTTCACCGTCGATCCCTGGTACGCGCTGTGGGTGCTCGGCTTCGTCGTGATCTACCAGCAGTTCGAGAACTACGTGCTTCAGCCCAAGCTGACCTCGAAGACCGTCGACATCCACCCGGCGGTGGCCTTCGGATCGGTGATCGCCGGCACGGCCCTGCTCGGCGCGGTGGGCGCGCTGATCGCCATCCCGGCGGTGGCCACGCTCCAGGCCTTCCTCGGCGCGTACGTCAAGCGGTACGCGGTGACCGAAGATCCCCGGGTGGGCGGCGGCAGCAGCCGACAGCGCGCCGAACCCGTCTGGACACGGGCGCGGCGGCTGGTACAGAGGGCGGGCCGGGCGCCCGGCCCGCACTCCGGCGGCGACCGGCGCGCGAGCGGGGCGCGCGAGGTGACAGGTCCGGACGGTTCCGGCGGATCCGGAGGCACGGGCGACGAGAGCGACGGTACGGGGCACGGGGACCAGGACCGGCGGTAGCCGGCGCACCGTCCGCGTCCTGCCCCACAACCCATAACCCGCAACCGCAACCCGCGACCCGCCGTCCGCGTCCCGCCCCGCAACCCGCCGAGCCCGTTGCCGGATCAGTGCGCGAAGAGCGGCCTCACGGCGCTCTCGGTGTCGTTCTGCCAGTAGGTCACCCGGGCCATCCGGTCCACGTACACCTCTCCCTCCCCGGGAAGCTGGAGGAGCGCGCCCTCGTCCGTGCCCCCGGGGGCGACGGTCCGGCCCGGCGGCCCGAGCACGATCGTCGTCTCGGGGGTGCTGGTCTCCTTGTTGCTCTGGCGGGCGAGCAGGCCGGCGTACGCCTTCTGGCCGGGCTCCAGGGCCACCGGGGTCCGCCGGGCGGAGTCCTTGAGGGCCGGCAGCACGTACCGCGCGTCGCCGAAGGTGATCACCGGATAGTGGTAGAGCGTGCACGGCCGGTCGCCGATGTTGGTGGCGACCAGCAGGAACTTCGCGTCGTCCTCCTGCGGAGACCGGGCGAACTCCATGGTCACGTCGGTGTTCGCGTCGGTGCAGGTGCCGTCGTACGCACTGGGCTCGCCGTCGCCCGGAGCGCTGTCGGGTGTCCCGGAACCGCTCGTCCGGGACGCGGCGGGCGCGGAGGTGCCGGGTCTCGACGGTTTCGACGCCGGGGAGCCGCCCGCCTCCTCGCCGCCCGGCCCGCAGGCCGTCGTGGCCGCCAGCAGCGCCACGGCCGCAAGCCCCAGGGCGCCGAGCTCCCGGGTGCGACGTGCGGTCGTGCGGAAGGTGCGCATCGCGTCCCCCGGGACTCCGGTCGACCGTGCCCGCCGGCCGACGTGTGTTCGCTTGCGCCGATCAGCATGCAGCGCCAGGTGCGCCGAACGCGCGCCCCGGGCGTGATCGTTACGGAGTGGGTACGAGGGAGACGCGAGGCTCGCCCTCCTCGTCTCCGCCGCCCCCGGCCCCCGCCTACCGGGCGGTGCTCAACGGCACCGGGCTCTCCGGGAGCCGCCAGCCGCCGCCGCGGTCCTCCTTCGACCAGCGTGCGACGAACTCGGGGACACGCAGCCTGCAGGCCAGCGCGGTGGCGGCCCGGAAGGCGTCGATCGCCCCCTGGGACATCGGCAGGCCCACGCGCAGGACGCGCGGGTTCACCTCGGCCTGGATCCTGTCGACGAAGGGCCGCAGCACGCTCTCGTAGTTCGCCAGCGCGGTCGGCAGATCGCCCGGGTGCCGGTTGATCTCGCCGGCCAGGACGTACGCGCCGACGAGACCGCCGGAGACGCCCATGCCGCTGTAGGGGGAGGCGCAGTGGGCGGCGTCGCCGACCAGCACCACGTTCCCCTTCGACCAGGTGCCGGTGCGTACCTGGAGGATCTCCTGGGAGTGGAAGAAGGGGCTCGTCCGCATGCCGTCGACGAAGCGCTCGGTCTGCCAGCCGGCGTCGCGGAACCTGCCGGCCCAGAACTCCTGCTGACGTCCGACGGGCTCCCGGTGGATCGCCGAGGCTTCCTCGGACTCCTCCCGCAGTGCGAAGTACACCTGCGTCTCGGTCGCGTTGTGACTGCGGCGCATGATCTGGCGACCGCCCGGGACCATGAAGGTGTCCCGGATGTCGCGGTCGGAAGCGATGCGCGGGACGAACCAGTACGCCATGTGGATGCCGACCCGCCAGTACGGGTCGAAGCCGTCCGGGAGGATCGCCCGCCGGATGCGCGAACCCTGCCCGTCCGCGCCGACCAGGAGGTCGAACTCCCGGGACGATCCGTCGGAGAAACGCGCGACGACCTTCTGCTCGTCCTGGTCGAAACCGTCGACGCTCAGGCCGAAGACGTACTCCGCGTCCTTCTTCGTCGCGTCGAAGAGGACGCGGACCAGGTCGCCGCGCATGATCTCGTACTCGGACGTCAGGGTCTGCCGGCCCCGGCCGGAGGTGTTGGCCATGATCGTCGCCCTGGCCCGGCCCCGGGCATCCACGAAGGCGACACCCGGCTCGTCCACGAGCTTGTCGCGGACCGCGTCCAGGAGCCCCATGCGCTCGACCGCCTCGATGCCCTGGCCGCGGAGGTCCACCTGGGCTCCGGTGGCCCGCAGCGCGGGGAAGCGTTCCGCGACGGTCACCCGGTGACCGCCGCGGACGAGCCAGTGGGCCATTGCCTGGCCCGCGATCCCGCCGCCGACGACGAGGACCCGCAGGGGACGTGCTCCCGATGCCCGTGTCATGGCCGTCACTCCAGAATCTATCGGTGAATGGTTTTTCGTCAGAGTCATCTATCGGCGATAGATTGTCAACGTGACCAAGATGAACCGTGAGACCGTCGTCGCCGAGGCGCTCGGCCTCCTCGACGAAGTGGGGCTGGACGCCGTCAGCACCAGGCGGCTGGCGAAACGACTCGGGGTCGAGCAGCCCTCCCTCTACTGGCACTTCCGCACCAAGAGGGAGCTCCTCGACGCCATGGCGACGGCCGCCATGGAGCCCCACACGACGGCGCCGCTGCCAGGGGCCGGTGACGACTGGCGGGCCTGGTTCCTCGACAACACGCGAGGATTCCGGCGCACCCTGCTGCTGCGCCGCGACGGTGCACGGCTGCACGCCGGCAGTACTCCCACCGGGGATATCGACCGGATCCGCGTCAAAATGGACTTCCTCACCACCTCGGGCGTCCCCGAGCGGGACGCGCAGACGGCGATGCTGGCCGCCGGTCGTTTCACGGTCGGCAGCGTCCTGGAGGAGCAGGCCGACAGCGTGCCCGGCGGCAGCGCGGACCTCCCGGCCGGTGTGCCCGTGATCGGCCACGAGTCGGCGTTCGAGGCCGGACTCGCCCTCATCCTCGACGGCCTGGCGCGCCGGGTGGAGGTGTAGGGCAGAGTCGGATGCGATGTCGGATGCGATACCGGACGGTGCGGCCTCGTGGCATGACTTCGGTCACGGTCCCCGACGGCCGGGCGGCGCCGAGACGTGCCCCGCGTGGCGGTGGCGGGCGGCGGGGTTCCGGGCGGCGCGTCGTGGTGCGGGGCGGCCCCGGACGGGTCGCGGCGGGCGGCGTGGTGCGCTTGACACCAAAATCGAACATCCATTCTCATGGCATCCGAGGCCCGGGTTTCCCGGGCTCGGCCGTGGAGTTTTCCACAGGCCGGGAGGACGTCGAGGCCCATTGTCAGTGGCAGGGGTTAGCGTCTTTGACGTGAAGCGATCGACTCAAGCAAATCGGGTGGAACCCATGGCAGGCAACGACCGCGAGAAGGCGCTGGACGCCGCTCTCGCACAGATTGAGCGCCAATTCGGCAAGGGCGCGGTCATGCGCCTCGGCGAGCGGCCGAACGAACCCATCGAGGTGATCCCCACGGGATCCACCGCGCTCGACGTCGCCCTCGGCGTCGGCGGTCTGCCGCGTGGCCGCGTGGTGGAGGTGTACGGCCCGGAGTCCTCCGGCAAGACGACCCTGACCCTGCACGCCGTGGCCAACGCGCAGCGGCTCGGCGGCCAGGTGGCGTTCATCGACGCCGAGCACGCGCTCGACCCGGAGTACGCCAAGAAGCTCGGCGTCGACATCGACAACCTGATCCTCTCCCAGCCGGACAACGGCGAGCAGGCTCTGGAGATCGTGGACATGCTGGTCCGCTCCGGCGCGCTCGACCTGATCGTCATCGACTCCGTGGCGGCCCTGGTGCCCCGTGCGGAGATCGAGGGCGAGATGGGTGACTCCCACGTGGGTCTCCAGGCCCGTCTGATGAGCCAGGCGCTCCGCAAGATCACCAGCGCGCTCAACCAGTCCAAGACGACCGCGATCTTCATCAACCAGCTCCGCGAGAAGATCGGCGTCATGTTCGGCTCCCCGGAGACCACGACCGGTGGCCGCGCGCTGAAGTTCTACGCCTCGGTCCGTCTCGACATCCGCCGCATCGAGACGCTGAAGGACGGCACCGACGCGGTCGGCAACCGTACCCGTGTCAAGGTCGTCAAGAACAAGGTCGCGCCGCCGTTCAAGCAGGCCGAGTTCGACATCCTCTACGGCCAGGGCATCAGCCGCGAGGGCGGTCTGATCGACATGGGCGTGGAGCACGGCTTCGTCCGCAAGGCCGGCGCCTGGTACACGTACGAGGGCGACCAGCTCGGCCAGGGCAAGGAGAACGCCCGGAACTTCCTCAAGGACAACCCCGACCTCGCCAACGAGATCGAGAAGAAGATCCTGGAGAAGCTCGGCGTCGGTGTCCGCCCGGAGAGCGACGCTCCGGCGGCCGGTACGGACGCGGCGGACGCCACGACCGCAGGAGCGGCCGACAGCACCGCGAAGCCGGCGACCACGGCTGCGGCGGCCAAGGCCAAGGCCACCAAGACCGCTGCGGCGGCCAAGAGCTAGTCCCGTGACACGGCGTACGGAGTGGTCGGAGCCGGCCACCGGATTCGGTGCGGAGCCCCACCCGCGGCATGCGGGCGGACCGGGGGCGGGTCCGGAGTCGGACACCGAGGCGGAGTTTCGTTCCGGAGCCCGTCGGGGGGCGGGCCCGGGGACGGGATTCGGCGGCGGTGCGGGATTCGGCGAAGGCGGGAGCCGTCGCTCCCGTTCCAGAAGCAGCGGCTCCCCTTCCTCGTCGAGGGCCGAGACGGGGGAGCCGCGAGACCCGGTGGAGCAGGCGCGCAACATCTGCCTGCGCCTGCTCACCGGGATCCCACGCACCCGCAAGCAGCTCGCGGACGCGCTGCGCAAGCGGGAGATTCCCGACGAGGCGGCTGAGGAAGTGCTGTCGCGCTTCGAGGACGTGGGGCTGATCGACGACGCGGCGTTCGCGGACTCCTGGGTGGAGTCCAGGCACCACGGCCGAGGCCTGGCACGCCGGGCACTCGCCCGTGAACTCCGCACGAAGGGCGTCGATTCGGCGGTGATCGACGAGGCGGTCGGGCAGCTCGACGCCGAGCAGGAGGAGGAGACGGCCCGCGAACTGGTCGCGCGCAAGCTCCGGTCCACACGAGGGCTCGACCGGGACAAGCGGCTGCGCCGTCTCGCGGGCATGCTCGCCCGCAAGGGGTACGGAGAAGGCATGGCACTCCGCGTGGTGCGCCAGGCGCTGGAGGCCGAGGGGGAGGACACGGAGGGTCTGGACGAGCCGTTCTGACGTGCGCCGAGCAGGCTTGGCCCTTGTTGATGCACGCGGTGACGCGTCGAAGCGTTCCGTGGTGGTGCGGATGCAGGCTGCCGAACCCCACTGCCGAGGTCCGGCTGCCGAGGCCCGGCCGACGATCAGTGGCCGGCCAGGGAGGCGCGTCGGATGGTGGCGTCGATCAGGGCGAGAGCGTCGGAGGCGGTGCGGCCCGGTGCCCGGTTCCAGGGGCCGATCAGATCGGTCCAGCCCTGCGAGCGCAGCTCGGTGATCATCCACGCCCCGGCCCGGTCCACGGTGTCGGCGGAGCCGTAGCCGAGCCGGTGAGCCGTGAGCATCGCCCCGCACACACACCGGGCGCCACGGGCGTTGCGCAGCCGGTACGGAGTGTTCTGCCATCCCCATTCCGTCAGGATCAGCCGCGCGTACGCCAGGTGGACCGAGGGGCGTACGTCGCCCCGGCCGATGCGCCGCCAGGAGTGGAGCCGGTCCGGCAGCATCGCGCCGAACCGTCCGGGAAGACGCCGCTCGGCGGGGGACGCGGCGGGCAGGGCACGCAGGGAGTCCGCGACGAGCTGATCGACGGGTACGGAGAGAAGGCCGCGCCACTGCTCCGGTGACCGCGTCGGGAGTCCGTCGGCGAAGGCGGGGGCGGGCGCGGGGCCGGTGCCGAGGTCGGGAGCGGTCGTGGGCGCGTCGGCGGGTCCGGTGGCCGGGCGGAGCGGTACGGGTTCGGGGGCCGAGCGGTCCCAGCCGGTGACGATCCGCCGCCAGGTCTCCGATTCCTGGAGGCGGGACGCCTGGAGGTCGAGTTCGTCCGGGGTGAGGACGGGGGAGTCCATGTCCATCAGCGGGCCATCTCCGTACACGTTCGCCTCGTGGTGCATGAGGCGAATGTCGGGCCTGCGCGGGGACGGCTCCACCGGGGAGCGGCCGTTCGGGTAGGCCCGGGAGCGGCGTGCCTGCGAACGGGGGCCCGCGCGGTGCGAACCGGCGAGCGGCCCAACGGGCGGTACACCGAGGCGGGGCGTCATCGGCCGGAGCGTGGTGCGGGCCGTTACCCCTCGGGTCGGAAGGGCCACGGCCCACCTTCCAGCGCGCGTGCAGTTCTCCGCCGCAGATGGCTCGAATGCCGTCGGACCCGAATGCCGTCGGACCTGAATGCCGTCGGGCCCGAAAGTCGTGGGACCTGCGTCGTGGGGCCGGACCGTTGGCCACAGGTCGGGCCGGCCCCACGGAGCGCCAACTTCGGACGCGTATGTTCATCCGCGTACGTTCATCCGCGTACTGTCACTCGGCGGCGGCGGCGGCGGGGGCGGTGACCGGGAGGCCGGCCGCCCGCCATGCCTGGAAGCCGCCGACGAGATCGGTGGCGCGGGTCAGGCCGAGCCGGTGCAGGGAGGCCACCGCGAGGCTGGAGGCGTATCCCTCGTTGCAGACGATCACGATCCGCAGGTCGTGGCCGACCGCTTGTTCCGCGCGGTGGCTGCCCCAGGGGTCGAGCCGCCACTCCAGTTCGTTCCGTTCGACGACCAGCGCACCCGGGATCAGGCCGTCGCGTTCGCGTAGGGCGGCATAGCGGATGTCGACCAGCAGAGCACCTCGGGCGGCTTCCGCCGCGGCCTCTTCAGGACCGATCCGCTCGAAGTCCTCCCGTACCCGGTCGAGGAACTCGTCGATACCGACCGGCCCGGAGGCGGAGCCGCCGCCCCAGGCCGTGCGGACGTTCTCGTGCTCGCTCAACTCCAGTCCTCCGGAATCTCGGTCTGCTCCAGCCGGAGCACTGCGCCGGAACGGCTGTAGCGGCGGATGCGGGGCAGCGGCGGATAGTACGCGTGCACGGAGACGGCGTGTTCGGTGGCGGACTCGTTGAGCACCTCGTGCACATGGTGGCGGCCGAAAGCGCGTCCCTGACCAGCCGTCAACTCGCGGCTCCGGTCGATCCCTTCGCTCAGCTCCAGCGTCTTCCACCCGTCGGTGGGCAGCCGGGCGGCCAGCGAGTGCTCCTTCAGGGCGCCGGAAGCGGTGAGGAAGGCGCCGACCGAGTCCGCGTGGTCGTGCCAGCCGGTACCCGTGCCCGGCGGCCAGCCGATCAGCCACGCCTCACTGCCCGCCGGCCCGTCCAGCCGCACCCAGGTGCGGCCCTCGGGGTCGAGCGGCAGGGAGGCGATCAACTCGGCGTCGGCCGCGGTCCGGCGGGCGAATTCGAGCAGTTCCGCCACCGTCGGCGCGGTCGCCACAGAGGCTTCGATCGGGAGGGCGGGGGCTTCGAGGGCTTCGAGGGAAACGTCGGGTACGGAGGCAGCCGCCGGCGCCGGGGAGGCCGCGGGCACGGAAGAGGCGGAGAGCGCAGACACGATGACCGTCCTGAGAGTTCGCGTGGAGGCGCGTGCCGGTGCGGAGGCAGCACGGCACGGCGAGGGAAGGCGAGTCAGCAGGAAGGGCGACACACGCAGCCCGCGTAGCGGACGAGGTCCATGTGGACCCTCCGCCACAGGCGTACGCAGGTGTCGTCGGTCATGTTCTGGAGTACACCACGCGTGTTCACGCGGGTCAATTGAGTGTGGCGGCCCTCTCGGAGCGCGTGGAGGCGCGCGGGGGCGAGTCGTCGTCCGCCGGGGAAGCGCCGGGCGTGCCGGGCGGACCGCCCCGTGCGGCGTCCGCCGCGGCGAAGAGTTCCGCCGGCCGCACCCCGGCGAACGAGGCCACCAGATGTCCGTCCGGCCGGATCAGCAGAACCGCGTGGGCCCCCGCCCCGGGATAGCTCTCCGTGACGAGGAGTTCGCTCTCCACCGGAAGGGCGCGCACGGCTTCCGCGAGGCGTGGCATCACACCCGCCGTCATCCAGTGCCGTCGGTCCCAGACGCCCGTGCCCGGGGCGACCAGCACCACGAGGAACCGGCCCCGTCCCAGCCGGGCCCGCAGTCGTACGGATGTTCCGTCCGGAGCGGTTGCTCGCACCTCGGCGACCGGCGCACCGGGGGGCGTACCGACCGGGACGTGCGCCTGGGCGTGCTGTGGTGCGAGGGGGGAGTGCGTGTACGAAGGGGGCGCGCCGAGCGGGCCGTACCCGAGATGTGCGTCGAAGAAGAGGGTGTCGTGCCCGCGTGCGCCGCCCGCCACCAGGGTCCGCAGGCCGCCTCCGCCGCGCAGTATCGGCAGCGACTGGTCGGCGGCGCGCAGCCGGGCGGCCACGGCGGCCCGGCGTTCGGCCTGGTAGCTGTCGAGCAGCAGTTCGGACGCTCCGTGGTGCCAGGCCTGGGCCAGCTTCCACGCGAGGTTCTCGGCGTCCCGCAGGCCCTCGTCCACGCCCTGGGTGCCCAGCGCGCCCAGCAGATGGGCGGCGTCCCCCGCGAGGAACGCCCGCTCGACCCGCCAGCGCAGCGCGAGCCGGTGGTGGACCGTGTGGACACCCGTGTCCAGCAGCTCGTAGGGCGGGGTCTCCCCGCACCAGCCGGCCAGCGTCTCCCGGGTGCGGGCGATCAGCGCCTCGGGCGTGACCAGTTCTCCCTGCGCCGGGAGCAGCCAGTCGAGCCGCCAGACCCCGCCCGGCAGCGGGCGGGCCGTCACCTCGGAGCCGACCGAGCGCCACGGCGGTTGACGGTGCAGCACGGCCTGTCCCGGCCAGGGGAGTTCGACCCGCAACGCGGCGACGGCGTGGCGTTCCACGGCGGTCCGGCCCGGGAACCTGACGTCCAGGAGTTTGCGCACGGTGGAACGCGCTCCGTCGCATCCGACCAGGTAACTTCCGCGCCACCAGGTCGCGTCGGGGTCCTTGGTGTGCACGGTCACGCCGGACGCGTCCTGCTCCAGGGTGTCGACCCGGCTGAGCGGCACGAGCCGGATCAGCTCGTGCGCCGCCACGGCGGCCCGCAGCCCCCGGGTGAGTGCGTGCTGCGGCAGGTGGACGGGCGCCGGCGCCGATCCGCTGTCCGGGCCCTCGCCGAGCGGTACCTCACGCACCAGCTGGTTCCGGCGGAGCGAACGCCAGCCCGACCAGCTCAGCGCCGCGCGGTCCGGAGTGGCGCAGCCGAGCCGCATGACCAGGTCGGCGGTGTCCTCGCGCAGTACCACCGTGCGGGCGGGGCGCGGTTCGTCCTTGCCGAGCCCCTCGTCGAGGAGGACGGAGGGCACGCCGTGCGCCGCCAGGGCGAGGGCGAGCGTCAGACCGACGGGCCCGGTGCCGACGACGATCACCGGGTCCACGGTGCGTACCCTCCGGCCCGAACGGTCATGCGAAACCTGGTAGTCGAAGCGGTCGAAGTCCGGTGCGTGATCACAGAACGTATGCAACCCACTGGGGGTGCCCGCGTCAAGCGAGCGAGGCAGCGGCGCATGCGCCGCTGCCTCGAATGCTCCTTGCTCCGGGCGGTCCGTCAGGACTTGCCGATGGTCCCGGTGTTCCCTTCGGTCCCCCCGGTCCCGTCGGTCGCGACCGTCTTCGCGACGGCGCCGTCGGCCGGCCCGAGGTCAGCGCCCCCTGCGCCCCCCGGCCGGGCGGCCGGGACGGTGGCGGTCGCGACGGGCGCGTCAATGCCGGCGGCCGGAGCGGCCGACGCCACGGCGATGCCCGTCTTGGCCCGCCGCCCGCGCCGCTCGATCCACGTCGCGAGCGCCGACAGCAGCAGACACATCGTCACGTAGATGGTGCCGATGACGACGATCGTCGAGACGTACGGGTACTTGCCGTCGACCAGGGTGTTGGAGGCGATCAGCCGCGCGGTCTGGAGCAGCTCCGGGTACAGGATGATGTAGCCGAGCGAGGTGTCCTTGAGGGTCACCACCAGCTGGCTGATGATCGTCGGCAGCATCGCCCGTACGGCCTGCGGCATCAGTACGCCGAGCATCACCTGGGTCTTGCTCATGCCCAGCGCGTACGCGGCCTCGCTCTGGCCCCGGGGGACCGAGTTGATTCCGGCCCGCAGCACCTCGGCCTGGACGCAGCCGTTGTAGACGGAGAGGCCGAGCGCCAGCGCCCACATCGAGTAGTCGGTCAGGAAGCCGACCCAGATCGCGTAGATCGTGATGAGCAGCGGGATCGAGCGGAACAGTTCGATGAAGGTGGTGGCGAGCCAGCGCACCGGCCGGTGGTCGGAGAGGCGGCCGACCGCGAGCACCACACCGAGGACGACCGAACCGACCGCCGCCAGGCCGAAGACCTTCAGCGTGGCGAGCACCGCGTCGGCGATGTTCTGCCGGATGCCCGCGTAGTTGAAGATGTCCCACATGCCGGAATCGAGGTTGCCCGTGTCCGACAGCCGCTTGACGGCGAAGATGATCAGCGCCGCGATGGCGACGCCGCCGACCACCGCGTAGACGCGGTTGCGGGCGGTGGCCTTCGGGCCCGGCGCGTCGTAGAGAACGCTGGCACTCATCGGGCGACCTCCATACGGCGCTCCAGCAGCCGGAAGAGACCGCTGATGACAAAGGTGACGACCAGGTAGCCGAGGGCGACCCAGATGAAGACGGGCGTGATCGCGTAGCCGCGGTCGCTCATCAGCTTCTGCCAGCCGAACAGCTCGGCGACGCTGAAGGCGCCGGCGATGGCCGAGTTCTTCGTGAGGGCGATGAAGATGCTGCTCAGCGGCGGGATCACGGACCGGGTCGCCTGGGGGAGGACAACGAGGCGCAGGGTCTGCGGGAAGGACATGCCGATCGAGCGGGCGGCCTCGGCCTGGCCCAGCGGCACGGTGTTGATGCCGGAGCGGACCGCCTCGCAGACGAACGACGAGGTGTAGAAGCCCAGCGCCAGCGAGCCGAGGACGAACGGGCTCAGGCCCGAGAAGAAGACCTGCGGCACGACGAAGAAGAAGATCAGGAAGAGCAGCGTCAGCGGGGTGTTGCGCAACAGCGTCACCCAGGCCGTGCCGAAGAACCGCAGGGGCGGCACCGGTGAAACCCGCATGCCGGCGATGGCGACGCCGAGCACCAGTGCGATGACCGAACTGACGGCGGTGATCGACACCGTGCCTATGAAGCCGTCGCGGAACTCCGGGAAATTGTCGAGCAGTACGTTCATGAGGTCTCCGCGTCGGCTGTCAGCGGCATCGGGCGTACGGGGCAGGTCGGGCGGGCGGGGCCGCCCGGCGTCGGGGAAGTGACGCCGGGCGGCGCGCCGTCAGTAGCGCTCGATGGCCGGCGGGGCGGTGTACGCCGAGCCGGACAGACCGAGGGTCGCGTCGTAGATCTTCTTGTACGAGCCGTCCTGGATGTGCTTCTCCAGCGAGTCGTTGATCGCGTCGCGCAGCACCTTGTCGTCCTTGTTCAGGCCGACGCCGTAGGGCTCCTCGGTGAAGGGCTTGCCGATGACCCTCAGCTTCTTGGGGTTCTGGGCCGCGTAACCCTTGAGGATCGAGTCGTCGGTGGTGACCGCGTCGACCTGGTTGGTCAGCAGCTGCTGCACGCAGTCCGAGTACTTGGCCAGCTCGACGACGCTCGCGCCGTACTCGGGCTTCTTGATCTCCTGGAGCGGGGTGGAACCCACGATCGAGCAGACCTTCTTGCCCTTCAGCGTGTCGGTGCCGGTGATGGCCTTCTCGTCGGAGCGCACCAGCAGGTCGGCGCCCGCCTTGTAGTACGGACCCGCGAAGCCGACCAGCTGCTTGCGCTTGTCGTTGATCGTGTACGTACCGACGAAGTAGTCGACCTGGCCCTTGGAGATCGCCGTCTCACGGATGCCGGAGTCGACGGTCTTCCACTCGATCTGCTTGTCCGAGAAGCCGAGGTCCGCGGCGATCATCTTGGCGATCTCGATGTCGAAGCCGGAGCGCTCCTTCGTGGACTGGTCCTCGAAGCCCAGGTACGGCTGGTCGGCCTTGGCGCCGATGATCAGCTTGCCGCGCTTCTTCGCCTCCTTGAAGGCCGGCGAGTCCAGGTCGACCCCGGTGGCGACGGTGTACGTGGGAAGGGCGGGCGCGTCGGAGGCGCCGGGCTTGGTGCCCGCGGGCTTGTCCCCGGCCGAGCCTTCCTTGCCCCCACAGGCGGTGGCGGTCAGAGCGATGACGGCGATGGCCGCGAGGGCGGCCGACTTGCGGAGCTGCATCTGAACTTTCCTTCTGTCGTCGGTCGTTGTCGTCAGTGGTGAAGGATCTTCGACAGGAAGTCCTTGGCCCGGTCGCTGCGGGGGTTGCTGAAGAACTGGTCGGGCGTGGCCTCTTCGACGATCTTTCCGTCCGCCATGAAGACGACACGGTTGGCGGCGGAGCGGGCGAAGCCCATCTCGTGGGTGACGACGATCATCGTCATGCCGTCCCGGGCCAGCTGCTGCATGACTTCGAGGACCTCGTTGATCATCTCCGGGTCGAGCGCCGACGTGGGCTCGTCGAAGAGCATGACCTTCGGGTTCATCGCCAACGCCCGTGCGATGGCGACGCGTTGCTGCTGGCCGCCGGAGAGCTGGGCCGGGTACTTGTCCGCCTGCGCGCCCACCCCGACCCGGTCGAGCAGGGTCCGGGCCTTTTCCTCCGCGGCCTTCTTGTCGGTCTTGCGGACCTTGACCTGGCCCAGCATGACGTTCTCCAGCACGGTCTTGTGCGCGAAGAGGTTGAACGACTGGAAGACCATGCCCACATCGGCGCGCAGCCGGGCAAGTTCCTTGCCCTCCTGGGGAAGCGGGCGTCCGTCGATCGTGATCGACCCCGAATCGATCGTCTCCAGGCGGTTGATCGTGCGGCACAGTGTGGACTTGCCGGACCCGGACGGTCCGATGACGACCACGACCTCGCCCCGGGCGATGGTCAGATCGATGTCCTGGAGCACATGCAGCGCGCCGAAGTGCTTGTTGACGTCGCTCAGTACGACGAGGTCGTCGGCCTCGGGTGCGGCATTCTCGGCGGCCTTCGTCACTGAAACTCCGCTCATCGGCTCTTGCTCCGTCCTCCTCGGGTGGCTAGGACACTAGTGACGCAGCGCGATGACCGTCAGTAGATCTGAGGGAGAATTGAGGATAACGATCCGGCATTCCCCGGATACCCGGTGTGAAGGGGTCGGGCGCCCCGTGCACGCCGGCGTACCGGGTCGGTAACGGAAACCCCGTCGTAACGGGCCGGGACTTGACTGGATCCCGCGCGTCGGCGTTGATGCCCAGGAGGGCACGGGGAGGCGGACCGGAGTCCGGTGGCAGGTCCCGCGGGGCGTGCCGGGGGAGCGAACGCCGTCTATCGTCTCCTCCTGGGGTGACGCCCTGTAAAGCCTGTCCCGCCAGGAAGGGGGAGGCTTTCCTTCAGGCGGCGCCCGGGGACCACGACCGGCGGACACGGAGAGGAGGGCCAGTGAGACTGCTGCTCGTCGAGGACGACAACCACGTCGCCGCGGCCCTGTCCGCCGTGCTCGCGCGCCACGGCTTCCGGGTCGTGCACGCCCGCGGCGGCGAGGAGGCCCTGCGCGCCCTGCTCCCCGCCGAGCGGGAGCCCTTCGGGGTCATCCTGCTGGACCTCGGGCTGCCGGACCAGGACGGTTACGAGGTGTTCGGCAGGATCCGCAAGCGCACCTCCACCCCCGTCATCATGGTGACCGCCCGAGCCGACGTCCGCTCGCGCATCCACGGACTCAACCTCGGCGCCGACGACTACGTCACCAAGCCCTACGACACCGGCGAACTGCTCGCCCGCATCCACGCCGTCGCCCGCCGCACCACCGGCGGCGAGGACACCGCGCCGATCCCGCTCGCCGCGCTGCTGCTCGGAGTCGTACGGGTCGAGCTGCCCACCCGCCGGGTCAGTGTCGACGGCACCGAAGTCCCGCTCACCCGCAAGGAGTTCGACCTCCTCGCCCTCCTCGCCCAGCGCCCCGGCGTGGTGTTCCGGCGCGAGCAGATCATCAGTGAGGTGTGGCAGACCAGTTGGGAGGGGACCGGCCGGACGCTGGAGGTGCACGTCGCCTCGCTCCGCGCCAAGCTGGGGCTGCCCGCACTCATCGAGACGGTGCGAGGGGTCGGCTACCGGCTCGTCCCGCCGGCCGCCTGAGGACCCGCCGCTCCGGTGCGTACCCGTCTGCTGCCCCTGCTCATCGTGCTCATGGCCGCCGTGCTGCTGGCGCTCGGCTTCCCCCTGGCGGTGAGCGTGGCCGGCGCCGAGCAGCAGAAGGTCGTCATCGACCGGATCGACGACACCGCGCGCTTCGCCGCACTCGCCCAGTTCATCAGCGAACCGGTCGCCCCCGACGACGAACGCCGCCGCACCCTCCAGGCGGATCTCGACGCCTACGCCACCGTGTACGGCATCCGGGCCGGGATCTTCTACCGCGACGACCGCTACCTCGCCAAGGCGCCCTCCACCTGGAACCTGCCCCGGGAGGGCGAGGGCCGCGCCGCCTTCCAGGAGGCGCTGCTCGGCCGCCGCTCCCACGATCCGCCCCAGGTCTGGCCCTGGCAGCGCGGCCGGATCGTCGTCGCCTCGCCCGTCGTGCGCGACGGGGACGTCGTCGCCGTCGTCGTCATCGACTCGCCCACCGACGAGATGCGGGCCCGCATCCAGCACGGCTGGCTGATCATCGCCCTCGGCGAGGCGGCGGCGATGCTGGTGGCGGTCGGGGCGGCGTTCCGGCTCACCGGCTGGGTGCTGCTCCCCGTGCGGACCCTGGACGCAGCCACCCACGACATCGCGCGCGGCCGGATGCGCTCCCGTGTGGTCGAGGGCGGCGGACCTCCCGAACTCCGCAGACTGGCCCGCTCCTTCAACGAGATGGCCGACAACGTCGAAGAAGTCCTCGAACAGCAGCGGGCGTTCGTCGCGGACGCCTCCCACCAACTGCGCAACCCGCTCTCCGCACTGCTGCTGAGGATCGAGCTGCTCGCCCTCGAACTCCCCGAAGGCAACGAGGAGATCGCCTCGGTGCGGCTGGAGGGGAAGCGGCTGGCCCAGGTCCTCGACGACCTGTTGGACCTGGCACTCGCCGAGCACGCCGAGGCCGACCTCGCCCTCACCGACGTCGCCGCCCTCACCGCCGAGCGCGTCGCGGCCTGGCACCCGGTCGCCGACGGGAAGGGCGTGGGCCTCACCCAGGACGGGGCCCCGGCCGTCACCGCCTGGGCCGACCCGATAGCGCTCTCCAGCGCGCTGGACGCGGTGATCGACAACGCGCTGAAGTTCACCCCGCCCGGCCAGGACGTGACGGTGTCGGTCGCCGCCGAGGGCACCGTCTCCACCGTCGTGGTCGCCGACCGGGGCCCCGGACTCACCGACGAGGAACTGGCCCGCGTGGGGGACCGCTTCTGGCGGAGCAACCGCCACCAGAACGTCCGGGGCTCCGGCCTCGGCCTGTCCATCTCGCGGGTGCTGCTCGCGGCGGGCGGCGGCACGATCGGCTACGGCCGCAACGACCCCCACGGCCTGCGGGTCACGGTGTCCGTACCGCGCGACGCCCCGCACGTCTGACCGGGCGGTCCGTCGACGGGGCCGGCCCGGACTCCGCGGCTACGGCTTGACCGACCGGTAGTACTCCTGGGCGCCGTCGTGCAGCCGCAGCGGATCGGTGTAGATGGCCGTCCGCAGGTCCACCAGCTGCGCCGAGTGCACCTCCCGCCCGATCCGGTCCCGGCTGTTGATGACGGTACGGGTGAACGCCTCGGTCATCGCCGTGTCCGTCCGGTCCGTGGTCACCAGCAGATTGGCGACGGCGATCGTGGGTACGGACTGCCCCCGCTGCACGTCCGGGTAGGCGTCGGCGGGCATGACGGCCGCACGGTAGTAGCGGGTCGAACCGCCCGCCGCCTGGAGCCGGCGGATCAGCTCGCCCTCCAGCGGTACCAGCCGGACGTCGGTCCGTCGCGAGAGCTGCTGGACCGCGCTGGTCGGCAGCCCGCCGGACCAGAAGAAGGCGTCGAGCTTCCCCTCCACCATCAGCGAGGGCATGGTGTCGATCCCGGCCGTCACCGGAATGACCCCCTTCGCCGGATCGACGCCGGCCGCGGTCATCAGCCGGTCGGCGACCAGCTTCACCCCGGACCCGAGCTGCCCGACGCCCACCCGCTTGCCCCGCAGGTCGGCGACGCTCCGCACGGAGGAGGAGCGGGGCACGATCAGCTGCACGTAGTCGTCGTAGAGGCGGACGCAGCCGCGGAGCCGCCGCGCCCCGGGCCTGCCGCTCCGCAGGTACGTTGCCACGGAGTCGGCGGTGGCGATGGTGAAGTCCGCCTCACCCGCCGCGACCCGCTCGATGTTCTGCTGCGAGCCCTGACTGGTCCGCAGCTGTATGGAGACCCCCGGCATGTCCGTCGCCAGCGCCCCTTCGAGCCGCTCCCCGTAGAGCTGGTAGACCCCGGTCCGTACGCCGGTGGAGAAGACGAGGGAACCGCTCGGCGAAGGGCTGTCGAGCGGCAGCGCCCACCAGAGCAGGAGCCCCAGCGAGACCGCCGAGGCGCCGCCCGCGCGCAGCAGGCGGCGGCGGGCGGGGGACGGGCCGGTCGGGGACATGGCCGCGATCCTGCCAGCCCGGGGCCCGCGCTGACCAGAGCCGCCCGCGAACGGGAGCGGGGAGGGGGCTTTCCCGGAGCGCCTACCCTTGAGGGATGACCAGCAGCAGCGACCGGAGCCTCGCAGTGGACGTTCAAGAACTCAAGAGCTACGAAATCCGTACGTACGGATGCCAGATGAACGTCCACGACTCGGAGCGGCTGTCGGGCCTGCTGGAGGACGCCGGTTACGTCCGTGCCCCCGAGGACGCCGACGGCGACGCCGACGTCGTGGTCTTCAACACGTGCGCGGTCCGTGAGAACGCCGACAACAAGCTCTACGGCAACCTCGGCCGACTCGCCCCGATGAAGACCAAGCGCCCCGGGATGCAGATCGCGGTCGGCGGCTGCCTCGCCCAGAAGGACCGCGACACCATCGTGAAGCGGGCCCCGTGGGTCGACGTGGTCTTCGGCACCCACAACATCGGCAAGCTCCCGGTGCTGCTGGAGCGCGCCCGCGTCCAGGAAGAGGCGCAGATCGAGATCGCCGAGTCCCTGGAGGCGTTCCCGTCCACGCTCCCCACCCGCCGCGAGTCGGCCTACGCCGCGTGGGTCTCCATCTCGGTCGGCTGCAACAACACCTGCACCTTCTGCATCGTGCCCGCCCTGCGCGGCAAGGAGAAGGACCGCCGCACCGGCGACATCCTGGCCGAGATCGAGGCACTGGTCGCCGAGGGCGTATCCGAGATCACCCTGCTCGGCCAGAACGTCAATGCCTACGGCTCCGACATCGGCGACCGCGAGGCGTTCTCCAAGCTGCTGCGAGCCTGCGGGAAGATCGAGGGCCTGGAGCGCGTCCGCTTCACCTCGCCGCACCCCCGCGACTTCACCGACGACGTGATCGCCGCGATGGCCGAGACGCCTAACGTGATGCCGCAGCTCCACATGCCGATGCAGTCCGGCTCGGACTCGATCCTGAAGGCCATGCGCCGCTCCTACCGGCAGGAACGCTTCCTCGGCATCATCGAGAAGGTGCGCGCCGCGATGCCGGACGCCGCCATCTCCACCGACATCATCGTGGGCTTCCCCGGCGAGACGGAGGAGGACTTCGAGCAGACCATGCACGCGGTGCGCGAGGCCCGCTTCGCCAACGCCTTCACCTTCCAGTACTCCAAGCGCCCCGGGACCCCGGCCGCCGACATGGACGGGCAGATCCCCAAGGAGATCGTGCAGGAGCGCTACATGCGCCTCTCCGCCCTCCAGGAGGAGATCTCCTGGGAGGAGAACAAGAAGCAGGTCGGACGCGTCCTGGAGGTCATGGTCGCGGAGGGCGAGGGCCGCAAGGACGGCTCGACCCACCGGCTCTCCGGCCGCGCCCCCGACAACCGCCTCGTCCACTTCACCAAGCCGGAGGGCACCGTGCGCCCCGGTGACGTGGTGACCGTCGAGATCACCTACGCCGCCCCGCACCACCTGCTCGCCGAGGGCGCCACGCTCGCCGTGCGCTCCACCCGGTCCGGCGACGCCTGGGAGAAGCGGAACGCCGCCGCGGCGGCCAAGCCCGCCGGCGTGATGCTGGGCCTGCCCACCATCGGTGCCCCGGCTCCGCTGCCGGCCGGCTCCGCGCCGGGCTGCGGCTGCGACTGACCCGTCTCCGGGGCCCTGCCCGGGGTTCGCCGACCGGGCCCGCTCACCGGTGGGGGAGCGGGCCCTGTCCCTCATCGACCGGGGAGCGGCCAGTACGCTGACCGGCATGCTTGTCGCCGCCGCCGTGAGCCCCTGCCCGCCCCTGCTGGTCCCCGAGGTCGCCGCCGGGGCCGCCCCCGAGCTCGACCCGGTCCGGGCCGCCTGCGCCGAGGCCCTCGCCGACCTCGCCCGGGCCCGCCCCGATCTGCTGATCGTGGTCGGGCCCGCGGCGGAGGGCGAGCGGGGCACCTTCCCCGCGGGGGCCGCCGGGGACTTCCGCGGCTTCGGCGTCGACCTCGGCGTCCGCCTCGGCACCGGCACCTCTGCCGGTGCCACCCCTGACGACGGCACGCCCTCCCGTCCGCTGCCCGCCTCGCTCGCCGTCGGCGCCTGGCTGCTCGCGGCGGCCGGCTGGACCGCGTCCCCGGTGGAAGGGCTCGGTGTCGGCGAACCGCTCTCCCCGGAGCGCTGCGCCGAGGCCGGACGGGGCCTGGCGGAGCGCGCCGAGCGGGTGGCCCTGCTGGTGATGGGCGACGGCAGTGCCTGCCGCACGGTCAAGGCGCCCGGCTATCTGGACCCCCGCGCCGAGGGATTCGACGCCGCCGCCGCGCGGGCCCTGGGCGCGGCGGACGTGCGGGCCCTCGCGGAAATCGACGCCCCCCTCGCGTACGCCCTGAAGGCGGCGGGGCGGGCCCCCTGGCAGGTGCTCGCCGGCGCCGCGGACGGGGCGGGCCTGCGCGGCCGGCCGCTGTACGAGGACGCGCCGTACGGAGTGGGCTACACCGTCGCCGCCTGGTCCTGAGCCCGTCGCGGGCCGAAGCACTCCCGTCGGCCGCCACGTCACCCGTACGGGCTCCGCAAACGGGTGACGGCCGCGGAGCCGGGCCCCGCGGCCGTCCTTCTGATCTTCCGTACCGGCGCGCCGTACGGTCGTGCCGTCGGCTGTTGCGGCTGTTGCGGCTGTTGCGTCCGGCTGTGTCGTCCGGCCTCAGTGGGCCGGCGGCGGGGGCGTGCCGCCCGTGCCGTCGAAGCCCGTCGTCGGGCCCGGGCCCTGCGCGTCCTTGTGGCCGAGGCGGTCCACCGTGTCCTTCGCCTTCTGCGTGCCGTTCTGGATCTTGTCGCTGTACTTGCCCTTGGTCTTCTCGTCGACCGTGCGGGCGGCCTTGTCCAGGCCCTGCCCGATCTTGCCCCCGTGCTGCTGTGCGAGGTCCCCGACCTTGTCGCCGACCTTCTCCTTCGCCGGTCCCAGCCGGGCCTTCAGATTGTCCAGGAACCCCATGGGTCACCCTCCGTGCCGTGGTCGCTCGGGCCGAACCAGCTCCCGCACCGGCACTCCTGTCCGGTGCCGCCGATTTTACTCGCGAGGAACAAAAGGTGCGCAGTCGTACAAATGGTGGGGTCGGGTCGGCGGGGCGCGGGAGGTTTGGGAGACTGGGGCGGTGAGAAACCCAGTTCCGGCACCCCGCGTCATCACCGTCGTCGGCCCCACGGCAGCAGGCAAGTCCGATCTGGGGGTGTTCCTCGCCCAGCGGCTCGGCGGCGAGGTGGTCAACGCCGACTCCATGCAGCTGTACCGGGGCATGGACATCGGCACCGCGAAACTCACCGTCCCCGAACGCGACGGCGTCCCGCACCACCTGCTGGACGTCTGGGACGTGACCCGCACGGCCAGCGTCGCGGAGTACCAGCGCCTCGCCCGCGCGGAGATCGACCGGCTGCTCTCGGAAGGCCGGTCCGCGATCCTGGTCGGCGGCTCGGGGCTGTACGTGAAGGGCACCATCGACGCCCTGGAGTTCCCCGGCACCGACCCCGAGGTGCGCGCCCGGCTCGAACAGGAACTGGCCGAACGCGGCCCCGGCGCCCTCCACGAGCGGCTCGCCGCCGCCGACCCCGGCGCCGGCCGGGCGATCCTGCCCAGCAACGGCCGCCGCATCGTCCGCGCCCTCGAAGTCATCGAGATCACCGGCAAGCCGTTCACCGCCAACCTTCCGGGCGAGGAACCGGTCTACGACGCCCTCCAGATCGGAGTGGACGTCGAACGCCCGGAGCTCGACGCCCGGATCGCCCTGCGCGTCGACCGGATGTGGGAGGCGGGCCTGGTGGACGAGGTCCGGGCGCTGGAGGCCCAGGGGCTGCGCGAGGGGCTCACCGCCTCCCGTGCGCTCGGCTACCAGCAGATGCTCGCGGCGCTGGCCGGCGAGTGCACCGAGGACGAGGCCCGCGCCGAGACCGTGCGCGCCACCAAGCGTTTCGCGCGCCGTCAGGACTCCTGGTTCCGCCGTGATCCGCGGGTCCACTGGCTCGGCGGTGGGGAGTTGGACCGGGAGGAACTCCCGGACCGGGCCCTGACGTTGGTCGAACGAGCGGTCACACTCTGATCACGTGATGGCATCGGGACGCCCCGTGCGTCCTTTCCGCCCGTGCGGGCGTGCCATCATCGAGCATCGATCGATACAGGGAAGTCCGAGTTGGGAGGGCGCGTGGCGATGGAGGCCGGCCCTCGTGACACGGAGCAGGAGGCGGCGGAGCGGCGCCTCGCCGCCGAGCGGCTCAACTCCGACCTGCCCGACGAGAGCGTCGTGACGCCCGAGGTCGAGGTCGAGCTCAGGCCGGCCCGCCGGCTGCGGATCTGGCAGCTCGCCCCGATCGTGGTCCTCGGCGCGATCGGCTCGCTGATGTTCGCGTTCCCCCTCGCCTTCGAGTTCGGCGACGGCGGGGCCGTCGTCGCCATGCTCGGCCTCCTGATCAGCGGCTGCGCCGCCGGATGGGGCATGATGGCCGCCCGCCGGGTCGGCCACACCTGGCCCGGCCTGCCCGCCAGAGGCTCCGGCACCCGCCCCGACTGGCGGGTGATCGCGCTCTACGGGGTGCTCGTCCTCGCCCTCGTCGGCCTGGCCGTCTGGCGCGTGGCCCGCCTGCGCTGATCGCGCGCACCCCGGCGCCCGTACAGTTGCTCTGTGAGCACCGAGCAGATCACCTTCTTCAAGGGTCACGGCACCGAGAACGACTTCGTGATCATTCCGGACCCGGACAACCGCCTCGACCTGCCCCCGGCCGCCGTCGCGCGGCTCTGCGACCGCAGGGCCGGTATCGGCGGGGACGGGCTGCTGCACGTCGTGCGGTCCGCCGCCCACCCCGAGGCCCGCGCCATGGCGGACGAGGCCGAATGGTTCATGGACTACCGCAACGGCGACGGTTCGATCGCCGAGATGTGCGGCAACGGCGTGCGCGTCTTCGCCCGCCACCTCCAGCGCGCCGGACTCGCCGAGGCGGGGGACCTCGCGATCGCGACCCGCGGCGGGATCAAGCGGGTGCACCTCGCCAAGAACGGTGACATCACCGTCTCCATGGGAGTCGCGGAGCTGCCCGCCGAGGGTGTCACCGTCACGGTGGACGGCCGGAGCTGGGAAGCGCGCAACGTCAACATGGGCAACCCGCACGCCGTCGCCTTCGTGGATGACCTGGCGCACGCCGGGAACCTGTTCGCCGAGCCCGCGTACGGCCCCGCGGCGGTGTACCCCGAGGGTGTCAACATCGAGTTCGTCGTCCGCCGGGGCACCCGGCACGTCGCGATGCGGGTGCACGAGCGCGGCTCCGGCGAGACCCGCTCCTGCGGAACCGGCGCCTGCGCCGTCGCCGTCGCCTCGGCCCGCCGGGACGGCATCGACCCCGCGGTGACCGGGACGCCCGTCACGTACACCGTGGACCTGCCCGGCGGCACGCTGGTGATCACGGAACACCCGCACGGCGCCATCGAGATGACCGGCCCCGCCGTCATCGTCGCCGAAGGGGTCCTCGACGCGGAGTGGATCGAATCGGTGCTCGGACGATAACCCGACAACGTTTCGCTCGAACGGGTGATCCGCTTCACGCTGCGCGAGAGGCGGACTGCCGTACGTGGTGGGGTCGGTAGCATCAAGCACCGGCCCGGGGACATCAAGGTCTGCCTCTCACCGCCGGTCGACGTCGCCGGAGGTGCCCATGAGTGCAGAGGCCGCCAGTCCAGGTGTCCCCGTCCGCAAACGCTCCCGCCCCCGGATCGATCTGCGCAGACTCGGCCGGGTGGCGCTTCTCGGCCCGGTCTCCCGGGGAAGGCTGCCGGACGCGATCGGCCACGTGGCGGAGGCGCACCGGGCGCACCACCCGGACGCCGATCTCTCCGTCCTGAGCCGCGCCTACGTCCTGGCCGAGTCCTCCCACCGCGGCCAGATGCGCAAGAGCGGCGAGCCCTACATCACCCACCCGCTCGCCGTGACCCTGATCCTCGCCGAACTCGGCGCCGAGACAACGACTCTGACGGCCTCTCTGCTTCACGACACGGTCGAGGACACCGAGGTGACGTTGGATCAGGTACGCGAGGAGTTCGGCGAGGAGGTCAGTTATCTCGTCGACGGCGTCACGAAGTTGGAGAAGGTCGACTACGGCGACGCCGCCGAACCCGAGACCTTCCGCAAGATGCTCGTCGCCACCGGCGACGACGTCCGGGTCATGTCGATCAAACTCGCCGACCGCCTCCACAACATGCGCACCCTCGGCGTGATGCGGCCGGAGAAACAGGTGAGGATCGCCAAGGTCACCCGGGACGTCCTCATCCCGCTCGCCGAACGCCTCGGTGTGCAGGCCCTGAAGACCGAGCTGGAGGACCTCGTCTTCGCCATCCTCCACCCCGAGGAACACGCGCACACCCAGACGCTCATCGCCGAGTCGGAGAGCGGGCAGAACCCTCTCGCCACCATCGCGCAGAACGTCCGCAGCACCCTGCGCGAGGCCGGCATCTCCGCCGAAGTCCTCATCAGGCCACGCCACTTCGTCTCCGTGCACCGGGTCCGGATGAAACGCGGGGAGCTGCGCGGCACCGACTTCGGCCGGCTCCTGGTGCTGGTCGGCGAGGACGCTGACTGCTATGCCGTCCTCGGTGAACTCCACACCTGTTTCACCCCGGTGATCTCCGAGTTCAAGGACTTCGTCGCCGCCCCCAAGTTCAACCTGTACCAGTCGCTGCACACCGCGGTCGTCGGGCCGGGCGGCGCGGTCGCCGAAGTCCTCATCCGTACGCACCGGATGCACAAGGTCGCCGAGGCGGGCGTGGTCGCCCTCGGCAATCCGTACGCCCCCGACGCCGGCGCCGCCGCCGGGGAGGAACCGGCCGACGGCGAACGCGTCGACCCCACCCGGCCCGGATGGCTCTCCCGGCTGCTCGACTGGCAGGAGTCCGCGCCCGACCCGGACACCTTCTGGAGCACGCTCCGCGCCGACCTCGCCGAGGACCGCGAGATCACCGTCTTCCGCACCGACGGCCGCACCCTCGTGCTCCCGGCCGGCGCCAGCTGCGTGGACGCCGCCTACGCACAGTACGCCGACGGGGCGCACCGCTGTATCGGCGCGCGGGTCAACGGCCGCCTCGCGACGCTGGCCACCGCCCTGGGGGACGGCGACACCGTGCAACTCCTGCTCGCCCGCGACACCGTCTCCGGCCCCTCCCGCGAGTGGCTCGACCACGCCCGTACCCCCGCCGCGCGCATCGCCATCGCCGGCTGGTTCGACGCCCACCCGGAGGACGCCGCCTCGCAGGACGCCGAGGACGCGCGGTACGCCCCGTACACCGACGGCCCGTACACCGGCGGCCCGGCCGGGGCGGAGTCGGGCGGCGGGGACACCGATGGACCCGGCCGGCCCCCGGCGCACTCCCCGCAGGCCCCGGGCGCCCAGGGCGCGGGCGACGGCGCGCCCGAATGCCTGGTCACCCTGGTCGCGGAATCCTTCGGGCGCCCCCGGCTCCTCGCCGACCTCACCGAGGCGATCGCGACCGCCGACGCGGCCATCGTCGCCGCCACCGTCGAGCCGCCCAGCGAGCAACGGGTGCGCCACACCTACACGTTGCAGCTCACCGACGCGCACGGGCTGCCCGCCCTGGTGCGGGCCATGCGGGACGTCGCCGGGGTCTACGACGTCAGTCGCGCCTGACGGGCCGTCGGACGAAGGGCAGGCGGGCGGAGGCAGGGCGGCCCCGCCGCCGGGCGGGCCCGGTGGCCACCTCGTTCGGGTGGCCCGACCGCGCGGCGTCCCCCGGCGGAGGGAACGCCGCTGATAGCGGTGATCCATGCCGCCCACCTCCCGCCGCCTGCGCACCGTCCTGCTGGCCGCCGCGTCGGCCGGCCTGATCGCCGCCGCACCGCCCGCTCCCCCAGGAGGCGGCCCCCTCGGAATCGGGGACCGGCTCTTCCCGACACTCGGCAACCCCGGCTACGACGTCCTCTCGTACGACATCGCCCTCGACTACGACGGCCGCAACACCGACCCGCTGGAAGCCGTCACCGTCATCAGGGCACGCACCACCGAACCCCTGGACCGGATCAACCTCGACTTCGCCCGGGGAGAGGTCCACTCGGTCGCGGTCAACGGGCTGGCCGCCCGGTTCACCGGAGCGGACGAGGACCTCGTCGTCACCCCGGTCGCGCCGCTGCCCGCCGGGGTGCCGGTGCGCATCACCGTCCGGCACACCAGCGACCCCGAGCAGGGCGCGGACAGCGGCGGGTGGGTCCGCACCGGCGACGGCCTCGCCCTCGCCGGACAGGCCGACGCCGCGCACCGGGTCTTCCCCTGCAACGACCACCCGGCCGACAAGGCGTACTTCACCTTCCGGATCACCACCCCCGAGCGGCTCACGGCCGTCGCCAACGGACTGCCGGCCGGGGAGCGCCACCGGGGCACCACGGTGACCAGGACCTTCCGCACCGAGCACCCGATGGCCACCGAGCTCGCCCAGGTCTCCCTCGGCACCTCCGAGGTCCTGCACCGCGACGGCCCCGGCGGCCTGCCGCTGCGCGACGTCGTCCCGGCGGCCGACGCGGCGGTCCTGGAACCCTGGCTGAGCAGGACCCCCGGCCAGCTGGAGTGGATGGAGCGGCAGGTCGGCCCGTACCCCTTCGAGACGTACGGGTTGCTGGTGGCCGACTCGGTCACCGGCTTCGAGCTGGAGACCCAGACCCTGTCGCTCTTCGAACGCCGCCTCTTCACCGGGAACACGCACCCCGAGTGGTACGTCGACTCGGTGATGGTCCACGAGCTGGCGCACCAGTGGTTCGGCGACAGCGTCTCCCCTGCGTCCTGGTCCGACCTCTGGCTCAACGAGGGGCACGCGAGCTGGTACGAGGCCCGTTACGCCGCGGAGCGGGGCGGCCCCACCCTGGAGCGGCGCATGCGGAACGCGTACACCCAGTCCGACGGCTGGCGCGCGGCCGGCGGGCCCCCGGCCCGCCCCGCCCCGCCGACCGCCGGGCACAAGCTCGACCTGTTCCAGCCGGTGGTCTACGACGGCAGCGCCCTCGTCCTCTACGCGCTGCGCCAGGAGATCGGCGCCGAGGCCTTCGACCGGCTGGAGCGCGCGTGGGTGCGCGGGCACCGCGACGAGTCCGCCACCACGGCCGACTTCGTGCGGCTCGCCTCGCGCACGGCCGGACGCGATCTCTCGGGGTTCCTGGACGGCTGGCTGTACGGGGCGAAGACCCCCGCGATGCCCGGTCACCCGGACTGGCGCGGTGCCGCCCCGAAGGCGGCCCCGACGGCAGCTCCGAAGCCGGCTCCGACGACGGCCCCGAAGCCTGCTTCGCACACGGCCCCGAGGACGGCCCGGCCGACCCGCCGGCCGGCGGCGCCGGTCCGAGGCGCCACGGGGAAACCCGCATGACGGGCCCGGCGGGCGCATGCCACTATCAGGGGTCGGCAACGCGGCCGGGCCCGGCGCATTCCTTCGGGAATCATCCGGGGACGTGACGCGTTGTGACTGTCACCACGAGAAATCTTCGGCGTAAGGATCCAATGACCTCCTCTTCTTCCCTTCCCCAGGACGCGCAGGACGCGCAGAGCGCCACGGAGTCCGCCTCCGCACGTGCCACCGAGAGCCTTCGGGCCGACGCCCTGATGGAAGAGGACGTCGCCTGGAGCCACGAGATCGACGGAGAGCGGGACGGCGACCAGTTCGACCGCTCCGAGCGTGCCGCGCTGCGACGCGTGGCCGGCCTCTCCACCGAGCTCGAGGACGTCACCGAGGTCGAGTACCGGCAGCTCCGTCTGGAGCGTGTGGTGCTCGTCGGCGTGTGGACCTCCGGGACCGTGCACGACGCGGAGATCTCCCTCGCGGAGCTGGCCGCGCTCGCCGAGACGGCGGGCGCCCAGGTGCTCGACGCCGTCTACCAGCGCCGCGACAAGCCGGACCCGGCCACCTACATCGGCTCGGGCAAGGCGCTGGAGCTGCGCGACATCGTGCTCGAATCCGGCGCCGACACCGTCGTCTGCGACGGTGAGCTCAGCCCCGGCCAGCTCATCCACCTCGAAGACGTCGTCAAGGTCAAGGTGGTCGACCGGACCGCGCTGATCCTCGACATCTTCGCCCAGCACGCCAAGTCCCGCGAGGGCAAGGCGCAGGTTTCCCTGGCGCAGATGCAGTACATGCTGCCGCGCCTGCGAGGCTGGGGTCAGTCGCTCTCCCGGCAGATGGGTGGCGGTGGCTCCAGCGGCGGTGGCGGCATGGCCACGCGTGGTCCCGGTGAGACCAAGATCGAGACCGACCGGCGTCGGATCCGCGAGAAGATGGCGAAGATGCGCCGGGAGATCGCGGAGATGAAGACCGGCCGCGAGATCAAGCGGCAGGAGCGCAAGCGCAACAAGGTGCCCTCGGTGGCCATCGCCGGTTACACCAACGCCGGCAAGTCCTCCCTGCTCAACCGGCTGACCGGAGCCGGCGTCCTGGTGGAGAACGCCCTGTTCGCCACCCTGGACCCGACCGTCCGCCGGGCCGAGACGCCCAGCGGCCGGGGCTACACCCTGGCCGACACCGTCGGGTTCGTACGCCACCTGCCGCACCACCTGGTCGAGGCGTTCCGCTCCACCATGGAGGAGGTCGGCGACTCCGACCTGATCCTGCACGTGGTGGACGGCTCGCACCCCGTCCCGGAGGAGCAGCTCGCCGCCGTCCGCGAGGTGATCCGGGAGGTCGGCGCCACCGACGTCCCCGAGATCGTCGTGATCAACAAGGCGGACGCGGCCGACCCGCTCGTCCTCGCACGGCTGATGCGCGCCGAGCGGCACGCCATCGCCGTCTCGGCCCGTACCGGCGCCGGGATCGACGAGCTGCTCGCGCTGATCGACGCCGAGCTGCCCCGGCCGTCCGTGGAGATCGAGGCCCTGGTCCCGTACATCCAGGGCGCCCTGGTGTCGCGGGTGCACGCCGACGGCGAGGTGATCTCCGAGGAACACACCGCGGAGGGCACCCTGCTCAAGGCACGGGTCCACGAGGAACTCGCCGCGGAACTCGCGGTGTTCGTCCTCGCGGCCCACTGACCGCGGCCCACTGACCGGGCACCGCACCCGCACGCACCGGAGGCCCGGCCGCTCCCCCGAGGGGGAACGGCCGGGCCTCCGGCGTGAGCGTCACCGCGGTCACTGCCCCGCGTACTTTTGGCTCACCCCGTCGTAGACCGCCTTCGCCTCCTTGCCCAGGCGCGGTCCCGCGAGCCAGCCCGCCGTGACCGGGCCGATCGAGGTGTTCGAGAACAGGGCGGGCTTGCCGTCGGCGCCCTCGCCGACCCAGCCGCCGCCCGAGGCGCCGCCGGTCATCGTGCAGCCGATGCGGTACATCGTGGGCTGGTCCTGGAAGACCGAGAGCCGGCCCGGGGTGTCGTCGCACTGGAACGCCTTCTGCCCGTCGTACGGGGGAGCGGCGGGGTAGCCGGTCGCCGTCAACGAGGAGATCCCGGAGACCGCGGGCGCGTCGAAGTCGACCGCCAGCGCCGAGCCCACCGTCTCCTCCAGCGACTTGCCCGTCGCCCCCGTCTCCGGCGTCACGTGCAGCACCGCGAAGTCGTACGGGGCGCCCTGGCCACCGGTGGAGGCGCCCTGCGCGATCCACTGGTCCGAGGTGGAGGCCCAGTCGCTCCACCACACGCCGTACGGAGCGATCTCCTCCTTCGACGCCGTCTCCAGCTTCGCCGTCTCCATGCCGCTGTCGTTGTACCCGGGGACGAAGGCGATGTTGCGGTACCAGCCGCCCTCCTTGCCCGCGTGCACGCAGTGCCCGGCGGTCCACACCAGGTTCGACTTGCCGGGGTGCGCCGGGTCCTTCACCACGGTGGCGGAGCAGACCATCGAGCCCTCGGGACCGTCGAACAGCAGCTTGCCGCTCTCCGGCACGCTGTCGTGGTACGGGGTGTGCGCCTCGACGGCCTCCCGGACGGCGGGCGTCGGATCGGTCACCCCCTCGTCGCCGGAGATGTCGTCGGCGACGGGCTGCTCCGGGGCGGGGTCGGCCTCCCGCATCCGCTCCGGGTTCCAGAGGTTCTCGATGATCGGGTTGACGTAGTCCTTCGCCTCACGGAGCCACTGGTCCTTGTCCCAGTTCTTCCACTCGCCGTTCCGCCACTTGTCGAGATCGATCCCGTGCGCCTTGAGCCGGTCCTTCAACTCGTCCGGGATGACGATCTTCCCGTCCGAGGAGGCGGTGGCCGAGCCGGTGGGCTCCTTGGCCGCACCGTCGTCCTCGGGGCCGCAGGCGGTCGCCGTGAGGGCGAGTGCCGTCGCGAGGGCGGCGGCGGCCAGCACGGACGAGGACCTGCGGCGCCCGCCCCTCCCGTTCCGGGCGGCATCGATCGGGTGAATGGGTCGCATCTGGTGATCCCCCTGGGACTTCGTCGTTCGTCGCTGCGTACGGCACCCCGGTCGCCCCGGTGCGCCCTGCCTGCCGGGCATACGGCTCCGCGCCGCACGGGCCGGGACGGGTCGTGAATGCCCCTTCCCCGGCGCCCGGTTGGGCAACGGCCCTATGCTGAGCGGCCTCTACTATGCCGGTGCTGTCGAAGACCGCGCCGGGCAGGTCCGTGGTTCCGCTCCGTCGGGTTCCGCCGCCCGCAAGGATCTTCCGATTTACCCGTGATCCCCGGCCCGCCGGCTCGTTGGTCCGTACGGGGGACTCACGCTCGGAGTTCACCCGCGCACTCTGTCGCCGGGAGAACGTACTCCGGGACGACGCAACGACGTGCAACGCAACCGTGAACGCAGGAGGATCAACAGCCGTGGCCGTGACCGAATCAGCACCGGCGGCCCTGTCCGCGGCGCACGAGGGCATCCTGCGCCGCCAGTCGCTGCGCGAGTCGGCGGCGCGCACCTACGCGCGCTCCCTGCCGATCGTGCCCGTGCGGGCACGCGGGCTGACCATCGAGGGAGCCGACGGCCGCAGATACCTCGACTGCCTCTCCGGCGCGGGCACCCTGGCGCTCGGCCACAACCACCCCGTGGTGCTGGAGGCCATCCGCAAGGTCATCGACTCCGGTGCGCCGCTGCACGTCCTCGACCTCGCCACCCCCGTGAAGGACGCCTTCACCACCGAACTGTTCGCCACGCTCCCGGGCGAACTGGCCCGCGACGCCCGCATCCAGTTCTGCGGACCCGCCGGAACCGACGCCGTCGAGGCCGCGTTCAAGCTGGTGCGCGCGGCCACCGGCCGCACCGGACTGCTCGCCTTCACCGGCGCCTACCACGGCATGACCTCCGGGGCGCTCGACGCGTCCGGCGGCGCCCAGGAGGTGCGCGTCACGCGCCTGCCCTTCCCGCAGGACTACCGCTGCCCCTTCGGGATCGGCGGGGACCGGGGAGCCGAGATCGCCGCCCACTGGACCCAGCACCTACTGGACGACCCCAAGGGCGGGGTCCCCGCCCCGGCAGGCATGATCCTCGAACCCGTGCAGGGCGAGGGCGGGGTCAACCCCGCCCCCGACGCCTGGATGCGCCGGATGCGCCGGATCACGGCCGACCGGTCCATCCCGCTGATCGCCGACGAGGTGCAGACCGGCGTCGGCAGGACCGGCCGCTTCTGGGCGGTCGAGCACAGCGGGGTGGTCCCCGACGTGATGGTGCTCTCCAAGGCGATCGGCGGCTCGCTGCCCCTCGCCGTGATCGTCTACCGCTCCTCCCTCGACCTCTGGCAGCCCGGCGCCCACGCCGGCACCTTCCGCGGCAACCAGCTCGCCATGGCGGCGGGCGCGGCCACCCTCGCGTACGTCCGTGAGAACGGCCTGGCCGAACGCGCCGGCGAGCTCGGCGAACGCATGCTCGGCCGGCTCCGCGAGCTGGCCGCGCACCACCCCGCGATCGGGCACGTCCGGGGGCGCGGCCTGATGATCGGCGTCGAACTCGTCGACCCCGAGGCCGCTCCCGAGCAGGACGGCGGCCCACCCCCGCCCGACCCGGGCTTCGCCGTCGCCGTGCAGCAGGAATGCCTTCGCCGCGGCCTCATCGTCGAACTCGGCGGGCGCCACGACGCCGTCATCCGGCTGCTGCCGCCCCTCACCCTCACCGACGAACAGGCGACGGCGGTCCTCGACCGCCTCGCCGACGCGCTGCAAGCCGCAGAAGGCTCGCCGCACCGGCGGGCCGCTGCCGGGTCGCTCCGCTGACCCCGCAACCCCTCACAAGGAAGAAGCCGTGAACCCCACCCCCGCGCCCGAGGCCGACACCCCTCTCACCAGCCAGCTCCGAGGGCAGGAAGCGCCGCTCGGCCCGCGTACGGCCGAGGCGACGACCGTTCCCCGCCAGAAGGCCGGCCACCACGAGGACGAGAGCGCCCCGGCCTCGTACGCGGATCCGCTGGACGATCCGGACCCGTACCGCGCGGCCGACGTCGCGGGTGCCGAGAGCCTGCTGCGCTGCTGGGCGCGGGAGATGGACCTGCCCCGCCCCGAGCGGGACACCCTGCGCATCCCCCTCCCCGCCAGCGGCACCGCCCTCCTCGTGCCGGTCCTGTACTGGTCGCCCACCGGGCACCACCGCTTCGGACCGCCCGCCCTCGAAGGCGCCCCCGCGGGATCCCCGTCCGCCGACGCGGTCACCGTCGCCGCCCTGCTCTGCCGCGAGGGCGACCGGCACGCCGCCGCCGAACTCGTGGGCCGGGTCGCCGACTCCGTACGCCACACCACCGGATTCCTCACCCAGCGGCGCCGCACGCCCGAGGAGCCCCCCGGCACCGACCCCTTCCTCGCCGCCGAACAGTCCCTGCTGCACGGACACCCGCTCCACCCCACGCCCAAGAGCCGCGAGGGGCTCTCGGAGTCGGAGGCCCGGCTCTACTCGCCCGAACTCCACGGCAGCTTCCCGCTCCACTGGATGGCCGTCGACCGCTGCGTGCTCGCCACCGACTCCGCCTGGACCCGCGACGGCCGCCCGGTCACCGCCGAGGAACTCCTCGCCCCGCACACCGAGGGGCTGCGCCTCCCCGAGGGCACGGTCGCCCTGCCGGTCCACCCCTGGCAGGCCGAGGAGCTGCGACGCCGCACCGAGGTCACCGAACTCCTCGACGCGGGCCTCCTGCACGACCTCGGCGAGGCGGGCGGACGCTGGCACCCCACCTCCTCGGTGCGGACCGTCTACCGGCCGGGCGCGGGTGTCATGCTCAAGCTCTCGCTGGGCGTACGCATCACCAACTCCCGCCGGGAGAACCTCCGCAAGGAGCTCCACCGGGGAGCGGAGGTGCACCGGCTCCTCAGCGGCGGCCTGTCCGCCGAATGGCGCCGGGCCCACCCCGGGTTCGACATCGTCCGCGACCCGGCCTGGCTCGCCGTCGACACCAAGGACGGCAGCCCGGTCCAGGGGCTCGACGTGGTCCTGCGGAACAACCCCTTCGGCCCGCACGACGACGCCCTCTGCGTCGCGGGCCTCACCGCCGTGCGGCCCCGGCGCGGCCGCACCGCGATGCGCTCACGCCTGGCGGAGACGGTCTCCCGGCTCGCCGAGCGCACCGGACGCACCATCGGCGCCGTCTGCGCGGAGTGGTTCCTGCGCTACCTCGACCGCGTCGTACGCCCCGTCCTCTGGCTCGACGCGACCGCCGGGGTGGCGCTCGAGGCCCACCAGCAGAACACCCTCGTGGTGCTCGACGCGGACGGCTGGCCCGTGGGCGGCCGGTACCGCGACAACCAGGGGTACTACTTCCGCGAGTCCCACCGGGACGCGCTCGACCGCCGGCTGCCCGGCATCGGGACCGAGAGCGACACCTTCGTCTCCGACGCCGTCACCGACGAGCGGTTCGCCTACTACCTCGGCATCAACAACGTCCTCGGGCTGATCGGCGCCTTCGGCTCCCAGCACCTCGCCGACGAACGCCTGCTGCTCGACGCGTTCCGCCGCTTCCTGCGTTCCGCCGCGCCGATGGGCTCGCCCCTTCCCGCGTACCTCCTGGAGACCACCCGGCTGCGCTGCAAGGCGAACCTGCTGACCCGGCTGAACGGCATGGACGAACTCGTCGGCCCCGTCGACACCCAGTCCGTGTACGTCACCATCACCAACCCGCTGCATTCCTGACCGCACGGCACCCACGGGGCCAGGCCCGGGTCCCCGCCCGCCCGCCGACCGGGGAGTCCCGGCCCGAAGCCCGGGCCGGGACTCCCGCTGGTTCCCGAGAGGCCGCGGGGCACCGGGATCGCCGGTACCCAGGAGAGGAGAACGCCGCTGTGCCATCCGCCGACACGCCCGGGAACCGGGCGGCCGGACCGGTTTCACGGAAGGCCGCCGACGGACAAGATCCCAGGATGACGGGAGCAGAGGACGCCCGGACCACCGGCACCGAGGACCGCGGGCGCGCCCCGGCCACCGCCGTCGAGGACACCCTGGACCTGCGTCTGACCGAGGAACTGCTCGCCCTGTTCGCCGCGGACACCGCGCCGGCCGACGGTCCCGCCGCCTCGGCGCTGCTGGACGCGCCCGGCAGCTGGCGCCCCGTCACCACGTCCGCCGGGATCTTCCAGCTCGTCCCCGTACGCCTCGAACGCGACCTCGCCGTCGTCACCCGCTGGATGAACGATCCGGCCGTCGCCGCCTTCTGGGAGCTCGCCGGGCCCGAGGAGGTCACCGCCCGCCATCTCGCCGGGCAACTCGAAGGCGACGGGCGGAGCGTCCCGTGCCTCGGCGTGCTCGACGGCAAGGCGATGAGCTACTGGGAGATCTACCGCGCCGACCTCGACCCACTCGCCCGCCACTACCCCGCCCGCCCCCACGACACCGGGGTACACCTGCTGATCGGCCAGGTCACCGACCGGGGCCGGCGGGTCGGCACCACCCTGCTGCGAACGGTGGCCGACCTCGTGTTCGACCACCGCCCCTCCTGCGCACGCGTCGTGGCGGAACCCGACCTGCGCAACACCCCTTCCGTCTCGGCCTTTCTGAGCGCCGGATTCCGTTTCTCCGCCGAACTCGAACTGCCCGAGAAGAAGGCCGCCCTGATGGTCCGCGACCGAGCCCACCGAGACCACCTGTGAAGAACGCGCCGAAGCACGCACACCGCTCGAACCCCATCGGTTCCGTCCCGAGGAGTCCCCGTGCAGAAATATCCCGTGAGCCCTGAACCGGCGGGGCGCCCGCAGCTCCCGGCCCGCCCGGAACTGAACAGAGCCGTCTGGGACCGGGTCACGGCCCAGCTGCTCGCGAAGATGCTCGGCGAGTTCGCGTACGAGGAGATCCTCACGCCGCTCCCGCAGCAGCCGCCGATCACCACGGACGGCACCGGCGAACCGTACGCCCTGCTCCTCGACGACGGCGCCACCCTCGCCTTCCGGGCCCGCCGCGGGGTGTACGGCAGCTGGCGCGTCGACCCCGCCTCGGTCCGCGAGACACCCCGGCCGGAGAACGGCGACGGGGACGACGACGGTAACGGTTACGGGGGCGCCCCGCCGCAGGGGCGGCCGTTCCGCGATCCGCTGCTCTTCCTCACCCGCGCCCGGGGTCTCCTCGGCCTGGACGGCGCCACCCTCGGACACCTCGTCCGCGAACTCACCAGCACCCTGGCCTCCGACGCGCACCTCGCCCACACCGCGCTCGGCGCGGCCGAACTCGCCGACCTCGGCTACGCCGAGCTCGAAGGCCACCAGACCGGCCACCCCTGGCTCGTCGCCAACAAGGGCCGCCTCGGATTCTCCGCAGGGGACGCCGCCCGCTTCACCCCGGAGGCGCGCGCCGCCACCACCCTGCCGTGGATCGCCGTCAGCACCCGGATCGCCGGCTACCGGGGCGTACCCGAGCTCGCCACCCCCGACCGGCTGTACGCCCGCGAGCTCGACCCCTCCGTACGGGACGCCTTCGAGGCCCGGCTCGCGGACCGCGGGCTCGACCCGCGCGCGTACCACTACCTGCCGGTCCACCCCTGGCAGTGGGACGAGTGGATCGTGCCGCTCTACGCGCCCGCCATCGCCGCGGACGACATCGTCCCCCTGCACGACGACGGCGACCTGCGGCTGCCGCAGCAGTCCATCCGGACCTTCGCCAACGTGGGGCGCCCCGAGCGCTTCACGGTGAAGCTCCCCCTGTCGATCCTCAACACCCTCGTCTGGCGCGGCCTGCCGACCGAGCGCACCCTCGCCGCCCCCGCCGTCACCGGCTGGGTGCAGGGGCTGTGCGACACCGACCCCTTCCTGCGCGACACCTGCGCGGTGATCCTGCTCGGCGAGGTCGCCTCCGTGGCGGTGGAACACCCGCTCTACGACCGGTTGCCCGAAGTGCCCTACCAGTTCAAGGAGATCCTCGGCGCGATCTGGCGCGAGCCGCTGCCGCCGAGGCTGGCGGCGGGGGAGCGGGCCCGCACCCTCGCCTCCCTGCTGCACACCGACCCCGACGGCCGCGCCTTCACCGCCGAACTGGTCGAACGCTCCGGGCTGTCCCCCCGCGACTGGCTGGTCCGCCTCTTCGCCGCCCTGCTCCCGCCGCTCCTGCACTTCCTCTACCGGTACGGGACCGTGTTCTCTCCGCACGGCGAGAACGCCATCGTGGTCTTCGACGAACGGGACGTACCCGTGCGGCTCGCGATCAAGGACTTCGTCGACGACGTCAACATCAGCGCGCACCCGCTGCCCGAGCACGCCACCATGCCCGCGGACGTGCGCGCCGTCCTGCTGACCGAGGAACCCTCCTTCCTCACCCAGTTCATCCATTCCGGGCTCTTCGTCGGCGTCTTCCGCTATCTGTCGCCGCTCTGCGACGAGCAGCTGGGGGTTCCCGAGGGCGAATTCTGGTCACTCGTCCGGGCCGAGGTGCTGCGCCACCACGCCCGGTTTCCCGAGCTCAAGGACCGGTTCGAGATGTTCGACATGCTGACGCCGGAGATCGAGCGCCTCTGTCTCAATCGCAACCGCCTGTTGGTGGACGGTTACCGGGACCGCCCGGACCGCCCGCACGCGGCCGTCCACGGCCTCGTCCCGAATCCGCTGCACATCGCCGGATCCGTCCAGGAGTGATCCGCCGGACCCGGCCTGAAAAGATCGGCCGGATCCGACCTGGAGCGATCCGTCGATCCGTCCTGGAGTGACCGCCGCTGTCACTGCCGCGCCGTAGGCTGGTGCGGCTATGACGAAGCCATCCCTCACCGAGCTCCTCCACGCCGCCGTCTCCGCCGTCGGCGGTGCGGAACGGCCCGGCCAGGCCGCGATGGCCGAGGCCGTCGCCGGGGCCGTGGACGACAACTCCCACCTCCTCGTCCAGGCCGGCACGGGCACGGGCAAGTCCCTCGGCTATCTCGTTCCCGCGCTGGCGCACGGGGAGCGGGTCGTGGTCGCGACGGCCACGCTCGCCCTCCAGCGCCAGCTCGTGGAACGTGACCTGCCGCGCACCGTGGAGGCGCTGCACCCGCTGCTGCGCCGCCGCCCCCAGTACGCGATGCTCAAGGGCCGCTCCAACTACCTCTGCCTGCACCGCCTCCACGAGGGCATGCCGCAGGACGAGGAGGAGGGGCTCTTCGACCAGTTCGAGGCGGCGGCGCCGTCCAGCAAGCTGGGCCAGGACCTGCTCCGGTTGCGGGACTGGTCCGACGAGACCGAGTCCGGCGACCGCGACGACCTGACCCCCGGTGTCTCGGACCGCGCCTGGGCCCAGGTCTCCGTCTCCTCCCGGGAGTGCCTGGGGGCGTCGAAGTGCGCGTACGGCGCCGAGTGCTTCGCGGAGTCCGCCCGGGAGCGGGCGAAGCTGGCCGACGTCGTGGTCACCAACCACGCCCTGCTCGCCATCGACGCCATCGAAGGCGCACCGGTGCTCCCGTCGCACGAGGTGCTCATCGTCGACGAGGCGCACGAGCTGGTCTCTCGGGTCACCGGCGTGGCGACCGGCGAGCTCACGCCAGGCCAGGTCAACCGCGCGGTGCGCCGCGCCGCCAGACTGGTCAACGAGAAGGCGGCCGACGCGCTCCAGACCGCGTCCGAGGGGTTCGAGCGGGTCATGGAGCTGGCCCTGCCCGGCCGGCTCGAAGAGGTCCCGGAGGATCTCGACCACGCGCTGATGGCGCTGCGCGACGCCGCCCGCACGGTGATCTCCGCGCTCGGCGCCACCCGGGACAAGTCCGTCACGGACGAGGACGCGGTGCGCAAGCAGGCGATGGCCTCCGTGGAGTCGGTCCACGCGGTGGCCGAGCGGATCACCCAGCACTCCGAATGGGACGTCGTCTGGTACGAACGGCACGACCGGTTCGGCGCGTCCGTGCGGGTGGCCCCGCTTTCCGTCTCCGGGCTGCTGCGCGAGAAGCTCTTCGCCGAACGCTCGGTGGTGCTCACCTCGGCCACGCTGAAGCTCGGCGGGGACTTCAACGGCGTCGGGGCCTCCCTGGGCCTCGCCCCCGAGGGCACCGCGGGGGAGGACGTCCCGCAGTGGAAGGGGCTCGACGTCGGCTCTCCCTTCGACTACCCGAAGCAGGGAATCCTCTACGTCGCCCGCCACCTGGCCACCCCCGGCCGGGAGGGGTCGCGCACCGACATGCTGGACGAGCTGGCCGAGCTGATGGAGGCAGCGGGCGGGCGCACGCTCGGGCTGTTCTCGTCGATGCGTGCGGCGCAGGCGGCGGCGGAGGCGCTGCGGGAGCGGCTGGAGAAGCCGATCCTGCTCCAGGGGGAGGAAACCCTCGGCGAGCTGATCAAGAACTTCGCTGCCGACCCGGAGACCTGCCTCTTCGGCACCCTGTCGCTCTGGCAGGGCGTCGACGTGCCGGGCGCGAGCTGCCAGCTGGTGGTCATGGACCGCATCCCCTTCCCCCGGCCCGACGACCCGCTGATGAGTGCCCGCGCGAAGGCGGTCGAGCAGGCGGGCGGGAACGGCTTCATGGCGGTCTCCGCCACCCACGCCGCCCTGCTGATGGCGCAGGGTGCGGGCCGGCTCGTCCGGGCCACCGGCGACAAGGGCGTCGTGGCGGTCCTGGACCCCCGTCTCGCGAACGCCCGGTACGGCAGCTACCTGCGGGCCTCGCTGCCCGACTTCTGGTACACCACGGACCGCAACCAGGCCCGCCGGTCCCTGGCGGCGATCGACGCGGCGGCGAAGGCCGAGGGGCGCTGACCACCCGGCTCGGGGCCGCGCGCCGATCGCTCACGGAGCACCCCGAGCCGCGCGCGACCAGCCCGAGCCCCGAGCCCCGTTCCGCTCACGGGGCCCTGCGCGGGCAGCACGGAGCCCCGGTGGGCCGCCCCTACGTCTTCGGGGCCGGTCACCGGGGCTCCGCGCGCCAGGGTCGGGTCTTCCGGGGGTGGGTCTGCCGCGCTGCGGCTCAAACGCGCCGCAGCACCGCCACGACCTTGCCGAGAATGGTCGCCTCGTCACCGGGGATCGGCTGGTACGCGGCGTTGTGCGGGAGCAGCCACACATGGCCGTCCTCGCGGCGGAACCGCTTGACCGTGGCCTCGCCCTCCAGCATGGCGGCGACGATGTCGCCGTTCTCGGCGACGGGCTGGCGGCGTACAGTGACCCAGTCGCCGTCGCAGATCGCGGCTTCGATCATGGAGTCTCCGACGACCTTCAGCACGAACAGCTCGCCGTCACCGACCAGTTGGCGCGGGAGCGGGAAGACGTCCTCCACCGACTCCTCGGCGAGGATCGGACCACCGGCCGCGATCCGGCCGACCAGAGGGACGTACGAGGCGGCGGGCTTGCCGGTCGTGTCCGTCTGCTGCGAGGTGGGCTGGTCCGAACCCCGGACTTCGTACGCCCGCGGGCGGTGCGGGTCTCTGCGCAGGAAACCCTTGCGCTCCAGGGCCATGAGCTGGTGGGCCACCGACGAGGTGCTGGACAGGCCCACGGCCTGCCCGATCTCCCGCATCGACGGTGGGTACCCCCGGCGCTGCACCGAGTCGCGGATGACCTCGATGACCCGCCGCTGCCGGTCGGTGAGGCCCGAGCTGTCCGCCCGGATGCCAGGGGGGCGCCCGGGCAAGGAGCGTGCGGCCCTGGGGGGCTCCGGCCCGTCCGGGTTCGTGACAGAGTCATTCATTGCATGCACCGGCTCAGGTCGGCTCGGAGAGCGGTGGTCCCGGGCAGTGATCGTGGCACTGTCGGCGCTGGTGGTCACATCGGCCCCTCTCGAAATGTTCTCCCTGGCTGGGACAACGGTAGTAGCTTTCGAAAGGTTGCGCCAAACACACGTTCGAGTGAAAAACGAATAAAGGCCTGCCATGCCTTTGTGACCGGGTGTATGCGCTCGAGTGCGGGAGGCTCGCGAATTCGGTTCATAACGGTACCGCCGCACTTTTCGCGCGGTTGCCGCGGGGCCTCCCCGGGGCCCTCCCCTTGGCGCGCCCGGGAACGGTGCGCGAGAGTCGCCCGGGAGGCCGCGCCGGCCCCCGGCGGGCACGCCGGAGGGGCCCCACCCGGCGTCCCGGGGTGCGGGCGTTTCCCGTACCCTCGTGCCTTGGCCGTGCGCGGCCCGGGGGTCCCGGGCCGGTCCGACACGCCTGGGGCCGAAACCGAGTAAAACCCTAGATCTAGTGGTTGGATGACCCGGGTCGCCCAGAAGTTGTGGTCCCCGGTCCGAACAAGCGCCGGGAATCCCCTATGCTGGTGACTGCTTCGAAGGGCCCCGGCGGGGCGCTGTGAGGCTTATTACTCGTGCCGTGAAGGAGGCTTGGGAACCATGCACTGCCCCTTCTGCAGGCACCCCGACAGCAGGGTCGTCGACAGTCGCACGACGGACGACGGCACGTCGATCCGGCGTCGCCGGCAGTGCCCCGACTGCTCCCGCCGGTTCACCACGGTGGAGACCTGCTCGCTCATGGTCGTCAAGCGCAGTGGGGTGACCGAGCCCTTCAGTCGTACCAAGGTCATCTCCGGCGTCCGCAAGGCGTGCCAGGGGCGGCCGGTCACCGAGGACGCTCTCGCCAAGCTCGGCCAGCGGGTCGAGGAGGCGGTGCGCGCCACCGGGAGCGCCGAGCTGACGACCCACGACGTGGGGCTGGCCATACTCGGCCCCCTGCGGGAACTCGACCTCGTCGCGTACCTGCGCTTCGCGTCCGTGTACCGGGCGTTCGACTCGCTCGAAGACTTCGAGGCCGCCATCGCGGAACTGCGCGAACGGCGGCTTCCCGCCGGAGAGGGCGGGGAGACCCCTGAGGTCCCCGCTCCCTCCGTTCCCGCCCACTAGTGGTACACGCCCTCCGGCTGAGGTCTGCCGGTCGGCGACAGGGTGGTCCACAGACCTGCTTCCGGCGCCGAGGGCGGCGTCCGGAGCACCAGACACAGCACCGTGCCCCGGGAAGAACTGGGCACTTCAGGGCGTTTTTGCCCACATATGGGAGGCGGCATGACAGAGACGGCGAGCGGCCCGGCACGGAGTTCCCGCACCAAGGGAGCCAAGCCGAGCAAGGGTCTGCGTATCGAGCGCATCCACACCACCCCTGGCGTGCATCCGTACGACGAGGTGGCGTGGGAGTCCCGTGACGTCGTCATGACCAACTGGCGCGACGGCTCGATCAACTTCGAGCAGCGTGGCGTCGAGTTCCCCGACTTCTGGTCGGTGAACGCGGTCAACATCGTCACCAGCAAGTACTTCCGCGGAGCTGTCGGCACGCCGCAGCGCGAGACCGGTCTGCGTCAGCTGATCGACCGGATCGTGACGACGTACCGCAAGGCCGGAGAGGAGCACAGCTACTTCTCCTCTCCCGAGGACGCCGAGATCTTCGAGCACGAGCTGGCGTACGCCCTCCTGCACCAGATCTTCAGCTTCAACTCCCCGGTCTGGTTCAACGTCGGCACCCCCCAGCCGCAGCAGGTCTCCGCCTGCTTCATCCTGTCCGTCGACGACTCCATGGAGTCGATCCTCGACTGGTACAAGGAAGAGGGAATGATCTTCAAGGGCGGTTCCGGCGCAGGCCTGAACCTGTCCCGCATCCGCTCCTCCAAGGAGCTCCTCTCCTCCGGCGGCAACGCCTCCGGCCCGGTCTCCTTCATGCGCGGTGCCGACGCCTCCGCCGGAACCATCAAGTCCGGTGGCGCCACCCGCCGCGCGGCCAAGATGGTCATCCTCGACGTCGACCACCCCGACATCGAGAACTTCATCGAGACCAAGGTGAAGGAGGAGGAGAAGATCCGCGCCCTGCGCGACGCGGGCTTCGACATGGACCTGGGCGGCGACGACATCACGTCCGTCCAGTACCAGAACGCCAACAACTCGGTCCGCGTGAACGACGAGTTCATGAAGGCCGTGGAGTCCGGCGGCACCTTCGGTCTGCGTGCCCGCATGACCGGCGAGGTCATCGAAGAGGTCGAGGCGAAGTCCCTCTTCCGCAAGATGGCCGAGGCGGCCTGGGCCTGCGCCGACCCGGGCATCCAGTACGACGACACCATCAACGCCTGGCACACCTGCCCGGAGTCCGGCCGCATCAACGGCTCGAACCCGTGCAGCGAGTACATGCACCTGGACAACACCTCGTGCAACCTCGCCTCGCTGAACCTCATGAAGTTCCTCAAGGACGACGGCGAGGGCAACCAGTCCTTCGAGTCCGAGCGCTTCGCCAAGGTCGTCGAGCTGGTCATCACCGCGATGGACATCTCGATCTGCTTCGCGGACTTCCCGACGGAGAAGATCGGCGAGAACACCCGCGCCTTCCGCCAGCTCGGCATCGGCTACGCCAATCTCGGTGCCCTGCTGATGGCGACCGGCCACGCGTACGACAGCGACGGCGGCCGCGCGCTCGCCGGCGCCATCACCTCGCTGATGACCGGTACCTCCTACCGCCGCTCCGCCGAGCTCGCCGCGGTCGTCGGCCCGTACGACGGCTACGCCCGCAACGCCGAGCCGCACCAGCGCGTCATGCAGCAGCACGCCGACGCCAACACCAAGGCCGTCCACGTGGACGACCTGGACTCGCCGATCTGGGCCGCCGCCACGGAGGCCTGGCAGGACGTGATCCGCCTCGGCGCGAAGAACGGATTCCGCAACGCCCAGGCGTCCGTCATCGCCCCGACCGGCACCATCGGTCTGGCGATGTCCTGCGACACCACCGGCCTGGAGCCCGACCTCGCCCTGGTCAAGTTCAAGAAGCTGGTCGGCGGCGGCTCGATGCAGATCGTCAACGGCACCGTGCCGCAGGCGCTGCGCCGCCTCGGCTACCAGCCGGAGCAGATCGAGGCGATCGTCGCCCACATCGCGGAGAACGGGAACGTCATCGACGCCCCGGCCCTGAAGACCGACCACTACGAGGTCTTCGACTGCGCCATGGGTGAGCGTTCCATCTCGGCCATGGGCCACGTCCGGATGATGGCGGCCATCCAGCCGTGGATCTCCGGCGCGCTCTCCAAGACCGTGAACCTGCCGGAGACGGCCACGGTCGAGGACGTCGAAGAGGTCTACTTCGAGGCGTGGAAGATGGGCGTCAAGGCGCTCGCCATCTACCGCGACAACTGCAAGGTCGGCCAGCCCCTCTCCGCCAAGACCAAGGAGAAGGAGGCGGTCACCGCCAAGGCCGAGGAGACCATCCGTACCGCGGTCGAGAAGGTCGTCGAGTACCGCCCGGTCCGCAAGCGTCTGCCCAAGGGCCGTCCGGGCATCACCACCTCCTTCACGGTCGGTGGCGCCGAGGGTTACATGACCGCCAACTCCTACCCGGACGACGGTCTCGGCGAGGTCTTCCTGAAGATGTCGAAGCAGGGCTCCACCCTCGCCGGCATGATGGACGCCTTCTCCATCGCCGTCTCGGTCGGTCTGCAGTACGGCGTCCCGCTGGAGACGTACGTCTCGAAGTTCACCAACATGCGCTTCGAGCCGGCCGGCATGACGGACGACCCGGACGTGCGGATGGCGCAGTCGATCGTCGACTACATCTTCCGTCGCCTGGCGCTCGACTTCCTGCCCTTCGAGACCCGCTCGGCCCTCGGCATCCACTCCGCCGAGGAGCGTCAGCGTCACCTCGACACCGGCTCCTACGAGCCGACCGAGGAGGACGAGGACCTGCACACCGAGTCGCTGGCCCAGTCCGCCCCGCTGCACGTGGAGCCGCTGAAGGCCGTCGCCGCCCCGGTGGAGGCAGCCGAGAAGCCGGCGCCGCGGACCGCGCACACCTCGGCCGAACTGGTCGAGATGCAGCTCGGCATCAGCGCCGACGCCCCGCTCTGCTTCTCCTGCGGGACGAAGATGCAGCGCGCCGGTTCCTGCTACATCTGCGAGGGCTGCGGCTCGACCAGCGGTTGCAGCTGATCCCAGCCGCTCGCACGCGCACTGGCGCGGACGCGTGACAGCTGATTGACCGCCGAGGGCGGTGGACCCGGGAGACCGGGGCCACCGCCCTCGGCGCGTTTCCGTCGGGCTCAGGGAGCTCGGGACACCCCTGAGCGTTCCGGGCGTTCTGCCCTGAGCGTTCCGGGCGTTCTGCCCTGGGCGTTCCGGGCGTTCGGCCTGCTGTTCGTCTGGTCCTGTTCGTTGGTCCTGTTCGTTCAACCGGGCCTTCGGAGCCCGCCTTCGGGGCCCTCGGGGTTTCAGATCCTTCGGGGCCTCACGCCGAGGGCGCGGCCTTGCCCATCTCGGCGGCGAAGGTGCCCGGGTCGCCGTCGAAGCCCCGGAGCACCGAGTGGAAGGTCCAGAGGCCCGAGCCGTCCCGGGTGAACTCGGCCACGACCGCCGCTGTCGCCGAGGCGACGCGCGAGAAGTCGTCCTCGGCCAGCTCGGTGTAGCCCTCGCGGATCTGCACGCCGGTGTGGACCACCGCCCCGAACGTCTTGCGGCCGTCGCGCTGCTGGATCGCCACGCCGACGACGACCCGTACGTACCGCTCAGCGAGCCGGTCGAGTTCCAGGGTCATCACCTCGTCGAACCCGAACCCCTGGCCGTTCCTGCTGTCCCGGTTGAGGGTGATGGTGCCATCGGGGGAGCGGCTGTCGAAGTGCACGAGGTAGTCGGGGTCGCCGAACGGGGCGTCGGCGACGTACGTGCCCGCGATGATGTCCAGGTCGTTGGGCGGTTCACCGAGCTCGCTGGGGTCCCACTTGATCCGTACTTCGACCTTCTCGATGTCCTTGTTGGGAGTGCTGTTGGGGGTGCTCATCGGACTTCCCTTCATGCCGCTGCGCCATCGATCCGGTCCTATCACCTGATGATGGCTATAACTCTTCCCGGATCCAACCGCGTTGGCGCCGGGCGGCCGGATCGGGCCAGGTCCGGCCCGAAGTGACGTGAAGCGGCCGTGTGGTGACGGTCGCCCGTGCTCAGGGTGTGCGGTGCTCCCAGCGCTTGAGGTGTGCTGGGGGCGCCCGGTGCGCCCGGTGCTGTCGGTGCTCTCCGTGCGCTCGGTGCGCCACTCGAAGGCGAAGCAGCGCGACATCGGGGGGTTGATGAACAGTTCACTGCCCCGGGTGCGCGAGGTGAACCCGTACGTCCCCGAACGAGACACGGACCGCTGTGGCGATTGACACGATCGTTCTGTGTATCCCGCACCGGTTTGTGGACGGAGTTCGGACGTTCTCCACCGGAGAGTGACGCGCGCCACGCCTGGAGCCGTACGATGGCGCGGTGCTGGTCAAGTGGATGCGTTGCGCCGTGGTGGACCGTCATGGGTTCGAACAGGGGCAGCGACAGGGGGCGGGGCTGCTCGATGAGCCGGGGTTCCGAGGTCAGGGCGGCGGGTGGAGCCGGGGGCGTCCGGACGTCGCCCACGTCTTCGCGTTCTGGGAGAACCGGGTCTTCTACGACTCCTACATGGCGCGGACGGGCGACGGCGCGACCGCCGGGCGGCCGGGTGCGTACCGCGACGCGCAGGTCAAGCTGTTCGAGTACCGCTTCGACGTGAAGACGGGCTTTGAACCGGAATTCACCGACGCCGATGTCGTCCGCGTGGCCCACAGCAAGGTCCGTGAGGACCGGGTCGAGCACTTCGCGCTCATGCAGCAGCGGGTCTGGAACCCTGCCATGGCGGGATCGCCGGGCATGCTGCGAGGGGTCTTCGGCGAGGCGCCGGGCCACGAGTTCCTGGTGCTCTCCATGTGGCAGTCGAGCGCGGAGCGCGGTAAGTACCGGGTCCAGAGCGCCGAGCGGCTGTCGGAGCGCGCCGAGACCGAGACGGACGTACTGGCGCTGAGCGGGGACGTCGTCCAGCTGGAGCCGTCCTGGACCGTCGCCTGACCTGGTCATGCCGTCATGCCGCCCTGGACCCGGCGGTCGGGCCTGGGCCTGACGCGGCCGGGCGCGGCCGGGGGCCGGGAGGTCCACTTCGCCGTTCGGGCGAGGCGTATTCGTTCGCAGCCCTTAGGGTCGTTCCATGGCACGACCGCAGCGCATCGTCCTCGTACGGCACGGAGAGTCCGAGGGCAATGTGGACGACACGGTGTACGAGCGTGAACCCGACCACGCCCTGCGACTGACGCACACCGGGCTCCAGCAGGCGGAGGCGACGGGTTTCCGGCTGCGCGAGTTGTTCGGCGACGAGCGGGTGAGCGTGTACGTCTCCCCCTACCGCCGCACCCACGAGACGTTCCGGGCGCTCGGGCTCGACCTCACCCGGGTACGGGTGCGCGAAGAACCCCGGCTGCGCGAGCAGGACTGGGGAAACTGGCAGGACCGGGAGGACGTGCGGCTCCAGAGGGCGTACCGGGACGCCTACGGGCACTTCTTCTACCGCTTCGCGCAGGGCGAGTCCGGAGCCGATGTCTACGACCGTGTCGACGCCTTCCTGGAGAGCCTGCACCGGAGTTTCGAGGACCCCGACCACCCGCCGAACGTGCTGCTCGTGACGCACGGGCTCACGATGAGACTGTTCTGCATGCGCTGGCTGCACTGGTCGGTCGCCGAGTTCGAGTCGCTGTCCAACCCGGGCAACGGCGAGACCCGGATGCTGCTGCTCGGACCCGACAACCGCTACACCCTCGACCGCCCGTTCGCGCGCTGGCGGACCCCGGAGCCGTACGGCATCACTGGATAGAGCGATGGAGCGGCAGAGCGTTATCCCGAGCCGTCATGGAACTAGTGAATAGAGTGGTAGGAAGATGATCTCTTACTCCTCCGCAACCTTCGAACGTCGCTACGAACGCACCCTCGCCAGCCTGCGCGGTCTCTCCGTCGGAGACGCCCTGGGCTCCCAGTTCTTCGTCCCCGTGAACCTCCCGCTGCTGCGGAGCCGCACGCTGCCGCCCGGGCCCTGGCAGTGGACCGACGACACCGAAATGGCCTGCTCGGTGGTGGCCGTGCTCGCCGAGCACGGGCGCATCGACCAGGACGCGCTCGCGCACTCCTTCGCCGAGCGCCACGACTTCGACCGCGGCTACGGCCCCGCGGTGAACCGGATGCTCCGGCTCGTGCGCGAGGGTGGCGACTGGCAGGAACTGGCCGCCGGGCTGTTCCAGGGCCAGGGGTCCTGGGGCAACGGTTCCGCCATGCGCATCGCCCCGCTCGGCGCCTGGTACGCCGGCGATCCCGAGCAGGCCACCCACCAGGCCGAGATCTCCTCCTACACCACCCACCAGCACCGTGAGGCGGTCACCGGAGCGATGGCCGTGGCCGCCGCGGCGGCGCTCGCCGCCTCCCCCGGAGGATCGCCCCCGCCGGAGGAGCTGCTCGACACGGTGATCGCCCTGCTGCCGCGCAGCGCGGTGGTGGCCGGGCTCCGGCGCGCGAAGGACATGCTCGACTACGAGGACCCCACGACGGTCGCCGCGGTCCTCGGCAACGGCCGCCGCACCAGCGCCCAGGACACCGTCCCCTTCGCCCTCTGGTCGGCGGCCCGCTCCCTCGGCTCGTACGAGGAGGCGTTCTGGGTGACCGCCCAGGCGGGTGGCGACGTCGACACCACCTGCGCCATCGTCGGCGGAATCGTCGCGGCGGGCCAGGCCGGCGCCCCGCCCGCCGGATGGCTGGCACAGACCGAGGAACCGCCCGCCTGGGTGCCCGCCGAACCGCGCCTCTGACCGCTGATCGCCGTCGGCCGGGTTCTGGGGCACCCGGTCGGCGCGAACCGGTCTTACCGGGCGCACAGCGGGCGCACACCGGGCGCCCAGCGGGAGCGTTCGGGCGCGGAGCGTGGTCATGCCGTCCTTCGTGTCACGGTCCTGCCACAGGGTCCCTGGGGTCGGTGCGCGCGGGCCCCGCGCGGCTACTGTTTCGGCCACGCGCCGCCCGGTGATCTGCACCTGCGCGCGAGAGAACGAGACAGCGGGTGACGTGCCGACGCTCGGCCGTACGGCGCCCCCGCGCGGGGGAGGGGTCCCATGACCACGTCCGAGTCCGGCCAACCGTCCGAAATACCGGATCCGCAGGACACGTCGTCGTCGCTCGGTGGGGCCGGACAGCACGGTGGGTCCAGCAGTGCCGGTGGTGCCGGTGGTGCCGGTGGTGCGGCCGGTTCTGGCTCCGGCGGCGCGGCCGGGGCGCCGCCCGTATCACCGGTGGCCGGAAAACCGTCCGGCGGCAGCACGCATCCGCGTGCGGCGTCCCCGGTATCAGTACCGGCCCCGGCGGCCTCCCCGGCTCCGGCGTCGGCGGCCGCGCCCGCCAACCCCTGGCAGCTCCGGCCCGCGCAGCCGGGGGCGTTCGCCCGGGTCCGCCCCGCCGCTCCGCCGCCCATCGGGGGCGCGACCCTGTGGGCGGTCCTCGCCACCGGCCTCCTCAGCGCCCTGCTGCTCGGCGACGGCCTCGGGATCAACCTCCTCCTGGTGGCGCTGCCCGCCGCGGCCGGAGCCTGGCTGGAGGCGCGCAGGGCCGGTCGCGGGGCGCGCGCGTGGACGCTGACCTGGGCGGCGGGCGGGCTGGCGCTGCTGGCGATCCCGGCACTGCTGGATGCGGGCTGGCCTACCTTCCTCGCGGTGGTGTCCGCGGCCGCCCTGGGCTCGCTCGCCCTGCACGGCAGCCGGAGCTGGGTCGGTGTGTTCGCGGGGTCGCTGGGAGTGCTGGACGCGGTGGTCCCGGGCGTCGGATGGGGCTGGCGCGGCGTCCGTGCCCGGGCCACCGGCTCGCGGGCGCGCTGGGGCACCGTGCTCCGGACGGCCGCTGTCGCCGTGGTGCTGCTGCTGGTGTTCGGGACGCTCTTCGCGAGTGCCGACGCGGCCTTCGCGGACCTGCTCGGCGACGTCCTGCCGGACGTCTCGCTGGGCGACGGGCCCTGGCGCATCTTCCTCCTCGCGCTGGGCCTGGCCGGCGCACTCGCCGCCGCACACACGGCCGCCGCCCCCACGCGCTGGGACGGGATCACCGTCCGGCCGGGGCGGGCACGGGGGCGGGTGGAGTGGGCGCTGCCGCTCATCGTGCTCGACGTGCTGTTCGCCGCGTTCATCGCGCTCCAGCTCGTCGTGCTGCTCGGCGGCTACGACAAGGTCCTGGAGGAGACGGGCCTGAAGCCCGCGGAGTACGCCCGCGAGGGCTTCTGGCAGCTGCTGTGGGCCACGCTGCTGACCCTGGTGGTCATCGCCCTGGCCCTGCGGCTCGCCCCGCGCGGTGGGGCGAAGGACCGCCTGCTCGTCAAGGGCGTGCTCGGCACCCTCTGCGTCCTCACCCTCGTCGTCGTGGCCTCCGCGCTACGACGCATGGATCTGTACGTCGAGGCGTTCGGCCTCACCCGGCTGCGCATCTCGGTGGCGGCGGTCGAACTCTGGCTCGGCGTCGTACTGGTGCTGATCATCGCGGCCGGCGTCTTCGGCGCCAGGCATCTCCCCAGGGCGGTGGCGGTCAGCGCCGCCGTGGGCGTACTGGCCTTCGGGCTGATCTCCCCCGACCGACTGATCGCCGAACAGAACGTCCAGCGTTACCGCGAGGGCAAGGCGATCGACATCACCTACCTGCAGAAACTGTCGGCCGACGCGGTGCCCGCTCTGGACGCGATTCCCGACGCGAGCATGCGCGCCTGCGCGCTCCGGGAGATCCAGAGCACGCTCCGGCGTTCGGACGCACCGTGGTACGCCACGAGCTGGAGCGAGGCGAAGGCGCGGGACATCCTCGCCGAGCGCCCCGTCGACCCGGCCGGAGCCCCGTGCCACGCGCTGAACGACACCGACTACCGGATCGGCCGCGACCCCGCCGATCCCGGCGCCTCCGACCCGTACGACCCGTACTGACGGGGACGCCCCCGCGCCGACACCGGGCGCGGGGGCGCACCGGAGCTGCCGGTCCGACCAGCCGATTGCCCGCTGGAACCGCACAGCCGGATACGTAACGGCGCCACCGCCCCGCCCGCGGTACGGCCCGCAATGGTGGTTCCCTCGGGCCCGCGGTGCGGCCGGCGGTGGCGGCCACCACTGGGGTCGGTGGTGCGGTCGGCGGTGGCGGAACCCACGGGCGGCTGGGCGGGTCGGGACCAACATCCCGGTGTCCGAGCGGATGCCCGTCCGGTCGCTGGACACCGCGTCTGCCGGGCAGTTCACGGAATGCCCGGTCCCCCGGGGTGTCGCCACCGCCGCCATCGGCGTACGCTGTCTGGCGCCATGCCGTACGAACCACCCACGCACACCGTCGAGCGCTCGCTCCGTGCCACCACCGGTGCCCGGACCGTCGCCGGTGTCGACGAAGTCGGTCGCGGAGCGTGGGCAGGTCCCGTCACCGTCTGTGCGGCGGTCACCGGTCTGCGCAGGCCCCCCGACGGGCTCACCGACTCCAAACTGATCACGCCCCGGCGCCGTGCCGAGCTGGCGCCCGTCCTGCGTGACTGGGTCACCGCCTACGGCCTCGGCCACGCCTCTCCCGAGGAGATCGACGACCTCGGGATGACGGCCGCGCTGCGTCTCGCCGCCGTCCGCGCGCTGGACGAGCTGCCGGTACGCCCCGACGCGGTGATCCTCGACGGCAAGCACGACTACCTCGGAAGCCCGTGGCGGGTACGTACCGTGATCAAGGGGGACCAGTCCTGCATCGCGGTCGCCGCCGCCTCGGTCATCGCCAAGGTGCACCGCGACACGATGATGGCGGAACTCGGCGCCGACACCGGAGAGTTCGAGGACTTCGCCTTCGGAGCCAACGCGGGATACCCCTCACCGACGCACCGGGCTGCGCTGGAGGAGCTGGGGCCCACCCCCCACCACCGCATGTCCTGGTCGTACCTCGACGCGCTGCCGCGGTGGCAGCACCTGAAGAAGGTCCGCTTCTCCGCCGAGGCGGCAGCACTCGAAAGCGGGGGCCAGCTCGGCTTCGACTTCTGATCGCGCTTGCGCACCCACCCGCCGACACCTGGCGTATCGGCATTTGACAGACAACCATCCATGCCTCTCACCCCCGAGGAGCCTCAGATTCACGAGAGCGCTCAGGGTCCCCGTGTGATTCCGGCCGCCGGCCGCACCGCGTCGACCCCCCGTCCCGTTCCTGGTCCGCGTTCCGCGGCCACCCCGCGTCCCGGACACCCGGGACCCGCGCGGCCTGCGCCCCCGGCGCAGCGCCCCCACCCCGTCCCCGGCCCGTCCGCGCGTACGGAGAATCGTTCCGTGCCGCAGCTGCAGGTGATCCCGGCTCCCGTCGCCGGGGCGCTCGACGCCGCCGAGGAGGCCGTCGACCTGCTGCTCGACAACGGCCGTGCTCCGGGCGACGTCCTCGTGCTCACCACGGGCGAGCAGCACCCGTGGGCCACGCACGAACTCTCCTTCGGCGAAGCCTCCTACTGGGCGCAGCACGATGCCGGGGACGACGTGTTCTTCGCCGACCTGTCGGCGATCGGCCGCGCGGCCGGCCGTCCGGTCGTGGTCGTCGCCGTCAACGGCGACCTGGTCGGCGACGCGGCCCAGCGGCTGTCGCTCGCGCGGGAGCGGGCCGGCGCGCTGCTGATCGTGTGCGGCGATCCGACGGCGATCAACTCCGCCCTCGGCGCGAGCGTCTGATCCGACGGGGAGCCCGTTTGTCGGAACTCCGGTCCGGCCGTCCCGCACGGGGCGGCCGGATTCAGGTCCGCCCGGTTCCCCCGACCGCCGGATTCCGGTCCGCCGGGTCTCTGGGTGCGCCGGGTTCAGCGGGCAGCCGTGCGCAGCATCGCCTCGGTCGCGCGGCCGCCCGTGCGGAGCGGTGCCGGGGCGGGGGCGAAGGCCTCCGCGAGCGACGCGGGCGCGGACAGGGAACTCGGCTGCCGGCCTCCTCTGCCCTCGCCCAGCACCTGCCACCCGCCCCTGGTCAGCGTGATGTACGCCCCGCAGCGCAGCCCGTGCAGGGTGCAGGCGTCCCGCAGCCCCCACATCCAGGCTCCGTCCTCCTCCGTCCAGCGCTCGTCGCCTTCGCGGCAGTAGAGCAGGACGGCCGTACGGGCCGGGGTACGACGACGCAGGTCGTGCGGGATGACGCGGCGCAGGTGGGAGAGGAGCGCGTTGCGGAACTCCCAGCCGTCCGCGGCGGCGGAGCCGCGCCGGACGAACGAGGCGCTGGCGTTCAGCCGTTCCTCGTGGTCGAGGACGGCCACGACGGCGGTGGCCGGGGTGGGACGGTGACGCGCGTGGAGCCCGCTGACCACCTCACGGGGGTTACGCAGCAGGGGTATCCCCGCCGATGCCCACTCGGTGGGTTCCAGCATCCGGGCGAGACGACTGGTGGAGCCGGCCGGCACCGAGGACGCCGCCCACGGTGAGGTGTCTGCGGACGGTGCGAATCCGAAGGTCACGGTTCTCCCTTCGTTACGCGCCCACGGTGCGGGCAGGATGACAGAGGGCACGCCCATACGGGCCGTGAAATGACCGTGCGGGAGGCGACTCCAATTCTTCCTGGCGTATCGGCGGGCGGCAACGAGCAATTGGAACACCTGACGGATATCTGCCGTAAAGACCTGGATATCCCTGCCCTCCAAGGGCTCCCGCGATGCCTCCCGCCTCCTTTGAACAGTGAGACGCAGAAAGAACACGCTGGACCGGCATCCGGCACGGGAGCCTTCCATACCGGTGCCCGTCACCCTGCGTGAGGTGGCCGTGCTGCCCGGGCATCGGGTTGCATGGGGGTCATGGACACCCTGGAACTCCGCACCGAAGCAGACGCCATCCTCGCCGAACTGGTCGGTGACCCGGGCGGCTCGGCACGGCTGCGGGAGGACCAGTGGCAGGCGGTGGCGGCCCTGGTGGAGGACCGCCGCCGGGCTCTGGTGGTGCAGCGCACCGGGTGGGGCAAGTCGGCGGTGTACTTCGTCGCCACCGCCCTGTTGCGCCGACGCGGCGCCGGCCCCACGGTGATCGTCTCGCCGCTGCTCGCCCTGATGCGCAATCAGGTCGACTCGGCGGCGCGGGCCGGTATCCAGGCGCGCACCATCAACTCGGCCAACCCGGAGGAGTGGGAGACCATCTACGGCGAGGTCGAGCGCGGCGAGACGGACGTCCTTCTCGTCAGTCCGGAGCGTCTCAACTCCGTGGACTTCCGCGACCAGGTGCTGCCCCGGCTCGCCGCCACGACCGGTCTGCTGGTGGTCGACGAGGCGCACTGCATCTCCGACTGGGGCCACGACTTCCGGCCGGACTACCGCCGACTGCGGGCGATGCTCGCCGAGCTCGCACCCGGGGTGCCGGTCCTGGCCACCACCGCGACCGCCAACGCGCGCGTCACCGCGGACGTCGCCGACCAGCTCGGCACGGGCGCCGGCGAGGCCCTCGTCCTGCGCGGGCCGCTGGAACGGGAGAGCCTGCGGCTCGGAGTCGTACGGCTGCCGGATGCCGCGCACCGCCTGGGCTGGCTGGCCGAGCACCTGGACGAGCTGCCCGGTTCCGGGATCATCTACGCCCTCACCGTCGCCGCCGCCGAGGAGGCCACCGCCTTCCTGCGACAGCGGGGCTTCGCGGTCTCCTCCTACACGGGGCGCACCGAGAACGCCGACCGTCTTCAGGCGGAGACCGACCTCCAGGAGAACCGGGTCAAGGCGCTGGTCGCCACTTCGGCCCTTGGCATGGGCTTCGACAAGCCAGACCTGGGCTTCGTCGTCCACCTCGGCTCGCCGTCGTCTCCCATCGCCTACTACCAGCAGGTGGGACGAGCCGGCCGAGGCGTGGCCCACGCCGACGTGCTGCTGCTGCCGGGCAAGGAGGACGAGGCCATCTGGCGCTATTTCGCCGACACGGCCTTCCCGCCCGAGACCCAGGTGCGGCAGACCCTCGCGGCGCTGGAGAGCGCGGGGCGGCCGCTGTCGGTGCCGGCGCTGGAGGCGTCCGTCGAGCTCCGGCGCAGCAGGCTGGAGACGATGCTGAAGGTCCTGGACGTCGACGGCGCGGTGAAGCGGGTGAAGGGCGGCTGGACGGCCACCGGCGCCCCGTGGGTCTACGACGCCGAGCGCTACGCCTGGGTGGCGCGGCAGCGGGCGGCCGAACAGCAGGCCATGCGCGACTACGTGAGCACGTCGGGCTGCCGGATGGAGTTTCTGCGCCGACAGCTGGACGACGAAGGCGCGGCCCCGTGCGGCCGCTGCGACAACTGTGCGGGAGCCTGGGCCGATTCCTCCGTATCGGCGGAGACGCTGACAGGCGCGGCGAAGGAACTGGACCGGCCGGGAGTGGAGGTCGAGCCGCGCCGGATGTGGCCGACCGGGCTGCCCGTCCTGGGGATCGAGCTGAAGGGGCGTATCCCGGTCAAGGAGCAGTGCTCCGGCGGTCGGGCCCTGGGCCGGCTCTCGGACATCGGCTGGGGCAACCGGCTGCGCCCGCTGCTGGCCGAGAACGCGCCGGACGTACCCGTCCCCGACGACGTCCTGCGGGCGGCGGTGGACGTACTCGCCGACTGGGCCCGATCCTCCGGGGGCTGGGCGACGAACACCCCGGACGCCGCCGCCCGGCCGGTAGGGGTCGTCGCGGTCCCGTCCCTCTCGCGCCCGCAGCTGGTCGGCTCCCTCGCCCAGGGGATCGCGGCCGTCGGCCGCATGCCCTTCCTGGGCACGCTGACGTACACCGGTCCGGAAGGTGCGCACACGACGCGCCGCAGCAACTCCGCGCAGCGCGTCCGCGCACTGTCCGGTGCCTTCGCCGTCTCCGGCGAACTGGCGGCCGCTCTCGCCGCGTCGCCCGGGCCCGTCCTGCTCGTGGACGACTCCACCGACTCCGGCTGGACCCTCGCGGTCGCCGCACGCCTGCTGCGCAAGGCCGGCGCCGAGCAGGTCCTTCCGCTGGTGCTGGCCGCCGCGGGCTGAGTCTCCGGCGACCCGCTCCGGGCCGTTCATCCCCCGTGTCTCGCCGCCCGGTTGAAGTCCGCGGCAGCGAGACAGAGCCCGGCCGGGAGGGCGGTCGAGGGGCTGGAGAGGGGAGGGGCGGCCGTACCGGCGGCCGCCCACGCGGTGAGCGCGTGCGAAGAGCGGGGCGCCGCGTCGGGTGCTGAGCGGTTCAACGTGCTTGTGAGTGGTCATGGCCCCATGAGAACCCCGGGTACTGACAATCCGCCAGTGACGCTCTGTGCCTGTGGATAAGTGCCTGAGGGGAAGCGTCGAGGTTATCCACAGGGGTCGCGGAAATCTGACCGGTGCGGGACGGTCATGCCATGAACAAGCACCACGAATCCACTGGTTCCTCCGACACCCAGCAGGTCACTCTGCGTGGCCCCGCGGATCTCGCCGACGCCCTTCCCTATCTGATGGGGTTCCACCCGACCGACAGCGTCGTCCTGGTGGGACTGCACGGCGGCCGTGGCCGCTTCGGGGGGCGACTGCGCCACGGGATCCCGCGGTCGGAACAGGAGTGGGGCCCGGCGGCGGACCAGTTGGCGGACTGTCTGATCTCGGGAAGCGAGCAGCGCGATGGCCGGCCGGACGCGATCGTTCTCTTCCTGTGCCAGGACCCGGTCGCGGGGGAGGCCGCGGGCGAGGTCATGGAACGGCTGCGGCCCTTCGCTCAACTCCTGCGCACCGCTTGCGGGTCACTCGACGTTCCTGTGCTGGAAGCGCTCTGCATCTCCAACGGCAGGTACTGGTCGTACTGTTGTCCGGACGGCCGGTGCTGTCCGACGGACGGCAACTTGCTCGCCCTCCCGGGCACCACCGTGATGGCCGCCGCCGCGACCTATGCCGGGATCCAGGTCAGAGGCTCGCTCCGGGAGCTGGAGCAACGGCTGGCGCCTTGGTCCGGCGCGCACGAGTCGGAGCAGCTCCACGCTTTGGACGAGGTGGGCGCTGCGATGGTGACCCGCATTCTCGACACCCACGGACGCAGCCAGGTGGCCAGGGAGACCCTGGATCTGGCGAGGGGGCTGCTGGAGCGGGTCGGCGATACGCCGGTGCCCTCGGTCGCGGGCGTCGCCGACTTCCGTGACGACGGCCTGATCAGCCACGACGAGGCCGCCGCCGTGATCCTGGGGCTTCAGGACAGGGAGACCCGGGACCGCGCCGCGCGATGGATGGAGGGCCCGGAGGCTCACGCGGCACTGCGCCTCTGGCGAGCCCTCGCCCGGCGCTGCGTGGGCCCGTACGTGGAGCACGCCGCCGCCCCGCTGGCACTGGCCGCCTGGGTCTCCTGGTCGACCGGGGACGAACCCGGCGCGCGAGTGGCCCTCGAACTCGCCCTGCGGGCGGACCCCGACTACACCTTCGCCCGGCTCCTCCATCAGGCGTGCGACGAAGGTGTGGACCCGGAGAAGCTGCGGCGCTGCCTGCGGGAGGAGGAAGAAGACGAGGCCCGGCGGTCCGCTGCCGGACCAGGCGTCCAGCGGCCGGAGGCAATCGCGCCCCACCAGGTGAACCGGGCGGGAACCCGTACGCCGGCAGGGTCGTCGGCCGCCACGCGGAGCAGGAGGATCTCCGGCCGCACCCGCCCCGTCACCCCGGCCAATCCGGGGACGGCGCGACCCGGGCGCCGGGAGCGGCTGCCGCGCGGGCAGCAGGAGGACAGGGACGGCACCGGCGGCTGAGCGCGCCCGAATCCCTGCTCCCGTGCGGCCCGGTCTCCTCATGACCCCGTCTCCGTACGTGCGGTGTGGTCCCGCGGGGGAGACCGCACCGCCACCCGCCGATGTCGACGGCACCGGGGCGCAGGCCCCTCGCCCGTCCTGGTGGCCGCGCCTTCGGACGTGGCGGAATGGAGTGTTTATCGTCAGGGAGACGACTATGATCACCGCATGCCGTCCTACGACCCGTCGACGTTCCCGCCCTTCGCTGTCACCGTCGACCTGGTTGTGCTGACAGTGCGGCGCCACGCACTCTGCGCACTGGTCGTACGCCGCGGGGAAGCACCCTTCCAGGGCCGTTGGGCGCTGCCCGGCGGCTTCGTCCGCGCGGACGAGGACCTGAGCGCCGCCGCCGCCCGCGAACTGGTCGAGGAGACCGGACTCTGCGCACACGACCCGGCCTCTCCGGTCGCCGGAAATGGCGCCCACCTCGAACAACTCGCCACGTACGGCGCCCCGTCCCGTGACCCGCGCATGCGGGTCGTCAGCGTGGCCCACTTGGCGCTCTCGCCCGACCTCCCCGCTCCCCGTGCGGGAGGAGACGCCAACGGGGCGCGCTGGGCGCCGGTGGGCGATCTGCTCGCGGCCGGCAGCGACACGGTCGGGGAGGAGGAGTCGCCCGCACCGCTTGCGTTCGACCACGCCCGCATCCTCGCCGACGGAGTGGAGCGGGCCCGCTCCAAGATCGAGTACTCCTCCCTCGCCACGGCGTTCTGCCCTCCGGAGTTCACGGTCGGAGAGCTGCGACGCGTCTACGAGGCCGTGTGGGGCGTGGTCCTGGACCCCAGGAACTTCCACCGCAAGGTCACCGGTACGCCTGGGTTCCTGGTGCCCTCCGGCGGTACGACAACACGACAGGGCGGCCGTCCAGCCCAGTTGTTCCGTGCGGGTTCCGCCACCGTGCTCAACCCGCCCATGCTGCGGCCGGAAGTCTGAGGGCCGAAGCCCGAAACCTGTAGTCCGCCAGTCCGCCAGTCCGCCAGTCCGCCAGTCCGCCAGTCCGTCAGTCCGAGCCCGACCTCGCCGGTCCGTCGGCCGGGGTGGCCGACGGGCGGTCTCGTGCGCGGTGACTCCATGGTTCCCCAAGGCCGCGAGCGCGGAACACTCGTAGGCTTCTGGCTGCACCAAAAGTCGCAAATGTCGCGTTATGTTGCTGAGGTACGCACGCTCCCTGCCGTCGAGCGGTCACACCTTCCGCGAGAGAAGCGATGCTCCAGGCCATCGGACTGACCAGTGCCCGCCGCCGCGACCTGCCGCCCGCGGTGGACGATCTCACCTTTGAGGCCCGCTCGGGCCGTGTCACGGCGCTCCTCGGCGTTCCCGGCGCCGGAAAGACGACGGCCCTGCGCCTGATGCTCGAACTCGACCCCGGACGCGGAGTCACCTATTTCAGAGGCCGTCCCCTTCACCGGATCGGGCACCCGCCCAGGGAAGTGGGCGTGCTCCTCGGAGACGTACCGGGGCATCCGGCGCGGACCGCGCGCGGGCAACTGCGCATGCTCTGCGCCGCCGCGGGCGCGCCTCTGTCACGTGCCGACGAGATGCTCGACGTCGTCGGTCTCTCCGGGCTCGGCGACCAGCGTATCGGCGGGCTCTCCGTCGGGATGGACCGCAGACTGGGGCTCGCCTCGGCCCTGTTGGGCGACCCGCACACCCTGCTGCTCGACGATCCCACCGATGGCCTGTCCTCCCGCGAGAGCGGCTGGCTGTACGGACTGATGCGGGCGCACGCGGCCCAGGGGGGCACGGTGCTGTGGACCACGAGCGACCCCAGGGAAGCCGTCCGCTCGGCGGACCGTGTCGTCACCATCGGCGGCGGCAGGCTCGTGGCCGACCAGGAGGTGGCCGACTTCGCCCGTACCCGGCTCCGCCCCCGCGTCGCCGTGCAGTCCCCGCATGCCGCCCGTCTCGCCGCGGTGGTCGGCCGGGAAGCCCGGGACGCCCGCAGGTCCGTGGAGATCGTGGCCGAGGAAGGCGCTCGCCTCTCGGTCTACGGGAGCAACTGCGCGGAGATCGGGGACGCCGCGTTCCGGCACGGCATCCCCGTACACCTGCTCGCCGACGAGCTCGGTGACGCAGGCCCTCCCGCGCCCCCCGTACCGGCGCCCGCCTCCGCGGCGGCGCTCTCCGAACTGCCGCCACCCATCACGGTGCGCCCGCCGCGGGGCCCGCTGCGCCCGACGCGGTACGAGGTGCGGCGCATGCTGGGGGTGAGGACAACGACGTTGATCATGGCGGTGGTTCTGGTCGCATCGGCTGCCGCCACCGTCCTGCTGGCACGTATCGGGGGAGTCTCGCAGCCGCATCTGCTCGCCGGCTGGCCGGCGCTGCTGCCGCTCCCTCCGGCGGCGCTCGGGGCCGGACTACTGGGAGCACTCTCCTACGGTGACGAATTCCGCTACCCGGCTCTCGCGGCAAGCAGGGGGACAGTGCCGAGGCGACTCGGTCTGCTCGTGGCGAAACTCCTCGTCACCGGCGTGGTGGCAGCGGCTCTCGCGCTCCTCGTCGTGTTCTGCGACGTCCAGCTGCTCCGACTTCTCTACGGGGAGAAAGCGGCCGCGGTGCCGGGGAACGCGACCGCCCTGGCGGCGAGTTGGATCGGCCTGTCGGTCGGCTGCGCGTGGGCGGGCCTGCTCGCGGCGGGAATCTTCCGGGTGGCCGGGGCCGGAGTGGCGGCGGTGCTCGCCGTTCCCGTGCTCGTGGTGCCGCTGTTGCAGAAGGTGTTCGCCGGGCCCGCCGCGCACGCGCTCACCGGCCTTCCCGCGCGCCTGCGTCAACTGGCCTGGCTCGACATCCCGCCGGGGCCGGACCGGTGGCTGCTGGCAGCCGGCCGGATTCTGGTTCAGCCCGTCGGTCTCGCGCTCCTGGTCTCGCTGGCGGCTCTGGTCTGCGCCTACGTCGGTACCGCCCTCCGGAACCGGGCGCGTTGGTGACCGCGGGAGGGCCGACGGTCGAGTGCCGAACCCCAACTCGGCTTTGACTGACCGAATTGAGACGATAAAGCGTCAATTGCGACGCGAGCGACGATCACCCTTTCGTGTGCTTTTCAGCAAAGACCTCAAGGGGCGTGCGAGCCACGCCGACAAATGATGCGTGAGTACCCTTGCGCACACCATGATGACCACCGCCCGCTCCGCCGATTCCGGCCTCGCCGGCCCGGGCGATCTCGACCGTTACCCCTACACGGAGCCGGCCGGCGACCGCGCGGCGCTGCGTTCCTGGGGCGGCTCCGAATCCGAGCTGGGGCGCACCGGCAGGCGGGGGTCGGCCAGCCGTGGCCGAGGCCTCCACGGCCAACTTGTCCAGCAGCTCGGTCAGATGATCGTTTCAGGTGACCTCGGCGCGGACCGCCCCCTCGTTCCCGAAGAGATCGGGCAGCGATTCGAAGTCTCCCGCACCGTCGTGCGCGAGTCCCTGCGTGTCCTCGAAGCCAAGGGTCTGGTCAGTGCCCGTCCCAACGTGGGGACCCGGGTACGTCCGGTCAGCGACTGGAATCTGCTCGACCCCGACATCATCGAATGGCGCGCCTTCGGCCCCCAGCGCGACGACCAGCGTCGCGAGCTGGCGGAGCTGCGCTGGACGATCGAGCCGCTCGCGGCACGGCTCGCCGCCGGGCACGGCCAGGAGGACGTGCAGCAGCGGCTCGGCGACATGGTCGAGATCATGGGGCACGCGCTGGCGCAGGGGGACGGGGTCACCTTCTCCCGCGCCGACGCGGAGTTCCACGCCCTGCTGATCCAGGCCGCCGGCAACCGCATGCTGGAGCACCTTTCCGGCATCGTTTCCGCCGCACTCCATGTCTCCGGCGGCCCGGTCACCGGGTGCGACCGGCCCAGCGAGGCATCGGTCGGCCAGCACGCCCGGATCGCTGACGCCCTCGCCTCGGGCGACTCTGCGGGCGCCGAGTCGGCCATGCGGCAGCTCCTCGTCGTCCACCCCGAGGTGGAGCGAGTGGTTCCGGCTCCGCGCGAGCACTGAGGGCGGTACGGCCGGGGTACACGCACCCTGTGCCGCCGGACCGTGCGGTCCGGCGGCACAATTGTGGGGAGATGTCACCCTTGGCACTGTTCATCGCAAATGAGGTGTGACTCGGGCCACGCGGATTGGGCGTAACACTCCTCGAAACAGTGCGATGACCTAAGAGGTGACCGTCGCGGAAGGAATACAGCAGCCATCCGGTGCGCTGTGCAGTTCCCCGGCCAAGCCCGCGCCGTCGGCGACCATCCAGTCGACGGACGTCGGTTCCAGCCCTCCAGGGCCGGGCCGGAAGCCGTTTCCATCGTTCCGAGAGGTTGTTCGTGTCGGCCAGCACATCCCGTACGCTCCCGCCGGAGATTGCCGAATCCGAGTCCGTCACGGCGCTCATCGAGCGGGGAAAGGCTGATGGGCAGATCGCCGGCGACGACGTGCGTCGGGCCTTCGAGGCTGACCAGATTCCGCCAACCCAGTGGAAGAATGTTCTGCGCAGCCTCAATCAGATCCTCGAGGAAGAGGGTGTGACGCTGATGGTCAGTGCCGCGGAGTCGCCGAAGCGCGCCCGCAAGAGCGTCGCAGCGAAGAGCCCGGTCAAGCGCACCGCCACCAAGACCGTCGCGGCGAAGACGACCGTGACGAGGACCGTCGCGGCATCCGCCGCTCCCGCCGTCGACAGCGCTGACGCGTCCGGAGAATCCGGCGCGGTCCCCGCGAAGAAGGCGGTGGCCAAGAAGGCCGCCGTGAAGAAGACCGCCGTGAAGAAGACGGTGGCCAAGAAGACCGCCGCCAAGAAGTCCGGCAAGCAGGACGACGACCTCCTCGACGGTGACGAGGCGGTCGAGGACGTCAAGGTCGGCAAGGGCGAGGACGAGGAGGGCGAGGGCGAGAACAAGGGCTTCGTCCTCTCCGACGACGACGAGGACGACGCTCCCGCGCAGCAGGTCGCCGTCGCCGGTGCCACCGCCGACCCGGTCAAGGACTACCTGAAGCAGATCGGCAAGGTCCCCCTCCTCAACGCCGAGCAGGAGGTGGAGCTCGCCAAGCGGATCGAGGCAGGTCTGTTCGCCGAGGACAAGCTTGCGAACGCCGACAAGCTCGCGCCGAAGCTCAAGCGCGAGCTGGAGATCATCGCCGAGGACGGCCGTCGGGCCAAGAACCACCTGCTGGAGGCCAACCTCCGTCTCGTGGTCTCGCTCGCCAAGCGCTACACCGGCCGAGGCATGCTCTTCCTGGACCTGATCCAGGAGGGCAACCTGGGTCTGATCCGCGCGGTCGAGAAGTTCGACTACACCAAGGGCTACAAGTTCTCGACGTACGCCACCTGGTGGATCCGTCAGGCGATCACCCGCGCCATGGCCGACCAGGCCCGCACCATCCGTATCCCGGTGCACATGGTCGAGGTCATCAACAAGCTGGCGCGCGTCCAGCGGCAGATGCTCCAGGACCTGGGCCGTGAGCCCACCCCGGAGGAACTGGCCAAGGAACTCGACATGACCCCCGAGAAGGTCATCGAGGTCCAGAAGTACGGGCGCGAGCCGATCTCCCTCCACACCCCGCTGGGTGAGGACGGGGACAGCGAGTTCGGTGACCTGATCGAGGACTCCGAGGCGGTCGTTCCGGCCGACGCGGTGAGTTTCACTCTCCTCCAGGAGCAGTTGCACTCGGTGCTCGACACCCTCTCCGAGCGTGAGGCGGGTGTGGTGTCCATGCGCTTCGGCCTCACCGACGGTCAGCCGAAGACGCTGGACGAAATCGGCAAGGTCTACGGGGTGACGCGCGAGCGCATCCGGCAGATCGAGTCGAAGACCATGTCGAAGCTCCGTCACCCGTCGCGTTCGCAGGTTCTGCGCGACTACCTCGACTGAGCCGACCGGACAAGCCGAATGGGCCGGGGGCCCGGAACCGAAGGGTTCCGGGGCCCCAGGCCCATTCGGTCTGAGGGTGCGGGCCGCTTCGGACTGGATGACTCTGAGTAGGTGATATCCACCTCGGAGTCAGGAGTGCCCATGTCCCACAGGTTTGCCCGTGCCCTGACCGGAGCGGTCGCGCTGGCATCCGCCGCCGCTCTGGCGGCCGGGTCCCAGGCGTCGGCCGCGACCGACAGCATCATCATCGGAGGAGAGCCCGTCAGCGTGGCGGACAGCCCGTGGGTGGTGGCTCTGTCCAGTCGCGCCCTGTTCGGGGAGTCGCGCGGCGGGCAGTTCTGCGGGGCGGTGGTGGTCGCTCCCACCAAGGTGCTGACAGCGGCCCACTGCCTCGGCTCCGATGTGCTCGGCGGCGAGGTGGCCGACGTACCGGACCTGCGGATCGTCGCCGGCCGGGACGATCTGCGCGGCACCGGCGGGCGTGAGATTCCGGTGAAGGACACGTGGATCAATCCCGCGTACGACCCCGCCACGAACGTGGGCGACGCCGCCGTCCTGACGCTGGCGGAAGCGCTGCCGGAAGAAAGTTCGATCCCGGTCGCCCGGGACGGTGACGCGGCCTACTCGGCGGGCGGGCAGGCGCTCGTCTACGGCTGGGGAGACACGACCGGGTACGGCACGTACGCGTCGACGCTGCGGGCGGCCTCGGTACAGGTCCTGTCGGACGAGGCGTGCGCCGCCGCCTACCCCGGCGGTTCACGGGGGACGTACGACGCCTCCTCGATGGTCTGTGCCGGCGACCCGGAAGGTGGCTACGACGCGTGCCAGGGGGACAGCGGAGGGCCGCTGGTGGTCGACGGGCGCCTCATCGGGCTGGTCTCCTGGGGCAACGGCTGTGCGCGCGCCGACAGCCCGGGGGTGTACACGAGGGTCTCCGCCGCGGTCACCTGGGCGGAAGGCGGAATCTGAGCCTCCCCGCCGCAGGCGAAGCGGAGCGACCATGAGAACGGGCGGCCTCCCCCACACCGGGGAAGCCGCCCGTCGGACGGTCAGGGACCGGCCCAAGCTCGTCGTGGATGCGAGGTGTCAGTGTTGTGCCTCGTCGGCGGCACCGGCCTGTACGGCGGTGAGCCGATCCGTCTCATCCTGTATTTCCGCGGCGATCTTCTTGAGTTCCGGCTCGAACTTGCGCCCGTGGTGGGCACAGAAGAGCAGTTCACCGCCGCTGGTGAGGACGACGCGCAGGTAGGCCTGGGCGCCGCAACGGTCACAGCGGTCTGCTGCGGTCAGCGGGCTCGCGGGGGTCAGAACAGTAGTCACGTCGCCTCTTCTCTAGCTCGACGAGCTGTCGTACCAGGGTCAACATCCAACCAGGCCGAAAACGTTCCCGCTCGTGGCATTTCTTCGAAAACTTCTTTTCAGGTGGCTGGGCTGCCGACGGTTGGCGGCGAATGTGCCGTAATGCGGAGCGCTACGGTTTCGCGTTGCTGGTGTCGGGTCGGTCCTCCGGCTGGCTTGCCGGTTGTTCATGAGGACGTGCCCGGAGCCTAAATGGTTCATGCCTCAAATGGAACGTGATGTGCACGTCACTCCGAGGAATGATCGAACATCCATGCGATCCGCTGGGGGGCTCGACTAGCATGATGATTCCCCGAGGGTGGCGTGACAACCGCTCTACCAGGCCTCGGTAGGCTTTCAGCGGCCACCACGGCCGCGCCCGATACCCAAACGGGCCCCCTTTGAAATTCAGCGAGGAGCGAACCGCGTGACCGCCGATACGTCCGTGCCGTCCACTGCGCTGCTGACCGGAGCCGGCGGCGTCGTCGACAAGGACAGCTCCAACTACACCGCGCGGCACCTTCTCGTCCTCGAAGGGCTGGAGGCCGTCCGTAAGCGACCCGGTATGTACATCGGGTCGACGGACAGCCGCGGCCTCATGCACTGCCTCTGGGAGATCATCGACAACTCGGTCGACGAAGCCCTCGGGGGTTACTGCGACCACATCGAGGTGATCCTCCACGACGACTCCTCGGTCGAGGTCCGCGACAACGGCCGCGGCATTCCCGTCGACGTCGAACCCAAGACGGGCCTCTCCGGCGTGGAGGTCGTCATGACCAAGCTCCACGCGGGCGGCAAGTTCGGCGGTGGCTCCTACGCGGCCTCCGGCGGCCTCCACGGCGTCGGCGCCTCCGTCGTCAACGCGCTCTCCGCGCGGCTCGACGTGGAGGTCGACCGGAACAGCTCCACCCACTCCATCAGCTTCCGGCGCGGGGTACCGGGCATCTTCGTCGAGCAGGGGCCGGACAGCCCCTTCGACCCGGCCAACGGGCTCCGCCGGACGAAGAGGGTGCCCAAGGCACGCACAGGTACCAGGGTGCGGTACTGGGCGGACCGGCAGATCTTCCTCAAGGACGCCAAGCTCAACCTGGAGACGCTGTACCAGCGCGCTCGCCAGACCGCCTTTCTCGTGCCCGGTCTCACCATCGTCGTGCGTGACGAGCGCGGCCTGGACGGCGAGGGCAAGACCGAGGAGACGTTCCGCTTCGACGGCGGCATCAGCGAGTTCTGCGAGTACCTCGCCCAGGACAAGGCCGTCTGCGACGTGCAGCGACTGACCGGTCAGGGCACCTTCAAGGAGACCGTTCCCGTCCTGGACGAGCGCGGGCACATGACCCCGACCGAGGTCACCCGCGAGCTGGGCGTCGACATCGCGCTTCGCTGGGGCACCGGCTACGACACCGTGGTCAAGTCCTTCGTGAACATCATCGCCACCCCCAAGGGGGGCACCCACGTGGCCGGATTCGAGCGCTCGCTGACCCGTACGGTCAACGATGCGCTGCGTTCGGCCAAGCTGCTCAGGGTCGCCGAGGACGACGTCGTCAAGGACGACGCCCTGGAGGGCCTCACGGCGGTCGTCACGGTGCGGCTCGCCGAGCCCCAGTTCGAGGGGCAGACCAAGGAGGTGCTCGGCACCTCGGCCGCCAACCGGATCGTCGCCAACGTGGTGGCCAAGGAGCTCAAGGCCTTCCTGACGTCGACCAAACGCGACGCCAAGGCGCAGGCCAGGGCCGTGCTCGACAAGGCGGTGGCCGCCGCCCGCACGCGCATCGCCGCACGGCAGCACAAGGACGCCCAGCGCCGCAAGACGGCTCTGGAGTCCTCGTCCCTCCCCGCCAAGCTGGCCGACTGCCGCAGCGACGACGTGGAGCGCAGCGAGCTCTTCATCGTCGAGGGGGACTCCGCCCTCGGAACGGCCAAACTCGCGCGCAACAGCGAGTTCCAGGCCCTGCTGCCCATCCGGGGCAAGATTCTCAACGTGCAGAAGGCGTCCGTCTCGGACATGCTGAAGAACGCCGAATGCGGGGCGATCATCCAGGTCATAGGAGCCGGGTCCGGGCGGACCTTCGACATCGACGCCGCGCGCTACGGCAAGATCGTCCTCCTGGTGGACGCCGATGTCGACGGCGCGCACATCCGCATCCTGCTGCTCACGCTCTTCCAGCGGTACATGCGGCCGATGGTGGAAGCGGGCCGGGTCTTCGCGGCCGTGCCCCCGCTGCACCGCATCGAGCTGGTCCAGCCGAAGAAGGGCCAGGACAAGTACATCTACACGTACTCGGACGGCGAACTGCGCCAGACGCTGGTGGACCTGCGGCGCAAGAACATCCGCTTCAAGGACTCCATCCAGCGGTACAAGGGCCTGGGCGAGATGGACGCCGACCAGCTGGCCGAGACCACGATGGACCCCCGGTTCCGGACCCTGCGGCGGATCAACATCGGCGACCTGGAGTCGGCGGAGAAGGTCTTCGACCTGCTGATGGGTAACGAGGTCGCGCCCCGTAAGGAGTTCATCACGAGCTCGGCGGCCACGCTGGACCGCTCGCGCATCGACGCCTGAGCCGTTCGGCACCGCTCGGAGTCTCCGCGGGGCCAGTGCTTCTCCGGGCTCGACGCCTCTTCGCACCACGCGCCTGTCGGAGCCCAGCGCTCTCCTGGGTCAACGCCTCTCCACCCGTGGGTGGAGAGGCGTTCTCCACCCGTGATCAACCCGGGGGCCGATCCGTCGGCCGCCCCCGATCCGTAGCGTCGAAGGCGTCCGATCTTCCCGTTCTCCGGAGGACGCCATGTCCGGCGTTGTCAGTGCTCTCGTGATCGTCGCCGTCGCCGGCTGGACGCTGCTGCGCCAGTTCTCGGCACGTCCGCTGTCGGCCCGGTGGTGGCTCCTTCCCGCGATCCTGGCGGTGCTCGCTCTGCGCGGCGGGTCGCTGCTCGACGCGCGTCACGAGACCCTTTCGGCGGAGGTGCTGACGGCCGAGCTCGTCCTCGGGCTCGTCCTCGGCGCCGGCTGGGGATGGGCGACCCGTATCTGGCGCGAGCCGGACGGCACCCCGTGGTCCAAGGGCACTCGTGCCACGGCCTTCGTCTGGGCGGGTGGTCTGGTGCTCCGTGCCGCCCTCTGGGCCGTCGGGGCGGCCGCAGGGTTGGAGCAGAGCACCGATGGTCTCCTGCTCGCCCTGGCCGTGACCCTGCTGGCGCGAGGAGGGGTTCTGGCCTGGCGCCTCGAGGGACTGCCACTCCATGCGGGACCCGCCGGAGGCCCCGGGGACAGGTCACCCGCCGCGATCGGTCCCGTCGACGGGATACGGACGCCAACGGCCGGAAAGGACCTTCCGTGACCGGGGTGGGCTGGACCTCCTGGCCCTCCCGCGAGGCGCTCACGCGCACGCCGAGGGCGCCTGCCCGGACCGTTCTGTCCCTCCTCGTCTGGGCCCTGGCCGCCGCAGGACTGTTCTGGGCGACGCTGAGCGACAGCCGGTCCGGTCCGGCCACCCTCCCTGTCGCGCTCGCGGTGATCGCCTGCTGCGTCCGGGTGGCGCGGGGGTACCACCGGTTCACCCGGGAGCACCGGCTGTGGCCGGCCCTGGCCCTGCTGCTTCTCCTGGCGGGACTGGCACTGGTCGCCTACGGGGCGGGCGCGACGCCGTTGGCCACCGCCCTGTGGTGCGGCGGCACCGTCCTCGCCGTGGCGAGGCTCCCGCTCCGGGCAGCGGCGCCGGCGGTGGCCCTCACCCTGGCGTGCTTCGCGGTCCTGACCAGCGGCGGGTGGATGACCACCCTGCTGACGGGTGCGGGTCTCTGCCTGGGCGGCTACGTGGCCCGGCTGGACGCGGAGGCAACCGGAAGCGCTCAGCGGCTGCTCACCCAGGAGCGTGCGGCCAGGGCCGCAGAGGCGGAGAGGGCCGCACTGGACGAACGTTCCCGGATCGCCCGGGAGATCCACGACGTGCTCGCGCACAGTCTGTCGGCCCAGATGGTGCACTTGGAGGCGGCCAGGCTGCTGATCGAGCGTGAACCGTCCGGCGCGTTCCGTGACCAAGTCCTGGAGAGGGTCGTCTCGGCCCGCTCGATGGCCCGAGAGGGGCTGACCGAGACCCGGCAGGCGCTCTCCGCCCTCCGGGGCGAGATGACGCCCGTCGAGGACTTCCTGCGGAACCTGGTCTCCGCCCAACCGGTCGAACTGAGCGTCGAGGGGCCTCGACGGCCCCTTTCGGCCGGAGCCTCGCAGGCGGTGCGGCGGGTCGCGCAGGAGGCCGTCACCAACGTGCGCAAGCACGCCCCCGGAGCGCATGTTCGGATACGGCTGGAATATCTGCTGGACACGGTGACCCTGGAGGTGCGGGACTCCGGGGGAGGGGTGCCGGACGAGGAGCTGATGACCGGCGGGCCGGGCTACGGTCTGACCGGAATGCGGGAGCGCGCCGAGGTCCTCGGCGGGACTTTGGAGGCAGGGCCGGGTGAGGAGGGATTCGTGGTGAGTCTGCGGGTGCCCGCGTGAGCGCGCGGGTGGTGGTCGCCGACGACCAGTCGGCGGTCCGCGAAGGCATCGTGATGCTGCTCGGGCTGCTGGGCGTCGATGTGGTCGGGGCTGCCAGGGACGGCGAGGAGGCGGTGGCGCTCGTCGCGGAGCACGCACCCGACGTGGTTCTGATGGACCTGCGGATGCCGCGCTGTGACGGTGTCGAGGCGACCCGGCGGGTTCGCACGGAGTACCCGGGTACCCAAGTCGTGGTCCTGACCACCTTCGACGATGACGAATCGCTCTTCGCGGCGCTGCGGGCTGGTGCGCGCGGCTTCCTCACCAAGGACGCGGGCGGTGAGGAGATCGTGCAGGCCATCTCGGCCGTGCTGTCCGGTGAAGCGGGTCTCTCACCCGCCGTGCAGCGGCGTCTGCTGGAGCGCGTGGCCGGTGAGCCAGCCGTGCCCCCGCCGGCGTTTTCCCGAGGCCAGAGCCCGGGCCCGAGTCAGGGGCTGGGTCAGGGGCAGGGCCTGGGCCAGAACCAGAGCCAGGGCACCGGCCTTCCCGACGGGCTGACTCCGCGTGAGGCGGAGGTGCTGGTGCTCATCGCCGAGGGGCTTTCCAACACCGAGATCTCACGTCGGCTGCACGTCTCGCAGGCCACGGTGAAAACACACATCAACAACCTGTTCGCCAAGACCGGAGTGCGGGACCGGGCGCAGGCGGTGCGCTACGCATATGTACAGGGGCTCGCACGGGCACCTGGGACGGATATCACCTGAACAGGTGAAAGCGGTGCATGCCGCAACCGAGATCCACCCTGTCCGGACACTCTTGACCGAGCGGCCGAAAAGGTTCGCGGACAAGGGAGTTGTTCGGTGGAGAAGGAAGCAGGGCGGGAGGCCGTGACGACGCGGCTCGACGGCTCGTGGTATGACGCACTGTCCCCCGGATGGGGCGAGCAGAACGGTACGGGGACCGCGGTGAGTGACGCGCCGCCCGTGCCCGGGGCTCCGCAGAGCGGCCACAGCGCTGCCGACATCTACCGAGAGGTCCAGCAGAGCGAGGCCTTCCGCGAAGTGCGCCGCAGGTACCGGAGGTTCGTCGCCCCGGCGACCTGCGCGTTTCTCGTCTGGTACCTCGCCTACGTGGTCACGGCCATCGGGGCGCCCGGGCTGATGGCCCGTCCGGTGGCCGGCGCGGTGAATGTCGCGATGGCCGCCGGGCTCGGGCAGTTCCTCACCACCTTCCTGCTGACCTGGGCGTACGCGCGGCACGCGCGGCTCCGCCGGGATCGTCCGGCGCTCGAACTGCGCTGGGAGACGCAGGAGCTGACGAGAGGGATCGATCGGTGAGCGGAGACCACCAGGCACTCGCGCTGGTGCTGTTCAGCGCGTTCATCGCCGTCACCCTCGGTATCACCACCTGGGTCGGCCGCACCCGCAAGGGCTCCGCCGAGGAGTTCTATGCCGGGGGCCGGCTGTTCTCTCCCATGGAGAACGGTTTTGCCATCGCCGGCGACTACATGTCGGCCGCCTCGTTCCTCGGGATCTCCGGGCTCATCGCGCTCTTCGGCTACGACGGCATGTTGTACTCGGTCGGCTTCCTCGTCGCCTGGCTGGTCGTTCTGTTCCTGGTGGCAGAACTCGTCCGCAACTGCGGGAGGTTCACCCTCGCCGACGTGGTCGCCGCACGCATGGCGGAGCGCCCCGTACGCACCGCGGTCGGCGCGTCTTCGGTGACCGTCTCCGTGTTGTACCTCGTCGCCCAGATGGTCGGTGCCGGAAGCCTGGTCGCCCTGCTTCTCGGTGGTACCAGTGGTGCGACCCGCGCCTGGACCGTGGTCGGGGTCGGTGCACTCATGGTCGTCTACGTCTCCCTCGGTGGCATGCGGGCCACCACCTGGATCCAGATCGTCAAGGCAGTCCTCCTCATGGCGGGCACGGTCGCTCTCACCGTTGCCGTTCTGGTCCGATTCCACGGCGACGTCAACGCGCTGCTCAACTCTGCGGCCGAACACAGCGGCCACGGAATGGAGTTCCTGGCGCCGGGCCTCAAGTACGGCGGAAGTTGGACGGCGCGCCTCGACTTCATCAGCCTCGGGGTGGCGCTGGTGCTCGGTACCGCCGGGCTGCCGCACATCCTGTCGCGCTTCTACACCGTCCCGACGGCGCGCGCGGCCCGCCGGTCCGTCGTCTGGTCGATCGGACTGATCGGCAGCTTCTACCTGATGACCATCGTGCTCGGCTTCGGCGCGGCCGCGCTCGTCGGGTCGGCGGCGGTCCGGTCCTCCAGCGAGGCCGGGAACACCGCGGTACCTCTGCTCGCGCTGGCGCTGGGCGGCGGAGAGGGCTCCACCGGCGGAGCGATCCTCTTCGCCGTGGTCGCGGCCATCGCCTTCGCCACGATCCTGGCCGTGGTCGCGGGGATCACTCTCGCCTCCTCCGCCTCCGTCGCTCACGACCTCTACGCCTCGCTCCGTCGCCCGGGCGGCAAGCCGTTCGGCGAGGTCGCGGTGGCCCGGGTGGCTGCCGTCGGGATCGGCGTTGTCGCCATCGGGCTGGGCCTGCTCGCCCAGGACCTCAACGTGGCCTTCCTCGTAGGGCTGGCCTTCGCGGTGGCCGCCTCGGCCAACCTTCCGGCGCTGCTCTACTCGCTCTTCTGGAAGAACTTCACCACCCGCGGTGCGGTCTGGGCCGTGTACGGGGGGCTGGTTCCGGCGCTGGTTCTCGTACTGCTCTCCCCGGTCGTCTCCGGTGGGCCCCGCTCTCTCTTCCCCGGGGTCGACTTCCAGCTCTTCCCGCTGGAGAATCCGGGTCTCGTCTCCATTCCGCTGGGTTTCCTCGCGGGGTGGATCGGCACGGTGACCTCCACCGAGTCGCCCGACCAGGACAAGCACGCCGAGACCGAGGTCAGGTCGCTGACCGGAGCCGGGGCGGTGTGACCTGGGCTGGGCCGGGCGGCCTGAACCGGGCGACCTGGGCCGGGCGACCTGGGCCGGGCCGGCCGTGGTGACCGTAGAGTCGGTTGGAGTGAGCGGGGACGATCGGCCCGAGGGCGCCGGAGAAGGTGAGCCGGGCTGTGGTGTGAGCCGGGCTGCGGTGCGCGCCGAGACGCGGTGTGGCCGGCCGCTGGGCCAGGCTGGTCGCGGGGTGAGTGGAGGATTCCGCAGGTACGCAATCGGTTTGCGCTCCTTGCGCTAATCTTGCGCTCATGACGCGACGACTTGCTCAGGTGGCACAGAAGGTTGGGGTCAGCGAGGCCACGGTCAGCCGGGTCCTGAACGGTAAGCCAGGCGTCTCAGACGCCACCCGGCAGGCGGTGCTCTCCGCGCTGGACGTGCTCGGATACGAGCGCCCGACCCAGCTGCGGGGCGAGCGGGCCCGGCTGGTCGGGCTCGTCCTTCCCGAGCTCCAGAACCCCATCTTCCCGGCCTTCGCCGAAGTGGTCGGCGGCGCCCTCGCCCAGCAGGGACTCACGCCCGTGCTCTGTACGCAGACCAAGGGCGGGGTCTCCGAGGCGGACTACGTGGACCTGCTGCTCCAGCAGCAGGTGTCCGGGGTGGTGTTCGCCGGCGGCCTCTACCACCAGGCAGATGCCGCCCACGACCACTACAAGGTGCTCGCCGACCGGCGCATCCCCGTCGTCCTGATCAACGCGGCCATCGCCGAGCTCGGCTTCCCCGGTGTCTCCTGCGACGACTCCGTCGCCGTCGAGCAGGCGTGGCGGCACCTCGCCTCGCTCGGGCACGAGCGGATCGGCCTGGTGCTCGGCCCCAGCGACCACGTTCCCTCGCAGCGCAAGCTCGACGCCGCACGGCAGTTGGCCCGCGAGTACGGGGCGACCATCCCGGACGAGCATGTCGCGCGGGCCATGTTCTCGCTGGAGGGCGGCCAGGCGGCGGCCTCCCGGCTGCTCGACCGCGAGGTCACCGGCATCATCTGCGGCAGCGACCCGCTCGCGCTCGGCGCGGTCCGTGCGGTCCGCCGCCGGGGACTCTCCGTGCCGCACGACGTCTCGGTGGTCGGCTACGACGATTCCGCCTTCATGAACTGCACCGAACCGCCGTTGACGACGGTTCGTCAGCCCATCGAGGCCATGGGCCGGGCGGCCGTCGAGCTGCTGTCCGTGCAGATCGGGGGCAAGGCGGTGCCCTCCGACGAACTGCTCTTCGAGCCGGAACTGGTGGTGCGCGGCTCGACCGCCCCGCCGCCGCGCGATAATTCACGCTGATCTGTCGCTATCTTGCGCTCCCGGAACCGTCCGCTCGGGATGAGGGGACAGACGTGGGCGAAGACGGCGGCGAGGACGGTGCCGCGGAGGGGGCCGGGGCGGGCAGCGCCTGCGGCGGGGGCGGTCCGGTGTACTGGCCGCGGGGCCGCAGCCGCAGCGGCCGCTCCGCGTACTCCTCCAGGGCGTGCGCGATCCAGCCTGCCGTGCGGGCCACGGCGAAAACGGTCTCCCCGGCCTCCGCGGACATGCCCGTGGAGACCGAGAGCACGGCCAGCGCGAGATCGATGTTGGCGTGCAGAGGTACGTGCCGTGCGGCGGTGGACGCCACGTCGCGAGCCGCGGCGAGCGCCGGCGCCGCCTCGGGCATGTCCTCAAGGAGCGTGAACAGGACCCGCGCACGGGGGTCTTCGCCGCTGTAGAGACGGTGACCGAGTCCGGGCACGCGCCTCCCGGCCCGTAGGTGCTCGGCGACGACCGGTGCGGCACTGCCTCGTTCCACGACCTCGCGGAGCATCCGGTGGGCGAGCCCGCTGGCCGCGCCGTGCAGCGGTCCCTCCAGCACCCCGAGCCCCGCCGAGACGACGGCGTACGGATGCGCGTGGGCGGAGGCCGCCACCCGGACGGCGAGGGTGGACGCAGCCAGGTCGTGGTCGATCAGCAGCGCGAGCGCGGTGTCCAGGGCGGCGAGCGACGCGGCGTCGGCGGGACGCGAGGTGAGCGCGGGCCACAACCGGGCCGCGATGCCGGGGCCGTCGTCACCGGCGGTGCTCGCGCTGCCGAGGTCCCTGTCTCCCGGGCCCGCGCCCCCGGAACCCTCACCCCCCGGACCCGCGACACCGGGCGCGTCGGTCACCGGGGTTGCCGGGTGCAGCGCCTCGACCAGGGTCGGGATCAGGCCGCGGGCGGCGCCCAGGACCGAGGTGGGGGAGAGATCGAACCGCAGCGGATCGGCCGCCGACGCCGCGACGACGGCGACCCGCAGCCGGTCCGTAGTCCCGCTGTGCTCGGGGAGGGCGGCGACGGCCTGCCGTGCCGCCGTCAGGGCCTGCGCCGGAGCGGAGAAGCGGACGCCCGGCTTGAGCCGGCCCGTCCACAGCCATTCGACGACTTCCTCGTAGCTGTGGTTCAGAGCGAGTTCAGCCGCGTCGACCCCCCGGTAGTAGTACCGGTCCTGGTCGATGAGGGTGACGCCGGTACGGAAGACCAGATCGGCCCCGCCCGCCGGAACGGCTTCGCGTCGGCCCGTGCGCCGGGCCAGGGCCCGGACCTCGTCGGCGTCGAAGGTGCTGCCCCGCCCTCCGGGCGCGCGCACGCTGCTGAGCTGGCCGCGGCTGACGTAGGCGTACACCGTCTCCGGCTTCACACCGAGCAGAGCGGCCGTCTCGCGGGTGCTGAGCCGTTCCGCGCCGAGCCGTTCCGCGCCGGGCGGTTCCGTGCCGAGCCGTTCATCGTCGTGTCGTTCCGTGCCCGCCGGGTCGAAGCCGCGCGCCCCTTGATCCGTCATGCGCTCACCGTATCCACTCGTCGTGTATTGATTGAATCAATATTGACGTCCATGAAGTCAAGCATGGATAGTCGAATCAATAGTCAGGAACATGTGAACAGGAACATCCGAAGAGGAGGCCGGCGATGCCGACCGAAACCCACAGCGCCGCCGAAACCCACAGCCCCGCCCCGTCCGCAGTCCCGCGCGGCCTCGCGGGGGTCGTCGTCACCGACACGGCCTTGGGTGACGTCCGGGGGGCCGAGGGCTTCTACCACTACCGCCAGTACTCGGCGATCGAGCTGGCGGAGGCCCGGAACTTTGAGGACGTCTGGTACCTGATGTTCCACGGTGAGCTGCCCGACGCCCCGGCCCGCGCCGCGTTCGCCGCACGCCTCGCCGAGCTGCGCCACCTCCCGGACGAGGTCCGTGCGGCGCTGCCCGGCATCGCCCGCGCCGGAGCGGTGTCGGGTCCGCTGGCCGGGCTGCGTACCGCGCTCTCGCTCCTCGGGGCCTCCGCCGGGTACCGCCCGCTGTACGACATCGAGCCCGGCCGCCGCCGGGAGGACGCGCTCGCCGTCTGCGCGGCGGTGCCCACCCTGCTGACCGCGCTGCACCGGCTCGGCGAGGGACTCGACCCCGTCGAACCGCGCGACGACCTGCCGCATGCGGCCAACTACCTCTACATGCTCACGGGCGAGGTGCCCGACCCCGTCCGCGCGCGGGCCGTCGAGCGCTACCTCGTCTCCACCGTCGACCACGGGTTCAACGCGTCGACCTTCACCGCCAGGGTCGTCGCCTCCACCGGGGCCGACATGGCCGCCTGCCTGGTCGCGGCGGTCGGCGCGCTCTCCGGCCCGTTGCACGGGGGCGCACCCAGTCGTGCCCTGGACACCCTGGACGCGATCGGCACCCCGGACCGCATCGACGGCTGGATCCGTGAACAGGTCCTGTCCGGCGGACGGATCATGGGTTTCGGCCACCCCGTCTACCGCACCGAGGACCCGCGTTCGCGCATGCTGCGGGGGATCGCCCAGGACTTCGGCGGCCCGCTCGTCGACTTCGCCGTCGAGGTGGAGCGCCGGGTGGAGGCCATCCTCGCCGAGCTCAAGCCGGGCCGTGAGCTGCACACCAACGTGGAGTTCTACGCCGGGGTCGTGATGGAGCTCTGCGGGCTGCCGCGGACCATGTTCACGCCCACCTTCTGTGCGGCGCGGGTGGTCGGCTGGAGTGCCAATATCCTGGAGCAGGCGGCGGACTCGAAGATCATCCGCCCGGCGGCCCGCTACGTCGGGACGCCTCCGCCGCAGCCGGTCCCGGCCCTCTGACCGACGGCTGCTCCGCTGTTTCGTGAGGATGGTCCGTCTTGCCTGCTTCGGTCGCGCCGGGGGAAGCCCGCATCCCGCAGATTCCGGTCATCGTGCTCGCGGGCTTTCTCGGCTCGGGCAAGACCACGCTCCTGAACCACCTGCTCCACAACCGCGCAGGCAACCGCATCGGCGTGATCGTGAACGACTTCGGGGCCATCGAGATCGACGCCATGACGGTCGCCGGACAGGTCGGCTCGACGGTCTCACTCGGCAACGGCTGCCTCTGCTGCGCGGTGGACGCGAGCGAACTGGACACCTATCTGGAGACCCTGACCAGGCCCGCCGTCCGCCTCGATCTGATCGTGATCGAGGCCAGCGGACTCGCCGAACCGCAGGAACTCGTACGGATGCTGCTGGCGAGCGAGAACTCCCGGATCGTCTACGGCGGACTGGTGGAAGTCGTCGACGCGGCCGAGTTCGACCGCACCCGGGAGCGGCATCCGGAGACCGACCGGCACCTCGCCGTCGCCGATCTGGTCGTGCTCAACAAGACCGACCGGATCGACGGAGCCGAACACGGCCGGCTGCGCGCCTCGGTCGCCGCGCTGACCGACCGCGCCGCCGTCGTCTCCACCGAGCACGGACGGATCGATCCGGCACTGCTCTTCGACCCCGCGCTCCGCCCGGACACCGAACGGGTGGCCCGTCAGCTCACCTTCGAGGACCTGCTGGCAGAGGACGTACGGGCAGAGGACCTACGGACGGAGGACGTACGGGCAGAGAACCGGCCGGGGGAGGACCTGCCGGCAGGACAAGCGGACCACGGCGGAGCGGGGAGCCACGGTGGAGCGGGGAACCACGGCAGGGCCCATCCCCACGCCGCGTACCAGAGCGTCGAACTCTCCACCGGAACGCCCCTGGACCCCCGCCGCCTCATGCGGTTCCTCGACTCCCGGCCGGAGGGGCTGTACCGGATCAAGGGCTTCGTGGACTTCGGCGCGGCCGATCCCCGCAACACGTACCTGCTGCACGCGGTGGGCCGGTTCCTCCGGTTCGTACCGCGTCCTTGGGGCCGTGGCGAACCGCGGCTCACCCAGCTCGTACTGATCGGATCGGGGTTCGACGCGCAGGCACTCCTGCGGGAACTGGAGGAGTGCCGGGTGCCGTCGCCGGGCGATCCGGGCCCGTTCGACGGCGCACCGGAGCCCGAGCCCCGCGACGCGGACGAGCTGGAACGCGCCATGTGGGGCGTGCTGCGTTACGTCGCCGACGAGCGGCCCGCCGAAAAGGGCGGGGCGGACGCCGAGCCGGACCCGGCGCAATGAACACACCGGGCGCGCCGGCCCGGCCCCCGGACGGCCGGAGGACGGGTGCGGCGGGGGCCCGCCCCCGCCGCACCCGTCCTCCGGGCGAAGCCGCCGTCTCCCTTGCTACACCCGCACCTACACCGGCCCCGCGATCGCAGCGACCGGGTCGGTCATCGGGATGCCCGAGCCGTCGCGGCGCGGGTCGGGTTCCGGCAGCCGGGCCGGGGTGCCGTTCTGTTGTGCGGCCCGCGCGGGCGTGGGACCGGCCCAGGCGAAGACCAGCACGTCCTCACCCTTGAGGAACCGCTGGCACCGCACCCCACCGGTGGCCCGGCCCTTGCGCGGGTACTGGTCGAACGGCGTCAGCTTCGACGTGAGCACCGAGTCGTCCAGCGTGCCGTGTGAGCCGGCCACCGTGAACACCGCCGCGTCCGCGGCCGGTTCGACCGCGGAGAAGGACAGCACCTCGGCGCCGTCCGAGAGCTTGATCCCGGCCATGCCGCCGGCCGGACGCCCCTGCGGGCGCACCTGAGCCGCCGGGTAGCGCAGCAGCTGCGCGTCGGACGAGATGAAGACCAGGTCCTCCTCGCCCGTACGCAGTTCCACGGCTCCGACGATCCGGTCGCCCTCCTTCAGGGAGATGACCTCCAGCTCGTCCTTGTTGGCCGGGTAGTCCGGCACGACGCGCTTCACCACACCCTGCAGGGTGCCGATCGCCAGCCCCTGCGACGTCTCGTCGAGCGTGGTCAGGCAGATCAGTTCCTCGCCCTCCTCCAACGCGAGGAACTCCGGAACCGGGGCCCCGCCCGAGAGGTTGGGCGCCGCGTGGGTGTCCGGGAGCTGGGGCAGATCGATCACCGCGACGCGCAGCAGCCGTCCGGTGGAGGTCACCGCCCCCACCTCGCCGCGCGCCGTCGCCGGTACGGCCGACACGATCACGTCGTGCTTCGCGCGCTTGGCGTCCTCGTCCTCGGCGACCGGGTCGGCGTTGGCGGTCCGGGCGAGCAGACCGGTCGAGGAGAGCAGCACCCGGCACGGGTCGTCCGCGACCTGCAGCGGTACGGCGGAGACCTGCGAACCCGCCGACTCCAGCAGCACCGTGCGCCGGTCGGTGCCGAACTTCTTGGCCACCGCGGCCAGTTCGGAGGAGACGAGCTTGCGCAGCTCGGTGTCGGACTCCAGGATCGTGGTCAGCGCCTCGATCTCGGAGTTGAGCCGGTCGCGCTCGCTCTCCAGCTCGATCCGGTCGAACCGGGTCAGCCGGCGCAGCGGGGTGTCCAGGATGTACTGCGTCTGGATCTCGCTCAGCGAGAAGCGCTCCATGAGCCGCTCCTTCGCGGCCGAGGAGTTGTCGCTGTCCCGGATGATCCGGATGACCTCGTCGATGTCGACGAGGGCGACGAGCAGCCCGTCCACCAGGTGCAGCCGGTCGCGCCGCTTGGTACGGCGGAACTCGCTGCGCCGGCGCACGACCTCGAAGCGGTGGTCGAGGTAGACCTCCAGGAGCTCCTTGAGTCCCAGGGTGAGCGGCTGCCCGTCGACGAGCGCGACGTTGTTGATGCCGAAGGACTCCTCCATCGGCGTCAGCTTGTAGAGCTGCTCCAGCACGGCCTCCGGCACGAAGCCGTTCTTGATCTCGATGACCAGGCGCAGCCCGTGCGAGCGGTCCGTGAGGTCCTTGACGTCGGCGATGCCCTGGAGCTTCTTCGACGAGACCAGGTCCTTGATCTTCGAGATGACCTTCTCCGGACCGACCGTGAAGGGCAGTTCGGTGACGACGAGGCCCTTGCGGCGCGGGGTGACGTTCTCCACGGCGACCGTCGCCCGGATCTTGAACGTGCCGCGCCCGGCGGCGTAGGCGTCCTTGATGCCGCTCAGGCCCACGATCCGCCCACCGGTCGGCAGGTCGGGACCGGGGACGAACCGCATCAGTGCTTCGAGGTCGGCGTTCGGGTACCGGATGAGGTGGCGCGCGGCGGCGACGACCTCACCGAGGTTGTGCGGAGGCATGTTGGTCGCCATGCCGACCGCGATCCCGGACGCGCCGTTGACCAGCAGGTTCGGGTAGGCGGCCGGGAGGACGACGGGCTCCTGCTCCTGGCCGTCGTAGTTCGACTGGAAATCGACGGTGTCCTCGTCGATCGACTCCGTCATCAGGGACGTGGCGTCGGCCATCCGGCACTCGGTGTACCGCATGGCGGCCGGCGGGTCGTCGTTGCCGAGGGATCCGAAGTTGCCGTGTCCGTCCACCAGCGGGAGCCGCATGGAGAACGGCTGCGCCATGCGCACCAGGGCGTCGTAGATCGACGCGTCACCGTGCGGGTGGAGCTTGCCCATGACTTCGCCGACCACGCGGGCGCACTTGACGTATCCGCGGTCGGGGCGCAGCCCCATCTCGTTCATCTGGGACACGATGCGGCGGTGCACGGGCTTCATGCCGTCGCGCGCGTCGGGCAGGGCCCGGGAGTAGATCACCGAGTACGCGTACTCGAGGAAGGAGCCCTGCATTTCGTCGACGACGTCGATGTCGAGGATCTTCTCCTCGAAGTCGTCCGGCGGCGGGGTTTTCGTGCTGCGGCGGGCCATCGCGGCTGCGACTCCTTCACAGATTCTGTCGGGCAACCTGAGGTTCTGACGCGGACCATTGTGGACCGCCCCGCCGACAGCGCCGACCTCGACCCGTCCCAAGCGCCCCGCCCGAACCCGCCGGGGCGCCCGTTCCCACGGGTCCCCGGGCCGTCACGGCAGCCGTGACGGAGCCCGTGACGGCGGGCCGCGGGAGGCAGTACCGGAGCCCGGAACAGGCGCTTCGGACCGACCCCCCGCCCGCGGTGCCGGCACCACGCGTCAACATCAGTCGTCAAGAACAAACCAACGAGCACAACATCGAAGGAACGGGAACTTCGCCAGGTACCCGTGCGCTTGCTTACAGTGGCAGGTCTGGCAGAAAGTCCAGTACCGCGATCGAAGGGACGTACATGCCCATGGGTCACACGGCCACCGCACAGGCCGGCTCCAGCGGCCTGACAGCGACCGAGCACCGTCTGGCCAATGGCCTGCGCGTGGTGCTCTCCGAGGACCATCTGACCCCGGTCGCCGCGGTCTGCCTCTGGTACGACGTCGGCTCCCGCCACGAGGTGGAGGGGCGGACCGGCCTCGCGCACCTCTTCGAGCACCTGATGTTCCAGGGATCGAAGCAGGTCAAGGGGAACGGCCACTTCGAGCTCGTCCAGGGCGCCGGCGGTTCGCTCAACGGCACGACGAGCTTCGAGCGCACCAACTACTTCGAGACCATGCCGACCCACCAGCTGGAGCTCGCGCTCTGGCTGGAGGCCGACCGGATGGGCTCCCTCCTCGCCGCGCTCGACGAGGAGTCGATGGAGAACCAGCGGGACGTCGTCAAGAACGAGCGCCGCCAGCGGTACGACAACGTCCCGTACGGCACCGCGTTCGAGCGGCTCACCGCCCTCGCCTATCCGGAGGGCCACCCGTACCACCACACGCCGATCGGCTCGATGGCCGACCTGGACGCGGCGACGCTGGAGGACGCGCGGACCTTCTTCCGTACGTACTACGCGCCCAACAACGCGGTGCTCTCGGTCGTCGGCGACATCGACCCCGAGGAGACCCTCGCCTGGATCGAGAAGTACTTCGGCTCCATCCCGTCCCACGACGGCAAGAAGCCCCCGCGCGACGGCTCCCTGCCCGGCACCATCGGCGGGCAGTTGCGCGAAGTGGTGCACGAGGAGGTCCCGGCCCGCGCGCTGATGGCCGCCTACCGGCTGCCGCACGACGGCACCCGCGAGGCGGACGCCGCCGACCTGGCCCTGACCGTCCTCGGCGGCGGCGAGTCGTCCCGGCTGCACAACCGGCTGGTGCGCCGCGACCGTACGGCGGTGGCCGCCGGGTTCGGGCTGCTGCGGCTGGCCGGCGCGCCGTCGCTGGGCTGGCTGGACGTCAAGACGTCCGGCGGCGTGGAGGTCGAGAGCATCGAGACCGCGGTCGACGAGGAGCTGGCGCGGTTCGCCGCCGAGGGCCCCACACCGGAGGAGATGGAGCGCGCGCAGGCCCAGTTGGAGCGCGAGTGGCTGGACCGTCTCGGCACGGTCGCCGGACGCGCCGACGAACTCTGCCGCTTCGCCGTGCTGTTCGGCGACCCGCAGCTCGCGCTGACGGCCGTGGGGCGCGTCCTCGACATCACCGCCGACGAGGTGCGGAAGGTCGCCGCGGCCACGCTGCGTCCCGACAACCGTGCCGTGCTGGTCTACGAGCCGGTCGAACCGGCCGACGAGACCGGTGCCGAGGACGGCGCGGACACCGACGCCCACGAGGAGGCCGCCAAGTGAGCGACGCCGCCGTGACTGGAGTAGCCATGGAGTTCCACCCGCAGCCCACCCCGGGCACCGCCCGTCCCTGGGCCTTCCCGGCCCCCGAGCGCGGCACCCTGCCCAACGGGCTGACCGTGCTCCGCAGCCACCGGCCCGGCCAGCAGGTCGTCGCGGTCGAGATCCACCTCGAAGCGCCGCTCGACGCCGAACCCGAGGGCCTGGACGGCGTCGCCACCATCATGGCGCGCGCCCTCTCCGAGGGGACGGACAAGCACAGCGCGGAGGAGTTCGCCGCCGAGCTGGAGCGCTGCGGCGCCACGCTCGACGCGCACGCCGACCACCCGGGCGTCCGGGTCTCGCTGGAGGTGCCCGCCTCCCGGCTGGCCAAGGCGCTCGGACTGGTCGCCGAGGCGCTGCGGGCCCCCGCCTTCGCCGACAGCGAGATCGAGCGCCTGGTGGGCAACCGCCTCGACGAGATCCCGCACGAGCAGGCCAACCCCGCCCGCCGTGCCGCCAAGCAGCTCTCCAAGGAGCTGTTCCCGGCCACCGCCCGGATGTCGCGCCCGCGTCTGGGCACCGAGGACACCGTGCGGCGGATCGACTCCGCCGCCGTGCGCGCCTTCTACGACGCCCACGTCCGCCCCGCCACCGCGGTCGCGGTCGTCGTCGGCGACCTCACCGGCATCGACCTGGACGCCCTGCTCGCCGACACCCTCGGTGACTGGTCGGGCGACGCCGGCAGCCCCCGCCCGGTGGCGCCGATCACCGCGGACGACACCGGCCGCGTGGTCATCGTGAACCGTCCGGGAGCCGTGCAGACACAGCTGCTCATCGGCCGTATCGGAGCGGACCGGCACGACAGCGTCTGGCCCGCCCAGGTCCTCGGGACGTACTGCCTCGGCGGCACGCTCACCTCCCGGCTCGACCGGGTGCTGCGCGAGGAGAAGGGCTACACCTACGGCGTACGCGCCTTCGCCCAGGTGCTCCGCTCCACGGCCGGCGGTCCGGACTCCGGCCCCGCCGGTGCCGCGATGCTGGCCATCAGCGGTTCGGTGGACACCGAGTCCACGGGCCCCGCGCTCGACGACCTCTGGAAGGTCCTGCGGACCCTCGCGGCGGACGGGCTGACCGACGCCGAGCGCGAGACCGCCGTGCAGAACCTCGTGGGGGTGGCCCCGCTCAAGTTCGAGACGGCGGCCTCCGTCGCGGCGACCCTCGCCGACCAGGTCGAGCAGCAGCTGCCCGACGACTTCCAGGCCCATCTGTACGCGCGGCTCGCCGAGACCGGCACGGTCGAGGCGACCGCCGCGGTGGTCAACGCCTTCCCGGTGGACCGACTGGTGACGATCCTGGTGGGCGACGCGGCGCAGATCGCCGATCCGGTCCGCGCGCTGGGCATCGGCGAGGTGACGGTCGTCAACGGCTGACCGGCCGTCAATCGCACGACCGGGTAAGTCCCCGGCCGCGACCCCGGTGGGAGAGATCCCGCCGGGGTTGCGGCGTTTGTCCCCTTTGGCGGGAAGAGTGGCTGTCTGCCCTGTGGGATACGCTACAAAACTCCCTGTCCGTTTGGTGATCGAAAGCGCCGCGGCCTAGCGTCGATCCGGCTGTCCGTCGACTGTGTACCGCACTCGCGGTGCCGGACAGTCATCGCCGAGTCCCCGTCGGGCGCGAGCCTGGGGAGCCGGGGACCCGTGAAGTCCCTGGGGTGAATCGGGCACCCGCGCCTCGTGAGAGGCGCGAACGCCCGTAGGAGACCTTCCTGCTCCGAACCCGTCAGCTAACCCGGTAGGCGAGAAGGAAGGAAAGGACCCGCTCCTCCATGGCGTTCACCCGTGCCACCGGGACGCATCGTGCCCCGGGCCGTCTGACGCGCACCACCGCAAGGTTCGCCGGCGTCGCGGCTCTCGCCGCCACCGGCGTCGTCGGCTCGATGGCCTCCCCGGCCCTCGCCGCCGACTCCGCCGTCCCGTCACCCGGCAGGACCGGCCTCATCGAGGCGGTGTCGCTCGGGGACTCCATCGCGGACCGGATAGCCGACCAGGCGGCGGCCCAGCAGCGCGGGGCGGAGGCCAGGGCGAAGGCCGAAGCGAAGGCGAAGGCGGAAGCCGCCGTACGGGCCAGGGAGGCCCGCGAGGAGAAGGCGCGCGCTGCCCGCGCCGCCGAGCGCGCCCGCCTGAACTCCTTCCACCTGCCCATCGCGGGCTCCTACGTCAGCACCGGCTACCAGTCGAGCGGCTCGCTCTGGTCCTCCGGCAGCCACTCGGGCGTCGACTTCCACGCCGCCACCGGCACCCCCGTCCTCGCCGTGGGTGCGGGGACGGTCGTCGAGGCCGGCTGGGGCGGCGCGTACGGCAACAACATCGTGCTGAGGATGACGGACGGCACGTACACCCAGTACGGCCACCTCTCCTCCCTCGGCGTCTTCGTCGGCCAGCGCGTCTCCTCCGGGGAGCGGATCGGCCTCTCCGGCGCCACCGGCAACGCGACCGGCCCGCACCTGCACTTCGAGGCGCGCACCGGCCCGGAGTACGGCACCGACATGGACCCCGTGGCGTATCTGCGGGCCCGCGGCCTCACCGTCTGACCCCCCGGCCGCCGCACCTTCCGGCCCCGGCGTACCGCCGTCCGACCCCGCGGTGCCGCCGCCCGGCGGCGGCCCGGCACCCCCTGAACGTCCCGAAGCCCCGGCCCGTGCCGGGGCTTCGGCATATCGCCCGAAACCCCTCCGGCCGCCCGCTCCGCAGGCAAAAGATATGTGCGAATTCCGGTACGCCATCGGAAATTCACTCAGATTGCAATAGAGTCACGGTGCAGGCTTCGATCGGCCGCGTTTCGCGGGGATTAAGGCGGAGGTTCGGACATGCGCATTCCCGCGCACTCGGTATGCACGGCAATCCGTGACGACATCGTCTCGGGCGTCTACGAACGCGGTAGCCGCCTCACCGAGGAGCTTCTGGCGCGGCGTTACGGCGTCTCCCGCGTGCCCGTGCGCGAAGCGCTGCGGACCCTGGAGTCGGAGGGGTTCGTGGTCACCCGCAGGCACGCCGGCGCCTGCGTCGCCGAGCCGACGGAGCAGGAGGCGGCCGACCTCCTGGAGGTGAAGCTCCTGCTGGAGCCGCTGGGTGCGGCCCGGGCCGCGCAGCGCCGCACCGAGGCGCACCTCAAGGTCCTGCGCGGACTGGTCAAGCTGGGGCAGGAGCGGGCCCGCCGGGGCGAGGGGGAGGACCTGCGCTCCCTCGGCGGCTGGTTCCACGAGACGCTCGCCCAGGCCTCCGGCAGTCCCGGTCTCATCGCGTTGCTGACCCAGCTCCGGCACAAGATCGCCTGGATGTACGCCGTCGAACAGCCGGTCCGCCCCGTCGAGTCGTGGGCCGAACACGGGGCCCTGGTGGACGCGGTGGCCCGCGGCGACGCGGAGCGTGCCAGGGGACTGGCCGTGCAGCACGCGGAGCGTTCGCTGGCCGCGCACCGGCCGCGCCGCCCGGCCCGAGCGGTGAAACAGTCCAGGGTGAGCACTTTGCAACATCCCGTAAACACCTCGGGTGCCCGTCATTAACAATCGCACCGTATACAAAGAGCAGAGCGAATTCCGGCCGCTTTCGCCTGCTGTCGGAATTCCCGTCCTCGCGGCCGTCCGGGAAATGACTGAGCCGCCCCGTCCGTGAGGAACGGTGCGGCCCGGTCGAGCAGGAATTCCGTCGCGGAGTCGGCGGAAGGGGGATCAGACCGTCTCGGGAAGCTCGTCGAGCCCCTCGGCGACCAGCTTGGACAGCCGGTCCAGTGCGGCGTCCGCGCCCTCCGCCTCGGAGGCGAGCACGATCTCCTCGCCGCCTTCCGCGCCCAGTCCGAGAACCGCGAGCATCGACGCGGCGTTGACCGGGCTGCCGTCGGCCTTGGCGATCGTCACCGGGACCCCGGAGGCCGTGGCGGCGCGGACGAAGATGGAAGCGGGGCGGGCGTGCAGGCCTTCGGCCCATCCGACGTTGACGCGGCGCTCAACCATGGTTCTGCCCTTCGTGAATCTGCGATGTCCTGACCGGTAATTGATTTGTCTAGACCATTGTGTCATGGGGGCATGGACCTGCGTACCCTCCCGGCGGCGGAGCCGCCCGGTGGGCTTCCCAGCCTGCCCCGGCGCCGAATCCGCCGCGACCCGTGCCCGGCCGCGAGGATGCCCGTACGGCCCGGGACGCTCACCCCGGACGGCGGTCCGGCGGCCGGTCGAACGGTGGCCGCCCGTCCGGTCGAACCATGTCCGTACGGCGGTCGGACGGTGACCGGACGGTCCGTCGGACGGTGACCGGCCGGGTATCCCCACCCCGGTCGGACGGGCAGCCCCGGGCGCAGTCGGACGGACAGCGGCAGGGGCAGCCGTACCGGCCGCCGCATGGACACCGCACCCGCGCCGGTACGGACGGGACGGACGGCAGGGGCGGGCGGCCCCGTCCGTACGCCCCGAGCGCGCGGGGCGCCCACACCTCTTCCGCCACACCGCCCAGGTCGCCTGCCGTACGCCCCGTCCGCGCGGGGCGACCCGCGCGGACCCTTCCCGGAGCGGGGGACCGCCGTAGGCTTTGCCCATGCAGCCCACGCCGGAGCAGAGTCCGCATCACGCGTACCCCGACCACTGGGAGGCAGACGTGGTGCTGCGGGACGGCGGCACCGCCCGGATCGGGCCCATCACCCCGGACGACGCCGGACGGCTGGTCAGCTTCTTCGAGCAGGTCTCCGACGAGTCGAAGTACTACCGCTTCTTCGCCCCCTACCCCCGGCTCTCCGACCGGGACGTCCACCGCTTCACCCACCACGACTACGTCGACCGGGTGGGGCTGGCCGCCACGGTGGGAGGGGAGTTCATCGCCACCGTCCGCTACGACCGGATCGACGACCGGGGTCGGCCCGCCTCCGCGCCCGCCGACGAGGCCGAGGTCGCCTTCCTCGTCCAGGACGCCCACCAGGGCCGCGGTGTCGCCTCCGTGCTGCTCGAACACATCGCCGCGGTCGCCCGGGAGCGGGGCATCCGCCGGTTCGCCGCCGAGGTGCTGCCCGCCAACACCAAGATGATCAAGGTCTTCCGGGACGCCGGCTACACCCAGCAGCGGAGCTTCGAGGACGGCTCGGTCCACCTCACGCTCGACATCGAACCCACCGCCGAGTCGCTCGCCGTGCAGCGCGCCCGCGAACAGCGCGCCGAAGCCCGCTCCGTCCAGCGGCTGCTGACCCCCGCCTCGGTGGCCGTGGTCGGCACCGGCCGCGCCCCGGGCGGAGTGGGGCGGACCGTGCTCCGCAACCTCCAGCACTCCGGCTTCACCGGGCGCCTGTACGCCGTCAACCACGCCTTCGCCCCCGACCAGGGCAGCGTCGACGGGGTCCCCGCGCACCGCTCGGTGGGCTCCATCGGCGAACCGGTCGACCTCGCGGTCATCGCCGTCCCCGCCGAACGGGTCCCCGAAGCCGTCGCGGACTGCGGGGAGCACGGGGTGCGAGGCCTGGTCGTCCTCTCCGCCGACTACGCCGAGCGGGGAGCCGAGGGCCGCGAGCGCCAGCGCGCGCTGCTGCGCCAGGCGCGCTCCTACGGCATGCGGATCATCGGACCGAACGCCTTCGGCATCATCAACACCTCGGGCGCCGTCCGGATGAACGCCTCGCTCGCCCCCGAATCGCCCGCGCCCGGCCGCATCGGCCTCTTCACCCAGTCCGGCGCCATCGGCATCGCGCTCCTCTCCGGACTCCACCGGCGCGGCGCCGCGCTCTCCACCTTCATCTCGGCCGGGAACCGTGCCGACATCTCCGGCAACGACTTCCTCCAGTACTGGTTCGACGACCCCGACACCGATGTCGCCCTGCTCTACCTGGAGTCGCTCGGCAACCCGCGCAAGTTCACCCGGCTCGCCCGCCGCACCGCCGCGGTCAAACCGGTCGTGGTGGTCAAGGGCGCCCGGCACAGCGGCGCCACCCCGCCCGGCCACGCCGTGCCCGTCAGCCGCATCCCCGACACCACGGTCTCCGCCCTGATGCGGCAGGCGGGCGTGATCCTGGTGGACACGGTGACCGAGATGATCGACGCGACGCTCCTCCTCGCCGACCAGCCGTTGCCCGCGGGCCCCCGCGTGGCGATCCTCGGCAACTCGGAGTCGCTCGGGCTGCTCACGTACGACGCCTGCCTCACGGAGGGACTGCGGCCCCGGCCGCCCAGGGACCTGACCACGGCGGCCGGACCCGCGGACTTCCGTGCGGCCCTGGCCGAGGCGCTCGCCGACCCGGCGTGCGACGCGGTGATCGTGACCGCGATCCCCCTGGTCGGGGGCGAGGGGGAGCTGCAGAGCGGCGACGGCGAGGTGCTGGCGGCAGCCCTGCACGAGGCCGTGGCGGCCAGGACCGCCGGACCGGCCAAGCCGGTGGCCGTCGTGCACCTGGAGATCGGCGGTCTCGCCGAGGCCCTGGCGGCCACGGCGGGCACGCGCCCGCCCGCGGTGGCGCCCGACGACGGCGGGACCACAGGCCGCCCGGTACCCGAAGCGGCACCGGACGCGGCACCGGACGCGGACCTGGCGGGCCCGCCGTCAGCCACGCCGTCCCGTACGGCACCGACGCGCCCGCCCGCCCCCGACGACGCGCCCGCCCCCGTGCCGCCGTCCCCCGCCGCCGGATCGCCCGCGGAACCCGGGGCCCACACGCCCGCCCCCACTGGCCGCATCCCCGCCTACCCGGCCGCCGAACGGGCCGTCCGCGCGCTGAGCGAGTCGGTCAAGTACGCCCAGTGGCGCCGCCAGGCCGCCGCGCCGGGCAGGGTGCCCGAGTTCCTCGACGACACCATCGACGAGCCCGGTACCGCCGCGTTCATCGACGCGCTGCTCGGCCCGGACCCCGATCCGCGCGGGCGGCCGCTCGGCCACGACGAGGCCCGTGAGCTGCTGGGCCGCTACGGCATCGCCGTACGGGCGACGCTCCCCGCCCCCGACGCGGACGCCGCCGTGGCCGCCGCCGCCCTGCTCGGCTGGCCGGTCGCGCTCAAGACCACCGCACCCCATCTGCGCCACCGCGCCGACCTGGGAGGCGTCCGCCTGGACCTCGCCGGGGAGGACGCGCTGCGCCGGGCGTACGGCGAACTCACCGAACTCCTCGGCAAACCCGCCGAACTCCAGCCCGTCGTGCAGTCCATGGCGCCCCGGGGCGTCGACACCGTGGTGCGGGCCGCGATCGACGCCGCCGCCGGAGCCGTGCTCTCCTTCGGCCTCGCGGGCACCCCCTCCGAACTCCTCGGGGACATCGCCCACCGGCTGGTTCCGGCCACCGACCGGGACGCCGCCGAACTGATCCGCTCCATCCGCGCCGCACCCGTGCTCTTCGGCTGGCGCGGCTCCTCGCCCGTCGACACCCGGGCGCTCGAAGAGCTGCTGCTGAGGGTCTCCCGCCTGGTCGACGACCATCCCGAGGTGGTCTCGGTCACCCTGGAACCGGTCGTGGTGGCCACGCACGGGCTGACCGTCCTCGGCGCGAGCGTGCGGCTCGCCCCGCCTCCGGCGCGGACCGACCTCGGCCCCCGCCGGCTCCCGAACTACTGACCGGCCACCCCTCCCCGTAGCGTCCCCGGCGGTCACCGGGGCCCGTAAGATGGGGGTCATGGCAAAGACCGGTACGACGACCCAGGGGCTGCGCGCGGCGATCGAGCGCAGCGGCTACTACCCGGCCCTCGTGGCCGAGGCGGTGGAGGCCGCCGTCGGCGGGGAGCCGGTCGCCTCGTACCTCGTGCACCAGGAGACGACCTTCGACTCCAACGAGGTCCGGCGCCATGCCACGGTCCTGGTCCTGACGGACACCCGCTTCATCGTCAGCCACACCGACGAGCAGACCTCCGAGACGGAGTCCCCGACGCCGTACGCGACGACCTCCACGGAGTCCGTGCACCTCGGCCGGATCTCGTCCGTCGTGGTGAGCCGCGTCGTGGCGGACCCCGAGAAGTACGTGCCCGGTTCGCTGCCCCGTGAGGTCGTCCTGACCATCGGCTGGGGCGCGGTCTCCCGGATCGACCTGGAGCCGGCCGCCTGCGGCGACCCCGACTGCGACGCCGACCACGGCTACACCGGCAGTTCCACCGCCGACGACCTCAGCCTGCGGGTCAGCGAGGCCGGCGACGGCCCGGACACCGTGCGGCAGACGCTCGCCTTCGCCCAGGCACTCAGTGAAGCCACGGCGGCGACCGCGGCGACGGCGGCCAACCCGGCGACCAACCGCTGATGGCCCAGCCCGCCTGGCAGGACCCCGTACTCCTCCCGCTCGACACGGCTCCCGTGCCCGAGTACGGCACCGGGTCCCTCGCGGATCTGCTGCCGACCCTCGTCGCCGGGCAGGAGGTGCCCGGTTTCACCGCGTCGATCCCGGAGCTCACCCCGGCCGACCGCAACTGCGTCTTCCTGATCGACGGCCTCGGCTGGGAGCAGATCACGGCGCATCCGGACGAGGCCCCGTTCCTGCACTCGCTGCTGCCCACCTCGCGCGGCGGCACCGGGCGTCCCATCACCGCGGGCTTCCCCGCCACGACGGCGACCTCCCTCGCCTCGGTCGGTACGGGCCTGCCGCCCGGGAAGCACGGACTGCCCGGGTACACCGTGCGCGATCCGGCCACCGGCGGGCTGATGAACCAGCTCCGCTGGAAGCCCTGGACCTCGCCGAAGGTCTGGCAGCCGTACCCCACCGTCTTCAGCCTCGCCGACGCGGCCGGGGTGCGTACGGCCCAGGTCTCGGCGCCCGACTTCGAGCAGACCCCGCTGACGAAGGTCGCGCTCAGCGGCGGCTCGTTCCTGGGCCGTCTCGCCGGGGAAGAGCGCATGGACGTCGCGGCACAGCGGCTCGCCGCCGGGGACCGCTCGCTGGTCTACACGTACTACAGCGAGGTCGACGGCGCGGGTCACCGCTTCGGCACCGACTCGGACGCCTGGCGCGGGCAGCTGATGTACGTGGACGGACTCGCCCGGCGCCTCGCCGAGCAGCTGCCGCCCCGCTCGGCGCTCTACATCACCGCCGACCACGGCATGATCGACATCCCGTTCGACGAGCAGTCCCGCATCGACTTCGACGAGGACTGGGAGCTGCGCGCGGGCGTCGCCCTGCTGGGCGGGGAGGGCCGCGCGCGCCACGTCTACGCCGTGCCCGGAGCCCAGGCCGACGTCCTGACGGTCTGGCAGGAAGTGCTCGGCGAGCAGTTCTGGGTGGCGAGCCGGGACGAGGCGATCGCCGCCGGCTGGTTCGGTCCCGAGGTCGACGAGCGCGTGTACGGCCGCATCGGTGACGTGGTCGCCGCCGCCCACGACGACGTGGTGATCACCGCCTCGTCCAACGAGCCGCACGAGTCCATGATGGTCGGGATGCACGGTTCGCTGACCCCGGTCGAGCAGCTCGTCCCCCTCCTCGAAGTCCGTACCTGACGCTGCCGCCCCACCGGCGCGTCCCTCCGTCCCCCCATTTCGAAAGGCGTTCGACCCCTCATGCCCGAGCTTGTGTTCTTCTCCGGAACGATGGACTGCGGAAAGAGCACGCTGGCCCTGCAGATCGGTCACAACCGGTCCGCGCGCGGCCTCCAGGGCGTGATCTTCACCCGTGACGACCGGGCGGGGGAGGGGAAGCTCTCCTCGCGGCTCGGGCTGGTGACGGAGGCCGTCGAGGCCGCCGACGGCCTGGACCTCTACGCGTACGTCGTGAACCAGCTGTCCCAGGGCGGCAAGGCGGACTACGTGATCGTGGACGAGGCGCAGTTCCTGGCCCCCCGGCAGATCGACCAGCTGGCCCGGATCGTGGACGACCTGGGGATGGACGTCTTCGCCTTCGGGATCACCACGGACTTCCGTACGAAGCTCTTCCCCGGTTCGCAGCGCCTGATCGAGCTGGCCGACCGCCTCGAACAGCTCCAGGTCGAGGCGCTGTGCTGGTGCGGTGCCCGTGCCACGCACAACGCCCGCACGGTGGACGGCGAGATGGTCGTCGAGGGCGAACAGGTCGTGGTCGGTGACGTCAACCGCCCGGCCAAGGAGGTCGGTTACGAGGTGCTGTGCCGCCGTCACCACCGGCGCCGCACGACCTCCGCCGCGGCCCACGCCGGCGCACTGTCGCCGGACGTCCTCCCGGTCAATCCGGCCTGACCTCACGACAGCCCGAGAGCCACCACGACTACCTCCAGCACGCGCGCGGCCGACCGGTAAGCCCCCCCCGTACGACCACCGGGCGGGGCTGGTGCCGCGCGGGAGCGGTCACGCCACGCGGCGCTCCACCTCCTTCTTCTTCTTCTTCTTCTTCTTCACCGCCTCGTTCCAGATGAGCTTCGCGATGTTCGGCCTCACCGCCGTGGTGATGACGCCCATGGCCGTACGGACGTACCGCCGCTCCTCCAGCTCCCGCAGCATGCTCGCCGCGAGGTCCGTACGAGCGGTGAAGACGCCGTCCGCGCTGGTCTCGGCGGTCCGGTACGCCGTGACGGCGGAATGCTCGAAGAGACCGGAAGGGCGTACGAAGGTCCAGTCCAGGTCCGTACGCCGGATCACCGCCTCCATCCGGCGCATGTCCTCGTGGAGCGTGCGGCCGAGCCGCCGGTTCACCAGAGGATCGAGCACGTGGTTGAAGAAGTACGCGCCGCTCGGCCGCCATCGGGGATCGGCGATGCTGGAGCTGACGACGAGCAGCCGCGCGACGCCGTGGTGGGCCATGGCGCCGGTGATGGCGGTCGCGCTCGCCGAGTAGGTGGTGACGGGCCCCTTGCTGAACCGCGTGCCCAGCGCGGAGAGCACGGCGTCCGCGCCCTCGATCGCGGGGGCGACCGTCGCGGGATCGGTGGCGTCCGCGACCACCACGGTGAGGCCGGCCCGTGGGGTGAGGGAGCCGGGGCGGCGGGTCACGGCGACGACCTGGTGGCCGGCGGCGAGGGCCTGGCCGGTGAGGTGGCGGCCGGTCGGTCCGTTGGCGCCGAAGACGGTGATGCGCATGGTGGCGGCTATCCCTTCGCGAGGTGGGCGGAACACCCTTGACTCTGCCGATCGCCCCCCACAGGCTCAACGTTGATGAATAACGCCGCCCCCGCCGCCACCCGCGCACCGGCCACCCCGGCGGCCCGCCGCAGGGGACGTCCCCGGGGCAATCCGCCCATCCGCGAGTCGATCGTCACGGCCGCCCGGACCCTCTTCCTCGAACACGGCTACCGCCGCACCACCCTTCGCGCGGTGGCGGCGTCCGCCGGGGTCGACACGGCCCTCATCGCGTACCACTTCGGCTCGAAGAAGGGCCTGTTCGCGGACGTGATGCGCATCCAGTGCGCCACCGCCCTGACCGTCGACGAGGTCCTCGGCGGCGACCCGGCCACGCTCCCCGAGCGGCTGATCGACGCGGTGACGGGACTCTGGGAGGACCCCGGCTTCCGTACCCTCTCCACCCAGGGTGGCCCGGCCGCCGACGCCATCGGCGAGTACCTGGAGATCGAGCTGCTGGCCCGGCTCGCTGAATTTCTCGGCGGCCGCGACGCCACCGCCCGCGCCACGGCGGCGGTGACGGTCCTCGGCGGGCTCATCTACACCCGCTACCTCAACCCCCTCCCCACCCCCGCCGCCCTCACCCCGCCCGAGGCCCGCCACCTCCTCGTCCCGACGCTCCGGGCGGCACTGGCGCAACGGGGGCCGCGGTCCGGGTCGCCACGCCCGGGGGGCGGTGAGCCCGGGCGCTCCCGCACCCGTTGATGCCGGCCGCCACCCCGGTCTGCTCCAACTCGCCCCGCGACAACCATCGGTCAGGTCCTAGATGCCGAGGATTCGGCGTTCCGGGGCCTCGAACGTCGAGAATCCGGCTCTCGGGTCCGCCGACTGGCTCCGAGGCGGTTTCGTCCGCATAGTTCCGTCTGGCATCGACAGACAGCGGCGGGCGTCGCCGCAGAGGAGCTTTCGTGAACAGCACACCCCGAACCGCCGGCCGCGCCCCCGACCGGCGCGCGGCCACCCTGATCATGGCCTGCATAGGCGTGTTCGTGGCCTACTTCCCGGTCACGACGGTGTCGGTGAGCCTGCCCGTCATCCAGGGCGCGCTCGGTGCCTCCACCTCGGACCTCTCGTGGGTCTCGGACGCCTTCGTCCTGCCGGTGGCCGCCCTGATCCTGACGGCCGGAGTCTTCGGCGACGTGCACGGGCGCAAGAAGGTCTTCCAGGCGGGGCTCGCCCTCTGCGCCGTCGGTGCCGCGGTCTCGCTCTGCGCCCAGTCGATCACGGTCATCTGGATCGGACAGGCCCTCTCCGGTGCCGGAGCGGCGGCCCTGCTCCCGATGACCCTCGCGCTCATCAGCCACGTCGTCCCCGACCACCGCGAACGCGGCAAGTTCATCGGCCTGTGGACGACCTGCCTCATGGGGGCGCTCGCCGTCGGCCCGCTGATCGCCGGCACGATCACCGCCCACGCCCAGTGGCGGTGGATCTTCCTCCTGCCCATCCCGCTCTCCCTCGCCGCCATGGCCGCCGGTGCGCGCCTGCTCGACGAGTCCCGGTCGCCGTACCCCCGCAAGCTCGACTGGCCCGGCCAGATCACCGCGGCCGTGGCCATCACGGCCCTCGTCTACGGAGTCATCGAAGGCGGCGCCACATCCTTCACCGAGCCGCACGTCGTCGGCGCCCTGGCACTCGCGGTGATCGGCGGGACCGCCTTCGTGCTGGCGGAGCGCCGCAGCGACAGCCCGATGCTCGACCTGCGGATCTTCCGCAGCCCGGCCTTCACCGGCTCCACGCTGGTGGTCATGATCAGCTTCCTGGGGCTGATCGGCTTCTTCTTCGTGCTCAGCCTCTACTTCGGCATGGTGCAGCAGCTCAGCACCCTGGAAGCGGGCCTGCGCCTCCTCATGGTCACGATCATGCCGATCCTGCTGGGCGCCGTCTTCGGCCGGCTCACCCAGCGGCTCTCGGCCCGCCTTCTCATCACCGGCGGGCTGCTGATCACCACGGTGGCGCTCTGCACGCTGACCACCATCGGCATCGACACCACCTTCGCCTCGCTGGCCTGGCGGCTCGCCCTGCTCGGCATCGGCCTGGGCATCGCCTTCCCCTGCATCACCGCCACCGCCGTGGGCTCCGTACCGCCGCACCAGGCCGGGATGGCGGCGGCCGGGAACAACGCCTTCCGTCAGGTCGGCGCCGCTCTCGGCCCCGCCATCCTGGGCGCGCTGCTGACCACCAAGGCCGTGGGAGCCCTCCCCGCGCACCTCACCGACGAGGGGCTGACGGGGGTGACCGGCGCGCGTATCACCGGGGCCGTCGACCGCGGCGGCCTCGAAGCCGTCGCCGGAATGCCGCTGGGCGCCGACACGGGGCGCGCCCTGCACGCGCTGTCGCTGTCCTTCGTGGACGGCCTCCATCTCTGCCTCGTCGTCTCGGCCGTCCTCATGCTCTGCGGCGCGGTCGTCGCGGCGGTCACCCTGCGCCCCCGCCGGCCCGCACCCTCCGTACCGGCCGCCGGAAGCGCTGCCGGAAGTGCCGTCGTAAGCGCCGGGACCACCGCGGGCGAGGCACGCACCCACGCCTGACGAACCCGCGCGGGCCGAACGCCCCCGCCAGGCCCAGGCACCCCGCCCGGAGGCAACGCCCGGCGGCAAGGTCCCGCGCCCCCGCCCCCACCGCCATGTCCTGGACGAGCGGGCATGCTGTGGGGGCGGGTCGTCGCACGGCCCGGCCGGTGACGACACGGAACGGAGAACGACGGTGGCGCTGCCCGACGCCCTGGACCTGAAGGTGATGCAGGCCCTGCAAGTGGACGGCCGGGCCTCCTTCGTACGGATCGCCGGAGTCCTCGGCGTCTCGGACAAGACCGTCGCGCGCCGCTTCACGAGGCTGCGCCGCGACATCGGTTTCCGGGTGCTCGGGATGACCGACGAGACCAGGCTCGGCCGACCGGGCTGGATCGTCCGGCTGCGCTGCACGCCCGACGCCGCCGAACCGCTCGCCACCGCGCTCGCGCGCCGCACCGACACGTCCTACATCGGGCTGATGTCCGGCGGCACCGAGGTCACGTGCGCCATGAAACCGCGCAGCCAGCAGGAACGCGACGAACTCCTGCTCGGGCGGCTGCCGCGCACCCCGCACGTCCTCTCGGTCAGCGCCCACTGCGTACTGAACCCGTTCTACGGCGGCCCGCTGGGCTGGCTCAGCAAGATCAACGCCCTGACCGCCGCGCAGGAGGAGGCCCTGCGGCCCGGACTCGAGGAGCCGCCCGCCGGGCCCGTGGCCCTGGACGCGGTGGACGAGGCGCTGATCGGCGTGCTGCGCCGGGACGGGCGGGCGCCGATGGCCGAACTCCAGAGCAGGACCGGCCAGTCCGAATCGGTGGTCAAGCGGCGACTGGACCGGCTGCGCCGCACCGGGGTCCTCTACTTCGACGCCGAGTACGACCACGAACCGCTCGGCCACGACGTGGGAGCCATGCTCTGGCTCACGGTGGCGCCCGGCGCTCTGGTGGCGGCGGGGAAGACCCTGGCGGCCCACCCCGAGGTGCGGTTCGCCGCGGCGGTCAGCGGCCGCGCGAACCTCGTCACCGCCGTCCAGTGCCGGACCATCCAGGAGTTGTACGCCTATCTGACGGATCGTATCGGCGCGATCCCCGGGGTCCACGACGCCGAGACCATGCTGATCCTGCGTCAGGTCAAGGCGCTGACCTACGACCCCCGCCGCTGACCCGTGCCCGACGCCCCGGGGCTGACGGGCCGTCGGTCAGTTCTCGCCGCTCTTGACGATGGTGAACACCGCGCCCTCCGGGTCCGAGACCGTCGCCAGCCGGCCGCTCGTCCCCTCGCGCGGCGGCTGGAGGATGTGCCCGCCGAGTTCGACGACCCGGGCGGCCGCCTCGTCGGTGTCCTCGACCTCGAAGTACGTCATCCAGTGCGGCCCCCGGTCGCGCGGCAGGGCGTGCCCGACTCCGTGCAGGGCCGCGACCGGACGGCCGTCAAGGTGCAGGGTCTGGTAGTCGAAGTCGGCCGAGACGACCGCCTGGATCTCGTAACCGAACACCGCCTGGTAGAACTTGGCGACCGAGGACGTCTCCCGGGTGACCAGCTCGTTCCAGACCGGGGTGCCCGGAGTGCCCCAGAGCCGCGTCCCCGAGTGCCGGGCGGCCTGCCAGAGACCGAAGACCGCCCCGTTCGGGTCGGAGGCGATGGCCAGACGACCCGCGGGACCCGCGTCGAGGGGGCCGACCGCGACCGTGCCGCCGCAGGACCGGATCGTCTCGGCGGTGGCGTCCGCGTCGTCGGTGGCGAGGTAGGTCGTCCAGGCGATCGGCAGATGGCGGTCCGGGGGCAGCTGGCCGATGCCCGCGATCTCCTCGCCCTGGAGCCGGCCGCGCACGTACGGGCCGAGCTGTTCCGGGCCGGGCTTGAACTCCCATCCGAAGAGCGCACCGTAGAAGTCCTGGGTGGCGCTCAGGCCGTGCACGATCAGGCTCACCCAGCAGGGCGTGCCGGGCGTGCGCCGGGAGACAGCCTCGGTCATCGTCTTTCGCTCCTCGGACCATCGGTGGCCGTGCGGCAGATCGGGGCCGGTCCGCCGTCCAGGGGTGCGGTACGGCTCGCAAACGCTGTCCCGCGGCCTTTTGCGCCCCGTCCCGATGCTCGCACCACCGGGGCCCGGAGACACACCGGCCGCGCCGCGCGATTCGCGTTCTCGGCAGAACCCGACCGATTTGTCCGCTACGACGGTTTTCCCGACCGCGTTCACGCGGACGCCACACGCCCGGGCCGGTCGCTGCGCGAGGATGGCCCTCATGAAGCCCATCATCACCGCATCCGCATACGCGGGCGAGTCGGCGGGACCCCGCCCGCCCGTGCTCCTCGACGTCCGCTGGCAGCTGGGCGGCCCCAACGGCCGGGCCGCGTACGAGGAGGGCCACCTCCCCGGCGCCGTCTACGTCGACCTGGACACCGAGCTGGCCGGACCGGCCGGAGCCGGTGGCGGCCGTCATCCGCTGCCCGACCCGGAGAGCTTCGGCGCCGCGATGCGCAGGGCGGGGGTCTCCCCGGACCGGCCCGTGGTGGTCTACGACGGCGGCCTGGGCTGGGCCGCGGCCCGGGCCTGGTGGCTGCTGCGCTGGGCCGGTCACGAGGACGTCCGGGTGCTGGACGGGGGTCTCGCGGCGTGGGAGGGAGAGCTGTCCACCGACGTCCCGCGCCCCCACGAGGGCGATTTCCGGCCGAAGCCCGGGGCGCTCCCGGTGCTCGACGCCGACGGCGCGGCGGCCCTGGCCCGTACCGGCGTACTGCTCGACGCGCGTGCCGCCGAACGCTACCGGGGCGACGTCGAACCGATCGACCGGGTGGGCGGCCACATCCCGGGCGCCCTCTCCGCCCCGACCGGCGAGAACGTGGGCGAGGACGGCCGCTATCTGCCCGCCGGGCGGCTCACCGACCGCTTCGCCGCCCTCGGCGCCTCCGAGGACCGGGAGATCGGCGTCTACTGCGGCTCGGGCGTCTCCGGCGCCCACGAGGTGCTCGCCCTGGAGATCGCGGGACTGCGGGCGGCGCTGTACCCGGGCTCCTGGTCGGAGTGGTCCTCCGACGAGTCGCGCCCGGTCGCGACCGGGCCGGAGCCCCAGTAGGGCGGGCACTCGGAACGGCCGAAGGGGCCGCACGCGCTGCGCGTGCGGCCCCTTCGGCCGTCTGCTCGGATCCGAGCCTCAGTCCTGCTTCTTGCGCCGCGTCCCGAAGACGATCTCGTCCCAGCTGGGCACCGCGGCCCGGCGGCCCGGGCGGACGCCGTCCGCCTCCGCCTGGCGGTCGGTGGTCCCGGTGAGCCGGTCCCGGTGACCCGCGACCGCGCGCGGCATCAGCACGTCGGCGTACGCGGACCCGGCACCCGCCGAAGCGGCGGCGGCCGGCGGCTCGTCCGCCGCGGGCTCATCGGCGGCCGGTTCGATCGCCGCGGGCTCCGGCTGCGAGGGCCGCTCCGGTACGACCATGTCGCCCCGGAAGCTCGGTACCGCCTCCAGCAGGCTGGTCAGCGAATCGCGTTCGGCTGCCGTCGGGGCGGCGAACTCCTCCGGTTCGGCGTGCCGGTCCATCTGCCGGTCCATCTGCCGGTCCAGGGCCCGGTCCAGCGGCCGGTCCCGGGGCAGCCGGGCGATCCTCGGTACGAACGGGAAACTCGGTTCCGGAGCGGTCGCGTCCGACTCGCCGATGAGGGAGCGCGCCTCGTCGTCGACGGCCTGGACCAGCCGCCTCGGCGGGTCGTAGGTCCAGCTCGCCGAGTGCGGTTCGCCCGCGACGCGGTAGACCAGCAGCACTTCCCAGGTGCCGTCGTCGCGGCGCCAGGAGTCCCACTGAACCGTTTCCTTGTCCGCGCCGCGCATCAGCAGACGTTCCTGCACCGCGTCGCCGAGCTGGGGGCCGGTGTTCTCGCCGGGACGGCGTACGGGAGTCTTGCGGGCCCGCTCGGCCATGAAGGCGCGCTCCGCGAGCACGGGGCCCTCGAAGCGGCGGACACGGTCGACGGGAATCCCGGCGAACTGGGCGACCTCCTCGGCGGAGGCGCCGGCTCGTATCCGGGCCTGGATGTCCCGCGGGCGGAGGTGGCTCTCCACCTCGATCTCGATCTGTCCGAGCCGCGCGCGGTCGTTGCGCACCGCGGCACGGAGACGCTCGTCGATCGGAAGCGTGTACTCCGTGCTGTCCGCAGCCTTGAGCACCAGTCGTGTGCCGTCGTTGGAGACGGCCACGACACGCAGTTCGGGCATGGGGACCTCCCGGGTGGTGCCTGCCGACGTCACGTGCGTCGCTGCTTCCGCTAGTCGAGTGTGGCCTGCCCGGGTGCAGCCTGCCACAACCTTGCCAAGTTGCCCGGCGTGTGTCGGGCCTTGGCCCTGGTACGCCTCCGTGACACGGTTACCCATGGTGACGCAGAACGACCTGTGCGGTCGCCCTGTGCAACGAGTCTCCGTGCGATGCGTCGGCGCCGCCGGTTCGAGTGCCGCCTTCGGCCCCCTCCCGCAGGACCCGGATCACCCTTGCGGGAGTCCGGCCCCAGGGCTCGTCACAGTACTCCATTCGGGCCACCGGGGTGGACCGGCACGCCGTCCGAGTTGTCGACGGGTGTCCTCGGCGACGGTGGTTGACGGCGGGCATGAGGGTGGAGATACCCAATCGCCGTCCGTTTGCCCCTGCCGCGTGTCCTGCTTCACAGAATCACCAGAAACGGAACTATCTACTCCGCCCAAAGGTCTCTTCCTGTTGCATGGTGGGAGAGATGTCAAGCAAGGGCTGGTAATGGTTCAGAAGCCGGAAAGCGACACGGAACCGAAGGAAAGGCGCATAGATCTGAATGTGCCGCAGGTCGCCGGCAGCGCCGTGGCCGCGGTCGCGGCCGCCGTGGCGGCCTCGCAGCTGGGGGTGTACGGAACGATCCTGGGCGCGGGCGTGATGAGCATCGTCGCCACCTGCGGAGGCTCCGTCTTCCAGCACTTCTTCCGCCGCACGGGCGAGCAGATCCGCGAAGTCACCGTGCAGGTGACCAACCCGGGGGGCAGGCAGGTCGCCGTACGGACCCGCGAGACGACGCGCGGCCGCCGCGGCGCCGCGTACGTCCCGGCGGGTGCCGACGCCGGCCTCACGGGTACCCGGGTGACCGACCGTACGCAGGCGATCGACACCACCCGGCTGATCGACGGCACCTGGCCGGCCGACAGCACAGGGGCGGACACGGACCGGACCCGGCTGCTGCGGGCCGTCCCCGCCCCGGCGGACGAGCCGGCCGACGCCACCCGGCAGTTGCGGATCACCGGCCCCGGCCTGCCGCCGGGGGAGAACGGACCCGGCGAGGGATTCTCGGTGGCGACCACCCACGGCACCGCCCGCCGCAGCCGGCGGAAGCCCGTAGTGGCGGCCGTCGTGGTCTTCGTGGTGTCGATGCTCGGGATCACCGGGTTCGAGCTGGTCTCGGGCAACGACCTCAGCGGCGGCAACGGTACGACCGTGGGCTCCGTCGTCCGGGGCGGTGACGGGCGCACGGCCGATCCACGACCGCCCGCCGGTACGGAATCCGGCACCGGCGACGAACAGCCCGGAACCGGACCGAGCGCCACCCCCGGCACCGGTACCGGCCAGGACGGAGGCGGCGCGTCGGCCCCCGCGACCACCGACGACGGAGGCGCGGCCACCACCCCCGCCCCCTCGCCGACCGACGGCGCCACCACGCCGGCGCCCTCCCGGACGCCGACGCCCGCGCCGTCCGGCGACGGCGCGAGCACCGCGCCCGAGCAGACCGCCGACACCGGCACGGTCACGCAGGACCCGGCCGCCGGTGGCGACACCGGCGGGGAGTGACCCGCACCCGTACCCGGTACCGGCAGAGCCCCGGTCGCCGGCCCGTGAGGGCGGCGGCCGGGGCTCCGTGCTGCGCGGCGGCCGTCAGTCGCCCAGCACGCGCCGCAGATAGTCGTTGCCGAACAGCCGGTCCGGGTCGAGCCGGTCGCGTACCGCCGTGAACTCGGCGAAGCGCGGATAGACCTCCGCGAGGTACCCGGCGTCCCGGGTGTGCACCTTGCCCCAGTGCGGGCGGCCCCCGTGCGTCGTCATGATCCGCTCGACCGCCGTGAAGTACGCCTGGTGCGGCGTGCCCCGGTAGAGGTGGACGGCGATGTAGGCGCTCTCCCGGCCGGACGCCGTGGAGAGCGCGATGTCGTCGGCGGGTGCCGTACGGACCTCCACCGGGAAGCTGATCCGCAGCGGCGAGCGGTCCACCATCGCCTTGACCTCCCGCAGCGCGGCCACGGCCGCCTCGCGCGGAAGGGCGTACTCCATCTCCACGAAGCGCACCCGGCGCGGACTGGTGAACACCTTGTACGGGATGTCGGTGTACGTACGGGCCGACAGGGCACGGCTGGAGATCCGGGCGATCGAGGGGATGGCCGCGGGGAAGGCCCGGCCCACCGAACAGGCCACCTGGAAGATCCCGTTGGAGAGGAGCTCGTCCTCGATCCAGCCGCTGATCCGGCCGGGCGGGGCGGAGGGGCACGCGCTGCGGTTGTTGCGCTTGGTGTTGCAGTTGCCGGTGTGCGGGAACCAGTAGAACTCGAAGTGCTCGTTCTCGACGACCAGCTCGTCGAAGCCGGAGGTCACCGCGTCGAACGTCATCGGCTCCTCGCGGGCGGTCAGCAGGAAGACGGGTTCGACGGCGAAGGTGATCGCGGTGATCACGCCCAGCGCGCCGAGCCCGACCCGCGCGACCGCGAAGACCTCGGGGTTCTCCCGCTCGGAACAGCGCAGGACCGTGCCGTCCGCGGTGACCAGCTCCAGGGCCCGGATCTGCGCGGCTATGGACGCCGAGTCGCGCCCGGTGCCGTGGGTGCCGGTGGAGGTCGCCCCGGCGACCGTCTGCTCCATGATGTCGCCCATGTTGGTGAGCGACAGGCCCTCCCGGGCGAGAGCGGCGTTGAGCCGCTTGAGCGGAGTGCCCGCCTCCACCGTGACCGTCATCGCCTCGCGGTCGATCCCGCGGATGCCGGTGAGCAGATCGGGGCGGACGAGCACCCCGTCGGTGGCGGCCGCCGCCGTGAAGGAGTGACCGGTGCCGACCGGTTTCACCCGCAGCCCGTCCTCGGCGGCCCGGCGCACGGCGGCGGCGAGCTCGTCCACGGAGGCGGGCGAGACCTCCCGTACCGGCCGGGCGGTGACGTTCCCCGCCCAGTTGCGCCACGCGGTCGTCGTCGCGTCGGTGCTGGTCATCTTCCCCACGCCTTCCCGTCTGCGCCGGCCCGCGAGCCGCCGGAACCAGTGCGGCGAGGGCCTTCGTGGTGATCCGCCGGCGGTGCGGCGGCGAGGCCCGGGGCAGGGAGCGTCACGGCCAGGAACGGCATGTCCCCGGCCAGTTGGAGGGGGATCATACTCACGGCCGCGGGGCGGACCCCCCGCCCACCCCGCCCCGGCGGTCCGGGCGGATGTCGGTTGCGATGCTCCCGTCGGCGGATGGCAGGATCGGAGCCATGTCCGATCTGCGCGATCCCGCTCCCTACGACGCCCTGCTGCTGCTCTCCTTCGGCGGCCCCGAAGGCCCGGACGACGTGGTTCCGTTCCTCCAGAACGTCACCCGCGGCCGGGGCATCCCCGAGGAGCGGCTGAAGGAGGTCGGCAAGCACTACTTCCTCTTCGACGGCGTCAGCCCGATCAACGGCCAGAACCGCGACCTCCTGGAAGCCCTGCGCAAGGACTTCGCCGACCACGGCCTGGACCTCCCGGTGTACTGGGGCAACCGCAACTGGGCCCCGTACCTGACCGACACCCTCCGCGAGATGACCGAGGCCGGACACCGCCGCGTCCTCACCCTCGCGACCAGCGCCTACGCCTCCTACTCGGGATGCCGGCAGTACCGCGAGAACCTCGCCGACGCGCTGGAGACCCTGCGGGCCGAGGGCCTGACGGTGCCGCGGGTGGACAAGCTGCGCCACTACTTCAACCACCCTGGCTTCGTGACGCCCATGACCGACGGGGTGCTCGCCTCGCTCGCGAGCCTCGGCGAGGAGGAGCGCGCCGGAGCCCACCTGGCGTTCACCACGCACTCCATCCCGGTGTCGGCGGCCGACACCTCGGGGCCGGTGGAGGACCACGGCGACGGCGGCGCCTACGTCGCCGAGCACCTCGACGTCGCCCGGACGATCGTGGACGCGGTGCGCGAGGAGACCGGCGTCGAGTACCCCTGGCGGCTGGTCTACCAGTCCCGCAGCGGCGCCCCGCACATCCCGTGGCTGGAACCCGACATCTGCGACCACCTGGAGACCCTGCACGGCGACGGCGTCCCGGCGGTCGTGATGGTCCCCATCGGGTTCGTCTCCGACCACATGGAGGTCCTCTACGACCTCGACACCGAGGCCACCGCCAAGGCCGCCGAGCTCGGTCTGCCCGTCCGCCGGTCCGCCACCGTCGGAGCCGACCCGCGCTTCGCCGCCGCCGTCCGCGACCTCGTGCTGGAGCGCGCCGCCACCGAGCAGGGGTACCGCGTGGACCGCTGCGCGCTCGGCGCCCTCGGCCCCTCGCACGACCTCTGCCCGGTCGGCTGCTGCCCCGCGCGGGCGCCGAAGCCGGCCGCCGCGGGCGCCGACAGCCCGTTCGCCTGACCGCGGCGCCCCGCCTCGGGGCAGCCGGGCGGGAGCCGACCCGCCGTCCCACCGCCGACGCCCATGCCCGACCCCGATCCCTGGGAGCGCCGTGACCGACCCCCTGCTCGCCGAACTCCTCGACCTCGCGCGGACCGCCGCCACCCGCGCGGGCGCCCTGCTGCGCGACGGCCGCCCCGCCGACCTGGGGGTGGCCGCCACCAAGTCGAGCCCCATCGACGTCGTCACCGAGATGGACATCGCCGCCGAGAAGCTGATCACCGGTTACCTCTCCGAGCACCGCCCCGAGGACGGCTTCCTCGGCGAGGAGGGTGCGAGCCGCGAGGGCACCAGCGGCGTCCGCTGGGTCATCGACCCGCTGGACGGGACGGTGAACTACCTCTACAACCTGCCGACCTGGGCGGTCTCGATCGCCGCCGAACTCGACGGGGAGCGGGTCGTGGGCGTGGTCGAGGCGCCGATGCGCGGCGAGACCTTCCACGCGGTGCGCGGCGGCGGCGCGTACGTGAACGGCACCGCGCTGCGCTGCCGCCCCGCTCCGCCGCTGGACCAGGCGCTCGTGTCGACCGGCTTCAACTACGTCGCGACCGTCCGCACGCACCAGGCCGACGTTGCCCAGCGGCTCATCCCGCGGCTGCGGGACATCCGGCGCGGGGGCTCGGCCGCCATCGACCTGTGCGACGTGGCCGCGGGACGGCTCGACGGCTACTACGAACGCGGACTCCACCCCTGGGACCTGGCGGCCGGCGACCTCGTCGCCCGAGAGGCGGGCGCGCTCACCGGCGGGCGCCCGGGGCTGCCGGCCGACGGGGACCTGACGGTCGCCGCCTCGCCGGGCGTCTTCGAGCCCCTTCAGGCCATCCTCGAAGAGCTGGGCGCCTGGCACGACTGACGCCGTCCGGGCCCGGACGCGAGGACGCCCGCCGCTCTCCTGAAGGAGATCCGGCGGGCGTCCTCACGTGATGCGGGTGATCCGCGGTGCGGCTGGTCCCTTGGTGCTGAAACTGTCGTGCTGAGGTCCGGTGGTGCGGCTCGGTGGTGCTGCGGCTCGGTGGTGGCGTCGGTCAGACGGTGGTGGCGCCGGTCTCGACGCCGTGTTCGGCGGCGAGGCGCAGCAGATCGTCCAGCTCACTCTGCTCGACGTCCGCGAGGAAGTCGTCGCCCGTCTCGCGGGCACGGGTGAGGTCGGACTCGGTCGTCCTGATGCGGTGAAGAAGACCTGCGGTGAAAGCGTCCATGAAGCGCCCCCTCGGCGTGGGTCGGTGGCACGGGGGTGTGCCGGGATTTCTCGGGCCTGGTCCCCAGGCCGTGGGTCGAAAGTCCCGCCTGTCCCGCCCTCCGGGCGGACGGCGCCACTTCCGACACACGCCCTGGTGCCGTCGGTCACGCGGTCCCTCCGGGAAAAGGGACGGCAGTGGCGAGCCACGTACGTGGCGTGATCGCGGGTGTGCATGCGTCCTCCCCGGGCCCGCAAGGGGAGAAACCTCAACTGGCCCGTGAATATGCCCCCTTCTTCGATTTCCCTCGAACCCGCAGGTCGCCGGGGGCTGCCTTACCGCCGGTTTATGGGTGTTGCGGGCAGGATGGTCGCGAACAGTCGGCCCGGCGTGCCCCGACAAGGGGCCGGCCGGGCCCTTCCCGGACGTGCGGAACGTCCGCGGGAACGACATCTGAGAAGGGACAGTGCCGTGCGCGTACTCGTCGTCGAGGACGAGCAGCTGCTCGCCGACGCGGTGGCCACCGGACTCCGCCGTGAGGCGATGGCCGTCGACGTGGTCTACGACGGAGCGGCGGCCCTGGAACGGGTCGAGGTCAACGACTACGACGTCGTGGTCCTCGACCGGGACCTCCCGCTCGTCCACGGGGACGACGTCTGCCGCAAGATCGTCGAGCTGGGCATGCCCACCCGGGTGCTCATGCTCACCGCTTCCGGGGACGTCAGCGACCGGGTCGAAGGACTGGAGCTGGGGGCCGACGACTACCTCCCCAAGCCTTTCGCCTTCAGCGAGCTGACCGCGCGGGTCCGCGCGCTGGGCCGGCGTACGACGGTGGCGCTCCCGCCCGTCCTGGAACGGGCCGGCATCAAGCTCGACCCCAACCGCCGCGAGGTCTTCCGGGGCGAGCAGGAGATCCAGCTCGCGCCGAAGGAGTTCGCCGTGCTGGAGGTGCTGATGCGCAGCGAGGGTGCCGTGGTCTCGGCCGAGCAGCTGCTGGAGAAGGCGTGGGACGAGAACACCGACCCCTTCACCAACGTCGTCCGGGTGACCGTCATGACGCTGCGCCGCAAACTCGGTGAGCCCCCGGTCATCGTCACCGTCCCCGGTTCCGGTTACCGGATCTGAGCGACCCGATGGCCACGTCCTCGGCGCCGCTGACGGCGCCTCCGAAACCCACCTGGGACCCCAAGCAGCAGGACCCCACCTCGCCCTGGCTGCGCCCCACCATCCGGATACGGCTGACGCTCCTGTACGGCGGGATGTTCCTGATCGCGGGCATCCTGCTGCTCGCGATCATCTACATGCTGGCCGCGCAGGCCCTGCACGACGCGGGAGGCCCCGCCTTCCAGGTGTCCGGCACCAACGTCCGGATCTCCAGTACGACATGCCCGCAGCTGGCGGCCTCGCAGAACAACGACCAGCTCAACGACGCCATCAAGGCCTGCACGGCCTCCCAGCGCCAGCACGCGCTGGACAGCCTGCTGAACCGGGCCCTGCTGGCGCTCGTCGGGCTCAGCATCATCGCGTTCGCCTTCGGCTACGCGATGGCGGGCCGTGTCCTGTCGCCGCTCGGCAAGATCACCCGTACCGCCCGCCGGGTGGCCGGGACCGATCTGTCGCGCCGGATCGAACTCGACGGACCGGACGACGAGCTCAAGGAACTCTCGGACACCTTCGACGAGATGCTGGACCGCCTGGAGCGCGCGTTCACCGCGCAGCAGCGGTTCGTCGGCAACGCCTCCCACGAGCTGCGGACCCCACTGGCGATCAACCGCACCCTGCTGGAGGTCCACCTCTCCGACCCGGCGGCGCCCCCCGAGCTCCAGCAGCTCGGCAAGACGCTGCTCGCCACCAACGAGCGCAGCGAGCAGCTGGTGGAGGGTCTGCTGCTGCTCGCCAGGAGCGAGAACCAGATCGTCGAGCGCAAACCGGTCGATCTGGCCGAGGTCGCCGAGCGCGCCATCGACCAGGCGCGCTCGGAGGCGGCCCAGAAGGGCGTGGAGATCCGCGGCGAGCGCGCGCCCGCCGTCGTCCAGGGCAACGGCGTCCTGCTGGAGCGCATCGCCCTGAACCTCGTACAGAACGCGGTGCGCTACAACGTCCCGGAGGACGGCTGGGTGGAGGTCACCACCCACTTCGGCCCCGGGCAGGCGCTGCTGGTGGTCTCGAACACGGGGCCCGTGGTGCCCGCGTACGAGATCGACAACCTCTTCGAGCCGTTCCGGAGGCTCCGCACGGAGCGGACGGGGAGCGACAAGGGGGTCGGTCTCGGCCTGTCGATCGCGAGATCCGTGGCGCGGGCCCACGGAGGCCGTATCATCGCGGAGCCCCGAGAGGGGGGCGGTCTCGTGATGCGTGTCACTCTGCCCGTCTGAAAAGCGTCAGGAAGCGATCAGGGGGAGGGTCCATCGCTTTCGCTTTGAGCGGAATTTTCGTGATGCGTCACCGGTTTGTCCCTGTGTGATCGATCACAGGGGCCTCAGGGGGCGCATCTACTCTCCGTGAGCTCCCTCCGGGCGTAAAGCCGGGAAACGCCCGGGTTTTCGGGGGGTGGTATCACGGGAAGTACACGGGGTGGCACCCGTGAACCCCGGCATCCGGACCGTGTACGGTCCCCTTCGCCACCCAAGACGACCGCTCAGCAGCGGCCGGTTCGGGTGTCGATTGAGTAACAGACCTTGATGTGAGGCAAAATCTCCGCCTCAGGTCGGGCACAAGTCCGGCCTCTCACGCGTTACGTGCGCTGAGACACCCGCAGACACCCAAGAGGGGGAGAGCGACATGGCAACGGATTACGACACCCCACGCAAGACCGACGACGACGTCGATCAGGACAGCCTTGAAGAGCTGAAGGCACGGCGGAGCGACAAGACCGCGTCCGCCGTCGACGTCGACGAGTTCGACGCCGCGGAGGGCCTTGAGCTGCCCGGCGCGGACCTGTCCAACGAAGAACTCGCCGTTCGCGTCCTGCCCAAGCAGGCCGACGAGTTCACCTGCATGAGCTGTTTCCTCGTGCACCACCGCAGCCAGCTGGCTCGTGAGAAGAACGGCCAGCCGATCTGCCGCGACTGCGACTGAGGCAGGCCCGCCGTGACAGGCGACAGACCGTTCCGGAAGCGGCGCTCACGGCGCAGTGAAGGGCCGGAGGCTAATGAGGGCGGTACGGGCCCGGCAGAAGGCTTGAGTGCCCCTGACGGGCGTCACAAGGCCCCGCACGACCCCTCCGGCACGACCGACAACGAGCGGGGCCACCCGGCCTCGCTCGAAGTGGCCCCGGCGGCCGGCCTGCCGGACGGGGCCGGACAGGCCGGGGAGACCGGAGACCACGGGACTCCGGCACCCGAGGTGGCCCCGACCGGGCCGCTGAACGCTTTGAAACGGGGAGTGCACAAGGGCGGGGAGAGCGCGAGGGCGGTCGCCGGACATCTGGCCGACCGGATCATCGACACGGCTCCCCGTGTCCCCGTGCGCGACCTCGCCACGCTCCGCCGCCACTTCCCGGGACTCGGTCCCGAGGAGATCGCGGACCGCCTGATCGCGGGCGCGAGCAAGGCCACCGCGGCCGTGGGCGCCGGTATCGGGGCCGCGGCCATGCTGCCCGTACCCCCTGCCATGCTCGCCGAGCTGGCGGCGGAGATCACCGGGGTGGCCGCGATCGAGCTGAAGCTCGTCGCCGAACTCCACGAGATCTACGGCAGACGCCCCCCGGGCAACCTCGCCCAGCGCAGCACCGCCTACCTCACGTCCTGGACGGAGGAGCGCGACGTCGACGTCACCCGCCCCGTCACGCTCAACGCGGCCCTGGGCGGCCAGATGAAACGCGAGCTGCGCCAGCAGATCATGAAGCGCATGGCGCGCGACCTGCCCAACCTCATCCCCTTGATGATCGGCGCGGCCGTGGGCGCGGCGATGAACCGCCGCGACACCAGGAAACTCGCCGGGCACATCAGGAAGGACCTGCGGAAACACCAGGTCCCCTGGGACCGGCTCACCGCGCTTCCCGCGCTGGAGCAGCCCGCCGACCCCGCCGTCGTCCCTCCGGAGGCGGAGGGCCGCTGAGGGCCGCGCGAGCCCGTACTTTCCCCGCCCGGCGAGGCCGGGCCGGGGACGCCGTGGCCTGACACCCGCCGTGGCCTGACACCCGCCGGGCCGGACCCGGGCCGGACCCGAGCCCCGAAGTCGCCCGCTCAGTCCTGCGCGGCGACCGGCGTCGTGGAGAGCGCCGCGATCAGAGCCTCGGGCTCACGGGTCGAGAGGTAGAGATAGGGCGTGGGGTCCGCGGGGTCGGTCACCTTCACCTTCACCGCCGTGGGGATGTAGCCGCGCAGCAGCATGAAGGCGCGGGCGTCCGCCTTGTACGTGCGCCAGGCCCGGGCCTCCTCCGCGTCCAGCGCCTCGGCGTCCCCGAGCGCCGAGAGCGGAATCCGCGCCTCCCCGGCGACCAGGGAGTCCGCGACCACCCGGATGCGGACGGAGCCGTACGAGCTGACCACGACCGCCGTCGCGGCCGTGCCGCCGACCAGCCCCGCGAGCAGGAACAGGCCGCCGAGCGGCAGGAGCATCAGCGCGCAGGCCACCCCCGCCCCGAAGGCGATGAGCCACCAGGTGCGGGGTGCGGTGAGGCGTTCGTCGAAGGGCGGTACGGAAGGCTGCATGGGAACAAGCTTGGCACGGCGAGACCCGCGGTCGGGCTCGCGGGTAAGGTCTGCGCGTGTGAGTGGAACATCTGCAGCTCTGACACCCCCGGCCGACGCGGTGGCACCCGTGCGGCACCCCGAGGCGCCCGCGCCCGGGCAGCTTCTCGGCTCGCACTACGAACACTGTTTCGGCTGCGGCGGCGAGCAGCCCCATGGCCTGCACCTCGCGGCCCGGGCCGGCGAGGGCGTGAGCGTGACCGCCGAGTTCACCGTGCGCCCCGAGCACCAGGGCGCGCCCGGTCTGGCGCACGGCGGGGTGCTCGCGACGGCGCTGGACGAGACGCTCGGCTCGCTGAGCTGGCTGCTCCGGGTCATCGCGGTCACCGGCCGGCTGGAGACCGACTTCTCGGCGCCCGTGCCGGTGGGGACCGTGCTGCACCTGGACGCGCGGGTCGTCGCCGTGCACGGCAGGAAGATCTACTCCACCGCCACCGGCCGGATCGGCGGCCCCGAGGGCCCCGTCGCGGTGCGGGCCGACGCTCTCTTCGTCGAGGTGAAGGTCGACCACTTCATCGACAACGGCCGCCCCGACGAGATCCACGCGGCGATGGCCGACCCCGACCAGATCAAGCGTGCCCGAGCCTTCGAGGTGAACCCGTGACCCGCCCCCCCGTCGACGTCCTTCTCCGGCGCCTGGACCCGGAGGTCCCGGTTCCCGCGTACGGCCACCCCGGCGACGCCGGTGCCGACCTGGTGACCACCGAGGCCGCGGAACTCGCCCCGGGCGAGCGCGCGGTGCTGCCCACCGGCGTGTCGATCGCCCTGCCGGACGGCTACGCGGCCTTCGTGCACCCCCGCTCCGGCCTCGCGGCCCGCTGCGGAGTAGCCCTCGTGAATGCCCCGGGGACGGTGGATGCCGGGTACCGTGGAGAGATCAAGGTGATCGTCGTCAACCTCGACCCGCGCGAGCCCGTGCGGTTCGAGCGTTTCGACCGGATTGCCCAGTTGATCGTCCAGCAGGTCGAGAAGGTGCGCTTCCACGAGGTCGCGGAACTTCCCGGCTCGGCACGGGCCGAAGGGGGATTCGGGTCCACCGGCGGTCATGCCGCGGTGGACGGTGTCGGGGGCGGTATCACCCCGGGTGGGAACAACTACGCTTCGGTCGTATCCGACCGGGAAGGACAGTGACGTGTTCGGACGTCGCAAGAAGAGTGGTTCCGCCGAGGACGCGGTGGACGAAGCGCGCGAGACCGAGCAGGTCGCCGACGAGCTCGATGGTGCCGACGACGCGGTGAGCGCCCGTCGGACGAACCTTCCGCCGGCCCCGCGGCCGGACGGACCCTGGGACGTCTCCGAGGTCTCCAGGCCCGGCGAGGGCCGGGTCGACCTGGGCGGGATCTTCGTGCCCGGAGTCGAGGGCATGGAACTCAGGGTGGAGGTGGCCGGGGACGCGATCGTCGCCGCCACCGTGGTGCTGCGCGACAGCGCGATCCAGCTGCAGGCCTTCGCCGCCCCCAAGAAGGAGGGCATCTGGGGCGAGGTCCGCGAGGAGATCGCCTCGGGCATCACCAAGCAGGGCGGGATCATCGACGAGGTCGAGGGCCCGCTCGGCTGGGAGCTGCGCGCCCAGGTGCCCGTACAGCTTCCCGACGGGAAGAACGGCGTCCAGCTGGTGCGCTTCGTCGGCCTCGACGGGCCCCGGTGGTTCCTGCGCGGCGTGATCTCGGGCCAGGGTGCCGTGCAGCCGCAGGCCGCCGGCCTCCTGGAGCAGATCTTCCGGGACACCGTGGTCGTCCGCGGCGAGGGCCCGATGGCCCCCCGCGACCCGATCGTCCTCAAGCTTCCCAACGACGCCCAGATGGTGCCCGAGGGCGTCCAGCAGGAGGAGCAGGAGAGCTCCAAGTTCTCCGGCGGCATGGGCCAGCTCCAGCGCGGACCGGAGATCAGCGAGATCCGCTAGATCCGCTGGATCCGCTCGCGCGGTCCGTACGGACGGACGGCTTTTTCAGGCCGGTGGGCCGCACCCCCTTTCCCGGGGGGTGCGGCCCACCGGTCTTTTTCGCATGCGTGGACGCATGCGTCCACGCATCCGGCTCCGAGGGTGGTTTCGCGTGCCACCGGGCACCGCGCCGGGTCGGCGTCAGGGGCGCGTATCGGCCACGTAAGGGCGCCGTCAAGGGAGTGCCCGTCCTCGTATGGAAGCCATCAACGGGGGCGTCAAAGGCTCTGGCCGGAGGTTTGCTCGTCACGTCCGAGAAACCGAACCTCATCTAGGAGCACACGATGGCCGACGTGGCCTTCGTCGTCACCACGATCGCGGTCTTCGCGCTGGTGGCCCTCATCGCCAAGGGGGTGGCGAAGCTGTGACTGCCGAGAACATCGTCGGCCTCGTCGTGGCCGTCGCCCTGCTGGGCTACCTCGTCCTCGCCCTTCTGTACCCGGAGAGGTTCTAGCCCGACATGAGTCCCGTCCTTGCCGGTGTGCTCCAGCTGCTCGCGATGATCGTCGCGCTGGGCCTCGCCTACCGCCCCCTCGGCGACCACATGGCACGCGTCTACTCCTCCGACAAGCATCTGCGCGTCGAGAAGTGGATGTACCGGGCCATCGGCGCCAACCCGAACACGGAGATGCGCTGGCCCGCGTACCTCCGCGGCGTCCTCGCCTTCTCCGCGGTGAGCCTGCTCTTCCTCTACCTGCTCCAGCGGCTCCAGGGCAGCCTGCCCGGTTCCCTCGGATTCGTCTCGATCGACCCGGACCAGGCGTTCAACACGGCGGCGTCCTTCGTCGCCAACACCAACTGGCAGTCGTACTACGGCGAGCAGGCCATGGGCCACGTCGTGCAGACCGGCGGCCTCGCGGTGCAGAACTTCGTCTCCGCCGCCGTCGGCATGGCCGTCGCCGTCGCGCTCGTCCGCGGCTTCGCCCGGTCCCGTACCGGTGAGCTCGGCAACTTCTGGGCCGACCTGGTCCGCGGCACCGTCCGCATCCTGCTGCCGATCTCGGTGATCGGCGCGCTGGTGCTGGTCGCGTGCGGCGCCCTCCAGAACTTCTCCGGCATCCACGACGTCGGCCAGTTCATGGGCGGCTCGCAGCAGTGGAACGGCGGAGCGATCGCCTCGCAGGAGGTCATCAAGGAGCTGGGCACGAACGGCGGCGGTTACTTCAACGCCAACTCGTCCCACCCCTTCGAGAACCCCAACGGCTTCACCAACCTCTTCGAGGTCTTCCTGATCCTCGTCATCCCCTTCGCGATCACCCGCACCTTCGGCCGGATGGTCGGCTCGCTCAAGCAGGGGTACGCGATCCTCGCGACGATGGCCGTCATCTGGGTCGGGTTCACCGCCCTGATGATGTGGACGGAGTTCGCCCACCACGGCCCCGCGTTCGACATCGCGGGCGGTGCGACGGAGGGCAAGGAGAACCGGTTCGGCATCGGCGGCTCCTCGATCTTCGCGGTCGCCACCACGCTCACCTCCACCGGCGCGGTCGACTCGTTCCACTCCTCGTTCACCGGCTTCGGCGGCGGCATCACCCTGCTGGGCATGCAGCTCGGCGAGATCGCCCCCGGTGGGGTCGGCTCCGGCCTCTACGGCATGCTGATCATGGCGATCATCGCCGTGTTCATCGCCGGTCTGATGGTCGGCCGCACGCCGGAGTACCTGGGCAAGAAGATCGGCACCCGCGAGATCAAGCTCGCCGCCTGCTACATCCTGATCGTCCCCGCTCTGGTCCTCGGCTTCACCGCCGTGGCGATGGCGCTGCCCACTCCGCCGAACTCCATGACGAACTCGGGCGCGCACGGCTTCTCCGAGATCCTCTACGCCTACACCTCCGGCGCGAACAACAACGGCTCCGCCTTCGCGGGCCTGAACGCCGACACCCAGTGGTTCAACACCACGATCGGTCTCGCGATGCTCCTCGGCCGGTTCATACCGATGGTCTTCGTGCTGGCCCTGGCCGGCTCGCTGGCCGAGCAGAAGCCCGTACCGGAGACCACCGGCACCCTCAGCACCCACAAGCCGCTCTTCAGCGGCCTGCTGGTCGGCGCCATCCTGATCGTCACCGGCCTGACCTACTTCCCGGCCCTGGCCCTGGGCCCGCTCGCCGAGGGGCTGGCGTCATGACCACACGAACCCCGCAAGAGGACACGATGTCCACCCTGACCACGGCCCCCGCGCCGCACCCGGACGAACCGGCGGACCCCAAGCCGGCGGCCCGCGTCGGCGGAGGGTTCTTCGACCCGAAGCAGCTGCTCACCTCCTTCCCCGAGGCGGTCCGGAAGCTGGACCCCCGGGTGATGGTCAAGTCCCCGGTCATGTTCGTCGTCCTGATCGGGTCGGTCTTCACCACCGTGCTCGCGGCCACGGACCCCACCGACTGGTTCGGCTGGGCCATCACGGCCTGGCTGTGGCTGACGACGATCTTCGCCAACCTCGCCGAGGCGGTGGCCGAGGGCCGCGGCAAGGCGCAGGCCGACACCCTCCGCAAGGCCAAGACCGACACGGTCGCCCGCCGGCTGGACGGGCCCCGCGAGGAGCGGGTCCCCGGCACCGAACTGCGCATCGGCGACCTGGTGGTCTGCGAGGCCGGTGACATCATCCCCGGCGACGGTGACGTCGTCGAAGGTGTCGCCTCCGTCGACGAGTCCGCCATCACCGGCGAGTCGGCACCCGTGATCCGTGAGTCCGGCGGTGACCGCAGTGCCGTCACCGGAGGCACGAAGGTCCTCTCCGACCGCATCGTCATCAAGATCACGACGAAGCCGGGCGAGACCTTCATCGACCGGATGATCAACCTGGTCGAGGGCGCGGCGCGGCAGAAGACGCCGAACGAGATCGCGTTGAACATCCTGCTGGCGTCCCTGACGATCGTCTTCCTGCTCGCCGTCGTGACCCTGCAGCCGTTCGCGATCTACGCGGGCAACAAGCAGTCGATGATCGTGCTGGCCGCTCTGCTGGTCTGTCTGATCCCGACCACGATCGGTGCGCTGCTCTCCGCGATCGGTATCGCCGGTATGGACCGGCTGGTGCAGCGCAACGTGCTGGCCATGTCCGGCCGGGCCGTCGAGGCGGCCGGCGACGTGTCGACGCTGCTGCTCGACAAGACCGGCACCATCACCCTCGGCAACCGCCAGGCCGCCGAGTTCCTCCCGGTAGCCGGGGTGACCGAGGCCGAGCTCGCCGACGCCGCCCAGCTCTCCTCGCTCGCCGACGAGACCCCCGAGGGCCGCTCGATCGTGGTCCTCGCGAAGGAGAAGTACGGACTGCGCGAGCGTCACCGCGGTGAGCTGGCGCACGCCGTCTGGGTCGAGTTCACCGCCCAGACCCGCATGTCGGGCGTCGACGTGGACGGCCGTTGCGTCCGCAAGGGCGCGACCGGCTCGGTGGTGGCCTGGGTCAGGGAGCGCGGCGGCACCGTCGCGGACGACGCCCAGGCGCTGACCGACCGGATCTCGCAGGCCGGCGGAACCCCGCTCCTCGTGGCGGTCGACGACGCCGACGGCGCCCGGGTGCTGGGTGTGGTGCACCTGAAGGACGTGGTCAAGGAGGGGATGCGGGAGCGGTTCGACGAGCTGCGCCGGATGGGCATCCGTACGGTGATGATCACCGGGGACAACCCGCTGACCGCGAAGGCGATCGCCGAGGAGGCGGGGGTCGACGACTTCCTCGCCGAGGCGACGCCCGAGGACAAGATGGCCCTCATCAAGCGGGAGCAGGCGGGCGGCAAGCTCGTCGCGATGACCGGTGACGGGACGAACGACGCCCCCGCCCTCGCCCAGGCCGACGTCGGCGTGGCGATGAACACCGGCACCTCGGCCGCCAAGGAGGCCGGGAACATGGTGGACCTGGACTCCAACCCCACCAAGCTGATCGAGATCGTCGCGATCGGCAAGCAGCTCCTGATCACCCGGGGCGCGCTGACGACGTTCTCGATCGCCAACGACGTCGCGAAGTACTTCGCGATCATCCCGGCCATGTTCGCGGTGGTCTACCCCGGGCTCGACAAGCTCAACATCATGCGGCTCGACTCCCCGGAGTCCGCGATCCTGTCCGCCGTCGTCTTCAACGCGCTGATCATCGTCGCGCTGGTGCCGCTCGCCCTCAAGGGCGTCCGCTACCGGCCCGCCGGCGCGGACAGCATGCTCCGGCGCAACCTCGGGATGTACGGCCTCGGCGGCCTGATCGCCCCGTTCATCGGCATCAAGATCATCGACCTGATCATCTCCCTCATCCCCGGAATCGGCTGATCGGCATGAACACCTCCGTAGGAAACACGACCCGGCTGCTGCTGGCCGGTCTGAGGGCCCTGCTCGTCCTCACCCTGGTCTGCGGCGTCATCTACCCGCTCGCGGTCACCGGTGTCGCCCAGGCGCTCTTCTCCCACAAGGCCAACGGCTCCGAGGTCAGCAGCGACGGCAAGGTCGTCGGCTCCGAGCTGATCGGCCAGCGCTACGACCTGCCCCTCAAGGACGGCCAGGAGACGGCGGACCCGGACCTCACGTGGTTCCAGCCCCGCCCGTCCAACGGCCTCGGCAGCAACAGCGTCAACACCCAGTACAAGATCATCCTCTCCGGGGCGACCAACCGCTCCGGCGACAACAAGGACCTGATCGACTGGGTCACCGCCGCCAAGGCCGCGGTCGTCAAGGACAACTCCGTCCCCGGCCACCCGGTCAGCCCCGACGACGTGCCGGCCGACGCCGTCACCTCCTCCGGCTCCGGCCTCGACCCGGACATCTCCCCGGAATACGCCGAGCTCCAGATCCGCCGCGTCGCCGAGCAGAACCACCTCGGCGTCGACCAGGTGACCAAGCTCGTCGACGACCACACCAGCGGACGCGTCCTCGGCTTCATCGGGGAACCCCGCGTCAACGTCCTCCAGCTCAACATCGCGCTGAAGGAACTCGTCAACGCCGGCTGACGCCGTCGGCACCTGCTCCGGGGCCCGGCGGAGCCCCGGAGCCGCCGCGTGTCCCGCCCGTCCCCCCTCCCCGGGACGGGCGGGACACGCGGCGTCCACGTGCATCGTGAGCGGGACACGCGGTGCGACGCATCAGGGTTGCGTCAATACGCGCACTCTTCTCAACCGCCATCCGAAATGCCCGGATCTCCGGGAGTAGCGTCGTCAGTGGCTGCCGCACGGGCCGCAGCCCGCGCAAGAGAAGACAATGGGGCCATGGCACGCGGCAAGCTTCGTATCTACCTGGGGGCGGCACCCGGCGTCGGCAAGACCTACGCCATGCTCTCGGAGGCCCACCGGCGCGTCGAACGGGGCACCGACTGCGTCGTCGCCTTCGTCGAGCACCACGACCGGCCCCGTACCGAGGTGATGCTGCACGGCCTCGAACAGATCCGGCGCCGCGAGATCGAGTACCGCTCGGCGGTCTTCACCGAGATGGACGTGGACGCCGTACTGGAACGGGCCCCCCAGGTCGCCCTCGTGGACGAACTCGCCCACACCAACGTCCCCGGCGCCCGCAACGCCAAGCGCTGGCAGGACGTCGAGGAACTCCTCCAGGCCGGCATCGACGTCGTCTCGACCGTCAACATCCAGCACCTGGAGTCGCTCGGGGACGTGGTCGAGTCGATAACCGGCGTCCGGCAGCGCGAGACCGTCCCCGACGAGGTCGTCCGCCGTGCCGACCAGATCGAACTGGTCGACATGTCGCCCCAGGCGCTGCGCCGCCGCATGGCCCACGGCAACATCTACAAGCCCGACAAGCTCGACGCGGCCCTCTCCAACTACTTCCGCCCCGGCAACCTCACCGCCCTGCGCGAGCTGGCCCTGCTCTGGGTCGCCGACCGGGTGGACGAATACCTCCAGCAGTACCGGGGCGAGCACAACATCAGCTCCACCTGGCAGGCCCGCGAACGCATCGTCGTGGGCCTCACCGGCGGACCCGAGGGCCGCACCCTCATACGCCGTGCCTCCCGGATGGCCGCCAAGGGCTCCGGCAGCGAGATCCTCGCCGTCTACATCGCCCGCAGCGACGGCCTCACCTCGGCCTCGCCCAAGGAACTCACCGTCCAGCGGACCCTGGTCGAGGACCTCGGCGGCACCTTCCACCACGTCATCGGCGACGACATCCCCGCCGCCCTCCTCGCCTTCGCGCGCGGGGTCAACGCCACCCAGATCGTCCTCGGCTCCAGCCGCCGCAAGACCTGGCAGTACATCTACGGCCCCGGGGTGGGCGCCACCGTCGCCCGCGAGTCCGGGACCGACCTCGACGTCCACATCGTCACCCACGACGAGGTGGCCAAGGGCAGAGGGCTGCCCATCGCCCGGGGCGCCCGGCTCGGCCGCGCCCGGATCATCTGGGGCTGGCTCGTCGGCGTCGGCGGCCCCGCGCTCCTCTCCGTACTGCTGCGCAGCATGGAGGACGGCCCCGGGCTCGCCAACGACGTCCTGCTCTTCCTCTTCCTGACCGTGGCCGCCGCCCTGCTCGGCGGCCTGCTCCCGGCGCTCGCCTCCGCCGCCGCCGGGTCCCTGCTGCTGAACTACTGGTTCACCCCACCGACCCACACCCTCACCGTGCAGGACCCGGAGAACATCGTCGCCATCGTGATCTTCTTCGCGGTGGCGGTGTCGGTCGCCTCCGTGGTGGACCTGGCGGCGAGACGGACCCACCAGGCCGCACGGCTGCGCGCCGAGTCGGAGATCCTCTCCTTCCTGGCCGGCAGCGTGCTGCGCGGCGAGACGACGCTGGACGCCCTGCTGGAGCGGGTCCGCGAGACCTTCGCCATGGAGTCCGTCGCCCTGCTGGAACGGCAGAGCGACGTCGAACCGTGGACCTGCGCCGGTTCGGTCGGGCCCAGCCCGGTGACCCGGCCCGACGACGCCGACGTGGACATGCCGGTCGGCGACCACATGGCGCTCGCCCTCTCCGGCCGGGTCCTGCCCGCCGAGGACCGCCGGGTGCTCGGCGCGTTCGCCGCCCAGGCGGCCGTCGTGCTCGACCGCCAGCGCCTGGTCGGCGAGGCAGAGAGGGCCCGCAGGCTCGCCGAGGGCAACCGCATCCGGACCGCCCTGCTGGCCGCCGTCAGCCACGACCTGCGTACCCCGCTCGCCGCCATCAAGGCCGCCGTCAGCTCTCTGCGCTCCGACGACGTCGCCTGGTCCGAGGAGGACGAGGCCGAACTCCTCGAAGGCATAGAGAACGGCGCCGACCGCCTGGACCACCTGGTCGGCAACCTCCTCGACATGTCGCGCCTCCAGACCGGGACCGTCACCCCGCTGATCCGGGAGATCGACCTCGACGAGGTGGTCCCGATGGCGCTCGGAGGCGTACCCGAGGGGAGCGTCGAGCTCGACATCCCGGAGACCCTGCCGATGGTCGCCGTCGACCCGGGCCTGCTGGAACGCGCCGTGGCCAACCTCGTCGAGAACGCCGTCAAGTACAGTCCGGACGGCACACCCGTCACCGTGGCCGCCAGCACACTGGGCGACCGCGTCGAGCTCCGGGTCTCCGACCGGGGCCCCGGCGTCCCCGACGAGGCCAAGCGGCGGATCTTCGAGCCCTTCCAGCGGTACGGCGACGCCCCGCGCGGCGCCGGGGTCGGCCTCGGCCTCGCGGTCGCCCGGGGATTCGCCGAGTCGATGGGCGGCACCCTCGACGCCGAGGACACCCCCGGCGGCGGCATGACCATGGTGCTCACCCTCAAGACGGCGGCCGACTACGTACCCGCCAGCCAGGACCTGTCCCCGCAGGTCACCTCGTGACGCCTCCCGCACATCCCGAGGTACGCGGGACGCCCAGGGTGCGCGTGGCCCCGGGGACGTACGCGGCTCCGGGGGCGTGCGGGACGGCTGAGGGGTCCGTCACGCCCCCGACATCCGCGTGCAGCAGACTCTCTTCTCCCTACAGCAGCAGAAAGGCAGGACCGCGATGACCCGGGTGCTTGTGGTCGACGACGAGCCGCAGATCGTACGCGCCCTCGTGATCAACCTGAAGGCGCGGAAGTACGAGGTCGACGCCGCGCCCGACGGGGCCACCGCCCTCCAGCTCGCGGCCGCCCGCCACCCCGACGTGGTGGTGCTGGACCTCGGCCTGCCCGACATGGACGGCGTCGAGGTCATCAAGGGGCTCCGGGGCTGGACCCGGGTGCCGATCCTGGTTCTCTCCGCCCGGCACACCTCGGACGAGAAGGTGGAGGCGCTGGACGCGGGCGCCGACGACTACGTGACCAAGCCCTTCGGCATGGACGAGCTGCTGGCCCGGCTGCGGGCCTCGGTCCGCCGGGCCGAGCCGGTCGGCCAGGACGGCGCCGACGACGTGGTGATCGTCGAGACCGAGGGCTTCACCGTCGACCTGGCGGCCAAGAAGGTCCACCGCGACGGCCGTGACGTCCGCCTCACCCCCACCGAGTGGCACCTGCTGGAAGTCCTCGTCCGCAACAGCGGCCGCCTCGTCAGCCAGAAGCAGCTCCTCCAGGAGGTCTGGGGCCCCTCCTACGGCACCGAGACCAACTACCTGCGGGTCTACATGGCCCAGCTCCGGCGAAAGCTGGAGGCGGACCCCTCGCACCCCCGGCACTTCGTCACCGAGCCGGGCATGGGCTACCGCTTCGAGCGCGGCTGAGCCCGTCGTACGCGGCCGTACCCCCAAGGTCATGCACTCGTTCGAGTGACTTTTCAGGGGCCCGCGAGTAGCTCGCGGGACCGGTACTCTTCGGGTATGAGTGCTGTTCCTCGATTCGACAAGGCCGGGAAGGCGGAGCGGTCCACCGGACGCTTCCGGCGCATGCTCGACCGCCTCTCCAGCTCCCAGGAGGACCTGGAGTCCGAGGAGCTCCGGGAGGACGCGCACGCGTCGGGGTGCACCCGCATCTCCGAATGCTCGGACCGCCAGATCGTCAAGGTGGCTGGTACGTTGCGGACCGTCACCCTGCGACCGCGCGCCGGAGTGCCCGCCCTGGAGGCGGAGCTCTTCGACGGCACAGCGCCGCTGGACGTGGTCTGGCTCGGCCGCCGCTCCATCGTCGGCATCGAGCCCGGCCGCCGGCTCATCGTCTCGGGCCGCGTCGCCATGAGCCACGGGCGCCGGGTGCTGTTCAACCCCACATACGAATTGCGACCGCTGGGCAAGGAGTAGCCGGTGACGTCTGACGACAAGCCGACGCACGACGGGGACCGTACCCCGGACACGGATCAGCAGGACGCGGCGAACAGGGCGGTCACCGAGGCCGCCCTCTTCGAGGCGTTCGGCGGGGTCCGGGGGATGGTGGAGACCGTCCTGCCCGGACTGCTCTTCGTCACCATCTTCACCGTCAACAAGAACCTGCACGTCTCGGCCATCGCAGCCCTGGCGGTCTCGCTGCTGCTGGTCGTCGTCCGGCTGGTCCGCAAGGACACCGTCAAGCACGCCTTCAGCGGCGTCTTCGGCGTGGCCTTCGGTGTGGTCTTCGCGATGATCACGGGCAACGCCAAGGACTTCTACCTCCCGGGCATGCTCTACACGCTCGGCCTGGCGCTGGCCTACCTGATCACCACCCTGGCGGGCGTCCCGCTGATCGGGCTGATCCTCGGCCCGGTCTTCAAGGAGAACCTCTCCTGGCGGACCAGGAACCCCGGCCGCAAGCGCGCCTACGCCAAGGCCAGCTACGCCTGGGGCCTCATCCTGCTCGCCAAGTGCGCGATCCTCTTCCCGCTCTACTGGTGGGCCGACACCACGCAGCTCGGCTGGGTGCTGATCGGACTGAAGATCCCGCCGTTCCTGCTCGCGGTGTACCTCACCTGGGTCTTCCTGGCCAAGGCGCCGGCCCCGATCGACGTCTTCGCCGAGATGGAGGCCGCCGAGCAGGCGGAGAAGGACCGCGAGGCGGAGCGGGCGGCGGAACGCGAGGCGGAGGCCGAGAAGGCCCGGAGCTCGGAGACCGCGGCGGCGCGGAACCACGACGTCTGACGGACCCGGTCCTCGGACCCACCGACGGCGGCAGGCACCTGACGTGCCTGCCGCCGTCGGCGTTCCGGGACCGCTCAGGCGTCGCCCATGACCAGGCCCTCGATGGTGTGCTTCTGGGTCACCGGCACCAGCACGTCGACGACCGCGCAGTCGAGGTGGCGCCGGACCCGCTCGGGCAGGCTCTCCCAGTACGGACGGGTCGCGGCGGTGTCGTGCCGCTCGCCGTTCGTGGCCTCCGGGCCGTCGACCCCGAGGACCAGCACGGGGCGCGGTTTCGCCGAGTGGTTCGTGGTGCCGCGGTGGACGGTCAGCGCACTGCGGGCCGAGATGTCGCCGCGCTCGGGGTACTTGCGGACGGCTCGTTCCTCGTAGCGCGGGTAGTGCGGCCGGGGCGGGAACATGCCGTGGCCGAACTCCGGGCTGTCGTCCCACTGGGTGCCCGGGGCTATCTCGAAGGGGCCCATGTCCTCCTCGGTGTCGACGGCCGTCACGTTGAAGGCGAGGGAGGTCAGCCGCCGCTCGGCGCGGGTCTCCTCGGGCATGGGGAAGTCCCGGTGCCACGGCTGGTTGACCGCGCCTTCCATCGGTACGTCGAAGCCCAGCTCGACGATCCGGTAGTCGGGGCCGAGCACGGCCTCGCACACGGACCGCACCCACGGGTGGTCGACGAGGTCCACGAAGCCGCGCAGCTGCTCGGGGTGGATCTCCACGTAGTAGCGGTGCGGGCCGCGTCCGACCGCGCCGCCGGGCCGCCCGCGCGCCTCTTCGAAGGCCACTTCGATGTCCTCGCGGAGCCGGTCGGTCCACTCCGGGGTGAACGCTCCCTTCCTCGCGGTGATGCCGTCCGTGTACAGGGCCTCCACGTCCCGCGACACGTCGACGTCGAGGCCGGCCGTCGCGGTGCGGGGGTGGGCGTGCCGGGTCATGAGTGCCTCCTGGGGGTCGTACGGGATGTGCCGGTGGACTGTCCGGCAGTTTTACATCGTTGATTGCAACGTGGCAACAGGGGTGCGGATGTGCCACGATGTCGGGGTGAGCAGCAGCCTGAAGGACGTGGCCCTCCGCGCCGGGGTCTCCCCGCGCACGGTGTCGAACGTGGTCAACGGCTCCGCGCCGGTCGCGGAGCAGACCCGCCTGCGGGTGCAGCAGGCCATCGACGAGCTGGGATACCGGCCCAACCTCGCGGCGCGCAGCCTGCGCGCCGGCCGTACGGGCATCATCGGCCTCGCCATCCCGGAGCTGCACTCGCCCTACTTCGCCGAACTCGCCGGCCTGCTGGTGGAGGAGGCGCAACGCCGGTCGTGGACCGTGATCATCGACCAGACCCTGGGCGACGCCGAGGCGGAGCGGCGGCTGCTGACCGGGGACGGGGGCCGGGTGATGGACGGACTCGTCATCAGCCCCTGGGCGCTGGAAGCCCGGGACCTCACGGCCACCGCTCGCGCCCTGCCGGTCGTGCTGCTCGGCGAGCGGAGCCCCGGGGGACTGGCGGACCGGGTGGCGGTCGACAACGTCGCCGCCGCCGACGAGGCCACCACCCATCTGCTGGAGCGCGGCCGCCGCCGCGTCGCCGCCATCGGCCTCCAGCCGCATCTGGAGAACGGTACGGCCGAGCAGCGGGCGGCGGGATACCGCAGGGCACTGCGGCGGGCCGGTATCGAGCCCCGCCCCGCGTGGGAGCGCTCCGTGACCGCGCTGCACCGGAGCGACGGGGCCCGGGCCATGGCGGAGCTGCTCGACGGGGGCGGGGGCGCGGGCGGTGGTACCGGCTGGGGCTCTGGCGATGAGGTCCCCGACGCGGTGTTCGCGTTCAGTGACGAGCTGGCCCTGGGCGCCTTGCACACGGCGCACGCGCGGGGCGTACGGGTCCCGGAGGACCTGGCGATCGTCGGGTTCGACGACATCGAGGACGGCCGGTTCAGCCACCCGGGCCTCACCACGGTCTCGCCCGACAAGCGCCAGATCGCCGCGCGGGCCCTGCAGTGCCTCGCCGACCGCGTCTACAGCCCCCGCAACGAGCTGCCCGCCTCCGACCTGACGATCCCGCACCGGCTCGTCGTCCGCGGCAGCACCGGCGGCCCCGGGGCGCACGCACGCTGACGGGAGACCGTACGCCCCCTGAGCCTGGCGCCTTCGGCACGGAAAAGGGCCGAGACCGAGTGCGTACCACTCGGTCCCGGCCCTCAGGCGGTGTTTCGGGCCTCCGCCTCCCGGCCCGCGGCTCAGTCCTCCGCCGCTACCCCTCGGCGTACCGACAGCAGGTCTTCGAGCTGCTCCTCGCGGGCCTGCGCGGCCACGAACAGCAGCTCGTCACCGGCCTCCAGCGTCTCCTCGGGGCTCGGGGTCAGCACCCGCGTACCCCGGATGATGGTGACCAGGGAGGTGTCCTCGGGCCACTCCACCGCGCCCACCTGCGTGCCGGCCACGGCCGACTCCGGGGGCAGGGTCAGCTCGACCAGGTTGGCGTCGCCGTGGCTGAAGCGCAGCAGCCGGACCAGGTCGCCGACGCTCACCGCCTCTTCCACCAGCGCCGACATCAGACGGGGCGTGGAGACCGCGACGTCGACGCCCCAGGACTCGTTGAAGAGCCACTCGTTCTTGGGGTTGTTGACGCGGGCCACGACCCTCGGCACCCCGTACTCGGTCTTCGCGAGCAGCGAGACGACCAGGTTGACCTTGTCGTCACCGGTCGCCGCGATCACGACGTTGCAGCGCTGGAGCGCAGCCTCGTCCAGCGAGGTGATCTCGCAGGCGTCCGCGAGGAGCCACTCGGCCATGGGGACCCGCTCCACCGAGATGGCGGTGGGGGCCTTGTCGACGAGCAGGACCTCGTGCCCGTTCTCCAGCAGCTCGGCCGCGATGGAACGGCCCACCGCGCCGGCGCCGGCAATCGCCACGCGCATCAGTGACCGCCTTCCTCGGGGCCCTCGGCGAAGGCCGCCTCGACCTTCGCGACCTCGTCCGTACGCATCATCACGTGGACCAGGTCACCCTCCTGCAGCACCGTCTGGGACGAGGGCAGGATCGCTTCACCCAGTCGGGTGAGGAAAGCCACACGCACCCCCGTCTCCTCCTGGAGCGTGCTGATCTTGTGACCGATCCACGCCGCCGAGGTGTGCACCTCCGCGAGCTGCACACCGCCGCTCGGGTCGCGCCACAGCGGCTCGGCGCCGGACGGCAGCAGCCGCCGCAGCATCTGGTCCGCAGTCCAGCGGACCGTGGCCACGGTGGGAATGCCGAGACGCTGGTAGACCTCCGCGCGGCGGGGATCGTAGATGCGGGCCGCGACGTTCTCGATGCTGAACATCTCGCGGGCCACCCGGGCGGCGATGATGTTCGAGTTGTCGCCACTGCTGACGGCGGCGAAGGCGCCGGCTTCCTCGATACCCGCCTCGCGGAGGGTGTCCTGGTCGAAGCCGACTCCGGTGACACGGCGGCCACCGAACCCGGAACCGAGGCGTCGGAACGCCGTGGGGTCCTGATCGATCACGGCGACCGTGTGCCCCTGCTGTTCCAGGGTCTGCGCGAGAGCGGCTCCGACTCGCCCGCAGCCCATGATGACGATATGCACCCTGTGCCTACCTCGCAGTCCTGGTCGTCCGGCTGACCTGCGAAAACACTGTGCTCACAACTCTCTCTCGGCTTACCGGGCAAAGAAACGGGGCAACCACGTCCGTCGTTGCCCGGAGATGAGCTTAAGCGGCATCCCCCTGCCCGCCTCACCCGAGTGTGCGTTCGGCCGGGCGCCGCGGCAAAGGCGGAGCGCGCGCCGGTGCAAGACGAGCGAAAGCGGAAGTAAAGGCGGAGTAAAGAGAGGGGTGGCGGGCGGGCGGAACGGGCCCGGAGCGCGGCGCGAGGGCGAAAAACCCGGCGGAGACGCGCGGAACCGGCACGAATGAGTGACCGAGCGCGGTGAAGTGGACGCGATGCGTCACATCGACTGGAGAAAGCGCAAGGATTTCGTTAAGGATTTTGCGAACTTTTCCGCTGATCGCAGGAGAATGGGGTGCCACGCGGTAACGGGGGACGACGGGCCTCCGGGCAACGCTTACGATCCTCTGCGTGTCCAAACTGACCGACGTGCCCAAGCGGATCTTGATCGGACGGGCTCTGCGCAGCGACAAGCTGGGAGAAACGCTCCTCCCCAAGCGCATCGCCCTCCCCGTCTTCGCATCCGACCCGCTGTCCTCGGTGGCGTACGCCCCGGGAGAAGTTCTCCTGGTGCTCTCCATCGCGGGCGTGTCGGCGTACCACTTCAGCCCGTGGATCGCGGTCGCCGTCGTGGTCCTGATGTTCACGGTCGTCGCCTCGTACCGGCAGAACGTCCACGCCTACCCGAGCGGCGGCGGCGACTACGAGGTCGCCACCACCAACCTCGGCCCGAAGGCCGGACTCACCGTCGCCAGTGCGCTGCTCGTCGACTACGTCCTCACCGTCGCCGTGTCGATCGCCTCCGGCGTCGAGAACCTCGGCTCCGCGATCCCCTTCGTGGTGGAGCACAAGACGCTCTGCGCGATCGCCGCGATCGTGCTGCTGACCCTGATGAACCTGCGCGGCGTGAAGGAGTCGGGGAAGCTCTTCGCCATCCCGACGTACCTCTTCGTCGTCGGCGTCTTCATCATGATCCTCTGGGGCGCCTTCCGCGGGCTGGTCCTCGGTGACTCCATGCACGCGCCGACCGCCGACTTCACGATCAAGCCCGAACACGGGGGACTGGCCGGTTTCGCGCTGGTCTTCCTGCTGCTGCGCGCCTTCTCCTCCGGATGTGCCGCGCTCACCGGTGTCGAGGCGATCAGCAACGGCGTACCCGCCTTCCGCAAGCCGAAGAGCAAGAACGCCGCGACCACCCTCCTGATGATGGGCCTGCTGGCCGTCACCATGTTCTGCGGCATCATCGCGCTGGCCATGGTCACCGACGTCAAGATGGCCGAGAACCCGGCGAAGGACCTGTTCCACAACGGTTCCTCGGTCGGCTCCAGCTTCGTCCAGGACCCGGTGATCTCCCAGGTCGCCGCAGCCGTCTTCGGCGACGGCTCCTTCCTCTTCGTCGTCCTCGCCGCGGCCACCGCGCTGGTGCTCTTCCTCGCGGCGAACACCGCGTACAACGGCTTCCCGCTGCTCGGCTCGATCCTCGCCCAGGACCGCTACCTGCCGCGCCAGCTGCACACCCGCGGCGACCGCCTCGCCTTCTCCAACGGCATCGTGCTGCTGGCCGGTGCGGCCATCCTGCTGGTCTGGATCTACGGCGCGGACTCCACCCGCCTGATCCAGCTCTACATCGTCGGCGTCTTCGTCTCCTTCACCCTCAGCCAGACGGGCATGGTCCGGCACTGGAACCGGCACCTGCGCACCGAGAAGGACCCGAACACCCGCCGCCGCATGATCCGCTCGCGGGCCATCAACACCTTCGGCGCCTTCTTCACCGGCCTGGTGCTGGTCGTCGTCCTCGCCACCAAGTTCACCCACGGTGCCTGGGTCGCCCTGCTCGGCATGGTGATCTTCTACGGAACGATGACCGCGATCCGTAAGCACTACGACCGCGTCGCCCGCGAGATCGCCGCCGACGAGACCCCGTCCGACGAGACCGTCCGGCCCTCGCGCGTCCACGCGATCGTCCTGGTCTCCAAGCTCCACCGCCCCACCCTGCGCGCCCTCGCCTACGCCAAGCTGATCCGCACGGACCACCTGGAGGCGCTCTCCATCAGCGTCGACCCGCAGGAGACGAAGGCGCTGCGCGAGGACTGGGAACGGCGCGGCATCAACGTCCCGCTCAAGATCCTCGACTCCCCGTACCGCGAGGTGACCCGCCCGGTCATCGAGTACGTCAAGGGACTGCGCCGGGAGAGCCCGCGCGACGTGGTGAGCGTGTACATCCCCGAGTACGTCGTCGGGCACTGGTACGAGCACCTGCTCCACAATCAGAGCGCGCTCCGGCTGAAGGGGCGGCTGCTCTTCACCCCCGGCGTCATGGTCACCTCCGTGCCGTACCAGCTGGAGTCCTCCGAGGTCGCGAAGAAGCGCGCCCGCAGGCGCGCCGAGTGGACCGCCCCGGGCTCCGTCCGGCGCGGACCGGTCGAGCGGCGGCCCAAGGAGCAGGCGAAGAAGCCCTGAGGGGGGCGGGGCAGCGGGGCGGCCCTCCGGCCGTTCTTCTCCCGGCCCGGCCCCTCCGTGGCGTGGTGAACGGCCGGACGACTCCCACGTAGACTGGTGGGCTGTTGTCCGGCCGCGTGCGTAGGGGCCGGATCCCCGCTCGGCTTCCGCCGCGGAGTGCCGCCCGCGACTGCCGTTCCTCTGTACGTCCCCGATCTCTGGAGTCCCCCCTCATGCCGAACGAATCCACGTTGTCGCTGGTCGGGGAGGAGTACGAGGTCGAGGTCGGCCCCGTCGCGCACGGAGGCCACTGCATCGCCCGGACCGACGGGGGCCGGGTGCTCTTCGTACGCCACACGCTCCCCGGCGAGAAGATCATCGCCCGTGTCACGGACGGCGACACCGACTCCCGCTTCCTGCGCGCCGACGCCGTCACCGTCATCGAGCCCTCGAAGGACCGCGTCCCGGCCCCGTGCCCCTACGCCGGCCCCGGCATGTGCGGCGGCTGCGACTGGCAGCACGCCAAGCCGGGCGCCCAGCGCCGGCTCAAGGGCGAGGTCATCGCCGAGCAGCTCCAGCGCCTCGCCGGCCTCACCCCGGAAGAGGCCGGCTGGGACGGCACCGTCATGCCCGCCGAGGGCGACAAGCTCCCCGCCGGTGAGGTGCCCGCCTGGCGCACCCGCGTCCAGTACGCCATCGACGACGAGGGCCGTGCGGGACTGCGCAAGCACCGCTCCCACGACGTCCAGCCGATCGACCACTGCATGATCGCCGCCCCCGGCGTCACCGAGCTGGGCGTCGAGAAGCGCTCCTGGCCCACGCTGGCCGGCGTCGAGGCGATCTCCGCCACCGGCTCCCACGACCGCCAGGTCGTCCTCACCCCGAAGCCCGGCGGCCGGCTGCCCCTGGTCGAGCTCGACAAGCCCGTCTCCGTCCTGCGCGTCGAGGAGCACGACGGCGGTGTGCACCGCGTCCACGGCCGCGCCTTCGTCCGCGAGGTCGCCGACGACCGCACCTACCGCGTCGGCTCCGGCGGCTTCTGGCAGGTCCACCCGCAGGCCGCCAACACCCTGGTCCGCGCCGTCATGCAGGGCCTGCTGCCCCGCAAGAACGACACGGCCCTCGACCTCTACTGCGGCGTCGGCCTCTTCGCCGGCGCCATCGGCCAGCGCATCGGCGAGAAGGGCGCGGTCCTCGGCATCGAGTCCGGCAAGCGCGCCGTCGAGGACGCCCGCCACAACCTGAAGGACCTCGACCGGGTCCGCATCGAGCACGGCAAGGTCGACCAGATCCTGCCCCGCACCGGCATCACCGAGTGCGACCTCATCGTCCTCGACCCGCCCCGCGCCGGCGCCGGCAAGCAGGTCGTCAAGCACCTCTCGGGGCTGGGCGCCCGCAAGATCGCCTACGTCGCGTGCGACCCGGCGGCGCTGGCGCGGGACATCGCGTACTTCCGGGACGGCGGCTACAAGGTGCGGACGCTGCGGGCGTTCGACCTCTTTCCGATGACGCACCACGTGGAGTGCGTGGCGATCCTGGAGCCGGTGAAGAAGGGCGACTGACATGGGTCTATCGGTGTACGACAGGTGCGGCGTGGGCGTCGCGGGCGGTCCCGTGACGCTCAGGCGGCGCCGAGCCGGGTGGGATGCCAGATGTCTTGTCGGGCAGATCGGACCGATCGAGGTGACGAGCACCGAGGGCTGACGAGAGTTGTGCCCCGGACCCGTTGCGTGGCCGACCGACGGAGTTCACGGGTGACGGCCGCCCCGCCAGGGGCGGTGGGCGCATCCGCGTTGTCCCGTGCGGCGGCGCTCACCCTGCGGCCGGAAGCGCTCCCGCTCTCCGCTCTGGCAACGCTCCGCGGAAGGATCGGCACCGTCGGCGCGGACACAGATCCGGACCCGTCCCATGGCGCTCTGCCGGATGTGCGAGGGGTCGGTAGCGGCCTTCAGACCCGTACCCTCGCGGACGCTGCGCAAGGGCCCAGGCGTTTTCCTCGCGGCTGGCGGAGCCCCGTGCGTCCGGGGTGGCGGTCCACCGGACACCCGCGCGGATTTGCGTGTGGAAATCCTGTGAACCAAGTCAACATGCGTTAGCCTGACTCCCGGCTCCCGGGAGCGGGAAGGCTGCGAGGGGTACCCGCTCAAGTGCTCCCGCAAGCCGACACTCCGGGTTCCGCTCGGCCGACGCCTCTGGAGAAGTGATGACCTCGCCCCCCGCCGTACCGGTGACCCTGGCCGAGATCGCCCGGCTCGCGGGAGTGGGGCGGGCCGCCGTCAGCAACTGGCGCCGCCGCTACGACACTTTTCCGCCACGGATCGGCGGCACCGATGTGAGCCCCCACTTTTCTCTGACGGACATCGAGAAATGGCTCAGGGAGAACAAGAAACTGGGGAAGGCCTCTAGCCGCGAATGGCTCTGGCCCCGATTCGAGGCCCTGGGTGACCGTGACGAGACCGGGCTCGCCATCGCCGTCGCAGGGCGGTTGCTGGCCGGAGAGAAGAGCGACGGCGGCTGGGCGGACGACGCCCGCTCTGGCCCCGTAAGGGCCGCTGTGGAGCTGGGGCGGCGCGAGGGCTCGTCCGACGTCCTCACGTTTCTGCTGCGCCGCTGGCTGGATACGCACGTACGCCAGATCACCGTCACCCCCGAGCCGCTGGCTGACCTCATGGCCGATATCGCCTTGCGGGAACGCGAGTCTGCCGCCGACGAGTACGGGCAGGCCCCTGTCACGGTGCTCGACCCCGCGTGCGGGGTGGGTCATCTGCTGGCCGCCGCCGCGACGGCCGTCCCCGCCGCCCTGAACCGGCCGGCCGCGCTTCTCGGATGCGATCGCGATCCAGTGCTCACCGCTCTTACCGATGTGCGGCTCGCACTGTTGCCTCGCCCCGGGGCACCGGCGCCCGATGCCGTGGTCGCGCCGGGGGATTCCCTCCGCGCTGATCCGCTCATCGGCACACGGGCGGACATGGTGCTGTGCAACCCGCCCTCCAACGAACGAGACTGGGGGTACGAAGACCTCGCCACGGACGCCCGGTGGGCACACGGAATGCCGCCCCGCACCGAACCCGAGCTCGCCTGGGTTCAGCACTGTCTCGCCCGGCTCCGCCCCGGCGGCAGCGCGGTCCTCCTGCTGCCGCCGACCGTCGCCGCGCGCAAGGCCGGCCGGAGAATCCGCGGATCGCTGCTGCGCACGGGTGCTCTGCGGGCCGTGGTGGCGCTCCCGCCCGGATCCGCGGCACCGCACAGTCTCTCGCTGCACTTGTGGGTACTGCGTAGGCCTGCTGCGGGGGAAAACCCGCCAGGTCCGGGGGAGCTCCTGCTCGTCGACGCGGCCGCGCGGTTTCCCCGGTCCATGGCCCGGGAGAACGGTCCCGAATGGGGTGAACTCGGCGCTTTCATCAGGTCCGTCGTCTTTGGCGCGACCGGCGAGGCGAAGGGCGGAACCGCGGGTGGGGGCTCCGACGTGACCGAGTGGGCCGCGGTTGTCCCCGTCATCGACCTACTCGATGACGAGGTGGACCTCACTCCCGGCCGCCACATCACGACGGCCTCGGGAACTGCCGGGCCCCGGCTCGCGGACTCGTGGACCGAGGTCGGCGAACTACTCGACGCTCTCCGGACCGAAAGCGCCCACCTGGCCGCCATCGATCTCAGCAGCGGCGCGGCGGATCAGCCGTACGCAACCGTCGGTGAACTCGCCCGGGCCGGGGCGCTCACCCTCCGATCGGGCCGCCATCCGGACGAAGCGGCCACGCTGGAGCCCCGGCACGGGAGGATCCCGCTGCTGACCCTCTCCGATCTGCTGCTGGACGGATCGCCCGGCGGATGGGCACACCCCGACGACGCCGTCGTCGTGGAGCCCGGGGACGTGGTGGTCGTCGGTGTCTCCAGGGAGTTCTCGGCCTGGGTCCACGAAGGCCCGCCCATGGCGGTGGGCCCGCAGATCCACGCACTCCGAGTCGACCCGGAGGTACTCGACCGCTGGTTCCTTGCGGGTTCGCTCAAGGCGTCGGCCAACGCCCGTCACGCCGGTACCCATACGTCGAGCTCCTCCCGGATCGATATGCGCCGACTCCAGGTGCGCAGACTCGCCCTGCCGGAGCAGCGGCGGTACAGCGAAGCGTTTCGGCGGCTGGCCGCCTTCGAGCGGCTGGCCGAACGGTTGGGGTTCGTCGCCAAGGAGCTGGGGCGGGACCTCGGCGACGAACTCGCCGCGGGACGCCTGGTGTACGGGAAATAGACCAGGCCCTGGGAGGCAAGGTGCCTGCCGGGGAGCGTCGGACGGTGCCGGGCGCTCCGGCGGGTCCTGTGACGTCACTCCCGTCCGGGCGTCACCCCGGAATCCAGTCCACCGTCCCGTGCGGCGAGCAGTTCGGAGACACGGTCGGCCGCCTCGCGGCGCTCCGTCTCCACCTGCACGGCGTACGGTTCGGGCAGCGCCGCCGCCGTGTAACCGGCCTCGGTGACCACGTCGATCGCCGCCTCGGTGTCGCCGTCGGACTCCAGGCGACACCGAGCGGCACGCAGCCCGAACACCGCGCGGTCGGCTCGCTCCCGGGGGTTGTTCCCGCGCACCAGGTCGTTCGCGATGTTCTCGTAGAGCCGGGCGGCGGCGACGAAGTCCCCCAGGAGCCAGAGCCCTCCGGCGGTCAGTTCCCATACCTGCCGGACCAGGGGCCGGCGTCCCCACTCCTCGCGAACGCGAGGCGCGAGCCCGGCGAGTTCACTCACCGCGTCCCCGGGCTCACCCTCCTCCAACTCCCGTTCGGCCGCCGAGCAGAGGAGTTCGATCGCATCCGGGTCCAGCCACCCCCCGTCCTCGTCATCACCGGGTTCCCCGACCGCCGGATCCTGCTCGGGTGAGTCGTCCGCAGCAGCGTTCTCGTCGGGAAACCGGAAAGGGCGCGTGGGGTCGTGGGGAATCCACGGCCGGGGCTCGGGGTCGCCGGGCCGGGGGGTGAACGCGAGTAGACCGTTGAGGATCTCCTGCATGGGCGGGCGCTTCTGCGGTTCTTTGGCGAGCCCTCGCAGCACGATCTCGTCCAAGGCGTCGTCGATCCCGGCCGCGAGGTCGCTCGGTCGCAGCGGCACCGTGCGCAGATGCTGGCGTTCGACCGATCCGTCGCGTTCATTGGCGACGAACGGGGGCCTACCGGTGAGAAGTTCGTAGAGTACGCAGCAGAACGAGTACACATCCGTGGCGGCGGTGGCCTCCTCTCCCTGGATCTGTTCCGGTGCCTGGTAGCCCGGTGTGCCGAGGGTGGAACCCGGCTGGGTAAGGGTGGACTCGATTCCGAGGCGCTTGCCGATGCCGAAATCGATGAGGAACCCCACGCCCTGCTCGGAGATCATCGCGTTGTCGGGCTTCAGGTCCCGGTGCACCACACCGCGGCTATGGGCGTGGGCGAAGGCGGCGGCGATCTGGGCCGCGGCGGATACGGCGACGACGGGCGTCAACGGTCTGTACCGCTGCAGGAACTTGCGCAGATTGATTCCCACCACGTGAGACATGACCAGGTAGGGGACCCCGCCGTGCGTTCCGAAGGCGTAATGCTCGGGAATGTTGCGGTGCCGCAGGTAAGCGAGGAGGCCCGCCTCACGAATGAACCTGAGGCGCAGATGTTCGAGTTCTCTCTCCTGCTCCTGGGTGTCGAGCTGACGGAGATCCTCGGTGTCCAGTCGCAGGAACTTCACGGCGACCTGTCGGCCGGTCTTCCGGTCGTGGGCCCGCCAGATCTGCGCCATCCCTCCCTTGCCGGCCGGATCGGCCAGTTCGTAGCGGCTGTCGATCAACTCCCCTGCTTGTACGTCCTCCCAGCCTGCTTCCACCCTCAGCGCCCCTCCGTCATCGACCCGCTGCTTGCCTGAAGGCGTAGCGTACCGTGAGTCGAATGTGGATGATGTTGCGTAACGACTTAGTTCACAGGGTGTGTCATGCTGTTCAGGTGCTTCGGTGGCCCGTGTTTCTCGGTTCACCCCGTCCGAGCCGGCGCTGATCAGGGGGAATCATGGAGAATCCGCTCGGGACCACCGGTGAGAGCTGGCTGGTGAAGGTCAGCTCCACTCATGCCCGGACTGATCCCCACGCCTGCCCGTCCCATCTGCGTACCGCGGTAAGGCCGTTGCTCAGCGCGCACGTCCCGGACCCCGCTGGCACGCCGCCCGCACTCCCCAAGGGTGAACAGCCTGTGCGCTTGGAGGATTTCGGAGCCGGCCCCCTCTTCGCGGCGCTGGATCTATGGGAGCACAGGCACCGAGACCCCGGGCGTGTAGTGGATGAAATGCGCCAGACCCGTGGCGCATTCCGTGGGCGCAGGGCGCCCGCCCACCCCTCCCTCGTGGCGTGGACCATTCAGGCGTTCGAGCGGTATGTCGCCGCCCGCACCCGGGAACAGGATGCGGCGCTGGCCGCCGGACTGCCCCCCACGGTCCCCGTGCCACTGGACTGGACCCTGCGCACGGCGCTGCGGGAACACCCCGACGACCGGGGTGCGCGGCAGTACGAGCACAAGACCTGGGGCCGTCAATACGCCTCGGCCGACGGCACGGTGCGAGATCTGTGGATTCCGTCCTTCGGCCGCGCGAAGACCGACCGCCCGGCGGCGGAGAAGGCCGCGATCGCCCATGTCGTCGCGCTGGGGCAGCCCGCCCGGCGGCGTGCCCGCCTCGCCCACCCGCCCGAGACCTCCCTGGTGAACCCCACTCCGCCGGAGCGGGTGCGGGTCTTCGACTTCGGTTGCGCGGACGGCAGCGTCACCCCGCTGCTCGACTGGGGACCGGACACAGTGCGCGATCTGTTCAGGCGCGACGCCGCGCCCGCCTTCATCGCCGCTGCCACCGGCACCGGGGTACGCCCAGGGGCAGGCTGCGTCGGCTGCAAGGTCATAGGCCACTGCGCCCACCTGCCGCGCACTCCGGAGCTGTGGGGGCCGCCACGAGCCCCCGTACCGCCCCGTGCCGCTCGCCGCTCCATCTCGGCCTGGGACCTGCGGCTCCACGGCGAATGCCCCGCCCAGTACCACCTCGCGCGCCAGTTGCGCCTCAACGACCTCACCCCCGAAAACTCCGGAGCACGCCGTGGGCGCGCGGTGGACGCCGTGCTGAACGCTCGGCACGCACAGAGTCCTCCGCGCAGCTGCCGCGTACTTCCCCCGGCGTGCGAGAGCACGCTCTCTCCCGCGCATCCGCTGGAGGAACCGCTGGCCCGAAGCGCCCTGCGCATGCTCGACGAACACCGCGCGCTCTGTCCGCTGGACGGACTGGCCCCGGGGGAGAAGGTGCTGACGCAGCACCGGGTAACCGCCTACATCCCCGAGCTCGACGTCGTCGTCCTCGCCGTGCCCGACCTGCTCCACACCCGTAGGGGGCGATGGATCTGGCGGGAGACCAAGACCTCCGCCTCACCCTTGTGGGAAGGTCGCCCGCTGCTGCGCTCCTTTCCGCAACTGGCTTTGGCGGTCCTGCTGTTCGACAAGGGAGCCCTGGGCGACGGGGCGCGCCGCGGCCGTGTCGAGCTGGAGCACCTGCGGGAGGGTGCGGGGGAGAGCGGCCTCGAAGCCATCGACCCCGGCCACCGCGCCACGGTGGCCGAGGCACGTGAGGTGATCGCAGACCTTGCCGAGCCCCTTCTGCGTGACACCTCCTACGAAGCCCGCCCCGGCCGTCACTGCCTCGGCTGCCAGGTGCGCACCTGGTGCGAGCCCGGCATCGCGTACACCGCGGAACCTCGGCCCGGCGCTGCTGTCTGCGATGTCGTGCCGCGACCGGAGGAGGCGACATGAGCAGCTATGCCGGGACGATTCCGGACTGGCTGGAGAACCCCGACGTGGTTCTCCTCCGTGACGTCGCCACGGCCGTTATGCGGTTGGACGAGGTAGAGCAACTGGACTCCTTCGCGCTCCCCTATCCCGACGACGCGCAGCGCGCCCTGGACGGGCTGGTCCTCGCTTGTTTGCGCGGCGGGGCGCGGCCGCCCGCCGGGGTACCGGAGATGGTCCACTGGTGCCGAACCCGACCGTTGAGAGGCTGGCCTCTCGACGGCCTGCCTCTGGGGCTCTTCAACAAGGACAACCGGCTCATCGACCCGGACTCCGGGACCCCGACGCAACTCTGCGGCGAGCTGGAGGTCAAAGGAGCCGGGAACAGTACCGGACGCCAGTACGTCGACCTGGTGATCCGTGAAGCCATGAGCGCCTGCCGTGCGGTGAACTCGCCCCAGTCGTACACGGCCTTCCGCCGGCTCCTGGTCGCCCGGCCCGTCCTGACTGAGCAGGAATGGCCGGACATCAGCGCGGACCTCTACCTCGACCCCGTCCAGTTCCTCATCGAGGAGATCTACGCACCCGTCCCGGCGAGCCACGGCAGGGACGGCGCAGCCGTCACCTGCGCACGCTGTCACACCCTGCTCACCCCCCTGGTCGGGAACGGGTGGTGGTGTGAGAACGACCGCTGCCGGCACCTGGGGCTTCCGCCTCTCGGCCGGCGGCTGGCCGCCGACGAGGTGGGGGAACTACGTCAACTCCGTCGCCCACTGCGGCAGTTCGTCACCAGTCCCGGACACGCCGAGGTGGAACTGGAAGGGAAGCTGCGTGCCCTCGGTCTCACCGTCGAGATGTGGCCCGGCTTCGACGCCTACGACCTGAGGGTCGCCTTTCCCGACGGCCATGTCTGGGCGATCGACGTGAAGGACTGGACCCACCCAGGTTTTCTGGGCAGAGCCGCCGCCGTCGTACGGCATGAGCCGCCGTACGACGAGGCTTGTTGGGCAGTGCCGCATTTCCGGGTACGCGAGCGTGGCGACTACCTGGAGACCTTCGCCCGGGAACGCCCCGTCCACGCCGCCGGGCTCCGCCTGCTCAGCGACAGACAGGTGGTCGAGGCCGCCCGGAAGCGCCTGCGGGGCGAGCGCGGTCCGGGTGCGCGCATCGCACCGGAGACCCCTGTAGGGGGAGCCGACCGTGCGTGACCGCAGCAGCTGGTATCAGCAACTGGCCAGAGACCTGAAGCCCTGGCCCGCGGAGTACCGCAGCATCAAACCTGCCCTGCTCTGCCAGGTCGAACTCGGCCTGCGTCTGCTGGAGACGCTGGGGCCCGGGCAGGCGGCGGACGGGGCCTGGGTCCTCCTCGGCGGCTACCCCTTCGCCTCCACCGCCGGCATGGTGAGAACCCCCAGCGACCAGCTCGCCCTGACGGCGGCCCGCCACCTCCTGTGGCCCATGCGGCGGCGACGCCTGTGGCAGCAGAGTCTGGAGAGCTATCGGCGACTCCCCGAACAACTGCGGGGCTACCGTGTTCCGGTCGAAGGCGGACCCGCGCGCCGGGTCGCGCATGCGGTGGCCGCTCACCGCTTCGACATCTACGACAACGCGCTCGGACGGATCCCCGACTTCGCGAAGAACCCGCTACCGTACGCCGGCGAGGGAACCCACCGATTCAAAGAGCGACGCCGGTACTCCTCCGTCACCGTTCCTCCGGAACTCGCCTTCGCCCCCGCGCCGGGACACGATCTCGCGACACCCCGCCCCGGCCCCGGCGGCGTCATTGAGGTCCCCCTCGCCCAACTGGACGACACCGCGGAATGGATGGACGCGGAGGAGGAGCGCCTCGGGAGGTCGCCCGGCCAGTGGCGAGAGCGGTTGTCCCGCCTCGAACTCGACGGCCGCACGGCGGACGGAACGGACTTCGAGCGGGCGGAGGCGCTCACCCTGGACGGGCTGACTCATCTGGTGGGCATGGTCGGAGCCGGGAAGTCGACCCTCATGACCCTGCTCGCGGTATGGGCACACCGGCGGAACCTACGCACCACCCTGGTGGTCGGCGATGTCGCCGAGCAGCTCAGCCTGACCCAGCTCCTCCAAGGACTGGGGTTGCGGGCGGCACTCGTCCAGGGCAGCACCACCCGGCCCAAGCATACCCAGCGCCTGCACAGGAGACTCGCCGCGCGCGGCGAACGCTCGCTGCTCGACCACACCGACCGGACCTTCGTCCACCTGAGCACGGCCTGTCCGCTCGACGCGCTGCGGGCTCTGGAGACCGTCGAGCCGCTCCGCTTCGCCGACGCGCCCTGTGGCGTGCTGCATCCGGTGGACCGTACTGCCGACGAAGTGGACCAGGAAGAGGACGCGCGATCACACTCCGCCCGTGTCACCCGGGAGCTCCAGCGTGCCCGGGGTGTGCGTCCGGACGGCGGGGCCGGTGGTTCCGCCGGTCCCGCCCCCGGTGACACCGAGGAGATGGAGGCCCCCGGCAACCCGCACGCATGCCCCCTGTGGAGCGCCTGCCCCCGGCACTCCTCCTCCCGCGATCTCGTGGACGCGCTCATCTGGGTTGCCAACCCCGCGAGCCTGGTCCAGACGGCGGTACCGCGCCAGCTCAACGCCGAGCGCCTGCGCTATCTGGAACTCGCCTGTCTGCGCAGCGACATCGTCGTAGTGGACGAGGCCGACCGCGTCCAGATGCAGCTCGACCAGATGTTCGCCCCCACGGCCACTCTTGTCACCACCGGCCCGGAATCCTGGCTCGATCGGCTCCAGACCCACGAGATCTCCGAACTCTCCCGGCAGGGACGGCTGCAACTGTCGGACCAGGACGTCGAACGTTGGTCGTCCGCCCTTGATGTCGTCGGCTCCGCCGCGGACCGCCTCTACGCCATGCTCATCGGCGGCCCGGCGCTGCGGGAATGGGCACAGATCGACTACTTCAGCCCCTGGACGCTTCAGGAACGTCTGCTCAACGCCTGGTACCCGCTGCCCCACCCGGCCACCGAGGACGACGGCACGGCGAGCGAGACCGAACTCTACGACGACGAGGAGGCCCTGCACCACGCGCACGAGACGCCACCCACCCCGGAGGACATCCCTTGGGCCGCCTGCCGGGACCGGCTCACCAAGGTCTTCGACGTCTTCCGCGACGACCCCCTCGGCGATCGCGGGCCGTACGGAACCCCCGCCGACGATCTGGCGAGGCTGGCCCACGACATCCTGCACACCCTCCATGAGCAGCGGACGCGCGGGCGCGTACGAGCCCTGCTCGACACCCTCCTCGACGGTGCGCCGAAGCCTTGCGAACGGCCGTCGCTTCCCGGCGAGGCGCTACGGAACGAATCCGAGTTCAGTGAGGAGTGGCTCGAACTCAACGCGGCACGCATGGAGTTCACCCTGGTGCTCGCGGCCCTGCACCAGCGGCTCGACCGGGTGACCTTTCTGTGGCCCCAGGTCGAGGCCGCCCTGCGGCTCGACCCCGGAGAACACGAGCTGACCAGACGCCCGCCCCTGGACTACGCGCCCCTGCTGCCCGAGTCTCCCATGGGCAACGTCCTCGGCTTCCAGTTCCTGCTCGACGAGCGCGACGGCCGGGAAGGGCGGCGTACCGGCACCCTCCGCTTCTTCCGGTGTGCGGGGGTGGGCCGCGAGCTCCTCCTCTCCCTTCCTCAGCTGGGCGCCGACTCCGACCGGGGAACGGACGGCCCGAACGTCCTGCTCATGTCCGGGACGAGCTGGGCGGGAACCTCCACCCGGGCACACGTGGTCACGCCCGTCCAGGCCGTGCTGAAACCGCAGCCAGAGGCGCTGCGCTCGATCGGAAAAACCGTCTTCCGTACCGAGTTCATGTACGACGACGCCGGACAGCCCATCCGTATCTCCGGGCAGGACCGGAAAGACCGCGAGGACGTCCTGCGGGTGCTCGTGGAAAAACTGGCAGGGGGTCGCCTCGACCGCACCCCCAGCCCTCTGCAGAACGAACTGGCTCAAATTCCCGACCTGCGCCGCAGACGAGCCCTTCTGCTCGTGGGCAGCTACCGGGAGGCCGCGGTAGTGGCCGCGAGACTGTCGGAGATGTCCGCTTGGCGGGACCGCGTCCGGGTGCTTGCCGCGGACGATGCCGCACTGGAGGCGTCCCTCGCCTCGGAAGCCGAGTCCAAGGGTTCCGCGACGGCACCCGCGGTGCGCCGCGGTGACCTGGCGGCCTTCGCGGAAGACATCCGTGCCCAGATCCTGGTCGCGCCGCTGCTCGCGGTCGAACGCGGACACAACATCCTCACCGTTCCCCTGAGCCCCGGAGAAGAGAGGGTGGCCGCGTTCGGCACCGTACTCTTCCTCGTCCGCCCGCACCCCCGCCCGGATGACCTCTTCCTCTCAGTCTTCGCCGTCAACGACTGGGCGGCACGGTTCATCCGCAACCACCCTCGCCTGACCGGGGGTACCTTCGCCGAACTAGTAGGCGACGGGACGGATTTGGACGGAGCGGGCAGCGCCTTCCGCACGGCCGCGCGCGGGGTGTGGCGCCGGCTGCTTTCCCGTTCCTACATGTACTCCAGGCTGTCCGACGCGGAGAAGGAGTCCTTCGCCTGGGACCAGCTGGTCACCCTCTGGCAGGTGATCGGCCGCCTGGTCCGTGGCGGGGTCCCCGCCAGGGTCGTCTTCGTCGATGCCGCATTCGCCCCCCGGCTCGCCGCAGCCGGCGGCCGCGCGTCGGAGGAGCCGCGCCCGCGTTGGCAGCGCGATCCCGGCCTGCTTGTTCGCTTGCGCGACGTACTGGCCCCCTACTTCGCCCCGGGCCCCGGAGTCTGGGCGGATCCTGCCGACCCGTCCCTGGTCAGGCTGCTCTACCGGCCGCTGTACGACGCTCTGTGCGGGATCGACACCTCGCCGCCCGGAGTGCGCTGACCCGCCGCGTCCGGACGAACCCTGCCGGACAGTCACCGACCCGCCACCTCTGAGCCCCTCGATGGAGCATCGCCGTGTACCGAGAGATCCGCCGCTCCGCATACCACCTCGCCGATCCCATGACCCCGTGGACCGAGGACTACCGTGCCCTGCGCTTCCCGGAACGCTGGCAGGGCAGGCTTCTTGCGCTCCACAACCACGGCCGGCCCGAGACCGAGTGGCAGCGGAGCCTGCCCACCAGAAACCTGGACACCGCGTTGCAGACACTGGCCCCGGAGGTGATCGTGCGGCCGCGGGCTCGCCCTCCCATCGGCGAGGGACCTGTGCCACTCGAGGACTTCTGGATGTACGTGCCCGCCAACGCGCCTGATCCTCTTCCCGGCCGGGCCGGCGCTCACGTGCTCAACGCGTGGCTGCGTACGATCGTGCCCCGGCGGTACGAGCGCGACCCAGAGCTGCGTGCCCTTCTCCTGCGGTGCAGCGATGAACTGACGGGCACTCCGCTGAGCTGGGAGAGCGTACCGAGGGTGGACCTTCTCGGCACACCGCACACCGACGGCGGGACGGCCGCGCCGGAGCCCCGGCAGTTCCAGCTTGCCACCGACGCGCTCGCCCGCCGCATCCGCGACCTCGAACCCTATCCCTTCGAGGGGGGCGAACTACGCTTCCGGGCACTGCCCCGAGGCCCCCGCGACCAGGGCGCGGAGCTCATGTCCCAACCCTTGTGCCGCACCATCAAGCGCAAGGAGTGGTGGTTCTCCATCACTCTCAACATCTCGCTGCACACCGCCCCCTTCGCCTCCCGTCCACGGCTGCATTTGCACTGGGGTGTTCGCCGCTGGGCCACCCACACGCGGTCCGACACCGGACGGCTGCCACTGCCGTACGGCCAGTCCACCACGGTCCATCTGCGGCCCAAGATCCCCTGGCTGCCCGGAGTGCCCGCGACCGAACGCGGCGCCCTGGCCAGGCTGCGGCGCGACCGTGCCTCCGAGGGCTTCACTTGGGCGGAGAACGATCCGGCCGGCATCCTGCACCAGCTCAGCGTCGTCGGACGGTTCCCCGTCCCCGACCGCCTGCTCGCCGACCCGACCGACTGGATCGGCGACGGCCCCGGCGTTCGGGCTGCCGTCGTCCACAGCAACCACATGGGTGTGCACGAGGTCGGCCCGGGGCTCATGCCCCATCAGAGGTCCCAGCTCACGGCCTGGGCGGAGGCGGCGCTGCCCGCGGGCGTGGTTCGCTTGCCAGACCTGGTGCGCGGCCGGGGCAAGGGCGTCGGCGCACCTGCCAATCGGCGCCCGAAGCCGGTGGGTGAACAGGCTAAGAAGGCCGAGGAAGTGCGCGCAGCGCTGGCCCGACGCCGAGCTCTCGCAGTCCTGGCCGACCGTACAGGGCTCATGTCCGAGCCGGCCGCCGAGCAGCCGCACGTGACGGTGCGCCTGCTCTGGCAGACCGCGGAACTGCGCCGTCACGCGGTACGGGAGTTCGCCAGGACACTGGGCCTCGACGGCGACGGCGGGGCAAATGATCTGCCGGACCAGGTTTTCGACGACGCCCGTCCTGGCCAGCCCGCAGTGCTCGTATGGCGGACCCCGGAGCTTGTGGTGCAGTTGCGCTGTCTGCCGCTCACCGACGGGCTCGGGGACCGGCTCGTCCTCGATCCCGCCGTCCGGCGCAAGGGAGAACGGGTGGCCCGTGCTCTGGCTGCTCGCCGCCGGGAACTGAGCGGCTGGCTTCGTGCGGACGGCGCCGACCCGAGCCGTCCTGGCCTCGCCCTGGTGGAGATCGCCCATCGCAGCACCTTCCGCGAGGCCGGCAGCGATCCCAAGTTCGCCAATCGTCTGGGGTGTGCCGACGCGGGAGTCCTGACCCAATTCGTCGTCACGCCGTCCGGGGAAAGGGGGATCGCGAATGCCGACACCGTCGAGCACCGTGCTCATCATGCCTGGCTGGACGGCTTCCGCCAGCTCGGCGTTCGCGTCCTGCCCGAACACACCCTGGGCGGTGACCTGCCGGACGGACTTCAGTACGCCGCTCTCTGGATGGTCAAGCGGCGCAAGGACGGTCCCACCCGGCTCCCGAGACATCTGCCGGTCGCCGTGCTCGTCACCCCGCTCCCCGAAGGCGGTGGGCTCTGCGTCGTGCGCGGATGGGACGACGACACCCGCACCTGGATCCCCTATCCGCACTTTCTGCTCGGCCTGGTGAAGAAGGCCGAGATCAACCAGTCCGCCCCGGACGAGCCCGGCTCCGCCGGTACAGCGGACGACATGCCGCGTATCACCGCGAAGGCGCGGCGGACCAACCTGTCCGAGCAGCGAAAGGAGACCGCGCGCTTCCTCCAGCGCATGCTGCACTCGCTCCGCAATCACCCGACAGCGCTCATCACCCATGCACAGAACAGCAGGTCGCACTGGCCCTGGCTGCAGGACGGGCAGATTGAACCGGACATGATCAGGATCGGTCACGCTCCACCAGGAGGTATCGACGACGAGCTTCGTCTCGTCCGGGTGCGCGGACGGGCCGGCCGCGAGACGGCTCAGTGGTGGGGCTTGGCCGAGCCGGGCAAGGCCCACGGCCAGCCGGCGGGGTTCTGGGCGGTTCGACCGAGTGATGGAGCGCACGGCGATCCAGGCGAGCGGGTGTTCCACAGCAGTACGGAGCGCCCCGGAACCTTCGCGATTTCACCGGCACTCGACAGGCTCGCCGCCCGGGTCAATGCCGCGGGAAATCTCACCTCTCAGGCAGGCACCGGAGCCTGGAACCCGACCCTGGTCGAGATCGCCGTACTTGGCTGTCACAGGGAGTGCGACGTCGAGCTGCCGGCGCCTACCGTGCCCGACGAACCCGAGGCCATCGCCCTTGCCACGCACCAACTGCGTATGGCCCCCGACTATCCTGTCGCGCTCTCCCTTCCGCTTCCCCTGCACCTCGCCGGACTTGCTCAGGCCTACGTCCTTCCCACCGTTGCTGCAGACGAGCCGGGAGCGGAGGCGGCAGACGGGGATGTCGAGCCTGAGCCTCCGTACGAGAGGGCCGAAAGCTCTCAGGGGGGGCCGGACGTCGGCGATCCCCCCGGTCCGGTCGCGGAGCCCGAGGCGCCCGTCGAGCTCTCTCTCCGCTGAAGTGTCGGCACCGGACGCCCGGTGTCGGTTGCCACTCGGGTGGACGGTTCATGTACCGCTCCACCACCGGAAGCGGGCCGGGAACTCTCCCGGCCCGCCTCATACCGATGTGCTCAGGCCCCGCCTTCGCCCGGTCCAGTCGTCATCGTTCCGGGCCTCCGCGGGCCGGTTCTACTCGAATTCGGAGAACAGCGCCGATTCGCGGGCGAGCTCAGCCGCCGGCCGGACCGGCTTCCAGACCCGGCCGTGCCAGGAGGCGGAGGCCGTACCGAGCGCGTGGCGGGCATCGCGCCGCCGGGAGGAAACCGTCCCCCTGTCGCAGCGCCTCGGCGCGGGCCGACCGTCACGATGTTCGATCTTAATTCGATTCATAAGCTGCTTCTCCTTGTCTTGGGTTTCTGCTTCTCGGTCACCGGGTCGGATTCCTCCGCATTCGATGGCCCGTCGGGGCGCTCGAATGAATGTCCCAGTGAATCCCTGTTCCGCCGAAGTGGTGGGAGTGGAGTGCTTGAAGACTGGCAGACCGAGCACGTCCTGGCCAAGTCATTGGCGTTAGGTGAACGTTAACAACCTGTCATTGGCGTGTGGCATGCTTTTCTCTCAGGTGTTCATGGATCTGCCACCCACGGGAAGACGGTGAGGCATCATGGAGTTCCGATTGCTGGGTTCGGTGACCGCCCTTCGGGGTGACCGGGCTGTCGTCATGAGATCGCGAAAAGTCTCCGAACTTATGGCTGTTCTGCTCGTCTCACCCGGCCATCGCGCATCTCATGCCGAGATCATGCGATATCTGTGGCCGGAAGAGTCCTTGAACTCGAATCGCATCCGGCAGAACTTCCACCAACTTCGGACGGCCGTTCCGGAGATTTGTTCGGAGAGCAATGAGCGGGGGTCCTGCAGGATTCGCGTCCAGTCTCAGGACCTCGATCTCCTGCGATTCCGTGAATTGCTGCAGAGGGCGGATTCGACGGGTGATTCCTCGGTGCGACTCAGGTCCGTCCGTGATGCGATCGATGAGTGGCGGGGAATTCCCTTCGAGGGAATGCATGGCTCCGCGTTCGAGCAGACACGGAGCGAACTGGAGAAGGAGCTCAGAGAAGCCATGATCTCCTGCGTCCTGGCAGAACTGCAGTGCTCGCAACCGCGAGCCGCACTGGACCGGGCCGATTCCGCCCTGATCCGCTGGCCGACAAGTGAGGCATTGCTCGAACTCAAGGTGCGCGCACTGCGCACACTCGGCAGACAGGACGAGATCCCGCCACTCCTGGTCGAGTGGGAGCGAGAATGCGGTCGTCCCACCGCTCACCTGCTGCTCGCCGACCATTCGGGGGAACATGATCGGGGGAGTGCCGCCCCTTTCCGTGCGACGGCTCCCCCGAGACCCCGTCAGCTTCCCCTCGGCGCGGTCCGGCTGGTCGGGCGCCGACGTCGGCGTGAGAGGTTGACGGAGGTCCTTCTCGGCCGGGTCCAGGGGCGGTCCCGGCTGGCCGCCCTCTCGGGAATGCCGGGCGTCGGGAAATCCGCGCTCGCCGTCGAGGTCGCGGTAGCGCTCGACCAGTACTTCGCCGACGGCATTCTTCACATCGATCTCGGAGGTGTTGCCCCCGATGGGCTGCTGCGCCACGAGCATGTGATCGCCAGGCTGTTGAACGATCTCGGAGTGCGCCCCGCGACGCCGACGCTGGACGGCATGGTGTCCGCGTATCGCACCGCACTCGCGGACCGTGCGGTCCTCCTGATCCTGGACAACGCGCGGGATGAGGAGCACGTCCGTCCGTTGCTTCCCCCGGCCGGCCCCAGCGCGGCAATCGTCACCGGCCGCCGTCACTTGCACGGACTGGAGATTCGGGAGGACGCCGAACTCATCGCTCTCGAGCCACTTGACCGGGCGGACGCCGCAGAACTCCTCCGCATGCGGCTCGGAGAGGACCGCATGCGCACAGCCGCTCCCTTCATGGCCGACATCGTGGAATACTGTTCGGGTCTTCCGCTGGCGCTCGGGATCATGGCCGCGAGAATTACCCGGCGTCCCGCACAGGCGCTGCCGGACGTGGTCCGTGAGCTGCGGGTGGAGCGCACCCGGCTGCGCTCGCTCGATCTGGGTTCTGAGAACCTGAGCGTGCGCCTGTCGTTCGACGCGGCCCATCGGCAGCTGTCCGAGCCGGCGTCGAAACTGCTCCGACGACTGGCGATCCACCCAGGCCCGACGATCAGCTGGGCTGCACTGCGGGCGATGGACACCGAGGACGAGGCCCAGGTCAGTGAAGCGACCGACGAGCTCCTGCGGATGAGCTTGGTGACCGAGCCCTCTTTCGAGCGATACGCCCTGCACGACCTGGTCCGGGTTCATGCAGAAGCACTTACCTGCGAGTGGGCTCAGGCCGATCGGGTCCGTGTGGCGAAACGGGTGCTGCACTTCCTGCTGCACCACGCCTGGGCCTGTGACCGCCGGTTGGAGTCCGGACGCCGGTTGCCGATCGAGGGGCCCGGCGCACTCAGGGTCACAGCTCCGGCCGACGCGGCGGAGGCGATGAAGTGGTTCGAGACGGAGTACTCGACCCTGACCGCCGCAGTCGGACTGGCCCAGCGGCACCAACTCGACCGCTATACGTGGTTGTTGTCGATGGTCCTGGTTACCTTTCAATGGCGGTCCGATCGCCATCTCGACGCGCTCGCCGGTCTTACCCGTGCTCTCCCCGCGGTGACACGGGAGTCGGGCCCGGCCGACGTCGCCATGGTGCGTCGCATGCTCGCGGGCACTCATCGCGCGGTCGGCGATCTCGCGGACGCCGTGCGGGAGCTGGAGAGCGCCGTGCGGATCAGCGACGACGACGGAGACCTGCTGGGGGCGGCCCTGGGGCGCCACGCCCTCGGGGTCCTGCTGCAGGAGAGCGGCGCGCCCGAGGAGGCGCTGGAACACTTCGATGCGGCTCTGTCGGCCTTTGAAGAGCTCCACGACACCCTTGGCCAAGGGGCCGTACTGAACGGCATCGGCAGTGCGCGATACGACCTGGGACACCATGAAGAGGCGGAGGAACACTGTCTACGGTCTCTGTCCCTGCTGGCGGGCACGGCCGACATCAACGGGCAGGCGCATGCGCACTTCAGCCTGGGCCGCATCCGGACGGCGCGGGCGGATCACGAAACCGCCATCGCAGAGTTGGTGCGTGCTCGTGTGTTGTACCGGTCGCTCACCTACGGGAGCCGGGAGGCCCGGACGCTGGTCTGGCTCGCGAAGGCGCTCCGCGCCGCCGGACGGGTCACCGAGTCGGCTGACGCGATGGGGCAGGCCGGGGCCGTACTGAGAAGGATCGGCGAGATGGATGTCGACGCAGCCCTCGACCGCCTCGCCCGCCTTCCGTGATCGGTTCGGTCGTTCGCTGGGAAGACGCCGTGACGGTCCCGGCTCGGCCAGGAGCGTGTGCGTGATCCGTGGGGCCCGGTTGACGCTCGGCACGGACACGTCCAACGGGATGACCCGCGCTTCACGTCTGCTGTCCGCAGCGCCCTGGGAACGGCCCGGGGCTTTGGGCCGTCACCGCCCAGGCCCACCCATCGCGCGCGATGGCGATGAAGGGGCGCCCGCCGTCGTTGGCGAGGTGTGGGAGACCGCCTACGGGCGCGCCTGCCGGTCCAGGTGTCGGACGACGCCTCCACCTGAACCACGGCCTACTCCGCCACCGCCGGTGCGGGTGGCATGGAGCGCGTCGAGGGCCTGACGCCACCGGCTGCTACGTCCGCGTCCAGGGCGCGGCCCGGGGTACGTCGTACGGTTGCTCGCTGTGGAGGCTCGAGGTCTACGGCTCCGCAGTCTCCTGACCGTAGATCACGGCCGCGTAGCCCTGGACGAGGCATAGGAGCCGGACGAAGCGGCTGACCGCCCGATACCTCTCCAGGGTTCGGCATGCCCTGCGCACTGGGCTACGGATCGGGGCTTCACGGGATCACTGTGAGGTCGGCACCTCGCCGGTACCGGAGATCAGGGTGCGGAGCTTCTCGCGGGTCTCCGGGTCGGTCGAGTAGATGATCGTTCCGATCATGCCCCGGGTCAGCAGCACCTTGTACGTGTTGCGGATGAGACGGTCCACATCCTCGTCGAGGGTTGCCTTGGTGAAGGACGGGTCCTTGGACGCCTTGCGGTCGACCACCCAGCGGTCGGTCCTCCAGACGAGGTCTGGGCCCATGATCACGCCGGACCAGTCGTACTCGAAGCCCTGCGCCGTGTAGACACAGCCGACCTGACCGAAGCCCGCGGGATCGGTGGCCCAGAGCGGCGCCGGCGGTGCACCGAGCAGAGATCGGTCCCCGAACAGGTTCCAAGGCTTCGCCCAGTCTCCGACCGTGACGTCCGCAGGCAGCGAGGTCATGCTCGGAGTGATCTTCTTCGTCCACTTCCAGCAGTAGCCAGCCGACATGCGGGCCTCATAGCCCTGGGCACGCTGGGCGGACAGGAACTCCTCCAACTCCTGCGGACTGTTTGCCGTCAGGAGGCGTACCTTGTCGTCCGGCTCCCACACGGTGGGCGCTTGCCCTTCGAGCCCCAGCAGGTCGACCACCCAGCGGAGGTAGGCGTCGCTTCCACCGCATCGGAACTGGCTGTCCAGCTCGACCACCGAACACTCCAGCCCTTGCTCGGCGGCAGCCTCCCGGATCTCTTCCACGGTTCCCATTTCGCCCGGACGCACCACCTGGTGCTGGTCGAGGAGGAACACCGGAACCCGTGCAGCGTCGATCAGTTCCGCCACCTGAGGGCGGCCCGTGCGCAGGGCGGCCTTGGTGTAGCGGTTCGCGGAGGTCTTGCGGAGCCGATGTGCCTCGTCGCAGACGACAACGTCAAGGTCGTTGGGCTCGGCCTCCATAAAGCTGTTGAAGTAGCGGAAGAGCTTTTGGACCTCAGGTTTGCGGGCTCCCGCGACCTTACGCATCGTCTTGGTGAAGGACTGCGAGCCGGTGGCGTGAAGGGCGGGTACCCCGCGGCGGTACAGATCGCCAAGAAGGGACAGGGCGATCACGCTCTTACCGGAGCCCGGGCCGCCGGCCACGACCACAACATGTTTGTGGTTGGACCTCCGAGCCTTCCGCACTGCTGACATCACCGTCTCGTAGGCGAGTCGTTGCTCGCCCAGCAGCACGAACTGCTCCCGGTTCCGCACTTCTTCGGCAGCAACGGCCATGAGCTGCCTGGACGGCCGCACCTTGCCCTGGAGCAGAGTGTCAGCCACGTCGGCGCCGGGTTTCGGCGCCAGCAACGAGCGCAGGTAAGCCAGGAAGGCGCCGCGCTGCTCACCGGTGAACATCCGGCCTCGATGGTCCTCCGTGACATCCCGCAGCCCTGCCACCCCGAACTCGGTCGCGTTGTGCAGGTACGCCACTCCAGCGATCGATTCCGGCGCTTGTTCCAACGCCCCGTTGAACGACACCAGGTAGTCGCAGTAGCCCCGCACCTGTTCGATCGGATTGAGGACCGGGCCGGGGTACGCGTCGATGCGGCACCGTAGCGGGTCGTCGGCCTCCGGGTAAGCGGCGCTCCACTGCTTGAGCTCGACCACCACGTAGGACGGTGCGCCCGTAGTCGGATGCACGCCGGCCAGTATCACATCCGCGCGCTTACTGGTCAGGGGCAGACCGTATTCCAGCAGCATCTCCACGTCGCCTAGCCCGGCTTCGACAAGCGCGTTGGTAAGCGCTGGAATGCTGCGTTCCCAGGAGCGCACCTCTGACGGGTGGGGTCGGTGGCGGTGCTTATGAAGGAAGTTCTCGCTCAGGAGCTGTGCCAGTCGTCCTTCAAGTTGGGTGCGGGTGGCCAACGACGCCGCGGACTCACGGAACAGCACGAGAATGCCCCCAGGCAGCACGAAGTAGCTCGTGCGGGTGGGGGCATGTCCTTCGGATCCACTGAAGTGGAGCGGAAGCCCGGCGGGCCGCTGAGATGGTCGGCGTAATCCTAGAACAGGATGTGGATCATGTCTCCTCAGGTGTCCCGGAGGTTCTACGATCAGGTGTTGGCCCTCTTGCCTCGCATGCCGTGCTTTTGACGATGAGGGAGGGCTTCGAGTGGCCGTTTGGCCGATCGCGCCATCTCTTGACGCGTTGCGGAGTGGAGGTGGCGGGGTCCTCGGCAACCGAAGCGGCGATGTCCCGCTCGTCGGTGTCTGGTGCTGAGCTTGTGGATTCCAGGAATCAACGGGCCGTCCTCGACGATGCATCCATATTCGCTACTGCGTCAAAAAGTGGCGAGAAAACACTGTTGCGCTACCGCGCACCTCTCCTGGGATTCCGGCGGTGTCCGTCCAGTGAGGAATCCCGTACCAGTTGGCGCACTCATGGTGCTAGGCCGTGTCTGACAATTCCCGCCGGGCGGTCGGCGCCCGGCACGGCACCTCGCGGCGTTGTCGGACCGCCCGAGTACATCCAGTACTCGGCCGGTCCTCCGCCTTGCGATGCACCGCACCGGACACCGCCCGCTGATCCGACGCGAATGGTCAGACACGCCCTAGGCCGATGCGGTCGCAGTGGTAGGGGGCTGTCGGGCGAGCAGGTCGAAGAAGATGCGTTCTTTATCACATGACGGGTCGTCACCTTCGTTTTGGCTGGGTCATGTTCTACGTGGGACGCTGCCAATCATCGCAAAGTCGGGAAAGGGCCACAGGAGTGCCCGGTATCGGCGTAGTCTCCGTGAATTGTCGCAGGCGGGCCGTGGTGGCCCGAGGTGCGGTGGAGGTGCCATGGGTGGGGACTCGTATGTCTCAGCAACGTCCAGCGATCGCAAGCGAACGGGGGTACCCGATCCGTACGGCGACCAGGCTTTGCTGACGCCTGCCATGACGAAGGGCTACGACGCCGCATCCGCCGGGGAACGGCATCTACTGCTGCGCTATCTCGAGGCGGTGGTCGCCGCCCGAGAGGCTCCAGTGCACACCACCGTCGCCTTCAACGCCGTGTACTTCGGCTACGACCTCGGCGGAGATGGCTATGGTGGCAGCCCTCTGCGCCTCGACGACTTCCCCGTGATCACCCTCGGGGGGCGCGCTCCCGCCCTCCCGGTCGGTGCCATGGTGTGCGTCGCCACGGGGTCGGACCCGCTGTACGCGGAGATCGTCCACCGCGAGGGCGCGCATCCGGAAGTGGGTCCTGTCGGTGACTTACCGGCCTGGGTGTCCGGCGCTCCGGCCGGGGCAGAGGGCCCTGGCAGGCCGGGAAGCGACGCGGCTCCCAGCCGAAGGGAGCTCCTGGTCCCGGATCTCCATGCTTTCGGACCGGCTCTGAGTCTGTCGCCGACCCAGCTTCACCGCCTGCGCACGCGTCGCCGCTGGATCAACGAGGACGGACATGTCGTCGTTGATGTCCGATACACGTCTCCGGAAGCGGCCAGGCGCGACGACTTGACGGCCTACGCCGAGCACCTCCTCACCACGGCGCGGGAGCAACTGCTCTCTCCCTTCGTTCCCGTTTCCCTCGCCGAACTCGTCGGCGGCACGAGCGATGACGCTCTGCGGGCGGGGCTGTTCGGTCTGCTCGACACGGTACGAGGCGTCCTCGATTCCAGCGCCATGTTACGTACTTGGGGTTACTACGCCGTGACCCGCGCCTCTCTCGCGCGGTGCTGGGGAGATACCGGCCCCCTGGGCGGCGGCGACCTCAGGTTCCTTGCGGCGGCGGTGGAGCATGCCGCCGTCCCGGTGAGGCGGCGCCACGGCCTCATGGCTCCGGTCACCGCGTACACGGCGATCGGGCCGCGGCTGCATCTGTTTCCCGGCGCGAGGGAACTGCTCGAGGGGGTCGGGTACGCCGCAGCGGTCTGCCGGGCGAACGTGACGCTCGCCGACATCGTCCGAGGAGACAGCGACCAGGGACTGTTCGCGAACGGCTCCCGGATCACGCTCGACGACGCCTTCGAGAGCGGAGGCATCTGGCGGTCCCACCATCCGGGTAACGCCGATGGGTCCGGAGACCCTCTGGCCCCGGCAGGGCGGGGCTGGACGTCGACACTCCCGCCGACGCCGACGCCGACGCCGACGCCGACGCCGACGCCGACGCCGACGCCGACGCCGACGCCGACGCCGACGCCGACGCCGACGCCGACGCCGACGCCGGAACCGGAAGCCGGGAGAATACCCGTGGACCTGCCGCTCGCCGACGACGTCTCCCTCGGTCCGAGTGAACTCCTGCGCGTCGGCGAGAGGGAGATCGTCTGGCGCTCGCCGTTGCGACTGGTCCATCTCATCGAGGGCTGGTTCCCTCTGCACCCGTACGTCGCAGAGGAGTTCTGGCAGCCCCACGGCCCGCGTCCTGCCTCCCACCTCACAATCGACCACATGCGGGGCCCACTGGACGAACGCGAGGAGTCGCAGGAAGTGGGCGCCGAACTCGGCGACGAATGGGGCCGACTGACGGGAATCACCTGGCCCCGCGACTTTCTTCCCGGCCTGATGCTCGACCTGCACTGGATTCGCGGCGGGACAGCCTTCCGCATGGCGACGACCCGGCTCACCGAGCCGGTGCAGTTCGGGGACCGCGTGATCGGGTACTGCTACGACCCGCGTGTGCTCACCAGGGACGACGCTCCGGGCAGTGATCGCCATGGAGACAGCGCGGTCGGGCTAGGCCCGAGGCAGCTGGTTATGCGTACCGTTCGCCGTTGCGGGCTGCTCACACTCGACGGCCATGCCCTGCTGGACCGGTCGGTCCTGCCGACCGCGGCGTATGGGGGGCGACCGGCACCGTCCCAGGTCGCCGCCCTGGAGTCGGCGGTGGCAGACCTGCTGGCGGAACGGCTCCTGGAGTCGGCACTCGGCAGTCGGGACTCCTGGGGGCAACCGCATTACCCGGCGCGCGAGGAGCAATCAGCCATTCCGCTCATCGGCTACCGCCCCGTACAGCGACGGGTGATACGCCCATGGGGCGGCACCGAGCCGGAGAGCGGGAACCTGCTCCCGCTCCAGCTCGTCGCCGGCCACCTGAGGCGCCTCCGGCCGGGCTGCTCGCCCAGCGATGGGCAGCGAGCCGCTTTCCGCGAACACTGCCGCGGACTCGGCAAAGCCGACGGATGGGAACTGCCCTATGGCTACACGTTCGTCACCGAGCACACTCGCGGCCGCTGACCCGTGATCCGTGGGGCCGCTATCTTCCTCTCCAGCTCTCGTCTCCCGGTTCCTCGTCGTCGAGCGAGCCGGTCCCGCAAAACCAACCAAAGAATCGGAGCAGGCGTACATGCACGACCGCTACCGCGTCATCACGGGGCCACCGCTGTCCCCGTCGACCGTCTCGGCCGAGGAACTCGGGGGTCTGGCCGCCGCGCTCAACGCCCTGGAGACCTCGGCCGCAGCCGCCCTGAACGGCCTCACGGCCGGCATGGTGGAACTCGCCTTCAACTCCTTGACGCCGCAGAACCGCCAGAGTCTGCTCGGAAAACTGGGCATCCGGATGGCAGCGCCCCGACGCGCGGGCAATGCCTTGTGCAGGGATATCCTCGCCCGTCTGCGGCGCGATTCACGGCAGCGCTCCTGCACCTGCGGAGTCAGGGAACTCACGCGCACGGTGATCGAACAGATTGGCATGGTCGCCTTCGCCCACGGCGGCACGGCTTCCGACCCGGCTTCCCGCTGGGGCGCGACCCTGGTCCGGGCGACGGTCTTCACGTGGTGCAACGCATCCGTGATGGACGCTCACCTCCTCGAGTGGGCGGCCGACCAAGACTGGTTCGCCGCCGGGGTTGACGATGAGGAGTCCGCGCGCCTTGCCGTCGTGGCCGAGAGGGCCCGGGCCGTCGTGGCGGCCCACCCGGATCTCGACGGCGTAGCGGAGGGGGTGGCGCGGCCGCCCGCAGACCACCACACGACCGAGGCGGCTGTCGCCGCCGACCGGCCGGTCCATGAGATGGGTGCCGTCGAGAGCGCCGCGTCGGGTCCCAGTGCACCGCACGACGTGCGGATGACGGCGTCCGAGGGCACCCGGCCCGAGCAGGGAATCGATCCGGAGGCCGCCTGTCGGCGCCTGGAATCGGCCCTGGCGGACGCTCGGAGTGCCGCGGAGAGCGCGATGGACGCGGTGGCCGCCGGCAGCCCTCCGCTCGATGAGGACCTGGCTCCGCTGGTCGCGCTGGGATCCGTCTTCGACAGCGCCGACGCGGTGTTCCGCGCGGTGGGGGTGGTGGGGGTGCCCCGCCGTCTGGAGGACATGGCCCTGGCCGCTCGTGAGTACAGAGAGGCGGACGACCGCGACCGCCGGGCGAGGGAGACGCTGCGGGAACTGCTGGATGTCGCGGCGGGCCGTACGGACAGCCCGGCAGCCTTCGCCGCCGAGGCCGTGCGAGGAGCGGCCCGCCGTCTGTTGGACGCAGGGTTGTGGGAGCAGACGCATCGGGAGGAAGGCGCTGTCCTCGTCGACCTGGCACGACTGATCCGTGAAGGGCGTCAGGCATACGCCGCGACGGAAATCCTGGCCCTGCAGGACCAGATGGTGCGAGTGCTGCCCACATGCGCCATGGCAGTGGTCATGGCTCCCGAACTGTCGCTGGCGCAGCCGAACGGAACGCCGGTGGCTCCGGCCGCAGAGGCCGCAGAGGCTGAGACAGCCGAGCAGGCCGACGTCGAAGGCCCGGTCGAGGAAGCCGTAGAGCTCTCCGACGACGACCCGTCCGACAAGCAGGCGGATGAGGCCCCGGCGACGGTGACCAGGGCTCATTCCACCAAGGACCCCGTCCCGGGTGCGGAAGCGGCCTTGTCCGGCACGGAAGACCTTGCCCCCGCCCCCACCACGGCACCGGATCCACACGCCACTGAGGATGCGCGGGCTGCTGGGCCCGCCCCTCGGCCGAAGGCTCTCGCCGAGGTGCCGGAAGAGGAAGCCCTGGCCCCGCCCGTCCCGGCCACCGTGAGCGCACCTGTCCTCGCGATGTCACGGGACGGGGAGATCGTCGCCCCGGAACCCGACCGGACGGTACTCGCCCCTGCCACCATGGAGGAGAACTCCGACGAGACCACTGCGGAGGGAATTCTCACGCGGCTGATCGTGGAACGGCGCTTCGGACTCGCTCACCATGTGGCGAGTGCCGCCGGTTGCGCCGCACCCCAGGTGACGGCGCTCCGTCTGGCCGGTGCGGCCGGGCTGCTCACCTCCGGTGACAGCCAGGGGGCCCGCCTGCTGGCCGACCTGCTCCAGCAGTACGGCGGGTACGCGGGTCGCGACACGGAGGGCAGCGAGCTCCTTCTGCTCCCGGTCCTGCTGCGTATGGCGCTCATCACCGGGGACCATCTGGCGGGAGCCCAGCTCAAAGCGCTGGCGCCCAGGCTGCCGGAGCGCTTGGCCGAGGCGGCGGCCGCCGTCGCCGACCGTGCGCTCAGCGGCGCCCTGATGAGTGCCTCGCCCCTGGTCGTCAGTGCCAACGTCTCCGAGTCGGAGGCACGGCTCCACGAGCTGCGCGAGCAGTGCCGTGTCCTGCTAGCGCCACCGAGGCTGCGGTTCGCACGGGCCACGAAGATCGCGAAGCGCTGGCTGACCGATGACGGGATGCTCGGATCGCTGCTTGCCACCGTGGCCGATGACCGCCGGGACCGGGTGACCAGCGTGCGGAAGCAGGCCGAGCGGCTCTCGAAACTGCCAGAGATCAGTATCGAGATCGACCGCATGGACCGAGAGCACCGGCCGTCCAGCGGCAAGCCGCTCCAGGGATCCGGCCGGCAGGACCTCGTTCATCTGGTAGAGCGAGCTGTCGGACTGGTCAAGGAGTGGTGTCTGGCGGTCGAGACCATTCGCCGAGGTGACGGCTCCGACGGCAACAGGGCGGTCAAGGAGATCTCTTCCCTGCGCAGGTCCCTGCTGGACGGCAAGGAGCAGGCACTGGGCGAACTGGCGCTGCTGGCGCAGGGCTCGGGTGCCGCCAAATCCGCTGCGGCCCTGGCTGCACGCGCCTCGATGGAGGAGCTGTTCGACCTGCTGGCCGGGGGAACGGCGGCCGTGCGTGCCAGCGGTCCGGTCGATCCCGAACTGGTACTGGACGCAGAGCTCTTGAAGGTGTGCGATCGTCGTGGCGAGCGGCCCTCACTCGAACAGCTCCTTTCTGTGGTCGACCGGAGTTGGCAGGACGCCCTTTCCGACAGGATCTCCCGAGACGCCTTCGGTGCGGCCCGCACCATCGTCGAGCTGGCGGACAGGGAGCTGCTGCCCGCCGCGCGGTCGGGGGAGTTCGTCCCGCCGACGGTAGCCGCGATCGAGGTGCTGGCGGACGCCCGGCGCACGGAGTTGCGCGGGGCGCACGACGAGCTGCTCGCCGAACTCCACCGTGCTCAGGCAGACGGCGCGCTGACCGACGACCAGGACCTGCGACTCCAGGAGTTGCTCGCCGACGCCAAGGGACACCTCGACGGCACCGACACGCACGACTTGGTGGGCGTGCGCCGAGCCCTCGACACGGTACGTGGCGACCTGCCGGCCTTCCGGCGACAGGCAGCCGACCGGATCCGGGCCCGGCTCGACGCCCTGGACCCCACCGAGGAGTTGCGCGCGCAGGTGCTGCGACACCTGGACACCGGCGGTCTGGCCACCGCCGCCGATCTCGTCTACTTCTTGGAGATCGGCGAGGACGTGCCGGAGATCGACGGCGGCGAGTCTCACCTGATCGAGTTCTTCCCGGCCGTGCCCGAGGGACTGCCCAGGGGCATCGACCGTAACCTCGTCGAGCTCGTGCGGACCGGCAGGGTGCACCCGGACATCCCGGTTCTCGACTACAGCGTGCTTTCGACCGACGAGGCGGCCCTGGCCGCCGATGTTCTGGACGAGTGGCGGGAGTTGGGTGCGACTGAGCCGAAGGACAGACTGGACGTCTCCGCGAAGCGGCAACTGCCGCCGCTCCTCAAACTCCTCGGATACGAGGCCAAGGCCAGGCCTCTCGACGAGCGGTCCTCGCATCTGCGCCGACGCGAGTACCGCCTCTTCGAAGCGATCGAGGTGGAGACCAACGGCAGGGCCAAAGCACCCGAGTTCGGCTCGCAGATCCGGGAGCAGGGCAGCAGCCTCCGCGTCCTGATGGTCTGGGGGCGGCCGTCCGCCGAGTTCGTCATGAGCCTGGCGGAACGCGACCCCAGCGGAGCGAGTCTTCTCGTCCTCTACTTCGGCACGCTGAGTCGTGAGGCCCGCATCGAGCTCGCCGTCGGATCCGGTCGGCTACAGCCGATGCTGGTCGTCGACGACGCGGCCCTCGCTTATCTCGCGGCGCGGGGCAACCGCCAGGTCAGCACGTCCACGCAGACGCTGCTGCCCTTCTCCGGGGTGAACCCGTACATCAGGGAGAAGCGTGGCCGGATCGGTGGCGAGATGTTCTACGGCCGTGACGCAGAACGCAAGAGCGTCCTCGACCGCCACGGTACCCAGGTCATCTACGGCGGCCGAGGCCTCGGCAAGTCCGCCCTGCTCAGCGACGCGGGGGAGCAGTTCGAAGGGCAGCGCCCCGGCTACCACCTGGCGGTCTACGTCAATCTGGACCAGGAGAACATCGGAAAGGGGAGTTCCCTGGGGCCGGAGGCTCTGTGGAGCGTCCTCGACCGGAAGCTCGTGAAAGCCGAGGTGCTGGACGGGCAGCCGAGCCGCAAGTCTCAGCTGGACATCTCCGAACGGGTACGTGCCGGTATCCGGACCTGGCTCGACGGGGACTCCCGCAGGCGTCTGCTGGTCCTGCTCGACGAATGCGACCAGTTCTTCGAAGCGGATGCTCCGCGCTTCAACCAGACCAAGAAGCTCAAAGGGCTCGGGGACGACACGAAGGACCGTGCCAAGGTTGTCTTCGCCGGACTGCACTCCGTGCAGCGGTTCACCAAGCTCGCCAGTAACGGGCCGTTCAGCCACCTGGCGCAGACGCCGAAGGTGATCGGTCCGCTCGCCCCCCAGTCTGCCGCCGAACTGCTGGTCGATCCGATGCGGGCGCTCGGCTTCGAGTTCCGGGACATGGATCTCGTCAACCGGGTACTCGGTTACTGCTCCTACCAGCCGTTCCTGCTCCAGATGTTCGGACACCGGCTGGTCGAGGTGATGCACCGCAAGCGGGCGAGGCGCGGAGCCGATGGGCCGCCGTACGCGGTGGAGATTGCTGACATCAGCGTGGTGGAGTCGGACACCGGACTCAGGGACGGTATCTCGGCTGCCTTCAAGGACACTCTGAGCCTCGACCACCGTTACGACGTGATCGCCAACGTCCTGGCCTACCATGCCCGCCACCGCGGCTTGGAGGTGCGGCTGAGCGACGCCGAGCTGCGGGAGGAGTGCGAGACCTTCTGGCGCAAGGGCTTCGAACAACTCGACACCGAGGGGTTCCGTGCCTATCTGTCCGAGATGGTGGGCCTGGGTATCCTCGCCCCCAACCACGACGGCCAGGGCTGGCACCTGAGGGGCCCGAACGCCCTGCGCATGATCGGCACCTCCCACGAGGTGGACGCGCGGCTGCTCAGGGCCGAACAGGACTGCAAGCTCCAGGAGAGCATCGTGCTGGAGGGCCGCCCCGAACTGCCCGACAACCGGCCGGCCCCGCTCACCATCACCCAGCTCGACGACCTCCTCGGCCAGCGGTCCAACCAGACGAGGGTGGTTCTCGGTACCACCGCGACCGGCGTCGGCGACGTCGGCGACACCCTGCGTGCGATTGCCGGGCGAATCGTCGACTGGATGCTGCCGCCCGTTGGTAAGCCCAGCGTCTACAAACAGGAGCTCACCGGCGGACTCCCGCGTCAACGGCGAGTCGTCATCAGTGACTTCGCCCGGTACCCGGACGCCCGGGCCGAGGCTCCCCGGAACGCCGTCGACTTGGCCGAGACGCTGCTCCCCGCCACGCCGGGAGTGACTCGAGCGGTGGTCATCGTCACCGATCCCACCCAACTGGGCCTGTGGCGGCCCCTGCTGACGGGCACCGAACACACCTCGGCCGCTCCCGTGGTGTTGCGTCGGCACGATCGTCGCAGTCTGCGCGGCTGGACCCAGCGGGTGGAGGAGTTCCACACGGAGGATCGTCTGGACCGTCTCTACGAGCTGACAGGTGGCTGGCCGCTCCTGGTCGACCGGGCGCACCGCCTCCACGGCGAACTGGGAGACCCTGACACGGCATTGAAGCGCCTGTCCGGCCTGCGTACGAACCGGGCGGAGGCCGGCGCCTTCGTCGAGGCGACCGGTCTGTACGCGGACCCCCTGCTCGCGACCGGCTACCGGGCTCTCGCCGAGGCATTCCAGGACGACCCGTTCGACCTGGAGAACGCCGTGACCGCTGTGGCGGTCCGGATCGAGGACGAGGACGAGGCCCTCTGGATCGTCACCTGCCTCGACGCCCTCCAGGTCTTCGACCGCGAGGACACCCACGTCCTGCGCCTGGAAGCACTGCTCCGGGAGTGTGTGGCGCTCCAGGGGTGATACCGACTCGCGGCGGGCTTCCGTCATCGCTGCCGGGAGCAGACCCGCACGGTGTTCCGTGGCCGGCGCCGCTGACCGAGCTTCTGTACAGAGTGAACTCGGTCAGCGGCCGGCGGGGCTGCTTTCGGGCGCGGCACGGTTCCGCGCGCTGCCGGGCTGCGGTGCATATCCGCGAGGCGGGCCCTGCGGCGCACTAGCTGTCGAGCCTCTGCCTCGGGGCAAGCTCCGAGGCTTTGTCGGTCCGCCCGCAGGAAGGAGCTGTGGCTCGTCCTCCTCCGCTCGCCGCGGCCGGACCCCGATCATGCCCACGGCGGTGACGAGAGGGGCGGCGTGGGCCCGTTCCCGGGACGAGGCGAGCATGGTGAGTGAGCCGGGGAACGTGGCGCCGGCGCCGAGGCCGTTCAGCGCGGCGCCCGCCCAGAGGGTCTGCACGGTCGGCGCGAGTGCCGCCACGGTCGAGCCGACGGCGACGAGGCCGGCTCCGGCGGAGATCAGCCGATTGCGGCCGAACAGGTCGCCGAGCGCGCCGAAGGTGAACCCGAAGCAGACCGCCGCGATCATGAACGCCGAGGTGAGCCAGGTCAATTGCGAGCCGTGGGTGCGCAGGTCTTCCTCGAGGAGTCCGTTGAGCGAGGGTGCAGTACGTGCTGCGGGTCTACCCGTTCGCCACGACCTTTCTGCCGGGGCACCGGCTGGCCGTGGAGCTGTCCAACGACGAGCCGTTGGCGGACGAGCACAATGCGCTGCTGCCGCCGGACGCGTTCCACCTGCCGGTGGGCCGCCCCGTCGCCCACAAGATCTACCGGGACGCGGCACACCCCTCCCGGCTGGTGCTGCCCTTCACGACGGCGAAGGCGGCGGAGGCCGAGGCGGGAGACACGCGTCGGTAAGGGCGCGGGAAGGGGCACGGCGGCGCGCGGAGCCGGGTGAGATCAGGTCGATTCACGCACCACGAGTTCGTTCGGCATGATCACCGGCGTCGCGGGGCCGCCGTCGATCAGGCCGAGGAGCAGGTGGACGGCGGCGGTCGCCTGGTCGGCCATCGGGCTGCGTACCGAGGTCAGGGCGGGGCTGGTGTAGGCCGCGGCTTCTATGTCGTCGAAGCCGATGACCGCCACGTCGTCGGGGACACGCCGGCCCGCCCGGTGAAGGGTGCGCAGGGCTCCGATCGCCATCAGGTCGTTGGCCGCGAACACCGCGTCGAGGCCGGGGTCGTCCTCCAGGAGCTGCCGCATGGCTTCGGCGCCTGAGGTTCTGGTGAAGTCGCCCAGTGCCACGATGGAGCGCCGGCCGGTGTCACGCAGCGTCCGACGGTAGCCGTCGAGGCGTTCGCGCGCTTCGTACAGTTCGAGGGGCCCGGTGATGGTGGCGATCCGGCGTCGCCCGCCCTCCAGGAGGTGACGCACGGCCAGTGCCGCTCCGCCGGCGTTGTCCAGCGCCACGTACGGAACGTCCTGGGCGGAGGTGCGGTTGAAGGACACGACGGGCAGGCCCTGCCGTGCCAGTGCGGCCGGCAGCGGATCCGTACCGTGCAGGGCGACCAGGAGTACGCCGTCCACGTGCCCGCCGGCGATGTACTGCACCACCCGGGTCCGGCTCGGGTCCGATTCCGCGAGCATGAGCACGAGCCGTTTGCCCGCTTTCTCCAGCTCCCTGCTGACGGCCCGCACCACGGCGGAGAAGAGGGGGTCGTCGGAGACGACTCCCTGAGGCGGGTCGGAGACCACGACGGCGACGGTGTCCGTGCGGCGGGTGACGAGGTTGCGTGCCGCCCCGTTGGGCACGTAGCCCAGTTCGTGGACGGCGCGCATGACGACGTCCCGGATCTGCGGGGCCACCGTCGTCTCGCCGTTGATGACACGGGAGACGCTCGACTTGGAGACGCCCGCCCGGGCGGCGACCACTTCGAGAGTGGGGCGTCTCATGCGGGGCCGCCCGCCGTGCCGCCGCCCGTGGCCCTGTCGCCGCCCGAGGCCCTGCGCGGGGCGGGTTTTCTCATCGGGGCGACCTCCGGCTCTGCGTCATGGCGATGTGAGCAGCGTATCCGCAGGCCGGAGTGGCAAGGGCAGGGTTCCGGCACGTTCCGCTCGGTGCCGCCCCCTCGTCCGCCGACGCGCCGGATGGCCCGTGAGAGACCGTTCCCTCAGCTCCTCCCAGGGGTGACGACGCTGTTTTTTCGAGGTGAGAGAAGTATTGACAGCCCTTACCCGCCGCTCCATCCTCCCTTCCAGGGAGCGCTCCCCGGCTTCCTTCTCCCTCTCCTTCCCCCCCACTTGAGGAGTCGCCCGTGCACACGCTGCCGCGTCGCTTCGCCTTACTTCTGGCCCTCGTGGCCTCACTGGTCGCTTTCACCGCTCTCCCCGCCCCTTCCGCCCAGGCGGCGGAGGTACTGCTCTCGCAGGGAAAGCCCGCCACCGCTTCGAGCACCGAGGGTCCCTTCGTGGCGCAGAGCGTCGTCGACGGCGACCCCGGGACGCGCTGGTCCAGCGCCTTCGCGGACCCGCAGTGGATTCAGATCGACCTCGGGGCGAGTGCCGGGATCAGCCGGGTCGCCCTCAACTGGGAGGCCGCCTACGGCAAGGCGTTCAGGATCGAGGTGTCGAGCGACGCGGTGAGCTGGACCGTCGTCCACCAGACGACCACCGCCACGGGCGGCATCCAGAACCTGGCCGTCTCCGGCACCGGCCGTTATGTGCGCATGTACGGGACGCAGCGCGCCACGCAGTACGGCTACTCGCTGTGGGAGTTCCAGGTCTACGGCACCGCCGGCACCGGCAACCCCGGCGGCGACACCGGCCGGCTCCTCTCCTACGGCAGGCCGGGCGCCGCTTCGTCCTCCCAGGCCGACTCGAACTGCTGGGAGTGCACGCCGGCCAGGGCTTTCGACCGGGACCCGGCCTCCCGCTGGGCCACGAGCCCGACCACGGGATGGACCGACCCGGGCTGGATCTCCGTCGATCTCGGCGCGACGGCACAGATCGACAAGGTGGTCCTGCAATGGGACCCCGCCTATGCCAAGTCCTTCCAGATCCAGGTCTCGCCGAACGGAGCCGACTGGACGCCGATCTACTCGACGACGTCCGGCACCGGCTTCAAGCAGACGCTCGCCGTCTCGGGCACCGGCCGTTACGTGCGCATGTACGGGACGCAGCGCGCCACCCCTTACGGCTACTCGCTGTGGGAGTTCCAGGTGTACGGCACCGGCGGCGATCCGATACCGGCTCCGCCCCTGCCGAACGACCCCGCGAACCCGCCGCGGCTGGTGTGGAGCGACGAGTTCGACGGCGCGGCGGGCGGCAAGCCCGACGCGTCGAAGTGGAGGGCCGATCCGGGCGTCGGGTCCAACAACGAGCTGGAGTACTACACCGATCACCGCAACGCCGCCCTGGACGGGGCGGGTCACCTGGTGATGGAAGCACGCAAGGAGACCACCGCCGGGTCCTCGTGCCCGCCCGACCCGCTGAGCGGCAGCACCACCTGTCAGTACACCTCGGCGCGGATGAACACCGGCGCGACCTTCCAGTTCACCTACGGGCGCGTCGAAGCGCGCGTCAAGGTTCCCAAGGGCAACGGTCTGTGGCCCGCGTTCTGGATGATGGGCGCCGACTTCCTGACGGGCCGCCCGTGGCCGTACAACGGCGAGGTCGACATCATGGAGATCCTCGGCAAGGACGTGAAGACGGCGTACTCGACCGTCCACGCGCCCGCGTACAACGGCGGAGGTGGAATCGGCGCGCCGTACACCCTGCCCGGGAACGCCGACTTCTCCGACGACTACCACACCTGGGCCGCCGACTGGAACAGCCGAGGCATCACCTACAGCCTCGACGGCCGGACCGTCTTCACCCTCGACAAGGACCAGGTGGAGCAGACACGCGGGCCGTGGATCTTCGACCACCCGCACTACATGATCCTCAACCTGGCGGTCGGAGGCGACTGGCCGGGCCCGACGGACGCCAGTACCCCGTTCCCCGCCAAGATGCTCGTCGACTACGTGCGGATCTATCAGTAGTCGCCGTGCTCCGGCAGGAAGCAGGCCCTCACCCCAGGCCTGCACCCCCGGGCCTTCACTCCCGGCCTGGGGTGCAGGCCGTCACCCCCGGGCCCTCGGGACCGGGTCCGCACCTCCCAGGTCTTCACCCCCGTTCTTCCCTCCAGCCCGTGAGGAAGTGACATGCGCAGAACTCCCGTTCCTCTGTACACACTGTTGGCGAGCGCTCTGGTGGTCGTGCTGGCCGCCGCGTTGAGCCTGACCGTCTCGGCCCCTCAGGCACAGGCCGCGACGGTCACGGTCCAGGCCGAGTCCTACGCGGCCCAGTCGGGCGTCACCCTGGAGGCGACCGCGGACACCGGCGGCGGGCAGAACGCCGCGTTCCTCGCCGACGGCGACTGGATGCGTTTCGACAACGTCGACCTCGGCGGAGCCGGCCGGCTGACGGTTTCGGTCCGGGCCGCTTCCGCCGTCGGCTCGGGCACGGTGGAGCTGCGTACCGCCGGACCGACCGGGCCGCTGCTCGCCGTCATACCGGTCTCCCCGACCGGCGGTTGGCAGAACTGGTCGACCCTGACCACCGAGGTCACCACGCATCCCACCGGCGCGCAGACGGTGTTCGCCGTGCTGCGTGGCACGACACCCGGCGACTTCGTCAACATCAACTGGTTCTCCTTCGCCGGTGAGGGGGACGGCGCGGCGGCCGGATGGGTCCCCGTCGACCAGGCCAAGTGGAACGCGCAACTGGCGCAGTTCCGCGCGATGACACCGGCCGCGGTGCCCGCGACCACGGTCCGGGTTCCGGAGTTCAACGCCACCTGCACCTACAGTCACTCCAAGCCGGACGATCCCATCGTTCTGCCGGGACTGCCCGGTGCGTCCCACATGCACAGCTTCTTCGGCAACAAGAGCACCGACGCGTTCTCCACTCCGGAGTCGTTGCTGGCCAGCACGCCGACCAGTTGCACCCCGGCCGCCGCCGACCTCTCGGCGTACTGGATTCCCACCCTCTACGAGGGCGACACGGCCGTCGAACCGGAGGGCATGATCGTCTACTACGGTTCCCGGCTCACCGACCCGGCGGCGACCGTTCCCTTCCCGCAGGGATTCCGCATGATCGCGGGCAGCGCCAAGACGCAGACACCCACCCCGGCGGGATCACCCGGCCAGTTCTGGTGCGCCGGCCAGGGCGGCGAGACCGGACGCAGCTCCGACGGCAACTGGCCGGTATGCGCCCCCACGGCCCACCTCACCCACCAACTGGTCTTCCCCGACTGCTGGGACGGCAAGAACCTCGACAGCCCCGACCACAAATCGCACGTGGCGTTCACGTACGACGGAAAATGCAGCGGCGCCTACCCCGTCGCCATCCCCAACCTCTCCTTCGTCACCAGTTACCCGACCAGCGGCGGCGCCGGCGGCTTCCGGCTGGCTTCGGGCATGGCATCGTCCATCCACGGAGACTTCTTCAACGCCTGGGACAACGCCGCTCTCGGCCACCGCGTGAAGGACTGCATCAACCAGAAGGCCAAGTGCAACTCCGCCGGTACGTTCTGACCCTGTGGTCGGCATGCGTCGTCGCCATGGCGCTGCCGGCTGTCGGCTGCACCGCGCAGCCGACGGCTGGAGCGTCGGCACCGGCGTTCAACGCCACCGACAGCGCGTGGATCCTCCTGATGATCCCCATGGCCGAGCGTGCGCGGCTCCTGACCGATCTGGCGCCCTCCCGCACGGCGGACAGGGCCCTGGCCGCTTTGGCCGCGGACACCGGAGCGACACTGCGCGCCGACCTGAGCCGCTTGCGCGCGGTGCTGCGGCTCTCGGGCGTCCCCGACACCCATCCCCACGAGGGGCACGACATGCCGGGCATGGTCAGCCTCGACACCCTTCGGAAGGCTTCCGACGCGAACGGCCAGGCGTTCGACCGGATTCTCACCGACGCGCTGCGCGCCCACTTCGCGCAGTCCGGGATGCTCTGTAGCAGCGAGCGGGCCCGAGGGGGCGCGGACCGGGCGAAGGACCTGGCCGCGGCCATCGCGAAGAGTACGGCCGTCGGGGCTTCCCGGCTGGACGAGCTGCGCGGGGCACAGCCACGGCTGTGACGGCACCGGTCGACTGGGCCGTTTCCGCCACCGCCCGCCGGGAGAAGGTGTCCTGGCCGGCAGGTGGGGCCCGGTCGATCCGCCCGGCACGACGCCCTGCGCAGCAGGGGAGGGCAAACCGACGGACGTCCGTCGGCGTCGGAAGGCCCCGGCCCGTGAACACGGGCCGGGGCCTTCCGCGGTCCCTTCGACCCGGCGGTGCCGTCTGCCGGGCGGCGTCCGGCACGCACGCTCGCCGCGTTGTCGGATCGTCCTCGTACGCCCAGCACGAGGACGGTCCTCCGCTTTGCGATCGCACGCACCGGACGCCGTCCGGCCCGGCCTCCGGCCGAACAACGGCACGTTGACGACACACCCTGGACCCGCGACGGCCCGACGTCGCCGTGGCCGACAGGATCCCGACGGCCCACCAGGAGTGCGCGGCCGTAATCGAGTCGGTGAAGAGCCCGCACGGCACGCCGGTGAAGAGCCCGCACGGCACGGTGCCTCGCGCACGGCGACCGGTCAGGCGCCGGCGGGCAGCGCCGGTGCCGGGGCGGGAGCCTCTTCCGCCGTGCGCTCCGAGGGGTCGAGGATCGCCGGCAGGTCGTCCATCCACGCGAGCACCGCTTCCTCGTACCGCAGGCCGAAGGCGAGGGTGGCGCCCAGGTGGGGGCCGCCCTCGGCGGTCGCGAGGCGGTCGCGGTAGTCGTCGTAGCGCTCCTGGTGGACGGTGCGGTGTTCCGCCACGAAGCGCATCAGGGTCTGCGTGTCGAGGTGGCCGCCGAAGATGATGGAGAGCAGCAGCGGGTAGCGGATCTGTTCCGTGCCCGGCGGCTGGAGTATCCAGTGGGCGAAGGCCTCACGGCCCTCGTCCGAGAGGTGGTAGCGGACGCGGGCGCGGGGGCCCGCGTCGCCGCCGGTGATGAGCCCGCGGTTCGCCAGCGCGGTCAGCTCGCGGTACACCTGGCTGCGAGTGAGCGTCCAGAAGGCGCCGACCGTCCTCTCGGCGACGGCCAGCAGCTCGTAACCGCTGGCCTCGCCGCTGTGCAGCAGGCCGAGGAGGGTGGCGGCGGTGGAGTTGAGGTTGTGCATTTCGGTTCTCCCTTGACACTCCTCAGTGGACGGTGCAATCTGGCGATCGACGATAGTCCACTGTGGTTGGTCCACTGTGGCATGTTCAACGAGGCTGCGGAAGCCTCGACTTGGGCGAGGGTGGGAGCCGGGGGGCATGACGCGGTGCGGAGCGGGTTTCCGTGGCCCCGCCAAAGGGGGCGGCATCCATGGCGCTCGACACCCAGGGGGAGTGGACCGGACGGAGTGTTGTCGCCGGGAAACCGGTCGGCGCGGTCGGCCATGCCGACCGGTCGTCGTGCGGTGAACGACGGCCATCCGCACGGGGACCTGGTCGATCGGGCTGGTGAACCCCTTCTTTCTTTTGCCGAGTGGGCGGCCTGTCGAGCGGACGGCCTTTCGTCGGGAATTGCCGGTGAGAGCAGGAGTCGGGAATGTGCTTCGTGGTGACGGGGTATGAGGGCGGTCGCATGCGCGTGTAACTGGTGGGCCCGCCTTTTGGGCCTTTCCTCGCGTTGACGCATTTCCGGAGAAGGAGCGGTCCGGGCCGGTGCGCATGGATATGCGTGCCTGAACGGATGCCTCCTTCATTTGGCGTGCCCTTTGTCGGTTCTCTCTGTCGGTGCTCTCCGCGGCGACGGGTGATTTCCGCAGGAAATCCCCCTTCCGCTTCATTCTCGATTCGACCCGATTCGACCCGTGAAACGTCCCGGTCCGCGCACCGGCGGGGTGATGGACGGCGCTGCCGGTACGCGTACGGGACCGGTCGTGGCCACCGCGCGGACGACTTCCCGCACCGGCTCGTGAAGGCTGACCTCGACACCGTCCCGACGGTGGGACGGCCCGAGGACCGGCGCTGCCCCGGTGAGCCGGTGTGCGGCGCCGAGCGAGCGGCGCACTCCGGGACGGCGGCTCCGGGGCAGCCCGGGCGGAGGGGCGCGGGGTGGTGCCGTCCGTGGCGCTCCAGGTGGCCGGCGGCGGCACATCCATGTCGTTTCTGCTGGTCATGGGCGTGTGAACCGTCACCGCGCCGGTGCCGACCGTTGTTTCGTCCAGCTTCCACGGGCCCTTCCCGCGCGAGGTCCCGCTTCCCCGCGGTGTGACGGATCAGGCCGGCGGACCGTAGCCGGCTGAGTGTCCGGCACCCCTTCGCGGCGCCTCGTGTTCCCTCCCGCGGGTGCCGCACTCCCCGTGGCCGCGCGCCGTCCGCCCGCCGGCGGCCCGCCCCCGGAACGGTGTCGTGGCCTCCGTTCTCGTACGGGCATAAACCCTTGCCCGGGAGTCGGATGCCGCCTGTCGGTTTTCCCGGAATTTGTGATTCCAGAATGACGTCGGCGCGACTGCTCACGGGTAAACGTGAGCTGTCACACAAAGGAAACCCGGAGCCTCCATTTGTGGAGGGCGGGGCGGCCTCACGACTGGATTTGCGGAAATCGGCCATGCGGTGGCCGGAAAAAATCGTTGGGTTTGCGTCGGCCGTTCGGATACCTAAACTTAACGCAGTGCCCCTTGGCGGTGGCGTGATCCAGTCATATTGTTCTCGTGCCGCCACCGGGTCGGGGTTCGCCCCCTTGGTCGGTAATCGTTCCGGCGGGCGGAGCCCTATCCGCTTGGCCGTTCTGTGCCATTTCATGGTTTTCCCCCGGCGCCGCTGACGCGATGACGCGTGCGTGGTGCCGGCTCGACAGCTCGGGAACCAGCCCCGTTCACCGGAAGGAATCATCATGCCCGCAGTGAGCACGCTCGAGGCGCAGCAGTGGCTGATCGAGAAGATCGCGCATCGCCTCGGCACCGAGCCCGCCGGGGTCTCACCCGAGATGTACTTCGACGAGATGGACCTGGACTCCACCGAGGCGCTGATCCTCGCAGGTGAGATAGAGAGCTGGCTGGGCTTCGAGCTGAGCACCACCACCCTCTGGTACCACCCGACCGTCAAGGACCTGGCCGCTCACCTCGCCGAGGAGAGTGACCAGCATGCGGCGGCCGCGCAAGCCTGAACAACCCCTGGTCCACCGCCTGAAGGCGGCGGCCGAGGATCGGCACACGGTGTACCTGGTGCACCCGGGGGCGCTGGACGCCTCCGTGCACCGCTCCCTCGCCGACGCCCTCCCCGACGGGATCGGGCTGACCGTCCTGGACCTGGGGGGCGTCGCCGAGTACTGGCAGGCGGCCCTGACCGGGGGACACGCCGACACCACCCTCGACGCGCTCGCCGCCCGCCTGATGACGGCGGTGGGCATCGGATCCGGTGACGGCCCGTACCTGCTGGCCGGATGGTCCTTCGGCGGGGTCGTCGCGCACGCCATGACCGCCCTGGCGGCCCCGCGGCGCCGGCCCTCCCGGCTGGTCCTGCTGGACAGCATCGCCCCCGTCGACGCGTACAAGCACGACGACGACGCGCTGGAGCCGTCGCTGCTGCTCAACTGGTTCGCCATGTACCTCGGGGCGAAGCGCGGCCGGCTCGTGCCGGTCGAGGAGGAGCAGTTGGCGGGCCTGGGGACGGAGGACGGGCTGAAGGTGGTGCTGGAGGCGGCGATCGCCGCCGAGGTGCTGCTGCCCTCCACCCCCCTGCCGGGCCTGCGCAAGCTCTACGACACCTACGTCGACGGCCTGCTCCGCAACAACCGCCTGACGCTGCCTCACCGGCCGACGCCGTCGCCGGTACCGGTGGTGCTCGTACGGGCCGACCGGGGACTCGTCCCCGGCGACCGCGGTATGGGCTGGGAGTCTCTCGCGCCGCACGGTCTCGACGTCCGGGAGTGCCCCGGTGACCACTACACGATGCTGCTGCGCTCCGACGCCGCGACCACCGTGGCCTCCCTGCTGACCGAACCCTGAACCCGGAACGCACCCGGACCGGTGCGGGCCGACCGACCTGACCCCGACCGCTCCGGCCGCTCCTGACCACCCCGTGACCGCCCGTCGACCAGGGCGGCCGGGCTCAAGGCCCGCGGACTCCACGCGACATGGCGGCAGCCCCGTCCGTCGCGCGCCCCGCCGCGCCACGTCACCATCCGCGCCACCCCGCACGACCCGCCCGCACACCTGCGGTCCCCGTCACCGGGGCCGCCCGTCCCTCGGGCGTACCTCCAGCACCTCCATGCCCTTCCTCCTCCCGCCGAGGCTGGGCCATGTCTTCCTGCATGTCTTCCTGCCCCGACTCGTGGAAGAGCCTCGCTGTGAACGTTCAGGATCCCGACCTCGACCGCCGCCTCGCCCGCGACCCCATCGCGATCGTCGGCCTGTCCGCCCTCTATCCCCAGTCCCGTGACCTCCGGGAGTTCTGGGGCAACGTCGCCGCGGCGGCCGACTGCCTCACCGACGTGCCCGACACGCACTGGGACGTCGAGGAGTTCTACGACCCGGACCCCACGGTGCCGGACAAGACGTACGCCAAGCGCGGCGGGTTCATCCCCGACACCCCCTTCAACCCGCTGGAGTTCGGTCTGCCGCCGAACACCCTGGAGGTCACCGACGTCCTGCAGCTGCTGAGCCTGGTCGTCGCCCGTGACCTGCTGAAGGACGCCGGAGCCGAACAGCCCTGGTACGACGCCTCCCGCACCGGCGTCGTCCTCGGCATCACCGGCGCCAACCAGCTCACCCAGCCCCTCACCGCGCGCCTGCAGAGCCCGGTCCTGAAGGAGGTCGTGCGCAGCTGCGGCCTCACCGAGCGCGACGCCGAGGAGATCGCCGCCAAGTTCCGCAAGGCGTACGCCCCGTGGGAGGAGAACTCCTTCCCCGGCATGCTCGGCAACGTCGTCGCCGGCCGTATCGCCAACCGGATGGACCTCGGCGGCATCAACATGACCGTCGACGCCGCGTGCGCCAGCTCGCTCGGCGCGGTCAAGGCGGCCGTCAGCGAACTGCTGGAGCGGCGCGCCGACACGATGCTGGTGGGCGGCTGCGACGCCGAGAACACCATCTTCATGTACATGTGCTTCAGCAAGACCCCGGCGTTGTCCAAGGCGGGCCGCATCCGCCCGTTCGACGACGACGCCGACGGCACCCTCATCGGCGAGGGCATCGGCATGCTGGCGCTGCGCCGCCTCTCCGACGCCGAACGGGACGGCAACCGCGTCTACGCGGTGCTGCGCGGTATCGGCGCCTCCTCCGACGGGCGCTTCAAGTCCATCTACGCGCCCCGCAAGGAGGGCCAGGTCCTGGCCCTGGAGCGGGCCTACCAGGACGCCGACTGCTCACCCGCCGACGTGGGGCTGTTCGAGGCGCACGGTACGGGGACGGCCGTGGGGGACGCCACCGAACTGTCGTCGCTGGCCGCGGTCATCAACGCCGCCACCGACGAGCGGCAGTACGCGGCGGTCGGCAGCGTCAAGTCGCAGATCGGGCACACCAAGGCCGCCGCCGGCGCCGCCGGCATGATCAAGCTGGCGCTGGCCCTGCACCACAAGGTGCTGCCGCCCACCATCAACGTCGACCGGCCCAACACCGCCGTCGACTTCGAGAACGGCCCCTTCTACGTCAACTCCCGCCTGCGCCCCTGGATCAAGACGCCCCAGCGCCCCCGGCGTCTCGCCGCGGTGTCGTCGTTCGGGTTCGGTGGCACCAACTTCCACGTGGTGCTGGAGGAGCACGGGCAGGGCGAGGACCTGAAAGTCATGTTCCCCGTCGCCCGCGTGCACCTGTGGCACGCCCCCGACACCGACGCCCTGCTGCACGCCCTGGAGTCCGGCGCCGCGCCCCAGGGCGGACCCGCCCCGCAGGACCACGCGCGGGTGGCGTTCGCCGCCCGGAGCGAGGAGGACGCGGCGGCGCTGCGAGAGCTGGCCGTCCGCGAGCTGCGGAAGCGGGCCGCCGAGAGCGCCTGGTCCCACCCCAAGGGCGTGCACTTCCGCCGCACGGCCGCCGGCGCCGAGGAGATCGGCCGTGTCGGGGCGCTGTTCGCCGGGCAGGGCAGCCAGTACGTCGAACCGGGCCTGACCGCCGTCCTCGCGCTGCCGCCGCTGCGCGCCGCGTTCGACGAGGCCAACCGGCCCTTCGCCGACGAACTCCCGCTGTCCGCCGTCGCGTTCCCGCCGCCCGTCTTCGACGCCGCCGCGGTCGCGGCGCAGGAGGACGCGCTGCGCGCCACCCGTTACGCCCAGCCCGCCATCGGGGCGCTCTCCGCCGGCCAGTTCCGCTACCTCACCGGTCTCGGCTTCGACCCGGCCGGCTGCCTCGGGCACAGCTTCGGTGAGCTGACCGCCCTGTGGGCGGCGGGGGCCCTGGGGGACGAGGCGTACTTCGCCCTCGCCCGCGCCCGCGGCGCGGCGATGGCACCGCCGGCCGACGGCGCCGAGGGTGCCGCGGGTGCCGACGCCGGGGCCATGGCCGCGGTCAGCGCCCCCGAGGAGCGGGTCGCGCAGCTGCTCGCCGCCCTCCCCGACGGCACCGACCTGCGCGTGTGCAACCGCAACGCCTCGGACCAGATCGTCGTCGGGGGCGCCACCGCCGCCGTCGAGCAGCTGGTGGCGGCGGCGCAGGCCGCCGGGGTCAAGGCGTCCCGGCTGCCCGTCTCGGCCGCCTTCCACACCCCCTACGTCAGCCACGCCGTGGAGACCTTCCGCGCCGACGTCGACGCCGTCGGGGTGGGCGCGCCCCGCCGCGCCGTGTACGCCAACACCCGCGGCGCCTCCTACGGCGACGACACCGCCGCCAACGCCCGCATCCTCGCCGAACAGCTCCTCAACCCGGTGGACTTCGCCGCACGGGTGGAGGAGATGTACGAGGCGGGGTACCGCACGTTCGTCGAGTTCGGGCCGAAGGGCGTCCTGACGCAGCTGGTGCGTCGCGTCCTGAAGGACCGGCCGCACACCGTGCTGGCCACCGACGCGGGACCCGGCCGCGACGCGGACGTGGCGCTGAAGCAGACCGTCGCCCAACTCGCCGTCCTCGGCCTGCCGCTGCGCACGGCGGACGACTACGTCGCGCCGCCGGTGGAGCGCGAGGCCGTCAAGGGCATGTCGATCCTGCTCAACGGCATCAACTACGTCTCCCCGCAGCGCAAGGCCGCCTACCGGGACGCGTTGGAGAACGGCTACCGGGTGCCGCAGGTGGTGACAGGCCCGACCGGGGGATCGTCGGCCGTTCCGGTCGCCGTGACGCCGTCCGCGCCCGTCGCCGTGACGCCGGTCGTCGCGACGCCGTCCGCGCCCGCCGCGACGCCGTTCCCTGTGGCGCCGTCCGCGCCGGTCGTGCCCGTCGGCCCGTCCGCTCCCGTCGCTCCGCCCCGCGGCCCGGCGGCGCCCGTACCGGTGGGTGCCTCCGCCGGGTCCGCCCCCGGTGGCACCGCAGCCTTCGGCGCCTCCACCGCCACCGCCCTCGCCGTCCGGCCGGACGTGGCGCCGCCCGCCCCGGCGGCCGCACCCGCCCCCCTTCCCGCCGCCGCCCACGTCGCCGCGTCGCTCGCGACCACCGCGCCCGCACCCCTTGCCCAGGAGGCCACATCCGTGGACAACGACCACCTGGCCGGCGTCATCGCCGACCACCTGGCGCTGCACGACGAATACCTGAGCGGACAGCTGGACAGCGCCCAGCGTCTCGCCGCCCTGCTGGAACGCGCCTATGACCAGGGCAGGTTGCCGCAGGTTCTGTCCGGGGTGACCGCGGTGAAGGACCACAGCCTGGCCATCGGTCGCACCCACCTGCACGCCCACGAGATCCTCAGCCGCCTCGCCGGGCTGGAGAGGGGCGCGGCGGTGCCCGCCGCGCCCGCCGTACCCGCCGCTCTGGCTCCCGTACCGGCCGCTCTGGCTCCCGCCGCGCTGGCTCCCGCCCCCGCCGCACCGCAACCGCTCGCGGCACCGCAGCCGGTGGCGATTCCCGCCGCCGCGACGGCCGTCGCGCTGCCCGCCCCGACCGCCCCCGCCCCGGTGCTGCCGACGGTGCCGCACCAGGCCGGCGGCCCCACCTCCACCCCGGCGGCACCGGCTCCCACCGCCACGGCTCCCGCCCCCGCCGTCGCTCCCACCTCCGCCGGTCCGTCCGCGGACGAGATCGCCGGGGCCCTCCTCGACGTCGTCTCGCAGAAGACGGGTTATCCGGCGGAGATGCTGGAGCTCGGGATGGATGTGGAGGCGGATCTGGGGATCGACTCCATCAAGCGGGTGGAGATCATGGGTGTGTTGCACGAGCGGTTCGCCGCTGGTGCGCCTGCCGCGGGTCCTGAGCAGTTGGGTGAGTTGCGGTCTCTGCAGGACATCGTGTCGTTCATGGCGGCTCCTGCCGGGGCTGTCGCGGCTGTGGTCGCGGCGCCGGTGGCTGCTGGTCCGTCCGTGTCCGAGGTGACGGCCGCTCTGCTGGCGGTGGTTTCGGAGAAGACGGGTTATCCGGCGGAGATGCTGGAGCTCGGGATGGATGTGGAGGCGGATCTGGGGATCGACTCCATCAAGCGGGTGGAGATCATGGGTGTGTTGCACGAGCGGTTCGCCGCCGGTGCGCCTGCCGCGGGTCCTGAGCAGTTGGGTGAGTTGCGGTCTCTGCAGGACATCGTGTCGTTCATGGCGGCTCCTGCCGGGGCTGTCGCGGCTGTGGTCGCGGCGCCGGTGGCTGCTGGTCCGTCCGTGTCCGAGGTGACGGCCGCTCTGCTGGCGGTGGTTTCGGAGAAGACGGGTTATCCGGCGGAGATGCTGGAGCTCGGGATGGATGTGGAGGCGGATCTGGGGATCGACTCCATCAAGCGGGTGGAGATCATGGGTGTGCTGCACGAGCGGTTCGCCGCCGGTGCGCCTGCCGCGGGTCCTGAGCAGTTGGGTGAGTTGCGGTCTCTGCAGGACATCGTGTCGTTCATGGCGGCTCCTGCCGGGGCTGTCGCGGCTGTGGTCGCGGCGCCGGTGGCTGCTGGTCCGTCCGTGTCCGAGGTGACGGCCGCTCTGCTGGCGGTGGTTTCGGAGAAGACGGGTTATCCGGCGGAGATGCTGGAGCTCGGGATGGATGTGGAGGCGGATCTGGGGATCGACTCCATCAAGCGGGTGGAGATCATGGGTGTGCTGCACGAGCGGTTCGCCGCCGGTGCGCCTGCCGCGGGTCCTGAGCAGCTGGGTGAACTGCGGTCTCTGCAGGACATCGTCAGCTTCCTCACCGGCACCCCCGCCGACGCCGCTCCCGCCACCACCGACCTGGCCGCCCCGGCGCCCACCGCCCCCGCCACCCCCGAGCCGCCCCGTATAGGCCGGGCCCGGGCCGCGGTCGTCGCTCTCCCGGCACCGGACGAACTCCTCGCCGCCTACCCCGAGTCGTCGGCCGCCCTGCTGGTCGACGACGGCGGTGAGCTCGCCCCCGCACTCGCCGCACGCCTGCAGGGCCAGGGCTGGAAGGTGCACGTGCTGCGCCTGCCCGGCGTCCCGCAGCGGGTGGACGGCGCCGTCGACCACGCCCTGACCGGATGGGGCGTCACCGAACTCGCCGCCCGTACCGGGGAGATCGTCACCGAGGGCGTCAGCCTCGTCCTGGACCTGTGCACGAAGGAGCCCACCGACTGGGCCGAGGCGGTCCGCCGCCTGGCGCACACCCTGCTCACCGCCAAGCACCTGGTGGAGCCGCTGAGCGCCGGCGCCGCCACCGGCCGCACCGCCTACACCACCGTCACCCGCCTCGACGGCGTGTTCGGCGTCACCGGCGTCGACGAGGCCCGTACCCCCCTCGGCGGGGTCGCCGGCCTGGTGAAGACCCTCGCCGTGGAGGCGCCCCGCGTGTTCTGCCGGGCCGTCGACCTGGCCCCGCACCTCGACGCGGACACCGCCGCCGACCTGGTCCTCGCCGAGACACGCGACGCCGCCACCACCCCCGTCCAGGCCGGTCACGACGGCATCCGCCGCGTCACCCTCACCGTCGGCGAGCGCGCCCCGCACCCGGCCGGGGCCGAGGTGCCCCCCGTCGGCCCCGATGACCTGCTGGTCGTCACCGGTGGCGCCCGCGGCATCACCGCCGTCTGCGTCGCCGAACTCGCCAGACGTCACCAGGTGGGCCTGCTCCTGCTGGGCCGCACCCCCCTCGTCGACGAGCCCGCCTGGGCGCACGGTCTGCACGACGCCGCCGCGCTGAAGGCCGCCGCGGTCGCCGACCTGAAGGCGGCCGGGGAGAAGCCCACCCCCAAGCGCATCGAGGACGCCTACCGCGCCGTCACCGGCTGCCGGGAGATCCGCGAGACGCTGGAGGGACTGCGGGCCGCCGGATCCGACGCCCACTACCTGGCCGTCGACATCACCGACCCGCAGGCCGTAGCCGCCGCCCTCGCCCCCTACCGGGACCGCGTCACCGGCCTGGTGCACGGCGCGGGGGTCCTCGCGGACCAGCTCATCGCGCAGAAGAAGGCCAGCGAGATCGAGCGTGTCTTCGCGCCGAAGCTCACCGGGCTGCGCGCGGTGACCGCCGCCCTCGACGAGGAGACGCTCCGCCACGTGGTGCTCTTCTCCTCCGTCGCCGGCTTCTTCGGCAACCGCGGCCAGTCCGACTACGCCATGGCCAACGAGACCCTCAACGCCTGGGCGTCCGCGTTCAAGCGCCGCCACTCCCGCGCCCGCGTCACCTCCCTCAACTGGGGCGCCTGGGACAGCGGCATGGTCTCCCCGCAGATCAAGGCGGTGTTCGCCGAACGCGGCATCACCCTCATCCCGCAGGACCTCGGCGCCCAGCTGTTCGCCGACCAGTTCACCGCCGAGCACGCCGACGACGTCGTCACCGTCCTCGGCCCCACCACGCCCCTGTCCGAACCGGACGCGGCGCCCGCGACGCCCGTCACCGTCCGCCGCGCCCTCGCGCCGCTGACCGACGAGACCTTCCTCACCGACCACGTCATCGGGGACGCCGCCGTGCTGCCCGCGGCCCTCGCCCTGGGCCTGGCGATCGGCATCACCGAACGCCTCACCGGCCAGGAGGTGCGCACCGTACGGGACTTCGCGGTGCACAAGGGCATCGTCTTCGACGGTGCCGAGCCCGCCGCCCTCGACGTGACCCTCACCCCCGCCCAGCAGGGCGACAGCACGGTGACGGCCGCCCTGCGCTCCCACACCGCCGACGGCGCGCTCCGCCCGCACTACGCCGCCGTCCTGGACACCACCGCCGCGCCGCTGCCGGCGCCCCTGACGGACCTGCCGGCCCTGGGCGGCGGTGAGGTGGCCGACGGCCTCTACCAGGACGGCACCCTCTTCCACGGCCCGTCCCTGCGGGGCCTGCGGCGCATCCTCGCCGACGAGGAGACGCGCCTCGTGCTGGAGTGCTCCCTGCCCGAACCGCAGCTCGGCGACGGGGCGTTCAGCGGGCACCGGTACGCGCCGGGCGCCTCCGACCTGCTGCTGCAGTCCGCCCTGGTGTGGGTGCGGCGCTTCCGCGACGCGGCCGGGCTGCCCCTGTCCGTCGGCCGCGCCGCCCTGCACCAGCCGCTGCCCGACGGCGAGCCGTTCCTCGTCGTGGTGGAGCCCGCCGGCGCCACCACCGGCGGCCCGACCCGCCTCACCGTCACCGCCTGCACCCCCGACGGCACGGTCCTCACCGTCTGGGACGAGGTATCCGTGATCTCGGCTCCGCAGCTCACGGCCAAGTTCGTCGTCCGACCGGCCACCGAAACCGCCTGACGACCTGACCCGGTCGGCCCGCCGGGTGCCCCCGAGCACCCGGCGGGCCGACCGTCCACGAAGGGACCCCGCTCGCATGAGCAAGTACGCCATCGTCGGCCTGTCCTGCCTCTTCCCCGGCGCCCCCACCCCCGAGCGGTACTGGGAGAACCTCCGTGACGGCCGTGACTGCCGCCACGAGGGTGGAGCGGAGGTCTTCACGGACCAGCCCGCGGAAGCCGACCTCGACCCCCGGCACCGCCTCGACTGCCGCCGCGGCGGCTTCATCACCGACTTCAGCTTCGACCCCACCGGCTACCACCTCGACGCCGACACCCTGACCGGCCTCGACCGCATCCACCACTGGTCGATGTACACCGCGCGGGAGGCGCTGCGCGACAGCGGCCACCAGGACGACCCCGACGTCCGGCAGCGCACCGCCCTCATCCTCGGCAACTACTCCTTCCCCACCCCCACCTCCGCCGCCCTCAGCGTCCCCCTCGCCCAGGAGGCCGTCCTGGAGGGGCTGCGCCGCTCCGGCGTCCCCGCCCTCGCCGCCCTCCCCGACGGCCGGCCGCTCGTCGACCCGGCGCTGCTGCGGGAGGAGAACCTGCGCGTCAGCGGCTCCCCGGCGGCCGTCACCGCCAACGCCCTGGGCCTGGGCGGCCCCCGCTACACCCTCGACGCGGCCTGCTCCTCCGCCCTGTACGCCCTGAAGCTGGCCTGCGCGCACCTCGCCTCCGGTCAGGCCGACCTGGTCCTCGCCGGCGGGGTCTGCGCCCCCGACCCCACCCTCATCCACCTGTCCTTCGGCGATCTCCACGCCTACCCCGAGGACGGTTTCAGCCAGCCCTTCGACGACCGTTCCGGCGGCATCCTCACCGGGCAGGGCGCCGGGATGGTCGCCGTCAAACGCCTCGCCGACGCCGTCCGCGACGGGGACCGGGTGCACGCCGTCATCGACGGCATCGGCCTCACCAACGACGGCAGCGGACGCCACCTCCTCGTCCCCCAGGGCGGCGGCCAGCTCGCCTGCTACGAACTGGCCTACGCGGAGGCGGGCGTGGACCCGGCGGCCGTCGACTACCTGGAGTGCCACGCCACCGGCACCCCCCTCGGCGACACCACCGAGGCCGAGTCCGTCGCCGCGTTCTTCGGCGGGCACGGCAAGGTGCCGCTGCTGGGCTCCGTCAAGGGCAACATCGGTCACCTGCTGACCGTCGCCGGCCTCAGCAGCATGCTCAAGGTCATCCTCGCCATCGACAAGGGCCGCATCCCCGCCACCATCGGCGTGGAACGCCCCGTGACGAGCGCCGACGGGCGGGTCGGCCCCGGCCGGCTGGTACGTGAACTGCGGCCCTGGCCGCGGGAGCCCGGACCGCTGCGCGCGGCCGTGTCCGCCTTCGGTTTCGGCGGCACCAACGCCCACGTCGTCCTCTCCGCCCCCGAAGCCGCCGACACCGCCCCCGTGGAGAGCGCCGACTTCGTGCCCCTGCCCACGCTCGACATCGTCGGCCTCGGCGCGCACTTCGGGGCGCTGGGCGACGTGGACGCCGTGGAGCGGGCCGTGCACGAGGGCACCGACACCCTCCGGCCGCTCCCGCCGCGCCGCTGGCGCGGGCTGGAGCAGACCACCGGCGGCACCCTCGCCGCCGCCGGTCTCGCCGGCGGCGACGCGCCCGCCGGAGGCTACGTCGACGGGGTCGACGTCGACCCAGTCGACCAGAAGATCCCCCCGTCCGACCTGCGCACCTACAACCTCCAGCACGCCCTCGCCACGCAGGTCGCCGACGAGGCGCTGCGGAACGCCGGGTACAGCCGCGCCGCGGCGCCCGGCGCCGGCGCGCCGCCCGCCCGCCGCGTCGGCGTGATCGTCGCGATGGAGCTGGAGCCCTACACCAGCGCCCGCCTCACCCGCCACACCATGGGTACCTTCCTGCGCGCCCAGTGCGAGGCCGCCGGCGTCGAGGTCACCGGCGAGGTGCTGGCGGCGCTCAGCGAGGTCGCGCGGGACGCGGTGGTGCCGCCGATCGTCGCCAACGAGGTCCTCAGCTACATCGGCAACGTCATGGCCAGCCGCATCTCCTCGCTGTGGAACTTCACCGGCCCGTCCTTCACCGTCTCCGCCGAGGGCTCCGGCACCGCCGAAGCCCTCCAGGCGGCGCGGCTGCTGCTGCTCGACGAAGGGCTGGAGGCCGTCCTCGTCGGCGCCGTCGACCTCACCGGCAGCGCCGAACACGCCCTGCTGCGGCCGGACGCCCTCAGCGAGGCGGGCCTGGCGTTCGCCGACGGCCCCCACGGTCCGCGCCTGGGGGAGGGGGCAGGGGCCGTCGTCCTCACCCGCTCCGACTCCCGGCACGGCCGCCGCGTCTACGCCCGCCTGGACGCCCTCGCCACCGGCATCACCCCCGCCCGCGACGGACAGCGCCCCGCACCCGACGCCGGCACCCTCGCCGCCACCGCCCGTACCGCCCTCGCCGAGGCCGGGATCGGGGCCGACGCCGTCGGCTACGTCGAGGCGCACGCCGGCGGGCTCCTCCCCGAGGACCTCGCCGAAGTCACCGCCCTGGGCGAGGTGTACCGGGCACCGGACGGGGCGGGACGGCCCGAGCACGAGCGGCGCACCACCGCGCTGGGCTCCGCCGCCGCCCAGTTCGGTTCGGCGGGCAGCGCCGCCGGCATGGCCGGCCTGCTGCGCACCGTACTGAGCCTGCACCACGGCTACCTGCCCGGCACCACCGGCTGGAGCGGCCCCGCGCAGACGTTCACCGACGCCCTCGACCCGTCCGCCCTGTACGTCCCCGACCGGTCCCGGCCGTGGCTGCGCGAGCGGGCGGGGGAGCGGCGGCACGCCGCCGTCAGCATGCTCGGCGCGCACGGCGCCCACGCCCACCTGGTGCTCTCCGGCGACGCCACCGCCGGCCGCACCGAAGCCACCGGTTTCGGGCGCGCCCGCGGGCCCGTCCTGCTGGCGCTGTCCGCCACCACCGTCGGTGACCTGCTCGTCGCCGTCGACGCGCACGTCGCCGCCCTCCGCGACGGCGCCGACCCGCTGGCCCTGGCCCGCGCGGCGGCCGCCGCCCTGCCCGGGCGCCCGCTGCGCGTGGTCCTCACCGGACGCGACCGCCAAGAGCTGCTGCTGCAGGCGGAGTCGGCCGCGAGGGACCTGCCCGGGGTGTTCGCGTCCGGCGGCGAGTGGGCCACCCCCGCCGGCTCCTACGCCACCGCCCGCCCCCTCGGCCCCGACGGCAAGGTCGCCCTCGTCTACCCGGGCGCCTTCAACTCCTACCCGGGGCTCGGTCAGGACCTCTTCCGTGCCTTCCCCGGCCTGCTGGAGCACTTCGAGGCGCAGGCCGACGAACCGGCGCGGCAACTCCGCGCCCCGCTGCTGTACCCGCGGACCCTGCGCACGCCGGGACGACGGGAGTTGATGCAGCTGGAGGACACCCTCTCCCAGGACGTGCCGTTCATGCTCGCCACCGGCACCTCCTTCGCCATCCTCTACACCCACCTGGTGCGCCGGGTGCTGGGCGTCACCGCGCACGGCGGGTTCGGCTACAGCCTGGGCGAGTCCAGCATGCTGTTCGCCACCGGCGGGTGGAGCGCGGAGGGCCGCCGCGACGACCTCATCAGCGACACGCCCGTCTTCAAGGACCGTCTCGTGGGGCGCCGCCGCACGGTGCGGGAACTGTGGGACGTACCGGACGGGACGCCCGACAAGGACCTGTGGGCCTCGCACGTGCTGCTCACCGACCGGGACACCGTCGAGAAGGCCCTCGCCTCCTACGACCGGGTCTTCCTCACCCACGTCAACACCCCGGCGGAGCTGGTCGTCGCCGGAGACCCGGCCCAGTGCCGGGCGCTGATAGCCGAGTTGGGCTGCCAGGCGGCGCGCTCCCCGGTCAGCGTCGTCATGCACTGCCCGGTGGTGGACGCCGACGTCGACGCGCTCGCCGACCTGAACGACTACCCGACCGGCTCCCTCGGCGGCCTGGAGCTGCTGTCGGCCTACGACTACCAGGAGTTGCCCGGTCTGGAGCGGCGACGGGTGGCCGAGCGCATCGCGCACACCCTGCGCTCACCCATCGACTTCCCCCGCCTGGTGCACACCGCCTACGAGCGCGGTTACCGCTACTTCCTGGAGGTCGGCCCCGGCGCCACCTGCACCCGCTGGGTGAAGGACACCCTCGGCGACCTGCCGCACACCGCGGTGTGCGTGGACCGACGGGGGGTGCCGGCCGCGAAGTCGGTGGCTCAGCTCGTCGCCCGGCTCGTCGGCAACGGCCTGCCGGTGGACCTGGGGGCGCTGCTCGGCGGCCTGGACGCCACCTCGGCGACCGCCGCCGCGCCCGCCACCCGTCCCCGCCCGCGGTTCCGGGTGGGCGGGGGCGACCCCGTGCCGGAGAAGGTGGCGGCAGGGGTGCGGGCCGTCCTGGGCGCGCCCGTCGTCGCGGAGGGCCGCGCCGCCGACGGCGCGGGCGTGTCCGCCGGCGGCCGTGCCGTGGGCGGACGCCTCGACGCGGTCGTGTCCACGGCGCCCGCGGTGGCCACCGTCTCCGCCGGTGTCCCCGGTGCCGGCGCCTCCGCCGTCTCCGGCGGTGTCCCCGTTCCCGCCGTCTCCACCGCTTTCCCCACCCCCGCCCCGTCCCTCCCGACACCCGTGTCCGCCGCGGCGCCCGCCGCCGTACCCCAGCCGCCCGCCGTACCCCCCACCGCATCCGAGGAGCCCGATCCCATGCCCGCCGACCCGACCCTCGCGGACCCCGAGGTCATCGTCTTCGACGGGGACCCGATCACCTTCCTGCCCTGGGCCACGCCCGGCGCGCAGCCCGCCGCCGTCCCCGCGGCCCACGACACCCTCGCCGCGGAGCGCGCTCTCCCCGAGCCCGCCTCCCCCTCCCCGGCCGCCCTCCCCGCACCGGCGGGCCCGGAGGCCCCCGTGGCCGACCCGGCCCGCCCGACCGGGCACCCGGCGGCCGACACCGTGCGGGAGCTGCGCCGCCAGATCCTCGCCACGCACGCCGTGGTGATGGAGACGCAGCGCATCCTCCAGGACGCCACCCTCGCCCGCGCCGAGTCCCTGCTCGACGCGGCCACCGCCCCGGCCCCCGCCCCGGTTCCCGCGCCCGTCGCGCAGCCGACCGGACACGCGCCCGCCGCCCCGGCGCTCCCGCAGGCCGAGGAGCGCCCGCAGGCCCCTGTCCCCGTGACGCCCCGGCCCCTCCCGGCCGGCCCGTCCGCCACGCCCACGACCACCGAGCCCACCCCTCCCCAGCAGCTCCACCGGTCCTCCGGTACTCCCGGCGTCATCTGGGACGAGGCCGCTCTGCTGGAATTCGCCACCGGGAAGGTCGCGAACGTCTTCGGCCCCGAGTTCGCCCCTCTCGACTCCTACGCCAAGCGGGTGAGGCTGCCCGCGCCCCCGTACCACTTCGCCACCCGCGTGACCCGCCTGGAGGCCACCCCCGGCAAGCTCGGGCCGGCCCGCATCACCACCGAGTACGACATCCCCCACGACGCCTGGTACCTGGTGGACGGGGCCGCCCCGCCCGCCGTCACCGTCGAGGCGGGCCAGTGCGACCTGCTGCTCGTCAGCTACCTCGGCATCGACTTCCGCAACAAGGGCGAGCGGGTCTACCGGCTGCTGGACTCCTCGCTCATCTTCAAGGGCCCGCTGCCGCTGGCCGGACAGACGCTGCGCTACGAGATCTCCATCGACCGGTTCGTCCACAACGGCGACACCACCCTCTTCTTCTTCAGTTACGACTGCTTCGCCGACGACCGGCTGATCCTGCAACTGCGGGACGCCTGCGCCGGGTTCTTCACCCAGGAGGAACTCGACGCCTCCCTCGGCGTCGTCATCAGCGACCGCGACCGCGCCGAACGGGCCGCCCTCACCCCCGGCTACTTCAAGCCCCTGGCCCGTACCGACGTCACGCACCTGACCGGCGACGACCTCGAACTGCTCGCCCAGGGGCGCCCGGGAGACGTCTTCGGCCCCGAGCACGTCCAGGACGAGGGCCTGAACCCGGCGTTGCGCCTGCCCGACCCGATGCTGCGCATGGTCGACGAGGTCACCATCGACCGCCTCGGCGGGCCGCGGGGCCTGGGCAAGCTCACCGCCGTCAAGCGCCTCACCCCCGACGCCTGGTACTTCGCCTGCCACTTCCCCGACGACCCGGTCCTCGCCGGCTCCCTCGTCGCCGAGGGCGCGGTGCAGCTCCTGCAGATCCACCTGCTGTACCTGGGCATGCACCTGACGCTGCCGGACGCCCGCTTCCAGACCGTCACCGACGAACGCATCGACGTGCAGGTGCGCGGCCAGATCACCCCCGAGCACCGGGAGATCCGCTACGAGGTGGAGATCACCGACGTCACCCTGCTGCCGCGCCCCACGGTGCGGGCGGACATCATCGTCCACCTCGGCGACAAGCCGGCCATCCGGATGCGCAACCTCGGCCTCCAGGTCCAGGAGAAGGACGGCGCCCCCTACCGCCCGGGGCCGGGCGGAGTGCCCGTCTTCCTCGGGCGCCGCAACCGCTCGGGCGAACCCGCCATGATCAACGAGCTGCACCTCGCGCACGCCGCGAAGGGCCTGCTCGACATGGCGATGGGCCCGGAGTTCGAGGTGTACCGCGAAAGCCGCGCCCCCTACATCCCCAACGGCGACTTCCGGTTCGTCGACCGCGTCATGTCCCTCAAGGGCACCCGCGGCGACCTCAGCCCCGGTTCGGAGATGGTCACCGAGTACGACTCACCGGACGACGCCTGGTACTACCGCCAGAACTCCCACCCGCACATGCCGAACTGCGTCTACATGGAGTCCTCCCTCCAGGCGGCGATCTTCCTCGGCTACTACCTCGGCGCCACCCTCAAGGACCCCGCGCAGCAGTACGCCATCCGCAACCTCGACGGCCGCGCCACCCTCGTGCGCGACATCGACCTGCGCGGCAAGACCATCCGCCACCACTCCAAGCTGCTGATGACCTCCGCCATCTCCGGCGCCGTCCTGCAGAACTTCTCCTACGAACTCTCCGCCGACGGCGAGGTGTTCTACACCGGCGAGTCCCTCTTCGGGTACTTCTCCGAGGCCGCCCTCGCCAACCAGGTGGGCCTGGACAACGGCGGCTACACCGCCCCGTGGATCGAACAGGAGCAGCCCGCCGCCGACCGGGTGCGCCGCCTCGAACTCACCGCCGACGCACCCTGGTTCACCGACCCCGACGGCGGCCACCTGCGTCTGCCCGCGGACCACTTCCACCTGGTGGACCACGTCGACCTGGTGGCCGACGGCGGGCGGTTCGGCAACGGCTACCTGCACGGCCAGCGCGCGGTGCGGCCCGACGAGTGGTACTTCTCCTGCCACTTCCACCGCGACCCGGTGATGCCCGGTTCCCTCGGTGTGGAGGCCGTCCTGCAGGCGCTGCGCCTGTTCGTGATGGAGCAGGACCTGGCCGCCGGCATCGACGCCCCGCACTTCGCGATGGCCACCGGCGTGGGGATGAGCTGGAAGTACCGCGGCCAGATCCTGCGCCACGACCGTGAACTGCGCTTCGACGTCCACGTCAAGGAGGTGCGGCGCGAAGCGGACCGGCTGCTGGTGATCGCCGACGCCGAACTGTGGAAGCCGGGCCTGCGCATCTACCAGCTCACCGACGCGGCCATCGAAGTCCGCTCCGCCACCGACCCCGCCTGACCAGCCGAGGAGCCACGTTCCCCATGTCCACCCCGCACTCCACCCCACCCCCGGCCGGCACCTCCTTGCGCTGGTACGGCGAAGGCTTCCCCGCCACCGACCCCTCCGGCATCTACCAGGCGCTCGCCGACCTGGAGAACCCCTGCTTCGTCCTCGCCACCCCCGCCGGGCCCGGCGCCGTCTCCGGCGGCGCCGCCGCCCCGGGCGGGCACGGCCCCGGGGTACTCGCCGCCGCCGCGCCGCTGCCCCCGCACCGCCTCGGCTCGGCGGCGTTCACCGCCGCCCACGGCGTGCGCCTGCCCTACATGGCGGGCGCCATGGCGGGCGGCATCGCCTCCGCCGACCTCGTCGTCGCCATGGCCCGCGAGAACCTCCTCGCCTCCTTCGGCGCGGCCGGACTGCTGCCGTCCGTCGTGGAGGACAGCCTGCGCCGCTTCGAGCGGGAGATCCCCGGCCTGCCCTACGCGATCAACGTCATCCACAGCCCCAGCGAGGACCGCCTGGAGCGGGAGACCGTGGAGCTGGCGCTGCGGCACGGTGTGCGCTGCGTGGAGGCGTCCGCGTACATGGACCTCACCCCGCACATCGTCCGCTACCGGCTGGCCGGGCTGCGGCGCGGACCGGACGGCCGGGTCATCACCGGCAACCGGCTCATCGCGAAGGTCTCCCGCCCCGAGACCGCGACCCGCTTCATGCGGCCGGCGCCCGCCGCCACCGTCGCCGCCCTGCTGGAGCAGGGCCTGATCACCGCCGAACAGGCGTCGCTCGCCCACCACGTGCCGCTGGCCGACGACATCACCGTCGAGGCGGACTCCGGCGGCCACACCGACCGCCGCCCCCTGCCGGCCCTCTTCCCCGTCCTGGCACGGCTGCGGGACGCGGTGCAGCGCGAGCACCGCTACCAGGTCGGCATCCGCCTCGGCGCCGCCGGGGGCCTGGGCACGCCCGCCTCGCTGGCCGCCGCGTTCGCGATGGGCGCCGACTACGTCGTGACGGGTTCGGTGAACCAGTCCTGCCTGGAGGCGGGCACCTCCCCGCAGGTGCGGGCGATGCTCGCCGAGGCCGGCATCGCCGACTGCGAGATGGCACCGGCCGCCGACATGTTCGAAATGGGCGTGGACCTGCAGGTGCTGAAGAAGGGCACCCTCTTCCCGATGCGTGCCCGCCGCCTCTACCAGCTCTACCAGACGTACGACGGGCTGGAGGCGCTGCCGGCGGAGGAGCGCGACCGGCTGGAGAAGCAGATCTTCCGCCGCCCCCTGGAAGAGGTGTGGGCGGACTGCGTCGCCTACTTCACCCGCCGCGACCCCGAGCAGCTCACCCGTGCCGCCGACAACCCGCGCCGCCGCATGGCGCTGGTGTTCCGCTGGTACCTGGGCATGGCCTCCCGCTGGGCCGTCACCGGCGACGACGCACGCACCGCCGACTACCAGATCTGGTGCGGACCGGCGATGGGCTCCTTCAACGACTGGGTGACCGGCAGCTACCTGAAGAACCCGAGCAACCGGCGCGTCGCCGACGTCGCCCACCACCTCATGCGCGGCGCCGCGTTCCACACCCGCCTCGCCCAACTGCGCCTGGCGGGCGTACGGGTGCCCGCCGGCGCGGTCGGCTACCTGCCGGTACCGCAGGACGGGCCGATGCCCCTGGCCCCCACGGCGGGTGCGTCATGAGCGCCGCCCGGACCCCCGCCGTCGCCACCGCCCTCACCCCCGAGGAGGTGGAACTCATCCTCGGTGACCCCACCGACCCCGCCAACGCGTACGGCTACGCGGCCGCCGTCGCCCGCGACGAGGCCGATGCCTTCCCCGAGGAACTGTGCGGCCTGCTCTTCGAGGCGGGCTTCCACCTCGCCTATCTGCCCCGCGAGTGGGGAGGCACCTTCGAGTCCTTCGACCGCAGCCTCACCCTGGTACGGGCCGCCGCACGCCGCGACGTGACGGTGATGCCCGGCACCATGTTCAGCATCATCGCCGCGACCTGCCTGCAGGTGCACGGTTCGCTCGGGCAGCGCGAGAAGGTGGCGCGCGTGCTGCGGGAGGGCGGCGCCGTCGCGTTCGCCATGACGGAGGCCGCCCACGGCAGCGACCTGGTCTCCGGCGCGCTGCACCTGGACGCGCAGGGCCGGCTGCAGGGCGAGAAGTGGCTGGTCGGCAACGGGACGCGGTGCGAGGCGGTGTACGTGGTGGCCCGCACCGGCGAGCGCGGCCCCGGCGCGTTCACCGCCTACCTGATCGACACCCCGCGCGGCGCCGACCCGGACGGCCTGACCCGCCTGCCGGCACCCCGCACCGACGGCATGCGCGGGGTGGACCTCGCCACCCTGCGCTTCGACGGGCTGACGGTCCCGCCCGACGCGCAGGTCGGCAAGGAGGGCGAGGGCCTGGAGGTCGCCCTGCGCGCCCAGCAGGCGGTGCGGCTGATGAGCATGGCGGGGTCGCTGGGCATCGCCGACACGGCGCTGCGCCTGACCCTGGACTTCGTCGCCACCCGCCGCTTCGGCCGCGCGACCCTGGACGCCACGCCCTACGCCCGCCGCGAGTGCGCGACCGCGAGCGCCGCGCTGCTGGCCGCCGACGCGGTGGCGTTGGCGGCGGCCCGCGGGGCGCACGTGACACCGCAGGCGTGCAGCGTCTGGGGGCCCGCCGCCAAGCACCTCGTCGCCGAGGCCACCCAGGACGTGCTGCGGCACTGCTCCACCGTGCTGGCCACCCGCTCGGTCCTGCGGGGGCAGGCGCCGGGGGACGGCGTGTTCCAGAAGCTGCGCCGCGACGCGGCGGTGGTCCGCGTCATCGACGCCAGCCCCTACGCCAACCTCCGCTCCTACGCCGCCCAGTTGCCCACGCTCGTCGCCGCCACCGCCGCGGGCGGGCCGGCGCCGTCCGTCGACGCCGTCTTCGCCCTCGACGCGCCTCTGCCCGCCTACGAACCGGCCAGGCTGGACCTCCTGGTCCGCGGCGCCGACCCGGTCCTGGCCGCCCTGCCCGCCGTCACGGCGGACCTGGCCGAGGAGACGGACGCGGAGACCGCGGCGCTGCTGGCGGAGCTGACGTCCGCCGTCGCGGCGCTGCCGGCCCTCGCCACCCGCACCCGCGGCGCGGACGCCGACCCGCACGCTCTCGCCGACCTCGGCGAGAGCTACGCCTGGCTGCACGGCGCCGCCGCCTGCGTCCAGCTGTGGGCCGCCTCCCGCACCACGGGCCTGTACGGGGCCGAGCCGGGCGACACCGGCTGGCTGCGCGCCGTCCTCGCCTACCTCCTGTCCCGCGCCGCCGGCACCGACCCGCGCCGCCGCGCCGCGGACCTGGAGCCGGCCCGTACCACCGTCGGCGCCCTCCACACCGCCCACGCGCTGTTCACCGCCCTGCCCGTCCCGCTCGCCGCCCCGCAGGAGACCACCCATGCCCAGGGCTGATCTGACCGCGCTCGCCGCCCGCCTGGAGGAGTTCCTGGGCTGCCCGCACGACGAGTCCTCCGCGATGCCCTTCCGCCGCGTGCTGGAACTGGACGAACGCGAGTCCTACCCGTACGAGTTCGTCAACCCCCTGCGTGCCTGGGGCGTGCCCGAGTACGCCCTGCCCGGGGAGCACGGGGGACGGGCGGGCGACGTGGAGGCGGAGTTCAACCTGGTGCGGCTCATCGCCCGCCGCGACTCCACCACCGCCACCGCCCTCATCATCACCAACCTCGCCTTCATGACCGTCTGGACCGGCGGAAGCGCCGAACAGCAGGCGGAGTTCGTCGCCGCGGTCAAGAACGGCTACCGCCTCTCCTGGGGCCTGTCCGAACGCGGCTACGGCAGCGATCTGCTGGCCAACGCCATGCGGGCGCGTCCCGTCGAGGGCGGGTACCTGCTCAGCGGGGAGAAGTGGCTGATCGGCAACGCCACCCGCGCCGACGCGATGGTGGTGTTCGCCCGCACGGGAGAGCGCGGCGGCAGCGGCGACTTCTCCGTCCTGGTCCTCGACAAGCGCGCCGCCCCCGCCGGCTCGGTGGTGGAGCTGCCGGGGGAGCGCCTGCACGGCATCCGAGGGATGGACCTGAGCGGGGTGCGGATGGAGGACGTGTTCGTGCCCGGCTCCGCCCTCATCGGGCGGGAGGGGCAGGGCCTGGAGATCGCGCTCAAGGCGGCGCAGGCCGCCAGGGCTCAGATCTCCGGCATGGCGATCTCCGCCGTCGACACCGGCCTGCGCGTGACGCTGGACTTCACCGAGGGCCGCGTCATCCTCGGCAAGACGGTCAGCGACATCCCCTACAGCCGCCGCCAGTTGACGGAGGTGTTCGCCGACCTGATGGTCGCCGACGCCGTGAGCCTGGGGGCCGTGCGGGGCCTGCAGCAGGCACCGGAGCAGGCCAGCGTCCACTCGTCGGTGGCGAAGTACCTGGTGCCCACCATGATGGAACGCGCCATGTCGCAGCTGGCCGTCGTCCTCGGCGCCCGCTACTTCCTGCGCGACCACCCGCACTACGCGGTGTTCCAGAAGATGCTGCGCGACCTGCCGGTGGCGAACTTCGCCGACGGCAACACGGTGGTCAACCTGCGCAACCTCGCCGGCCAGCTCCAGTCGCTGCTGACCCGCGCCGCCGAGGCCACCGGCGCCGACCGGGAGGCCGCGGAGGCGAACGCGGCGGTGCTGTACGGCATGGGCACCGGCCTGCCGACGTACGAGCCGTGGCGGCAGGAGCTGTTCGCGCGGGGCCGTGACGACACCCTGCTGGCCGCCCCGGGCTCCCTGGCCGCGCTGCGGGCCCTGGCGGAGGACGCCAAGGAGGACGACCAGCGCGGGTGGCTGCGCCGGGCCGCGGCCACCGCGGAGGAACTGCTCGACCGCACCGCCTCCTTGCGGGAGCGCTCCGAGCGGTTGCGCGGGGAGCTGGGCCGCGCCTTCGGCAACAGCGCGGAGCTGTTCGACCTGGCGAAGGAGTACTGCCTGCTGCACGCCGCGGCCGCCTGCGTGCACACCTTCGTCCACTCCCACGAGGTGATGGACGAGCCGCTGCCCAACGGGGCGCTGCTGCTGCTGCAACTGGAGCGGCTGCGACGGTGCCTGGCCCCCCACGAGTCGGTCACCGACGCGGCGGTGGTCGACGAGGTCATGCGGGTGCTGCGGCACTTCCACAGCTCCGACCAGCTGTTCTCGCACTGGCAGTTCCCGCTCGCGCCACGGGAGCTGGACGCGGAGACCGTGCGGCGCTGACGGGTGGGGCGGGGCGGGTGCGGTCCGCCGCCCCGCCCCGTCCGGGGCACCCGCCCCGTCCGTAGCACCCCTCCGTTCGCCCGTCCCGTCCGCCCGTCCTTGAGAGGAGCTGCCGCCAGTGCCCCCGCCACGCCCCACCGACCTCCTCCCAGCGGACGCCGGCACCCGGTCCGCCCCGGTCGTCCACCACCTCGCCCCGGGCCCCGCGACGCTGCACCTGCTGCCGGAGACGGCGGTGGACGCCTTCGCCGCCCGGGTGGGCGGTACGGGCGCGCTGAGCGAGGCGGAACGCACCCGGTGGGCGCGCCTGCGGGGGCCGGGGGCGCGCCGCCGCTACCTCGGCGCGCGCCTGCTCGTCCGGCACGCCCTCAGCGCCGCCGACGGCCGTCCCCCGGACCGGTGGCGCTTCACCACCGGTCCGTGGGGCCGTCCCGAGCTGCCGCCCCCGGACGACGGGCTGCGGTTCAACGTCTCGCACACCGAGGGGCTCCTCGCCTGCGTCGTCACCCGGCACGGCGGTTGCGGGGTGGACGTGGAGAGCGTCCCCGCCCGCCCCGACGCCGTGATCCACCTGCCGCCGCACCTCGCGCCCGCGGAGCGCGCCGCTCTCGCCGCCCTGGACGGTGAGGCCCGCGCGGTGCGGCTGGCGGAGCTGTGGGTGCTGAAGGAGGCGTACCTCAAGGCGCTCGGCACCGGCCTGACCCGCCCCCTGGCCTCCTTCACGTTCCGCGACGGCGACCCCACCGCCCCCGATGACCCCACCGCCCCCGATGACCCCACCGGCCCCACCGGCCCGAGCCGCCCCACCGGCCCGAGCCACCCCGACGGCCCAGGCGGCGTCACCCTCACCGTCGACGACCCGCGGCTGTCCGTCGCCGAGGCCGCGACCTGGCGCCTGCGCCTGATGCGCCCCGGCCCCCGGCACGTCCTGGGGCTGGCCCTCCAGGACCCCGCCGCCCGTACGCCCGGACCGGCGCGCCCGCCCGGGCCACTCACCACCTGAGCCACCCAACCCGAGCCACCCCCCGTCCGTCAGCCCCCGCAGCACCCGACCGTGGAGAGACCATGTCGCAGCCCCACACGCCCCGCATCGCCGTCGTCGGCGCCGGCCCGTCCGGCATCTCCGCCGCCTACCACCTGCGCGAGCGCGCCCACATCACCCTCTACGAGAAGGAGGACCGGCTCGGCGGCCACGCCAACACCGTCGAGGTCGAGGACGACGGCCGCACCCTGGGCCTGGACACCGCCTTCATCGTCTTCAACCGCCTCGCCTACCCCACCATGACGCCGGTCTTCGACGAACTGGGCGTGGAGATGGTCGACCACCCCGGCGGCTTCAACTTCTTCGACCTGGACTCGGGACTGGAGTACGGCACGCGGGAGCTGGACCTTCCCGAGGAGGAGATCACCGCCCGGTACGCGGCGACGCCGGAGTTCCTGCCCGTGTGGCGGGAGGTGCGCCGGTTCCACACCGAGGGCCGCCGCGACTTCCTGCGCGGGCGCGCGGAGATGCCGATGCAGGAGTACCTCGACGCGGGCGGCTACAGCGCCGAGTTCCGCCACTCCTACCTCATCCTGCTGTGCTCCGCGGTGTGGTCGGTGCCGGCCGAGCAGATCTGGGAGATGCCGGCCGCCACCGTCATCGCCTTCTTCATGGGCCACGACGAGGGCGGCCTGGGCGGCAGCCGCGTCGACTGGCGCACGGTGGGCGGGGGCTCCATCAGCTACGTGCGCAAGGCCATCGCCGCCATCGGCCCGGAGATCCGCACCGGTGACCCGGTGACCGCCGTCGAGCAGGGCGCGGACCACGCCACCGTGGTCACCGCCAAGGGCCGCGAGCGCTACGACCACGTCATCCTCGCCGCCCACGCCGACCAGTCACTGGCCCTGCTGGGCAACCCCACCGACCACCAGCGCTCCGTACTGTCCACCGTCCGCTACAACGCCTCCGACGTGGCGCTGAGCACCGACACCTCCGTCATCTCCGGTGGCCGCGAGCGCTGGGAGTCGTGGAACTACGGCAAGGTGGAGGTGGACGGCGCGCCGCGCACCTACGTCGTGTACTACCTCAACAAGCTGCACGACTTCACCTCCCGCCGCGACTACTTCGTCACCCTCGACTACCCGCGCGAGCTGGACCCGGAGAAGGTCATCGCCCGCTTCCGCTACACCCACCCCATCCTCGACGGTGCGGTCCGGGAGCTGCAGAAGGACATCTACCGGGTCAACGAGAACACCCGCGTGAAGCTGGCCGGCTCCTACTTCCACTCCCCGAAGCTGGGCGTGGACCAGATCGGCTCGCACGAGGCGGCGTGGGCGTCGGGCAAGCAGGCCGCGGTGCGGCTGCTGGCCGAACTGGACGGCTGAGCGCGGGGCCCGGCGGCGGGGCAGGGGCCCGGAAGCGGGTGAGGTGGCGCAGAGGCCCCGGGCCGGGGCCCGCGCCGCTCACCACTCGTGGCGCCGCGCCGACTCGTGCTCCTGCGCGAGGCGGCGCAGCGCCAGGAGGGCAGGTTCCAGCAGGGTCGTGACGACGACGGCCCGCTCCGCCATCTCCAGCGGGTCGCCCAACCCGTCCAGCTGGTTGAGGTCGAGGCGGGCGGTGTCGGCCGCCAGACGCGCGTACGGGAGAAGCGCGCGCCAGTCGTCGGCGACGCCGAACCGCCGCAGGGCGGTGAGGGTGTCGGCGAGCGCCTCCCGGGCCGGGGCGTTCTTGCTGACGTGCCAGCCCAGTTCGTCCAGCAGCTCGACGACGGACTGCTCGGCGCCGTCCGTGTCCCCCGAGTCCCCGGACGTCCCGGAGTCCGTCGTGCCCCCGGAGCCCGCCGTGCCCCCGGAGTCCCCGGACGACGCGGGTGGTGCCGGCGGCGCCTGCTCGGCCTGTTCCCTGCCCACCCGGATGACGCCCAGGGCCAGGCCGAGGACGTGGTGGGGGGAGGAGCTGCGTTCGCCGAGGGCGAGGAGCACCTGGCGGGTGGCCTCCACGGACAGACCGCGCGTCCCGATCAGCGCCCGCAACAGCCGCAGCCGGCGCAGGTGCTGATCGTCGTACTCGGCCTGGGTGGCGGAGACGAGGCGGCCGGGGGGCAGCAAGTCCTCACGAATGTAGTACTTGATCGTGGGCACGGAGACGCCGCTGTGCTTGCTGAGTTCGGAGATTCGCACGATGTTCACCTTCCTTCTGGCCACTCGATAGTCCTACTGTCTATCATGGGTAGTGTCACTGTCCAATAGGTCACGAGCGGGGTCCGCGAGGGATCGCGCGCGGGGCCCTCCATGTCGGGAGCACCGCTGTGCCCACCCTCCCCTGGACCACCCCGAACCCTCCGAGCACCGGTCTGACCGGCGCACTCGTCATGGCCTCCCGCCTGGAAGTGCGGTCCCTCAAGGACGTGCCGAAGTTCTTCCTGCGCTCGCTGAGCGCCTGGAAGCAGGTGCGTGGCGCGAAGGGGGCCCTCGGCGCCTCCCTCATCGCCGACCCGCTGCGACGCACCTTCTGGACGCTGTCCGCCTGGGAGAGCCGCGAGCTGCTGTACGACTACGCGAAGACCGAACCCCACAAGTCGATCATGAACGGGCTGCGGCCCACCATGCGCCGCTCGGACTTCACCTTCTGGGAGGTCCCCGTCGGCGAACTCCCCATCACCTGGGCGGACGCCAAGGCGCGCCTGGCGCAGCGCATGGCCGAACAGGACGCGCAGGACGCCGGGCAGACCGGCTCCGGCCCCTCCGGCGAGCCCGGCCCGTCCGCTTCCTGACGCCGCTCCCCGCACCCGCCCCGTCCGGTTTCCGCCCCGTCCGATCCCGCCCGATCCCACCCGTCCGCCCCGCGGTGGACCGTTCCGTTGGAGAGCCTCACCATGACCAAGCCCGAACCCCGGTCGGTGCCCTTGTGGCTGTCGATCGTGGCGTGCAGCGTTCCGATGTTCATGGTCGCGTTGGACAACCTGGTCGTCTCGACCGCCCTGCACACCCTCGCCGGCGAACTGAACGCCGACACCCAGGCGTTGCAGTGGTTCGTCAACGCCTACGTGCTGAGCTTCGCCTGTCTGCTCCTGACCGGCGCCGCCCTCGGCGACCGGTTCGGGCGGCGGCGGGTGTTCATGCTGGGCATCGTCCTGTTCACCGTCGCGTCCGTCTTCTGCGGCCTGGCCGACACCAGCGGTGAGCTGATCGCGGCCCGCGCCGTCCAGGGCGTCGGCGGTGCCGCCGTCATGCCGCTGTCGCTGACCCTGCTGTCGCAGGCGGTGCCCAGCCGGTTGCGCGGCCTGGCTCTGGGCCTGTGGTCGGGGATCAGCGGCCTGGCCGTCGCCCTGGGCCCGGTCGTCGGCGGCGCCGTCGTCGAGGGGCTCGACTGGCAGTGGATCTTCTGGGTGAACGTGCCCGTCGGCATCGTCGCCCTGCCGCTGATCCGCTTCGTGCTGCGGGAGAGCCGCCAGGACGGGGTGAGCCTGGACCTGCCCGGCATGGTGCTGGCCTCCGCCGCGCTGTTCGCCGCCGTGTGGGGCATCGTGCACGGAGAGACCGACGGCTGGACCTCCGCCACCGTCATCGGCTCCTTCGCGGCCGCGGTGGTCCTGCTGGTGGTGTTCCTGCTGTGGGAGCGCCGCACGCCGCAGCCGATGCTGCCGCTGTCGTTCTACAAGGTGCGGGCGTTCACCCTCACCAACGTCGTCTCCGCCGCCATGTACTTCGGCGTCTTCGGTTCGCTGTTCCTCCTTGCCCAGTACCTGCAGATCGCCCCGCCGCGCTCCCCGCTGGAGGCCGGTGTGCGCACCCTCTCCTGGACGCTGATGCCGATGTTCGTCGCCCCCGTGGCGGGCCTGCTGACCAACAAGGTGGGCGGCGGGCGCCTGATGGCGCTGGGGCTGTTCCTGCAGGGCGCGGGCCTGGCCTGGATCAACCTCGTCGCCGACGCCGACACCCCGTACGCCACCCTCGTCGCGCCGATGGCCGTCGCCGGCATCGGCATGGGCTTCGTGTTCGCGCCGACCGCCGCGGTGGTGATGGGATCGGTCGGCCCGCAGCACGTGGGGAAGGCGTCGGGTGCCAACACCACCGTCCGCGAGGTCGGCGGGGCGCTGGGCATCGCCGTGCTGAGCACCGTGTTCGCCGGCTCCGGCTCCGCCGCGTCGCCGCAGGCGTTCGTCGACGGCCTGCACCCGGCGGTGTGGGTGGGCGTCGGGGTGGTGCTGGCCGGCGCGGTGTGCGCCCTCGGCATCCCGCGTCGGACATCCGCCCCGGACGCGGCACCCGGCGAGGGCGTCCCCGACGCCGAGCGCGCCGCCGCGGCCGCCATCTGACCCTCCTTCCCGCACCACCGACCCTCCCTTCCCGCACCACCTCCCCGACCCAGCGGTCCCTGCCCCCGGTGGCCCCGGCGCCTCCGGGGGTGTGGGCCGCCTCCCAGGAGCGCCATGCCCGCCGTTTCCGAATCCGTGACGACCACCGACCCCGGCACGACACCGGACACCGCGCCGGACACCGCGGCCGCCCCCGCGCCGGACACCCCGTCGGACGCCCCCCTCGCCCAGCTGCCCGGCACCCCTTCCCTGGAGGGCTGGTCCATCGTCCACGTCGACGACTCGGTGCCGTGGGTCCCCTGGGGTTCCGACGGCAAGGCCCGTGCCCGCCTCACCGCCCGGGCCGACGGCTACCTCATGGCCCTGGTCGAGGCGGAGCCCGGGTACGTCACCGACCCGCACGTCCACGCCCACACCGAGTTCCTCTACGTCATCGAGGGCACCTGCGTGAACCAGGGCGTGACGATGACCACCGGGGACGTGTTCGCCGCCGCCGTCGGATCGCACCACAGCCATTTCCAGGCCCGCACGCCGCTGCGTTACCTCTCCGTCTTCAAGATGCCGCAGGACGGCGAGGACGACTGACGGCGAGGACGACCGACGGCGAGGACGACCGACCGCGAGGACGACCGACCTCCCCCGCGACGTCGCCCCCGCCCGGTCCCACCGCCACGGGGCCGCACCCCGTGGCGGTCCCACCGGACGGGGTCTCCGCCGCCCGTCCCGCCCAGGGCCGCACCGCCTCCGCATCCGCCGCTTCCCGCTCTGTCGCGCCAACCCACGCCGGACGGACCCGCCGTGGGCCCGACCCTCTGCAGAACCGGAGAATCCCATGCGTCTGGCACCTTCCTCCGGCACCACCCCCCGCACCTCCCGCAACCAGTTCACCGCCACCGCCACCGCCACCGCCACCGCCACCGCCACCGCCACCGCACCCGTTCCCCGCCTGAGCGGGCGGCGCGTCCCCGAGGTGTCCTTCGCCCTCCTCGGGCCCCTGCGCGTGCGCGTCGACGGCCGTGACGTACACCTTCCCGAGAGCCGCCAGCTGACGGTTCTGGCCGTGCTGCTGACGGAGGCCGACCGGGTCGTCCCGGTCAGCCGGCTGGTGGACGCGGTATGGGGCGGCACACCGCCCGCAACCGCCGACAAGCAGATCCAGACGTGTGTGTGGCGCCTGCGCAAGGCGTGGACGGAGGCCGGCGGTCCCCCCGACCTCATAGAGACCGTCCGCGGGGGCTACCTGCTGCGGGTGTCCGACGACGGCCTGGACACCCGCCAGTTCGAGAGACACCGAGAGCGGGGCCGGGCCGCCGGTGACCTGGAGGGCGCCGTCGAGCACTACCGCGCCGCCCTGGCCCTCTTCCGCGGCGAACCTCTCGCCGGCCTCACCAGCCGGGGCCTGGCACCCGTCGCCGCGTACTGGGCGGAGCGCCGCCTGACGCTGCTGGAGGAGTGCTTCGACGCCGAACTCGGCCTGGGACGCCACCGGGAGCTCGTCGGTGAGCTCAGCCTCCTGGTCGACGAACACCCCCTGCGGGAACAGCTGCGGGGCCGCCTGATGACGGCGCTGTACCTCTCCGACCGGCGTGCCGACGCCCTCGCCACCTACCGTGCCGGGCGCGCCGCCCTCGTCAGCCACGTCGGCCTCGACCCGTGCGCCCGTCTCCAGGACCTGCACCAGCGGATCATCGACGGGCACCCGGTGAACGTCTGACCACGCGTGTCGGGCGCCGCACACCCGACGGGACCGGCCGGACAGGGCCTGCGGCGGCACGGGCCGTACGGGGCACCCCGCGCGCGAGGTGCCCCGTACGGCCACTGACCCCGACCGCCGCCCCCGCCGCCCGGAGTGTCCGGACGGCGGGGGCGCCGGTCGGTCCCGGTTCACCGGCCCGCCACCACCGCCTCCGCCTCCGGTGCGGCACTGGCGGCGAGCTCCGCCGCCAGTGCCTCCAGGCCGTGCCGGAGTACCTCGATCGCGGTGGCGTACTCGCGCAGGTCGATGTGCTCGTGGTCGGTGTGGTCCAGCGCGGAGTCCCCGGGCCCGTACACCGCCGCCGGACAACCCCAGGCGGGCTCCAGGATGTTCAGGTCCGCCGTCCCCGTCTTCAGCTTCAACGTGGGGCGACCCCCCTGGGCGCGGATGCCGGCGCACAGCGCCCGCACGGCCGCACCCCGGTGGTCCACGCGCACCGCCGGGGTGCGGTCGTCGATCCACAGCCGCGCGTCCCGGGCCGCCTCGGTGAGGAACGCCTCGAAGCGCGGCAGGTCGAAGCCGGGCGGGGTGCGTACGGCCAGCGTCAGCCGGGCGTGCTCGATGGTGCCTTCCACGTGCAGCAGCGTCGTCAGCGGCTGGTCGAAGGCGCGCGGCCCGGTGACGTGCTCCTCGCAGTAGCCGACCACCGCCCGGTGGAACGCGACCGCCGCCTCCGACGCCTTCTCCTCCGGTGACGCGGTGTGCACCGCGGGGCGCCGTACCTCGTAGCGCACCACCACCCGGCCCTTGTAGCCGATGCCCACACCGGCCCACCCGTTGGGCTCACCGACGATCAACGCGTCCGGCCGGGGCCCGAGCGCGAGGTGGGTGGCACCACGGCCGAACGTCTCCTCCTCCACGACCCCGGCGACCACGATCCGCACCGGTCCCGTCCGCGCGCTCGCGGCGGCGCACACCATCGTCGCCAGCGGCCCCTTGGCGTCGACGGTGCCCCGCCCGTAGAGCAGGTCCCCCTCCCGCCGTACCGGCACCGGGTCGGGGACGGTGTCCATGTGGCCGACCAGCATGATGACGGGCCCGTCGGCGGGTCCTCTCTCCGCCAGGACGTTCCCCACGCCGTCCCGCCGGGTGCGAAACCCCCACTCCGTCAACTCCCGCTCCAGGTAAGCGGAAAGGTCCTGTTCGGAGCCGGAGGGGGAGGGGATCTCCACCATGCGCCGCAGCAGCGTCTCGGCACGCTCGGCCGGAGCGGCGCTCATCGGGCCGACCCCGGGACGGCGGCCGCGGCCCCGCCCCGTGCGGAGGTCCGCGCGGACGATCGCGCGGACCCGGTGGACGACGAGGGGGCCGTGGCCCTCCCGCGCGTCTTCCGCCCGGCCGGCGCGGGGCGCGCACCGGCGACGAACGTCGTGCCCGCGCCCGCGCGTGCCGCGGTCACGGGCGACTCCAGCCGCCCGTCACCGATCACCACGTGCGGCACCCCGCCGGCGAACGCCTCGGCGGCGCTGCGGACCTTCACCCGCATCCGCCCCGACGCCATCGGCAGGTGGGCGTCCAACTCGTCGTGCGGCAGCCGCTCCACGACACTGGTCGCGTCCGTGCCGTCGCGCAGCAGTCCGGGGACGTCCGACAGCAGGATGAGCCAGTCGGCCCCCACCGCGACGGCCAGGCGGGCGGCGAGCCGGTCGGCGTCGACGTTGACCATGCCCTCCGCCGCGTCCAGCGCCGGCGGGGAGACGACCGGGGTGAACCCGCCGCCGAGCAGCGTCAGCAGCAGCGCCGGGTCGACCTCGCCGATGCGGCCGGAGTGGTCGTCGCGCACCACGCATTCCACCCCGTCCACCACCGCCCGCGCCGGCGGGTTGCGTTGCGCGGTGACGAGCGTCCCGTCCAGTCCCGAGAGCCCCACCGGCCACAGCCCCGAGCCGCTGAGCGCCGCCAGCAGCGTCGGCTTGACGCGGCCCAGCATCGCCATGGCGAGCACGTCGAGGGCGGGGCCGTCGGTGTAGCGGCTCTGCCGGCCGCCGGGGGCGGTCATCCGCCGTGTGGGCCGCCCGAGTTCGGCGGCGAGCCGGTCCGCCTCGGCGCCCCCGCCGTGCACCACGACCACGTGGTGCCCGGCGGCGCTCAGGCGGGCGATGTCGGCGCCGGCGTCGCCGATCCGCTCCTGCAGGGAACCTCCGAGCTTGACGACGATCCGCTCAGGCCGGGTGGAGCCCGGCGAAGGAAAGTCCCGCCGACTCCTCGAGTCCGGCGGCGATGTTGACGCACTGGACGGCATTGCCGGCACCACCTTTCACCAGGTTGTCCATGGCCGCCACCACGATCAGGTGGTCCCCCTCGGAGTTGAGGGAGAGGCCGATGTCGCAGAAGTTCGTCCCGCTGAGGATCTTCGGGTCGGGCATGCGGCGCAGCGCGGACCGCTCCCGCACCAGTCGTACGAAAGGCTCGCCACCGTAGGCGTCGCGGTACAGCGCCCACACCTCCCGCTCGGTGACGGGCCGGGACGGGGTGATGTGCACCGCCACCTGGATGCCCCGGACGGCGTCGACGGCGGTGACCGTCATCCGTACCGGCACCCCGCAGGCCTGCTCGATCTCCGCGGTGTGCCGGTGCCCGTGCGGTTTCGCCATGCGCAGCGCGCCCGCCCGCTCCGGATGGTGGCTGCCCTCGTCGGGCACCCGGCCGCCGCCGCTGGAGCCGGTACGGGCGTCCACCAGTGCCGGCCCCGCCACCAGACCGGCGGCGGCCAGCGGGTGCAGGGCCAGGATGCCCGCCCCGGCCATGCACCCGGCCACCGCGATGTGCGAGGCGCCGCGCAGCCGTTCCCGGTACAACTCCGGTACGCCCGGCTGGAAGCGGTCCAGCCACTCCCGGGTGGCGGTGGATTTCGGGTAGTGGCGTGCGCGGAGGGCGTCGTCGTGGACGCGGTGGTCGGCGCTGAGGTCGATGACGGTGGGCGCCAGTGCCGACCAGCGCTCCACCGCCTCCGCCGACGCGCCGTGGGGCACGGCGAGGAACACCACGTCGGACTCGGTGGCGTCCTCCGAGGCGATGAACGCCGGTGCGCTGGCCCCGCGCAGGTTGGGGTGCGCGGCGTGGAGGGGGCGGCCGCGCAGCCGGGTGGAGGTGGCCTGCGCCAGCTCCAGGTGGGGGTGTCCCAGCAGCAGTCGGAGCAGTTCGCCGCCGATGTAGCCGCCGGCGCCGACCACGGTGGCTTTCACGCCGCCGTCACCTCCTCGTCGCGCAGGGCGTCCAGGACGTGGTCGACGACGAGGCCCGCGACGTCCAGACCGGTCGCGGCCATCAGGCCGTGGAACTCCATCGTGTGGTTGACCTCCGTCACCAGCACCTCGCCGTCGCGGCGTTCGATGAGGTCGACGGCGAGCATGCCGCCGCCGACCGCCTCCGCCGCAGCGAGGGCGAGCTTCGCCAGCTCCGGCGTCACCTCGCACACCTGGGTGGAGGCGCCCCGCGCGGTGTTGGTGATCCAGTGGTCGGAGGTGCGGTACACCGCCGCCACGACCCGGTCGCCCAGCACCAGCGCGCGGATGTCCCGGCCGGGCGCGTCGATGAACTCCTGGACGTAGAACACCGAGTGCTGGGGGGAGCGCAAGGACTGCCGGTGTTCGATGACGGTCTCGGCGGCGTCGCGGTCGTTGACCTTCGACAGCAGCCGCCCCCACGACCCGACGAGCGGTTTGAGCACTGCCGGGTACCCGATCTCCTCGACGGCGCGCAGGGCGGCGTCGGGGGTGAGGGCGACGACGGTACGAGGGGTGGGGACACCGGCGTCGACGAGGGCGAGGGAGGTACGGAGCTTGTCGCCGCACACGTCGATGACGTCGGCGGTGTTGAACACCGTGTGCCCCGCCGACTCGTACAGGCGGGCGGCGTAGAGGCTGCGGGTGTGGGACATGATCCGGTTCAGCACGCCGCGGTGGCGCACCCCGGTCCGCGACGCGAGGTCGCGGACCAGGGTGCGGTCATCCACGGACTCGTGCGGCACGCCCCGGTGTTCCAGGGCCTCCAGGATCAGCCGTTCCTCCAGCCGGATCCGCGTGGTGAGGACGGCGAGGGTGCCGTCCGGTGACGCACTCGTCTGCACGGTCACTCCCCGAAGTCTTCTTCGATCTCCGGCGCGAGCGCGTACTCGACCGGGCTCGCGATGATGACTTCCAGCTCCACGGAGCAGGACGGGCAGACGACGATGGACGCGACGCGGACGTCGGCGGGCGCGGGGACGCTCTGCGCGCACTCGGGGCAGGCGCTGGTGACGGCGGTGGTCATGACACGTTCTCCTCTTCGGTCGGGTGGTGCGGGGCATGGTGCGGGTCGTGCTGGTGATGGTGCGGGTGGTGCGGATGGCGGTCGTAGGGGCGGCCGTCGACGACGGCCCGCGCTGCGCGGTGCACGGCCTCGGCGGTGACGCCGGCGCCGGCCAGCTGCTCCCGGTGCCCGCCCGGCCGGGTGGCGAACACGTCGGGGACCCCCAACGCCACCACCCGCGCCGGAGCGTGCGCGGAGAGCGTCTCGGCGACGGCGCCGCCGAGTCCGCCGAGCACCGAGTGGTCCTCGACCGTGACGAGGCCGGCGCCGGCGCGGGCCGCCTCCACCAGCGCCGCCACGTCCAACGGCTTGATCGTGTGCATGTCCAGGACGGCGGCCCGGACGCCCTCGGCGGCCAGCGACCGGGCGGCTTGCAGCGCGAAGAGCACCGGGAGGGAGCCGGCCGCGACGATCGTCACGTCCCCGCCCTCCCGCAGCCGCCGCGCCCGCCCGACGGTGAACTCCGCCGGACCGCCCACCGACTCCGTCGCCGCCCGGCCCAGCCGGATGTACACCGGTCCCGGCAGGTCGGCCGCCGCCCGCACCATCCGTACCGTCTCGTCGGCGTCGGCGGGCGTCATCACCGTCATCCCGGGCAGCGTCCGCAGCGCCGCGAAGTCCTGCGTGGCGTGGTGGGTCGGCCCCAGGTGCCCGGCGGACAACCCGGAGTGGGTGGCGACGATCCGTACCGGCAGACCGGGATAGGCGATGTCCGTCTTCACCTGCTCCAGGGCCCGCGCGGAGGCGAACGCGGCCATGGTGTTGACGAACGGCCGTACGCCGGTCGCCGCCAGGCCCGCCGCGACCGACACCATGTTCGCCTCGGCTATGCCCAGGTCCACGTACCGGTCGGGCAGCGCCGCCTGGAACGACTTCTCCAGGCCGCCCATGTCGGAGTCCAGGCACCAGATCCGCCCGTCGGACAGGGCGAGTTCCAGCAGCGTGATCCGGTAGGCGGTACGGTCCGAGCCGTCCCACGACGGCGCGTGGGCGGCCACGGCGTCCTGCGCGGAGGCGGGGGCGGGGGTGGCCGGTACCGGCACGCCGCTCACCGCCCGGCCCGCAGCGCGGCCAGCGCCCTGTCGTACGCGGACGCCGACAGCTTCGCGAAGTGCCCCTGCTTACGGTGCTCCAGGTGTCGCACCCCCCGGCCCTTGACGGTGTCGGCGATGACCACCGACGGGCGGCCCGGTACCGGGGGCCGCTCCAGCGCCGGCACCAGCCGCGTGAAGTCGTGCCCGTCGGTCTCCGTCACCCGCCACCCGAAGGCGCGCCACTTGTCGGCCAGCGGCTCCAGCCCCATGCGTTCCTCCGTGCCGCCGCTGATCTGCAGCCGGTTCCGGTCGACGACGGCGGTGAGGTTGTCCAGCCCCAGGTGCGCGGCGGACATCGCCGCCTCCCAGTTGGACCCCTCCTGCAACTCCCCGTCGCCCAGCAGGGTGTAGACGCGGGTGTCCGCCCCCGCCCGGTGCGCGGCCAGCGCCAGCCCGGTGGCCAGCGACAGGCCGTGACCGAGGGACCCGGTGGCGAACTCCACCCCCGGCACCGCCGGAGTCGGGTGCGCCCCCAGATGCCCGGCGGGCGTGCCGTAGGTGTCGAGGTCCGCCGTCGGGAAGAAGCCCCGTTCGGCGAGGGTGGCGTACAGTGCCGCCCCCGCGTGGCCCTTGCTCAGCACGAAGCGGTCGCGCCCCTCCCACCGGGGCTCCTCGGGCCTGATCCGCAGCACCCGGAAGTGCAGCGCCACCAGCAGGTCGGTCGCCGACAGACAGCCGCCTATGTGCGCGCCGACCGTGCCGGCCGCCATCCGCAGCACGTGCTCCCGCACCGCCAGCGCCTTCTCCCGGAGGTCGTCGTGGGGGTCGGTGGGCAACCCCTCGACCAGCTCCGGGGCCGGGCCGGGGACCAGCCCCGGCGCGGACGGTACGGACGGGTGATCGGTCGCCGCCTGCGCGGACACCGGGCGCGCCAGCGGCACGCTCACGCGGTCCTCCCGGCGGCCCCGTGACCCGGCACGACCGCCCACGGCGGCGCGTAGTCCAGCGACCGGGCGATGCGCCCGATGACGTCCAGGTTCTCCCACACCCGCTCGAACGCGGTCGCGTAGGCGTCCAGCGCCGGGCCCGCGTCCGGGTTGAGGTGCATGCGGCGCAGGCACAGCGAGTCCTCGATGACCTGGCAGGTGACGGGGTAGTCCGCGAGGTCGTACCGCTGCGGGTTGACGCCCGGCAGCGTCCACGGGTAGCCCTTGCCGTAGGCGTCCTGCTTCTGGAACACCGGCTGACCGGGCAGCGGGATGATCTGGTAGTGGGTCAGCGGCACCCCCTCGGCGAGCAGCGCCCGGCGCAGAGCCTGCCGGAACGGACCGGCCTCCACGCCCTCCAGGCCCGCCGCGCTCGGGTCGAAGCGGAACCGCAGCATGTGCCACATGTGGGTGCGGTCCTCCGGCACGGTGGGGACGACGATGCCGGGCAGCGCCGCCAGCCGGTCCAGGAACACCGGGATGTTCTTGTCCCGCCGCTCCTGGTAGTCCCAGAACCGGTCCAGCTGCGCCCGGGTGAACGCCGCCAGCACGGAGGACAGCTTGAGGTTGGAGCCGCGCGTGGCGGACACGTACAGCCGCTCGTCCGTGCTCAGGTCCTCGCCCAGCACGCGCAGACTGCGGCAGCGCGTGGCGACCTCCTCGTCGTCGGTGACGATCAGCCCGCCCTCGCCGCACGTCGGGATCGACTTCTCCACGTTGAGGCTGAACACCGACGCGGCACCCATCGAACCGGCCGTCTCACCGCGGTACTTGCCGCCCTGCGCCTGCACGGCGTCCTCGATCACCAGCAGGTTGTGGCGCCGCGCCAGGGCCCGGATCTCGTCCATGTCGGCGGGCAGCCCACCCAGGTGGACGGGGATGATGGCACGCGTGCGGTTGGTGATCTTCTCCTCGATGCGGGTGACGTCGATGTTGAAGGTGACGGGGTCGATGTCGACGAACACCGGCACCGCCAGCTGGTACAGCGGCGCCATCGCGGTCGCCACGTAGCTCAGCGCCGGCACGATGACCTCGTCACCGGGCTGGATGCCCAGCGCCGTCAGCGCCAACTCCAGCGCCACCGTGCCGCTGTTGACGGCCACCGCGTGGCGGGTGCCGCAGAACTCGGCCCACTCGCTCTCCAGGCCGCTGATCTCCGGCTCGTTCTTCGCGCCGACGGTGAACTTGCGGCTGTCCAGGACCCGCAGCACGGCGTCCCTGTCGGCCTGCGTCACCACCGGCCACTCCAGCCGCCGGTGCTCCGGTTCCACCACGGGCTTGTTACCGAACATCGCCAGCTGTGCCGTCATTTCTCTCTCCAGGTGAGCTGAGGCGGAGCCTGACTGTTCTCTCGTCGTGCCCGGCGCCGGCCGGGCGCCGTGGGCCGCGGCCCGGCTGGGACGCTACGGTCCGCCGTTCTCCCGCCCCTCTCACCCCGCTCCGCGCCGACGAGAGCGACGCGGGGCCCCGGGTGAGAGCGGCGTGAGACCGCCCGGTGAGAACCTCGCGGGGCCCCCGGGCGAGAGCGCCGTGAGAGCCCCGGGTGAGAGCGCCGTGAGAGCACCCGGTGAGAGCGTCGTGAAAGCACCCGGTGAGAGCGTCGTGAGAGCGCTCGCTCCTACCGTGGCCCGGGTGTGACCAGGACGGCCGAGCAGGAGGTTGCGGGATGGACGTCACGCGAACCGGGCGGGGCGTCGTGACCGCGCCCACCTGGCGCATCTCACCGACGGTGCCCGAGCAGGTGGCGCCCAGCTGCCTGTACGACTCGGAGCCCTGGCTGCGCGGCTGGGAGCGGGTCACCGTGGAACGCCGCGCCCGCACGGCGTACGTGCACACCGACCCCGACGCCCCCGGCGCCCGCGCCGACGACGGGGTGGCGGTGCTGCCCCTGTACGCCCTGCACGAGAGCCCCTTCTGGGACGGCTACGAACGGCAGGTGGACCTCGTCGGCCGCTTCGGCGACCCCGTCGTCTTCGCCGGCTCGCCCTATTCCATGTACACCCGCCGCGGTCACGTGCCCGCCGCCCTCATCGAGGGAGCCCACACCACCGCCATGGAGTGGATCGCCGAGGGCGTCGGGGAACTCCTCGTCGTCCCCAACCTCACCGAGGAGGGGGTGGAGGACTGGCTGCGGGTGGCCGGTGAGCCGGTGGGGCGCCTGCTGCTGGAACGCACCTACGCCACCGACCTCGCCGACGACCTCGACACCCAGCTCCACCGCACCACCAACAAGATCCGCCGGGACGTGGCGCGGCGCCTGCGCCGTGCCGACGAACGCGGCCTGACGGTACGGGTGGTGGAGGGGGAGGAGGCGCGCGCCCTGGTGCCCGCCGTGTACCCGCTGACGGTCGACACCAGCGACAAGAACGACTGGCCGCCGCTCTTCGACGAGGCGTCGCTGACCGCCCTGCTGGAGATTCCGGGGGCGTTCCTCCTCGTCGCGGAGGTCGACGGCCGGCTCGTCGGCGCGTTCTTCGCCTTCCGGCGCGGCACCGAGGTCACCTTCATGTGCGGCGGCGTCAGCTACGCCACCCTGCACGACCTGAGCACGTACGTGGCGCTGATGTACCGCGGCACCGAGTGGGCCTACGCCAACGGTGTGCGGCGCCTGGAGTGGGGCCGGGACAACTACCGCTTCAAGGAGCGGCACGCGCTGACCGGAACGGACCTGTACGCCCTCGTCTACGCACCCGGCCCGCGCCCGGACCTGGTCCCCGAACTGCGGCGCATGCACGCGGAACTGTCCGCCTACATCGAGGGGGAGTAGTCGATGGGAGCGGCCCGGCGTCGCGCGGCGTTGCTGTTGGCGGCCGTCGTCAGCGTGAACGCCTCCTACACCGTCATGATCCCGTTCGTGCCGGACCTGGAGCACCGCGTCGGTGCGGGCCCGCTGGTGGTGGCGCTCACCTTCGCGCTGTTCGCGGCGGCGAAAGCACTGGCGCAGCCCGTCGGCGGCTGGTGGGTCGACCGGTGGCGCGCCGACCGGGTGGCCATGCTGTCGATGCTGCTCGCCGCCGTCGGCATCGCCGCCACCGCCCTCGCGACCGACGGGGTGACCCTGCTCACCGCCCGCGTCGTGTGGGGCGTGGGCGAAGGGCTGGTCAGCCCCGCCCTCTACGCAGGGATGGCCGCCCTGTGCCGTCGCTACGACGTGCCGACGAGCCGCATGATGGGCTCCTTCGGCGCCGCCGCCATCGCCGGCTTCCTCCTCGGGCCGCTCATCGCGGGCGTGGCGGGGCCGGCGGGGCTCACCGGGCTGTTCCTCGGCGGGGCGGTGGTGACGGCCGTGACGGCGGTCGGCCTGGTCCTGGCGATCCCCGGACCCGACGCCGGGAAGACCGCGGACACCGGCGCCCCCGGGGAGGCGGCGGCAGGGACCGGCGCACCCGCGCCGACGGAGCCCCCCACAGCCGAGGGCGCCCCGGCCTCCCCGTCCCGCTGGTACGTGTGGGCGCTGTTGCTGGGCCTGATGGACATGTTCACCTTCATCGTCTACTCGGCCCTGGAACCTCTGCTCCCCATGCACCTGCGCGCCGTCGACGACGGCTCCTCCCGCTCCGTGATCTCCGCCGTGCTCGTCGGGGGCCTGGCGGTGTCCGCGTTCGTCATGTGGCTGATGGGCCGCTTCTCCCCTTCGCTGCGGCGCCTCACCGTGACGGGCCTGGCGCTCAGCGCCGTCGGCCTGTGCGCGCTGGCCGCCGGCACCTCCGTCTGGGTCGTCGCCGCCTGCTTCCTGGTCTACATGGCCGGCTACGCGACGCTGTTCCTGGCGGCGCGGCGGGGTGTGGTGGAGCTGAAGGCGGCCCATGCCGACGACGGCAAGGCGTACGGCCTGTTCGGCTTCGTCTCCGACCTCGGCAACGTCGTCGGCCCGCTGATCGGCGTCGCGCTGTACGAGGCGACCGGCCGGTTCACCTTCGCCCTGCTGGGGGCGGCGAGCGCGGTGGCGCTGGTGGCGGTGACGGTCGTGCTGCGCCGCCCGGGGCTGATCCCCGGCCGCGTCGCCGCGCAGGGCGGCCCCTCCCGCACCCCGGCGGCGGTCGCGGGCACCGCGCCCTGAGCCCGCCGGGCGGCCGCTCGGCGACCCGGCCCGGCCGGAGTCCTCGGCGTCGGGTTCCTCGTCGGGCACTGGTGCGAAGTCCCAGCCGCTTTCTGGACACTTGGGGAGTTCCCCGGCCGGCGGACGCGTGATCTCCAGGGGCGGCGCTTTGGTGTGCCTTAAGAGGTTGTCTCATTTGGTGAGTCGTCGGTGGCAGATGAGGGTTGCTGCTATGCCGACGAAGGCGAGGAAGTGCTCGGGTTTGCGTTCGTAGCGGCGGTGGAGGCGTCGGCAGCCGGCCAGCCAGGAGACGGTTCGTTCGACGACCCAGCGGTGACGGCCGAGCCGGGTGGACGACTCGACTCCCTTGCGGGCGATGCGGTGACGTATGCCGCGTGAACGAAGCCATCGCCGCAGGTGGTTGTAGTCGTAGCCCTTGTCCGCATGAAGCTTTGCCGGCCGCCTGCGGCGTGGACCGCGACGGGAACGGATGGGCGGGATTCCGCGGACGAGCGGTTCCAGTCCCTGGCTGTCGTGCATGTTGGCGCCGGAGATGCCGAGTGAGAGCGGCAGTCCGTTCCGGTCGGTGACCAGATGGATTTTCGATCCCAACTTGCCTCGGTCGGTCGGATTCGGTCCCGTCAGAAGCCCCCTTTTGCCGCCCGGACGCTGACCGAGTCGATCGCGCACCGCGACCAGTCCAGCTCACCCCGCGCCCCGAGTTCGTCCAGGACCACGCGGTGGAGACGGGCCCAGACCCGGTCCGTGCTCCACTGGGCGAACCGCCGGTAAACCGTCTGCCAGGCCGGGCCGAACACCGGCGGCAGCTGCCGCCACGTACAGCCCGAGGTGGCCACGAAGACGACCGCCGCCAGAACCTCACGGTCACCGGCCCGACGACGGCCCCCGCCCTGCGGACGCCTCACCTCCGTGGGCGGCACCACCCGCCGGAACAACACCCACAACTCATCCGGCACCAACCGCTCAACCAGATCCGTCATGCACAGACCAACGAGCGACCACGCCATAAGAAACGACGTCTAAGTTGCGGAGCCGATCGCGGCCACTCAGGTCCACGAGCGAAGTCCACCCGTCGCTGTTCTCCTGCTGCGTCGGCCTCGCCGATCCCCCGCGGTGCGGGGGCCGCGCCGGAAGCCAGCTCGCTGACGCGGGAGTTGGCGCTTTCGTCCGTAATTCGGGGAATCCTCACCAGCCGCCCGGGCGCCGGCGCGGATCCAGACGATACGGTGATTGCGTCGGTGGCCGCGCGAATACGGTGGAGCGGCCTGCCCGGATGGACTTGGGGGAATTCGTGACGTTCGAGCAAGAATGGGCGGAACTGCGCGCGGCGGCGGCCAAGCGGACCGCCATGCAGATCGACCACGTCCCGGCCGACGGCGGCAGTGGTGGCGGTGGCGACGGAGACCTGGTGGTCAATGACGACGAGCTCGGCGCCATCGGCAATGAGGCTTTCGGGCTGCGGAATCGGCTGACGAAGGAGGGCAACATCGCCCGTGACTCGACGGCCGACGCGGCGACGGCGCTGACCAGCGGGAACTTCACGAGCGGTGCGGCCGTGCTGAAGGTGCACGACTCCTGGCAGACCCATCTGAAGACGCTGCTGGATTCCTGTGCGCAGATCTCGAATCATCTCGATTACACCAAGGCGCAGCACGCCAAGGACGAGGTGAAGGTCGACGGAGATCTGACGAAGATATCCGTGCTCACGGAATACATGAACTAGGGCTCGGGGGAGCACGCACATGCTGAAGTACGAGGACATAGTCGACGCCCCGGTGGCGAAGCTGAAGGCCGCCGCCGACGACTGGTCGGAGATGGCGGGAAAGCTGGACAAGCTCGCCGCCGATGCCGCGAGCGGGATGAAGGCCAAGGCGGACGGGGCGTCCTGGGCGGGCGTCAACGCGGGGGTCACCAAGGAGTTCATCGGTAAGACGACCAAGGAGTTCTCGGACGCCGCGGCCGAGGCGAAGGGCGTGAAGTCGGTCCTCGAAGACGGCTACACGGCCATCAAGAAGGCCAAGGACGAGCTGGTCAGGATCCGGGACCACGACGGTCCGGCGGCCGGTGTCAAGGTGGACGGCAGTGGCAAGGTCGCGGCGAAGAACCCCCTGTCCGAGAGCAACGCGGCCCGGCACGACCCCGACTACCCCGACCTCCTGCACCAGGAGCGGGAGAACATCGCGTCGTGGCAGAAGAAGATCGACCTCATCGTCGACAACTGCAACGACGACGACCTCGCCTTCAAGAACTCCCTCGAAGCCAACTTCGGCGACCGCAAGGACTTCAGCGCCCCGAAGTACACGAAGCTGGACCAGGAGGAGGCGGACCGCGCCGCCGCCCTGGCGGCCAAGGGCCGTGACATCACGCACACCGAGCTTCAGCAGCTCAACGAGCTTCTGAAGGACAACAGTTCGTCGGTCGAGTTCTCCAAGGACTTCTACCAGAAGCTCGGCCCCGAGAAGTCGCTTGCGTTCTTCGGCCAGCTCTCCACGGACACGTACGAGTACGGCAAGGTCGACCCGGAGCGCCTCAAGGACGTCCAGGAGCTCCAGAAGAACCTCGGCCTGAACCTGGCCACCGCCTCCCACGACAAGGAGTTCACCGAGAAGTGGGGCCCGGAGCTCCGCAAGTTGGGCACGGAGCGCGTTCCGCTGGGCAAGAACGACTACAACGGGCCGTACGGGTACCAGCTGCTCGGCGGGATCATGCGGTACGGGAACTACGACGCGAAGTTCCTCAACCCGATCGCCGAACACGTGGCGCAGCTCCACCAGAAGGACCCGTACATGTTCGCCGACAACAAGGTGGTGAACAGCCCGTTCAAGAACCCGTTCAACCCCTCCGGTGTGAACGGGGCGGGGTACGACCCGGTCTCCGCCATGCTGGAGGCGCTCGGCAACAGCCCTGACGCGGCGAAGCACTTCTTCGCGGACGACCCGACGGCCTACAACGAGGACGGCACGGTCAACACCGGCGCCACGGCCAACCTCGGCAAGGGCATCGACAACTACCTCGACTTCTTCGGCAACGAGAAGTGGGAGTCCTTCCCCGACGTCAACTCGCTGGACGACAAGGAGCTCAAGGCATCGCTCGACCAGATGCCCGACGCCCTCGGCCACGCCCTGGAGGCGGCGACGCTCGGCTACCCGGACGGGCAGCCGGACGCCGGCGTGGTGCGGGACGAGGACAACGTCGCGGTCATGGAAAAGGTCATGGAGAAGTACGGCGCGGACCCGAAGCTTCTCAAGGACAACGGGGCGATGTCCGACAGCCTGGGCACCATGGGCGCCGGCTACATCAACGACATCAACTGGGCGCTGGACAAGAACGACCCGGGCAGCGTGTTCGCGCCGGGCGACGGCAAAGGCGCGCACCTCGACTTCGCGGACACCGCGGACGGGAACGGGCGGAGCGTCGCGCGGAGCTTCCTCAGCACCCTGGGCCAGCACCCGGACGCCTACGCGACGGTTTCGACGGCGGAGCAGGCCTACACCGGCAGCGCCCTGGAGAACACAGTGGGGCCGGACGGGAAGATCGACGAGGGCGCGGCCCGGGCGACCGTGCGCGTGGGCGCCGAGGTGCAGGGCATGCTCGACCAGTCCCGGGCCGACCAGGTCGAGGCGACGAACCTCAAGACCCACGAGGAGTACGAGAAGGCGGTCGAGAAGCGTTCGGGCTGGGTCGAGTTCGGGGCCGCGGCGGGCGTTGCCGCAGGCGTCGCCTTCCTGCCCGCGACGGCGGCCGTCGGCGCGGCCGCGGTGCTCATCCCGCTGGCGACCGACACCGCCAGCGGCGCTGTCGAGCAGGTCATGGGCCAGATGGTCGGCGACTTCTCCGACAACTCGGTGGACGCGAACGCGGACAAGCTGGACGACCTCACCCGGGAGGAGAAGACCAAGATCTACGCCGGCGGTGAGAGCATGGCCGAGTCCCCGACGGAGGAGTTCCTGAATCGGCACGGCGTGGGGGACCGGGACACCTTCAGGCAGGACCTGAAGGAATCGATGCTGATCGGTTACGGGGTCGGCAACGACCGGGAGAACCAGCAGGGCAACGACCCGGAGACCGACTGATGTCGGTGGACGACCGAGTACACAGAAGGATGCGGATAGTGATCAGTCGTAGGTCAGCACGCGGGGGGCTCCTCGCGGTGGCCATGGCCGGCTCGTTGTTTCTCGGGGCCACCGGCTGTGGAGGAGACGAGGACCCGGCTGCGAAGGCGGCCGACAAGGCGGTGGCGGGGACGCAGCTCTGCGGCGGCAACGCCGTGTCCGCGGACGCCGCCAAGGCGCTGAAGGTGATCACGGGGGAGTCGCGGCTGGAGGCTTCGGCGAAGAAGTACTCGATCGCGAAGGCCGCGAGCGCCCTGCGGGAGAAATTCATCACCGAGAGCGTCGGCACGGGGGACATCTGCCGTGTCTTCACACCCGTCGGTACGCCCGAGATCCAGCTCAGGATCACCTGGAATCTGGCACACGGCGGCCCGGCGGGCGACATGGGCCCCGAGTACACCGAGTTGAAGATGGGCGAGTCGGCCTGGACCATGGCGGACAAGGCGCTCATCGAGTTCGCGTGCCGGAGCGACAAGCTCGCCGGGACGAATCCGGCCCACATCTCCGTCGAAGTGATGCGCTGGGGCATGCCCAAGGACATCGATGACGAAAGCGGGGCGTTGAAGGACGCCTACGCGACCGTGGCCCACTCCATCTCCGTGGCCATGGCCAAGGAGATGGGCTGCGCGGAGAACGGCGGGCTTCCCGCGCAGGTCGTGCTGGACCGGGCGTAGCCGCTGCCGTACGCGGAAACGACCATGATCAGGGGCGGCCCTTCCTGTCTACGGGAAGGGCCGCCTGCTGCATGCGGTGCCTCCGCACGGACGGGTGGTCAGGTGCGTGGCGCGGGGCTCAGCCCCGGGCGGCGTAGGCGACGAAGTCGCGCCATGCGGTGAGGGAGAGGGCGAGTTCGGGGCTGCGCTGGTCCTTGGAGTCGCGGACGTGGATCGCCTGCGTTCTCTGAGCCCCGAGCGAAGCTGTCCGCTCTGTCACCCGTTCGAGGGTCGGGACGCGAGGTCCGGCGGAGAGAGGCGAACCTGATGCGCCGCCCTGACGGCGGCCGGGCGAAGGCGTGTCCCGGCGCTCTGGCCGGTGTCGCGTACCGGCCCTTCCGGTGTGCGTACGCCCGGGTCGCGTACGCGCGTCGTCGCTGGTGAAGGGGGGCGAGCGGCGCCATCGTGGGGCCATGACTCCACCGTTCGTCCCCGCGACCGGCCAAGTGCCCCTCGCCGCCCGGATGCTCGTACATCGCTTCAGCTCCACCCCGCGCGGCGCACGCCTCGCCCGTCGGCTCGTGGTGCACCAACTCGACGTCTGGGGCGTGCCGTACGGCAGTGAGGCATCGGACACCGCCGCGCAGCTCGTGGCGGAGCTGACCGCCAACGCCGTCACACACGGCCGTGTCCCCGGGCGTGACTTCGAGATCACCGCAGAGATCACCGAAGGGATTACCGCGGAGACCACCCCAAGGATCACCGCGGAGACCACCGCAGGGACCGTCGAGGGGATCGCCGCTGCTGCCCTCGGTGCCGGGAGGTGCGGCCGGACCCTGCGTATCGCGGTGTCCGACGCCCGGAGCGAACTCCGGCCGCCCGCGCCGGAGATGCCGCCTCCGCCAGTGCCGCCGCTGGCGGAGAACGGCCGTGGCATGCTTCTGGTGAAGGCGCTCGCCGACCGGTGGGCCGTGCTCGACCGTCCGCCCGTCGGCAAGACGGTCGTGGCCGAACTGGACCTGCCGCCGGGACCGGTACAGGTGGCCTGAGGAACCAGCGGTGGCCGATGCCACCGGGCGCGGGGGAGCAGCGGTGTGGGGCAACACGAGCGAAGGCGGCCGGCGCGACGTGAAGAGGACGTGGCGCCGCGTGCGGCGCGAGGAGGGAGCCGTCGACATGCCGGTCGGAGCGGCGCAGCTCGTCGTCCCCGTCGTGCTGGGGATGGCTCTCGCGACGGGCCTGCTCTACCTGGGGCTGCGCTGGACCGCCGACCCCATGACGGCCGGGGAACTGCGCACCTGCGCGCACACGGCCGTCGTAGGTGTCGTCGGCATACGGATCCTGACGCGTGACCGGGGCACGCGGCTGACGCCGGAGTGTCTGGAGGCCTATTCGCCCGTCTCCCAACGGGAGCGCCGCATCCCCTGGGCGGACATAGCGAGGGTCGATGTCCGGCGCAGCGCCGGAGTGCGCCGGGTGCGCCTTGCGCTGGTGACGGGCGAACACCTGACCCTGGCCGCACCCATGTCCTTCCTCGACCGTCGCTTCGACGCCCGTGTCGAGGAACTGACCGGGTGGTGGGAGGGCCACCGTCGTTGAAGACGGGCCTGTCGCGAAGTCGTCCGGGCCGCCCGTGCCCGCGCGGTGGCGGGCACGGGCGGCCGCAGGCCGGGGCACCAGGTCGCGTTTCGCGAGCCGCGCCTCGAAACGAGCTTCAGCTGACGGTCACCGTGCCGATGGTGATGCGGTGGTCCGAGCAGGCCGTGACGCCCGTGCAGGACGTCGAGATCCCGAGCGAGTCCCCGCTGTACGATCCGGCCAGCGTGCTCTCGCGGACGAAGATGAGGTCGAGCTTCGCGTTGCCCCCGCACGGCGGCGCCGAGCCGGGGGTGCCTTCCGAGGTCCACTCCCCGTAGCCGAGGCAGTTGCCCGTGTCGTTGTCGTCCAGCTCCCGGTACGCGCCGGTGTTGTTGCCGTTGTTCGGCACGTCGAGGCTCGGCGCGTAGAAGGAGTTCAGCCGGCCGTAGCTCGGCTGGGCGTTGAAGTCGCCCGCGATCAGGACCGTCTCGCCGGCGGCGTGGTAGGCCTCCAGCTTCGCCCGTACCGCCTCCAGCTGAGCGACGTTGTACGTCCCCTGCGTGGTGATGTGCGTCGTGCAGAACCGGGTCCCGGAGCCGTCGGTGAGCGGCGCGCACAGCAGGTTGCGCTTCTCGGCCGTACCGTCGTCCGGCAGCGTGATCCGGTCGGCCGTGCCGAGCGGACGCTTGCTGAACAGCGCGTTGCCGAACGCCTCGCCCTTGCACACCGAGGAGTTGCCGGCCTCGCGGCTCGGTTCGAAGCGGGCGAAGTTCTGCGTGTCCGTGGGCCAGCCCTCGGCGCGCAGCGCGGTCACGAGGGCGTCGTACTGTCCCCGGCACAGCTCGTTGAACGAGACGAAGTCCGCCGAACGGTTCACGATCGAGGAGGCCGCCTGGTCGATCAGGCCGTCGGTCGTGGAGCCCTCGTGGATCTTGTCGCCCGCCACGTTCCACTGCCACACGTTGTACGTGTGGGACGTCGCCGCCCCGGCCTGTGCCGCCGTCACCGGCAGCAGCACCCCCGCCAGTACCCCCGCGAGCGCGAGCCGGACACCACGTCGTCGGATGCCGTGAAGTCGCATGGTCGATTCCCCTCCCTGTTCCTGGCACCGCCACTCTGCGGCAGGAAGCCGCACCGCCGCGCCGGCGCGGGATGATCGTACGTGGCAGGTACACACACGTGGACGAGGGGTGGAGGAACGGTGAGGCCCGACCCTGGGTCCTCCCGCAGCCGCCTCCCGCAGCCGCCCGCAGTCGCCGCCCGGGGACCTGCCGGTCCCGGGGCGGCGACTGCCGCGCACCCGGAGGGGCGGCGTCACCGTCACGGCGGGAACGGCGTCACGCGGTCCTGATCGCCGGGTCGGAGACGCCAGGGGCGCCGGTCTCCACATGGCCGGCGAACCGGCGCAGGAAGGTGGCGTCGGCGTCCGAGACGACCTCGACGTCGTACCAGCGGGAGGTCGTCCGCAGGTCGAGCGTGTGGGAGACGGTCGCGCCGGGGTTGACCTTGAAGGTCTGGGCCGCTCCGCCGTAGGCGTTGGTCACCGTCAGGTGCACCGCCTTCGGTCCGGGGTTGGTCAGGGTGAGCCGCAGCTTCCCGCCCGCCGCCACGTGGCGTGCGGTGACCTCGGGGCCCGGTGTCGCCGCCGGGCCGCGCCAGGTGCGGAGGAAGCCGTTCGGGCCCCAGACCGTGAGATCGATCCGGTTGCCGGTGGAGGCGCTGGTGCTCCAGGTGTCCGAGAGGGTCCTGCCCGCCTCGACGGAGTAGGGCCAGGGGCCGTCCGTACGGTTGCCCGAGGTGCTGTGGAAGTGGGCGCCGAGGGTGGGGCCGCCGGAGAAGGTCAGGGTGAACGTGCCGGTGGAGACCGTGGCCCGGCCGTCCACGTACGGGCTGTAGCCGAGGGCACGGGTCGGCTTGGAACCCGGCTCCTGCTTCGGGAGGGTGCCCGTGGCCGGCGGGATCGGGTGGAAGGACGGGTGGCGGTTCTTGTCCGGCGGCACGTATCCGGCCGTGGAGGGAAGCGCGGCGGGGGCCTTGTCCGCCCGGGTGAAGTCGAAGGCGGAGGTCAGATCACCGCAGACGGCACGGCGCCACGGCGAGATGTTGGGCTCGCGCACCCCGAAGCGCTTCTCCATGAAGCGGATCACCGAGGTGTGGTCGAAGGTCTCGGAGCAGACCCAGCCGCCCTTGCTCCACGGCGAGACCACGATCATCGGCACGCGCGGGCCGAGCCCGAACGGGCCCGCCGCGTAGTCCGCGCCACCCGCGTACAGATCCTTCGACACGTCCGCCGTGGACAGCCCCTGGGCGGCGGACGCCGGCGGGTACGGCGGCACCACGTGGTCGAAGAAGCCGTCGTTCTCGTCGTAGGTGATGAACAGGGCGGTCTTCGCCCACACCGCCGGGTTCGCGGTCAGTGCGTCCAGGACCTGCGAGATGTACCAGGCGCCGAAGTTCGTGGGCCAGTTCGCGTGCTCGCTGAAGGCCTCGGGGGCGGCGATCCAGGAGACCTTCGGGAGGGTTCCGGCGGTCACGTCCGCGCGCAGCCGGTCGAAGTACGTGCCGCCCGACTTGACGTCGGTGCCGGTGCGGGCCTTCTCGTAGAGGGGGCTCCCGGGCTGGGCGTTGCGGTAACTGTCAAAGTACAGCAGGGAGTTGTCGCCGTAGTTGCCGCGGAAGGCGTCGTTGATCCAGCCCCAGGACCCGGCGGCGTCCAGGCCGTCGCCGATGTCCTGGTAGATCTTCCAGGAGACCCCGGCCGCCTCCAGCCGCTCGGGATAGGTCTTCCAGCCGTAACCGGCCTCCTGGTTGCCGAGGACCGGGCCGCCGCCCGTACCGTCGTTGCCGGTGTGGCCCGACCACAGGTAGTAGCGGTTGGGGTCGGTGGCTCCGATGAACGAGCAGTGGTACGCGTCGCACACGGTGAAGGCGTCGGCGAGCGCGTAGTGGAACGGGATGTCGTTCCGCGTCATGTGCGACATGGTGGTGGCCGTCTTGGCCGGTACCCACTTGTCGTACTTGCCCTTGTCGTACGCCTGCTGGCCGCCCGCCCAGTCGTGGTTCAGCCCCTCCAGGAACTGCATCCCGAGGTCGTCCACCTGCGGGTTGAACGGAAGGATGTCCTTCGTCCCGTCGGACTGGTGGAAGACGGACTTGCCGTTGTCCTGGAGCACCGGCCGGGGGTCGCCGAAGCCGCGGACCCCCTTCATCGTCCCGAAGTAGTGATCGAAGGAACGATTCTCCTGCATCAGTACGACGATGTGCTCGACGTCCTGGATGGTTCCGGTCCTGCCCTGCGCCGGAATGGCGGCGGCCCGCGCGATGCTCTCGTTCAGCATCGTGAGGGCCGCGGTACCACCGGCGATCCGCAAGAACCTGCGACGGTCCAGCTCTGTCATGGGTGACGACTCCGGGGGGTGAGGGGGGATGGGCGGTGCGGGGCGCCCCAAGAACAGCGGTCTCTCCTTACGGGGCGGGGGCGGGTTCGTGACACCGCGCCGTACGGCCGGCGAACGGAGAGCCCTTTGTCGCGGGGTGGACTGCCTCGCGGCGCACTTTCGAAGCAACGCCCGGCTGCCGCTTGCCGAGGGTGGCACTCCGCCCATGATCCGTCCTACCGCCGGCGGACACCGCGGCGCTTGCCCTTCGCGGCGGCGCGTTCACGCAACAGGGCCTGGTGGAAGGCGGATCTCTCGCCATCGAGATCGACGAGCTCGCACACGTCGGCCGCGGTGTCGGCATCATCCGCGCCGCCCGTGAGCCCGATCTGCACGATCAGCCACAGGCCCTCCCTGGCCCTGGTCCGGCACTCGTCGCCGAGGCCGCACCGACCGAGAACCTGCTCGGTCCGATGGGCGTCGCCGCCGGCCAGGCGCCACAGCGTAGTGAGGAAGTGGGCGCGGGCCAGTGGCGACAACCCGCCTGCCAATGCGGCGAGGATCACGCTGACCGCCGGAACAGAGACCTCGAACAGGTTCGCATTGAGCTCAAGGTGATCGTCGAGGGCGTATCCGATCATGTCCCCGGGGGCTTCGGCTTCGATGATCACCTCGAACATCAGGGGCACGTGCTCAGCGGAGTCACCGCAGCCGCACCGCAGGGCTCGCCAATCGTGCCGCTCCAGCTCAGCACGCACCAACGCGCTGACAGCCACCATGTCCCCCGCTCGTCGACGCAGCCCGCCGACGGGCCGGTCGGCAGTGATCAGCATGGTCCAGCAGAGACGCCCCCGCCACCACGACCTGCGGAGCGCGCACCGAAGGGCGAGCGCTGCCCGTTCCCGGTGACACGGCGCTGCCCGTTCCCGGGCTCTGGCTCACTTTCCGTGGCGTGCTGACTGACCGTAATGTCGACCTCCCATGACCAGAGTTGAGAGGCTGACGTGAGCCAGTACTACGACTTGGGCGACCGAACCCTATGGAACCCGTCCAACGGGGCGTCCCGGCTGTTCATGAGCCAGGTCACCGTCTATCAGGCCGAAGTGGGGCTGCCATCCGGCATCGGCCCCATGGAAGCTGATGAGTGTCAGATCGACCCCATCGCATTCGCGGCGTTCGTCGACGCCCTGCTCACCTGGCATGGCAAAACCAGGCACGCCGTCATGGCCACACTGTCCGAAGGGTTCGTTGCCACGGTGCTGGCCTTGGCTGAGAAGGCCGACATCGAGGTGGGCCGGCAGGGGGCCGACCACGCCGAGAGCCACTGTCTCAAGACGGCTTCGGACCCCCATGCAAAGGAGTGGACAGCCGAACTGCGGCAGAAGTCACGGGAGCTTGTCCGACACATGGCGCCCTGAGCCTTTGACGGCGACGGGCCCGCCTGCCCTGGCGGTTACGGCCTGAGGACCGCCTGCTCCGGACGCTGGCGCCGCGAGCGTCCGTCCGGCGCGTCGTCGTCCGGTCCGTCGTCGTCCGGTGCGCCCGTGCCCGGGGCGGTGAACGACTCCCGGCAGTGCGCGAGGAGTTCGCGCAGCGCCGGGCTCTTGGTGGGCGCGGAGACCAGGGCCAGTACGGCAGGGGTGTCCGCGTCGGTGAGGGGCACGGTCACCAGCCCCGGCCGCCGGGCCACCATGGACGCGGAGAGCACCGCCGCCCCCAGCCCGCGTTCCGCGAGCCGCATCACCGCGTCCGGTGCGGTGGCCCCCAGGGACACCGTGGGCGTGAGCCCCCGGGCGGCCGAGACCTGGTCCAGCACCGTCCGGATGCCGGTGCCCGTGGGCAGGCAGATGAGGGGATGGACGCACAGTTCGGCGAGGGTGACCCCGTCGGCCTCCCGGGCGGCGAGCGGATGCCCGGGCGGGACGGCCGCGACGATCGGCTCGCTGATCACCTCGTGCCCGTCCAAGTCCTCCGGCGCCCGCCCCGCCGCACCGATCAGCGCGAGGTCGACGTCCCCCTCGCGGACCCGCTCGACCAGCCGGTCGGAGTCGTCCTCGACGAGGCCGATCTCGACGCCCGGGTGCGCCAGATGGAACGTGGACAGCGCCTCGAAGAGCGGCTCCACCGTGCACGCCGTCACCATGCCGACGACCAGCCGGCCCCGGACCAGCCCGTTCATCTCGTCCACCGTGTGCCGCAGCGCCTCCACGGCGTCGAGCACCGCGCGCGCGTGTCCGAGGGCAACCTCACCCACTGCGGTCAGACCGGCTCTGCGGCCCGAGCGGTCGATGAGGGTGGCGCCGAGATCGTGCTCCAGCTGACGGATCTGGGCGCTGATCCCGGGCTGGCTGATGTGCACGCGCTCGGCTGCCCGGGTGAAGTTGGACTCTTCGGCCACGGCGAGAAAGTACTTCAGCTGCCTGAGTTCCATAACCTCTGATTATAGGGGAGGTTGGGATGATTGATTGGACTTCTTCCGCGTCCCCGAAGGACCATGGGAAGGCAGAGATCACGTACCGGAAAGGAACGTCGTGTCCGAGAACGAGAAGGCCCTGAAGCCGGAGGACCTCACCCGCCTGTTCGTGGAACGCGCCAACGCGGGGGACGCCGCCGGACTCGCGGCGCTCTACGAGGAGGACGCGGTGATGGCGTACCCGCCCGGCAGCACCACGGTCGGCCGGGAGGCGATCCGGCAGCTGTGGGAGCAAGTGCTCTCCCACGCACCGAAGTTCGAGGCCGAGGAACCGCTCCCGACCCTCGTCGTCGGTGACATCGCGCTGACCTCCACGCCCCCGAAGGACGGATCCGGTGCCCGCGCCCAGGTGGTCCGGCGCCAGGCGGACGGGAGTTGGCTGCGCATCATCGACCAGCCGGAGTTCCGTCCGCCGACCGGCTGAGGAGCGTGTGCGAGGGGCGCGGGATCAGCTTCCCTCCACCGCTGCGCCGGTGCCGAGGGACGCCCGGTGTGCCGTACCGGCGTGGGCCCGGCGTACCGCCGGGCCCATCGCCGTGCCGGCGGCCAGGAAGAGTCCGCCGAGCACCAGCCAGCCGGTGAAGCCCCAGGACAGGATCAGCGTGGTGAGCAGCAGCGGCCCGATCAGGCGTGCGACTGCGGTCCCGGAGCCGTAGAAGCCCTGGTACTGGCCCTGCTTGTCGGCCGGAGCGAGCCCGAAGCCGATCTCCCACGAGCCGGACCCGAGCAGCATCTCCCCGAGGACCTGGATCACCGCCGCCGTCAGCAGCAGCGCGCCGGCCGCCCACGCCGAGGTAGCCAGGGACGAGCAGGCGAAGACGAGGCAGGCCAGCAGCAGGACGTAACCGGCGTGCCGGACCGACCGGGACGCCGAGTCCAGGCCGGTCACCCGGGACGCGATCCGCACCTGGAAGAGCACCACGCTCACGGTGTTGACCGCCAGCAGCGCGGAGACGGTCCACTCCGGAGCCTCGGTGCGCCGCACGATCCAGAGCGGCAACGCGACGCTCAGCAGCGGCATGTAGAGCAGCATGACCGTGTTGAGCAGGGACACCACCGCGTACGGCCGGTCCCGCAGGACCGCCAACCGGCGCTCGCCCACGGGCCGTTCGGTGTGCGCCGCTCCCTCCGGGGCCGGCAGGCGGTGCAGGAGCCGGGCCGAGACCACGAAGCTGAGCGCGTCCAGCGCCAGCGCGGTCAAGTACGCACTCGTGGTGTCGAGTTGCAGGGCGACTCCGCCGAGCGCCGCACCGAGGGCGAGTCCCGCGTTCACCGTCGACTGGAGGTGGGCGCGGGTCTCCGTACGCCGGGCGGGCTCCACCAGGGCCGCGAGCAGGGCCTGCCGGGCCGCCGCGAGACCGCACTGGGCGCAGGCGTACACGCACACCGCCACCAGGAACGCCGGGTAGGCGCGTACGAAGAGGAAGGAGGCGACCGCCGCCCCGGTGACCAGGGACATCAGGACCGCGACCCCGCGTGGGCCGCGCCGGTCGGCGAGGTGCCCCAGCGGCACTCCGGCCACCGCTCCGAGTGCCCAGCCCAGTGTGAGCGCCGCGCCGATCGCGGTGGGGGAGAGCCCGACGACACGGTTGAAGTAGAGCACCGACACCACGTAATAGGCGCCGTCGCCCACCGAGTTGGTCAGCTGGGCCAGGGCGAGCTTCCTCGGCGCCCCCGCCGGGGGGATGATCCGTCTCATGCGCATGGGGTTCCTCTCCGTCGCCGCCGGTCGTGGCGCGCGTCGCCCGTGAGTCTGCGCCTCGGAGCGGCCGGGCGGGACCGAATTCGAGGGGGTGCGTGGTTCATCCGAGGCCGAGTCGCGCGGAACGAGTAGCCTCCGGGACCGCCTGGGGCTGCCGCGCGCCCTGGAAGTCGGCCGCCCGGATCAGAAGCAGGGACACCACGCCGCCCACCAGCGCGAGGCCGGCGGAGAAGGCGAGGAGGGTGTTCAGCCCGTCGACGTACCCCGTCACGGCGAGCCGCTCGACGGTCCCCCGCCGCGCCTCGGGGACCAGTGCCGCGGCCCGGTCGATATCGCCGCCCCGTACGAGGGAGACGATCCGGTCCGTGCGGTCACCGACACCCGGTACGCCCGCCAGCCCGTCGCGCACCCGGTTGCCGATGACGACGGCGAAAGTGGAACCCAGCACCGCGACCCCCGCGCTCACCCCGAGCTGCCGGAACGTACCGCTGATGCCCGAGGCCATCCCGGAGCGGGAGAAGTCGACGACGCCCACGGCGGTCGAGGCGAGCGGCGGGTTCACCAGCCCGGCGCCGAACCCGCCCAGCACCAGCCCGGGGAGGAAGTGTTCCCAGCCGGAGCGTGCGCCGACCCCGCCCATCAGCAGGAGACCGGCGCCCACCAGGAGCAGCCCGCCACCGATCAGGAAGCGGGGCGGAACCCTGGCGCCGAGCCGGCCCGCGAGCAGAGAGGCGAGGAGCATCGCCAGCGAGGAGGCCAGCAGCCGCACCCCCGTCTCCAGCGAGGAGTACCGGAGCACTTCCTGGAAGTGCACGGCGAGGAAGAGGAACATCGCGAACAGCGAGCCGTTCATCGCGAACGCCGCGACGGACCCGCCGACGAAGGTCGGGATACGGAACAGCCGCAGCTCGAACATCGGCTCCGCCACCCGCGCTTCGACGACGAGGAAGGCCGCCAGCAGCACCCCGCCCACGACGAGGAAGGTGAACACGCGGGAGTCGCTCCAGCCGCCCTCGCCCGCGCGGATCAGGCCGTAGCCGAGGGTCGCGAGGCCCGAGGTCAGCAGGGCGAACCCGGGCCAGTCGAGCCGGCGGGCGGACGGTGAGCGGGACTCGTCCACCCGCAGTACGACGATCAGGACGACCAGGACGCCGACCGGCACGTTGACCAGGAAGACGCCCCGCCAGCTGATGCCACTGGAGATCAGCCCGCCGGCGACCGGGCCGATCGCGGAGGCGAGGCCGGTGACCATACCCCACACGCCGAACGCCGTGCCGCGCTCCTTGCCCTCGAAGCTGCCCGCGAGCAGCGCCAGTCCGGTCGCGAACATCACCGAGCCGCCCATGCCCTGGAAGATCCGGGCGAGGACCAGCATCGACGGAGACTGGGCCAGGCCGCACAGGAGGGAGGCGAGCGTGAAGAGGACGACGCCGAGGGCGTAGAGGCGTCGGCGCCCGAACCGGTCCGCGAGGGTCCCGCTCGTCAGCAGCAGGGCCGCGAGCGCGAGGGCGTATCCGTCGATCACCCACTGGAGGTCCGAGAACCCGGCGTTCAGGTCCTCCTGCACGTCGGGCATGACGACGTAGACGACGGTGGTGTCCAGCAGGAGCATGAACGTCCCGCCGCAGACCCCCAGCAGCGTCCACCACTTCTTCCGCATCTCTGCTTCCTTCGCTCGTGTCGGCCGGACCTGTGCCGGACCGACGAACGCGCCGCCGGAAAGGGTCCGGCGGCGCGTTCGTCCCGCGGTCCATGCTTGCGAGCGGGGTGTCAGAAGTCCAAGACCTGGTATTTCGGGATGACCGAACTTCTGCTTATGGCGTACGGGTTGATCCCGGGAGAAGCCGTGTCGTGCGTCGGCTCAGCCGAACCGCCCGTTGACGTAGTCGGCCGTGCGCGCGTCCCGGGGGGAGGCGAACATGGCCTGGGTGTCGCCGTGTTCGACGATGAGGCCGGGCGTCCCCTGCGAGGCGAGGAAGAACGCGCAGGTGTCCGAGACACGGGCGGCCTGCTGCATGTTGTGGGTGACGATGACGATGGTCACCTCCGACTTCAGCTCGGCGATGGTCTCCTCGATACGCCGCGTCGAGGTCGGGTCGAGCGCGGAGCACGGCTCGTCCATCAGCAGGACGCGGGGGCGCACCGCGAGGGAGCGGGCGATGCACAGGCGCTGCTGCTGGCCGCCGGAGAGCGCGCCGCCTGGCTGGCGCAGCCGGTCCTTGACCTCCCGCCACAGCCCCGCCTTGGTCAGGCACTCCTCGACCAGGTCGTCGCGGGCGTCGCGGCCGGCCTTGATGGCGTTGAGCTTGAGGCCCGCCAGGACGTTGTCGTACAGCGACATCGCGGGGAACGGGTTGGGCTTCTGGAACACCATGCCGATGTTGCGGCGGGCCTGCGTGATGCGGCGGCCCCGGTCGTAGATGTCGTCGCCGTCCAGCAGCACCCGGCCGGCCAGTGAGGCCGAACCGATCAGCTCGTGCATCCGGTTGAGGATGCGCAGGAACGTCGACTTGCCGCAGCCCGACGGGCCGATGAGGGCGGTGACCTGGCGGGCGGGCATGGTCAGCGAGACCCGGTCCAGGACCTTGTGGTCGCCGAACCACGCGGAGATCTCTTCGGCCTCCAGGGTGGCGGGACCCTGACCGCGGATGACACGCGGCTGGATCAGGGTGTCGGTGAAGTCGTCGCGGTCGGCGGCCGCGCCGGTCGTGTCGGTGGTGGTCATGGTGACTCCAGAAGGTACGGCGAGATGGTCTGCGTGTTGGGGGAGCGTGAACGGTGGGACGGTCACAGGAGGTTGGGCAGCAGGGCGGTCAACGCCCCCGCGTCCGCGATGCCGAGGGCGGCGAGCAGCGGTGCTCCGCAGGCCCAGGTCTGCCAGCGTCCCCAGACGCGGTGGGCACCCACGGTGAGCAGGGCGGCGACGAGCAGGGCCTGCGTCCACAGGAACACCTGGAGCCACGCGTCCTGCTCGCCCTTCAGCGCCTGCTCGGGCTCGGTGATCCAGCCGGTGCGCAGCACGCGCGGCGGGCTGGGCTGGACAGGAGTGACGAGCCTGGCGTCGACCCGCAGGGTGCCGGAGGGGGTGTACGGTCCGCCGGTCGCGGTGATCAGGGTCAGCCGTCCCTCGCCGGAGGCCAGGGGGGCGGGGAGCGGGTCGCCCGCCCGGCGGACACCGGTCACCTCGTAACCGACCTTCGCCTGGCCGGTGGTCACCTCGATCAGGGAGCCGGCCGGCAGGTTGTGCAGGCCGCCGAAGGGCCCGCCGTACCCCCATTGGCGGCCCATCACGATGGAGGTGCCCGCCTGGCCGGGCAGCGGGGTGTCGCGGCGGTGGCCCGGACCGGACATCAACACGGAAGAGGTGGTGCCCTCCGCGACGACCTCCTCCACGTCGAGCACGGGGATGCGCAGCAGCGCGACGGGGGCGCCCGGTTCGAGCGCCTTGCCGTCGAAGGTCTGCTGGCCCACCGGGGCCGTACCGAGGGCGAGCTGCTCCCGCAGATCATCGTGGGCGACCTGCTGGTCGCGGGCGTGCTGGAGGTGGCCGACGACGGTGAGGTTCGCGGCGAACCCGAACAGCACGGCGGCGAGCACGCAGAGCGCGGCGCCGGTCACGGCGAGGCCGGCCCGGGAAGGCGCCGCGGCCGGGCGGGGCGGCTTCTGGTCGGGCGGTGCGGCCGGGGGCGGCGGTGCGAGCACGGACACGATGGGTGCACTCCTGGTCGACGGTACGGGGAGGGGTGGGGTGGGGTGGGGTGGGGTGGCCGGCGCGACAGCCTCCGCCCGGAACGCGGGGACCTGCTCCGCGCCGCCGGGCCCGGACCGCCACACGAGGTGGCGGCCCGGGCTCGCGGCGGACGGGTCGGTCAGGGGCCGGTTGGCCCGGGACGGGTCAGTGACGCGGGGCGGTGAAGCGGAGCATGCCCTTGCGGCGCACGTGAAGCACGAGGGCGGCGCCCGCGGCGATCAGCGCGAGGCCACCGAGTGCGGCCGTGCCGAGCTCGGCGCCGGTGGAGGCGAGTACGCCGCCGGAGCCGGAGTCGGTGCCCAGGCCGCCCGTGTCCGATCCGCCCGAACCGGAGCCCCCGGTGTCGGAGCCGCCGGTGGAGGCGTCGGGACTCGTGGTGTCGCTGGGGTCGGCGGTGGGGCTGTCGGTCGGGTCGTCGGTCGCGCCGGCGCCCGTGCTGAACGCGAACTCGACGCTCTGCCCGCCGGACGCGTCCTCCGCCAGTGTGAGGGTGTGGTCGCCGTCCTCGATGTCGTCGGGCACGGTGAACGCGTACTCGTTGACCGTGCCTTCCGCGTCCGCGGTCGCGTCGGCGAGGGCGGTGCCGCCGTCGAGGTCGGCCTTGACGGCGGCAGACGCGGTGAATCCGTGCGCGGTGATCTTCACGGTGTCACCGGGCTCCAGCGCGGGGTCGGCTTCGAGGGTGTTGCCTTCGGAGTCGGTGACCACCAGGTCCTCGGACCCACCGGGGGCGGGAGTCGTGGGGGGCGGGGTGGTGGGGGTGTTCGCCTCCAGGAAGCTGAGGTAGCCGTCCGACTCGGACGGCGCGTACGACTGGGTGTCGGTGGGCGCGAACGCCAGATGGAAGTAGGACGAACCACTCGTCGCCGGCGCGGTGAGGGTGAACTCTGCCTTGCCGTCCACCACATCGGCTTCCCCGATCGTCACCGGTTCCGCGGTCTCGGTGGCCTTCGACCCGAGTGTCACCCGCCCGGCGGCGCCTTCCGGCGCCACGTTGGCGACCAGGGTGTACGTCGTGCCCAGCTCGGGCTGGGCGGGAACGCTGGACAGGGTGATGCCGGTGGTCTTCTGCTCCAGGACCGACCAGGAGTCCCCCTCGACCTCGATGAGGACGGTGAAGGCGGGCGCGTCGGCGGCGTTCAGGCCGCAGTTGAGACCGATGGTGTAGACGCCGTCGAGTGACGCCTCGGGGATGGCGTTGAGGAGACGCTGCTTCAGCGTGGGATACGGAAAGCCCACGTTGTCGGCCAGGGTGCCGGAGAAGGCCTCCGTCGTGCTCGGGGCGGACTCCAACTTGGCCAGATTCCCGGCGAAATCGGTGCCGGGAATGTCCACGGCCAGTGCGGAGGTGACGGTGTCCGCCGGGCAGGGGCCGTCCGTCTCGACGCGCGTGACCAGGAGAGGAGTGTCGATGCTGCCGCTCGACGGGGTCAGCTTGAGCGAACCGATGGTGGTGAACGCGTGTGCTTGTGTCGCCGAGGCGAGGACGGCTGCCAGTGCCGCCAACAGCAGGGCACAACTCATCAGCAGTGCCACAGGGGATCTCAGTGGTGTTGGACGGTTCATGGGCGATTCCCCCCAGGGTTTCGATGGATGGATGGAAGGTCGTTCGGGGCAGGTCGTCGACACGCCGTCGTTCGGCCGGAGGCCGGGCCGGGCGGCGCCGGACCCGCCCTCCGGGCGGACGGCGCCCCTTTCGACACACGCCCTGGTCGAGGCCGGTCAGCCCGGTGCTGCCGCAGGCGGTGCCGAGGGTGCCGAAGCCGCGGGCGGTGACGGTGGAGGTGGCGGCGCAGACCTTGGAATCAGGACCGTGTCGCCGAGGGCGTTCACGACATCGTCGGTCGTGTCCGAGCCGACGCCGGCCAGGATGCGGTACTCGCCGGCCGCCGGGTCCGCGGCGGCGGTCGGAGCGGTCAGTGCGCCGAGACCGAGCGCCGGCGTGACGACGACCGTACGGGCGCGGAACAAGACCTTCACGTGCTCTCCTTCGCGGGTGTCTTCGCGTGACCGAACCGTCGAGGCCCGGCCGCGGGGAATACGCCTGGGAGCCGGGCACCCCCAGGGGTGCCCGGCCGTGGTGCTCGGCGGTGCGGTGTGACTGAAGCGTGTTGCGAAAGTCCCGCTATTCCGCGCTACTTTCGCGCCGGCTTCAGTTGAGGCCCGTGATCGCGGTCGCGCCGCAGGCGGTGCCGAGGGTGCCGAAGCCGTAGGCGGTGATGGTGGAGGTGGCGGCGCAGACCTTCGAGGTCGATCCGACGAAGGTGGACGCGACGGTGGCGTCGCTGAGCTTCGCCGTGGGGACGACGTTGTAGACGTCGCGGGTGTAGGTGAAGCCGGAGTTGAGGGCGCCACCGCTGATGGGCGAAGTGCCGTTGACCTTGATCAGGGCGGTGGAGCCGTGGATGTCGCTGACCGTACCGGTGGCCTGGGCGATGTACTGGGCCACCGAGTACGGGGCGATGTCACCGGCGGTGTTCAGGGCGACGCCGTTGTTCTCCTGGACCGTCTGGTCGACGCAGGAACCGACCTGCGCGTCCGTCAGGCCGAGCTTCTCCAGGAAGAAGGAGCGGGTGCCCGAACCGGTCTGGGGGAGCAGCGGGGTGAGGGTCACGCCGTTCAGCGTGGTCGTGGTGCACTGGTAGACGGCCTTCAGCTGCGCCGTGGTGAGGTCCTGGGCGCCGGCGGCGTAGAGCGCGCTGTCGGTGCGGACCGCGACGGAGACCGCGTCCTTGGCGAAGGGGATCCAGGTCAGGGTGGTGCCCGCCGTCTTGATGCCACGCGAGGAGCGGGCGAAGTCGATGCAGTCGACGGTGGTGTCGGCGACGTCTGCGGCGAGAGCGGTGATACCGGCGGAGGAGCCGTTGGGCCGGTTGACCACACAGTTGGTGGCGCGGGTCTTGATCGTCGCCGTGCCGGTGGCGTCGTAGGAGGCGATGATCTTGCTGCCCGAGGAGTTCAGGACCGTGTTGCCGAGGGCGTTCACGACGTCCTGGGTCGTGTCCGAACCGACACCTGCCAGGGTGCGGTACTCGGCGGCCGGCGGGTCGGCGACGGCGGCCGGGGCGGCGAAGGCGCCGAAGGCGAGAGCGACAGTACCGACGACGGCACCGGCACGAACACGAGACGTGACGTTCACTGTTTTCTCCTCCGTGGAAACGGATTCCATGTGTACGGATGACAAGGAAGGGAGCAGTGGAGCAATCCGGATTTCGTTGCTTCCGGCCCGTCGGCCGGCGGTGCCTACACTTCCCGATCGGAACGCGGGCGGCCACAAATCCGAGGGGCGGATCAGATGAATGGATTGTTTCCTGCGCCACCCTTGGAGGTTCCGGGTGTGCTGCCGGGAAATCGCGCCTTCTCGGAGAGGAATTGATCCGAGAAGGCGCGTATCACCCCACCGCTCTCAGCGGATTCCGGTTGCCTCCGTCCCGCCCCGGCGCGTGGAGAGACGCAGCAGGAGAGGTCCCGACAGTGAGGCCGCGCCTCCCAGGACGAGCACGCCGAGCAGCACCCAGCGGACCGCGCCGAGCAGTTCGGAGGGGGTGGTGCCGGACCCGGCCGTGGCCGTGGTGGCCCCTCCCGCGGCGGCGGTGCCGCCCGCCGCCGCGACCCCGGACGCCGCGGACGTTCCGGACGTTCCGGATGTCCCGGTGGACCCGGACGCCCCTGTGGCGCCGCCCGTCGAGCCGGACGAGGCTGATTCCGTACCGCCCGTGCCGTAGCCGCCGCCCGAGGTGGTGCCGCCGGCGCCCTCGCCCGAGGAGCCACCGTCCGCCGAGGTCCCGCCTTCGGCGATCACACCCTTCTCCAGCGCGGTCGCCGCAGCGAGCGCCTGGGTGCGCAACCCCTGCGGCAGCGGGGCGTACCCCGCCGGCAGTTCACCGGGTGCGGTGCCGGGCGTCTGCCCGTCACCCGCGGCGTACCGGATGACCCTGGCGTAGTCGGTGCGGGCGTCGGCCGACTGGTCCGTGGAGGCGGCCGCGTAGACGACCGAGGTGAGCGGGTAGGCGCTGCCGCGTGCCCTGGCGGGATCGGTCGTCTTCACTCCCGGGACGGCGGAGTCCGGCATCTGCGTGACCGCCTTGAGCATGGTGGCGGTCGTCGGCTTCACGAAGGTGCCGTCGGCGTTGGGCAGGGCCGCCACGTCCAGGAGGTACCGCTCGGCGGAAGCGGTGTCCGCGATACCGATCTCATGAGCGTTGTTCAGCTCGGGACGCGTACCCGACAGCGCGAACTGCGTCGTCGCGTTGCAGATGAACGCCAGTCCCGAGTAGCCCCGCCGGATCTTCAGCGCGGCACTGTGCATGTCATTGGCGTACGGCACGAGATCCTGGCTGCCGTAGGTGACGCCCTCGCACTGGGTGGGGGTCGCGGTGGCGTCGCTCTTCGGGTAGTAGTCGAAGGGCTCCTCGGTCAGATCCAATTCCTTGTAGCTGGTGTTGAGGTGCATTCCCCAGGGGTCGGGCTTCCCTTCGAGGAATGCGCGGGCGTCGTCGTTCTGAATGATGTAGCGCCACAGGAGACGCGCGGTGTCGGAATTCTCCAGACCCACGACAAGTCCGTTGGGTGCCTCTCGCCCGGCGGTGATCTCAGGATTCAGCTGGAGGAATTCCGGGTCCGCCGCGATCCGGACGGGGTTGCCGGCGACGGTATCGGGTTCGGGTTGGCCGAAGATGCCCATGCGCACGTTCTCCACGTACGACTCCGTCAACAGCTTCGCCAGAAGCCGCTGGTTGAGCCGGAGCCGGCTCACGTGGTGGGAGTCCGTGCCGCTCTCGTAGTTCCAGAGGAAGCCGATCGTGAGGCCGCTCACCGCGACCGGAGCGTGCACCAGGGGTGCGCCGTCGCCGTCGGAGTCGACCGGGTCCACCGTGAAGGCGAGGCCGGGCGAGGTGTCCGTGGGCGCGGTGATCGCCGAGCGGGCACTCTCCTCGCCGGCCTGGGTGAAGGTGAACCGATGGGTCCCGCCTACGCAGAGCTTGCTCTGCCACGAGGTCATCGCATCGGTGACCAACTCGGATCCGATGGTGCGCCGCTCGGGCATGTCGGCGGCGCAGTTGTCACCCACGGGCAGGAAGTCGAGCCGGAACACCAGGCGCTGGTCCCAGAGCGTCCGGCTCAGCGCGCTGGCCGCCTGCGGGTCCGCCGAGGACTGCGCCGCTCTTCCGTCCGGGTTGTGTTCGCCGCGCGGCACCGCGACGAGCCAGCACGGCTGGACCGCGCCCGCGGCGTCGCGGCGCGCGCCGCAGCCCAGGTGCGGGGACTCCACGGAGGTCCGCACCTCGAAGGAGGCCTCGCCCGATCCCTCGGAGTCGTTCGGCAGCCAGGCGAGCGTGTTGGTGTCTCCGCCGGTGAAGTAGGTGTAGTCGTAGGCGTCGGTCGTCGTCGCGCCGCTCACCGGCCGGAAGGGCACGAACTTGCCCGAGGACATCGGCTCGTCGGGGAGGCCCTCGTAATCGCCCTCCGCGGGATCGTTGTCCGTCGTCGGCTGGAGCATCCGGGTGGAACCGGGCGTATAGGTCACCGTCGCCCCGAACTCGCACTGCTCGCGCGAGGGCCCGGCGTCCGGATCGTCACCCCAGCACTGCATGAGCTGCATGAAGTTCTGGGCCCTCTCGGTGGTGGCCGGGGTGGCACCCGTCCATGACACCTTGACCGCCTGGCCCCGCAGGTTCCTGGTCTGACCGACCGTCACCTTCAGTTGCGAGAAGTCGTCGTACGCGCCCTTCTTGCCGGTCTTCGTCACCGCGGAGCTCTGCTGCTCGGCCGCGCTCGCGGGGGTGTCGCCTCCCGGCGGGATCGGAAGGACGGCAAGGACGAGGGCGGCCGTCAGCGCGCTCACGCCCGCCATCACCCGGCGCCCGGCCGGTGCGGCCCGTCCAGGCACCCGTACCCGTGCGCCACGCATGAACGGCTTCTTCTTCAGGCCCCTGGCGCGCGGGTCCGTGGTCGTGGCGCTCATGCCGTGTCCCCTCTGCGCCGTGCGCGGGCGGCCATGGTCCGTGCGGTCAGCGGGGGTACGACGACCAGCGCGACGAGCAGCAGCGCGGAGAGAGCCATCAGCGCGCCGCGCAGCCCGAAGCCGCTGCCCGAGGCGAGGGTGACGGGATTGGCGACGACCGAACTGTCCCCGGCGACCGCGGAGTCGGTGATCACTTCGCCGGTGTCGGGGTCGACCGTGGTGCCCGCGTCGCCGCCGACGCCGTCCGTGGTGGTCCCGGTGGCGCCGGCGGTCGCGTCGGGCTGTCCGTCGCCGTCCGTGTCCGTGGCCGCGCCGCCCGTGCCCGCGGTCCCCGAGCCCTGGCCGCCGGTGGAGCCACCGGCCGTCGAGGTGCCGCCCGTCGAGGTCGTGGTGCCGGTCGTGCCGCCCGCGGAGGAGCCGCCGGAGCCGGAGGCGCTGGGCTTGACCGGGGTCGTCCTGGTGTCACCCGCGGTGCCGGTGGTGCACTGCGTGGGGCCCTGCTTGTCGCACGCCTTCGGCTGGGGCGCCTTCTTGGCCAGGGTGTTGGTGCCGTCGCTGGAGAAGGTGGGGTTGCGGCACTTGTTGATGTCGATCGCGGAGGTGGGGGCTCCGGGCACCTTGCGCAGCTGGTCGAAGCCGGCCTGCACGAGGTTCTTCGGGAGCGGCGAGTAGCCGAGCTCCTCCGCCTGCTGCTGGCCGTCGCAGAGGAAGTAACGGCCGAACGTCCCAAGCGAGTTGCCCTTGCCCTTGGTGAAGCCCGCCTCTTCCTTCGTCGGCAGGATCATGTAGCTGTAACTGGACAGCGGGTAGGTGCGGTCGTCGTCGTTGCGGTAGACGCCGTCGAGGATCTGGGTGAGGTAGGAGGGGCTGCTCCTGTCGGTGTTGATCTTCGCACCGAGCAGGCCGACGGCCACGCTGGCGGCGGTCGGTTCGACGTAGAAGCCCGACTCGTTGAGCATCTTGGCGACCGGGAAGCCCGTCTTCAGGGCGTAGGAGTACTCGACGTAGGTGATCGCGCCTTCGCCGGACGCCTGCCGGACATGGCCCGCGACACCGTTGGAACCCGATTTGGCGATCATCGAACTTCCGCCCAGGAGGGGGTAGTTCGAGGTCATTCCGCAGCCGCTGCCGCGACCGGTCTTGCCGCAGTAGGCGTTCCAGACGGACGTCTGCTCCTTGGCCAACCAGGTGGTGAACTGGGCGGTCGTCCCGGAACCGTCGGAGCGGACGACGGGGATGATCTGGCGGGCGGGCAGGGTCAGCCCCGGGTTGTCGGCCTTGATCGCGCCGTCGTTCCAGCGGGTGATCGTCCCGGTGAAGATCTTCGCGAGGACCGGGCCGGAGAGCCGCAGGTTGGTGACCCGCTTGCCGTTGATCTTGAGGTTGTACATGAACGACGTACCGCCGGCGACGATCGGCATGTAGGCGTAGCCGCGCTGCGGGGGCGAGTCGCGAACACCCTGCTCCGTCAGCCCGTACGGGATCTCGGAGACGGCGAAGTCCACCACGTTGTTGCGGAACTGCTCGCGTCCCTGGGAGGAACCGTTGTCGGTGAAGTTGACCGTCATGCCGAAGTTGGCCTTGACGTTGCGGACCCACTGGGTGACCGCGTTGGCGCTCCAGGTGGAGCCGGAACCGGTGATCTTCGCGTACGAGGCGGCGTCGGCGGAGGGTGCCCGGACGGCCGAGAGCGCGCCGAACACCAGCAGCAGGGCCAGCAGCATCACCCCCGAGCGGGCAGGGGCGGTGGCGGGTCTCACGATGAACTCCTTGGCGGCGTGCGGGTGCGCGGCACGCGGGTTCGGGGGGTGCGGGCTGGGGTGACGGCCGGACACGGCGCGCGTCACGGTGTCGTGGGGCGGGCGTTCGGACCGGGACCTGGGCCAAGGCCGGCGGACGGCCCGGCGGGGCGTACGGAGCCCCGCGCCGCGAACCGGGCCGCGAACCGCGCCGCGTCCCGGCGGGAGGCGGTGACACGGCGGTGCTCCTGGCCGCGCGAGAGCTGCCCGGGGCCGCGTCCGCCGAGCACCCGGGCGACGACGAACAGCAGCAGCACCAGGGCCATGAGCAGCGCGGCGGTACCGAATCCGCGCGAGATCATGTTCGGCTCGGGCGAGCGGACGAAGGTGAAGGTGGCCAGCGGCAGCGACACCATCGGCCCGGAGAACGGGTCCCAGTTCATCTCGGCGGTGAAGCCCGCGGTGAGGAGCACCGGCGAGGTCTCGCCGATGCCCCGGGCGGTGCCGAGGATGACCGAGGTCGTCAGCCCGGAGCGGCAGGTCGGCAGGATGACGTGCCAGACCGTCCGCCAGCGGGAGGTCCCCAGCGCGTAACTGGCCTCACGCAGGGTGCCAGGAACCAGCCGGACGACGACGTCGGCGGCACGGATCACGATCGGCAGCATCATCACGGAGAGCGAGAGCGCCGCCGCGAAGCCGGAGCGGTCCATGCCGACAGCGAGGATCACGGTGGCGTAGATGAAGAGACCGGCCACGATGGACGGCAGCGCGGTCATCGCCTCGACCACCGTGCGCACGAAGCGGGCGAAGGGGCCGGGCACCTCGTTGAGGAAGACCGCGCACACCAGCCCGATGGGCACGGTGACCAGCAGCGCGATGGTGATCATGATGAGCGTGCCCACGGCCGCGTGCAGCGCGCCACCCACCGACAACGGCTCCAGCGGACCGGCGAACCGCATGTCCTCGGTGAAGAAGTTGAGGTGCGCCAGTGCCTTGCGGCCCTCGAAGAGCGCGTAGACGACGACGTACACGAGGATCGCGACCAGCAGCAGTCCGAGGGAACGGATCACGGCGGCGGCCACCCGGTCCACGACCGCCGGGCCGTCCTCGTCCAGCGAGACCACCAGGGCGTACAGCCCCAGGAAGAGGACGTACGCCACGACGACGAACCCGACCACGCCGTTGAACGGGGTGAGCCGGGCGAAGACGAGCCAGGTCAGCGAGAGCGATCCGGCGGCCGAGCCGAGCAGGGCGTACAGGTCGCTCGCGCGCAACGGGGTCAGGGACCGCCGCCGCTCGCCGGCGGGGTCCTTCGTACGGGCGGGCCCGGGCAGGACGGTACGGGGCGCGGCGCCGGGAGCCGGGTCCGCGCCACCGGACGCGCGGGGCGCTTCAGGGGCCAGGGTCATGGTCGGAACGCTCATTTCTGCGGACGGGGGCCGGGCGCGGACTGCGGGGACCGCGCGGCTGGGGGCGCGCGGAAGGCGGGGCTCAGGCGTCGCTGGACGCGCCGGAGCGGCTGCGGGCGACGATGGACGATGCCGCGAAGTTGACGATCAGCGTCATGACGAAGAGGGCGAATCCGGCCGCCATCAGCGCCGACATCCCGAACTCGCCGGCCTCTCCGTAACGCAGGGCGATGAGTGAGGAGACCGAGCTGGTGCCGGCCTGGAGCACGTGCCACTGGACGTCGAAGGTCAGCGAGATGACCATGAAGACGCCGATGGTCTCGCCCAGCGCGCGGCCGAGCCCGAGCATCGTGCCGCCGATGATGCCGCCCTTGGCGAAGGGCAGGACGACACTGCGGATCATGCCCCAGCGGGTCGCCCCGAGGGCGTAGGCACCCTCCCGTTCGCCGGCCGGGGCCTGCGAGAAGACCTCGCGCATGATCGAGCAGATGATCGGCGCGATCATCATCGCGACGACCAGCCCCGCGAGCATGGACGACGAGGTGTAGACGCTCGGCGGCGACAGCGGGTCGTCCGGGTCGGCGCCCTCGACGCCGAACACCGGTATCCAGCCGAGGTAGGTGGCGATCCACCGGGCGGTGGGCACCACCTTGTCCTGGAGGAAGAAGAAGCCGAACAGGCCGTAGACGACGGACGGCACGGCGGCCATCAGGTCGACCACGCTGATGAGGGTGCGGCGCAGCCTCGGTGAGGCGTACTCGGAGATGTAGAGCGCGGAACCGAGGGCCAGCGGGAACGCGAAGCCGATCGCGATCAGGGCGATGAGGATCGTCCCGACGAGCACGGCGGCGATGCCGAAGTTCCCCGCGTCGGGGGCCCATTGGGAGGTGGTGAGGAAGGACCAGCCGGCGTCCGCCAGGGCGAGCCGGGCCCGGGCGAAGAGGAACCCGCCGACGAGGAGCATCACCAGCAGGACGAGGGTTCCGCCGGAGCGGGCGACCGTACGGAAGACCTTGTCCGGCAGGCCGGGGTCCGCGTACAGCCGCCGCGGAACGTCGCCGCCCGCCGCCGCCGGAGCGGCGAGCGGGCCGGCGACGGTTCCGGCGGACGGATCGCCGTCAGCGCTTCCGTGGAGGACGCCGTCGTCCGTCAGGCGTCTGGATCTTTTCAGCGAGGGCACGCCCCGACGCTCGACCGATCCGGTGGACGGACACGTCCTGAGAGGTGAACGAGAGGGGCCCTGGGGGCAACATCGACATTCCTGACATCGTTCCGTTCAAGAGTTACCCCAGAACGCCTCCTCTTCCACCTTCAACCCGGGCAACATCGCGCGAAACCGGTCGTAGGCGGAGCGGCAGGTGGCATGCCGCTCGTAGGCCCTCGGTGAGACGGCCACCACGGTGCCCGACCTGTCCCGCAGCACCCAGACCCAGCCGCCGCCCCCCTGGCGGTGCTGGATCCCCCCGGAATGGTGCGCGTGCGCGGCGCACAGCTCGACGAACGCCGCCCTGCACCGCGCGTGCGAGCCGAACGACACCCCCGCCACCGCCATCGCCCGGCCGTTCGACGCGACCAGCCGCCAGCCGTACCCCCCGTGCGTGTCGATGTCTGTCTGACATCGCGTGCCCGTCGCACCGGCGGCCGATCTCGCCGCCTCCTTCGGCTGTTCCATGCCCCACCCCCTGCCGCCCCTTCACAGAAAAGACCGCAGGGTACGCACCTGCGTGGGCGGCAGAGGCAATCTACTGAGATGTGGGGAACCATGGAGAGGCAAAGGAGACCCCAAAGGCCACGATTCATGACGCGGTAACCATGCGGCCATGCTGGGGAAATCGCCCGAGACCGCCCCTTCCGCGCGGGAGTGCGCCGGGGCCGGAGAGGCGTGGGGGTACGTGGCCGAGCGGGGCGGAATGGGGGCATCCGGATTGTTTTCCCGGGCCGGAAGAGCGGCTCGTCCCCGAGGCCGCCGCCCCCGGGGGCACGCCTGGGCCCGCCCCTGCGCGCGAGCTGCCCGCGCTTCCGGTGCGGGAGGCGGGTCGGAGCCGTACAGGAAGGTGCGTGGGGGGACGCGTACGAGGCGGGCGGGGGCACCTTGTGCTGCCCCGCCCGCCTCGTACGCCGCCTGGCGCAGGTCTCAGCCGTGCAGGCGCACCGGCAGTCGCTGCACGCTGTTGCCCACGAAGGAGGCGTGCCGGGGGAGTTCGGGCTCGGGCACGGCCAGATCGAGGCCGGGGAAGCGGGTGAACAGCTGCTCCAGCGCCGCCGTGCCTTCCATCCGGGCCAGCGGGGCGCCCATGCAGTAATGGGCGCCGTGGCCCAGCGAGAGGTGGCGGGCCTTGCTGTCGCGGGTGATGTCGAAGCGCTCGGCGTCGGGGCCGTGGGCGTTCGGGTCGCGGCCCGCCGCCGAGTAACCGGCCAGTACCGGCGTCCCCTTGGGGATCACGGTGCCGTCGAGCTCCAGGTCGCGCGTCGGGTAGCGGAACGGGAAGTAGCTCACCGGGCTGTCCCAGCGCAGCGTCTCCTCCACCACGTCCTCCCAGCTCGCCTCGCCCGCGAGGACCAGGGCGAGCTGGTCGCGGTGGGTGCAGAGCGCCCGTACCGCGTTGGTGATCAGGTTGAGGGTCGTCTCGTGCCCGGCGATGATCGTGAGCATCAGGGTGCCGAGCAGCTCCTGCGGGGCCAGCCGGTCGCCGTTCTCCTCACGCGCCGCGATCAGCGCGGTGGTGAGGTCGTCGCCCGGCTCCTCGGCCCGGGCGGCGGCGACCGCGCTCAGCACCTCCACCATCTCCCGGTTGGCGGCCATCGCCTCCTCGGGGCCGATGTCCGTGGCGACGATCTGGTTGGACAACCGGTGCAGCCGGTCGTGGTGTTCGGGCCCCACACCCAGCAGTTCGCAGATGACGCCCATCGGCAGCGGCAGCGCGAAGTGCGTCCGCAGATCGGCGACCCCGTCCCCGGCCACGGCGGCCGCCTCCAGGCCGTCCAGCAGCGAGGCCGTCAACGCCTCGATGCGCGGCCTGAGTTCCTCCACCCGGCGCGGGGTGAACGCCTTGCTCATCAGGGACCGCAGCCGCCGGTGGTCGGCGCCGTCGGCGGTCGTCATCCCCTGCACGGTGGCGAACGTCTTCAACGGCCAGCCGTCCGCGATCTCACCGGCCTGGAGCGCCGCGAAGTGCGCCGCGTTCTTCGCGACGTCGGGGTGCTGGAGGAACTCCTTGAGCGCGTCGTGCCCCAGCACCGCCATGCCCTCCACCTCGCCGGGCATGATCACCTCGGTGACCGCGGAGCGCCGCAGCAGCCGGGCGTTGGCCGCGTGCGGGCACCCGCCCGCGGGGTCGAGGCGGTACGGCCCGTCGGCCGCGGAGTTCACCGGTGACGTGTTCAACAGAGCTCTCCAGATTCGGGGATGAGTGGTCGCGGGGCGGTACGCCGTGCTCCGCGAAGCGCGGGCCCGCGCTGCGGGGCCCGCGCTGCCGGGGCCTTGCCGCGAGGTCGCCGGCGTGGGTCCGCCGGCGTGGGTCCGTCAGTACGGCACGGTCGAGGACGGCCGGTGCGTGGCGGTGCTCCAGGGCGCCGTCCGCGCCGGCGCGAGGTCCCGCGCCGACTGCGGGGTGACCGCCCCCTGCGGCAGCTGCGGTGTGCCGAACCGTACCGGGAGCGCCCCCAGGCCCTTGCTCCAGGGAGACTTGATCCACTGCAACTCCGATTCGGGCACGGCGAGTTCCAGATCCGGCAGCCGGTGCCGGATGGTGTCCACCGCGGTCCGGGTGATCAGCCGGGCCGGGTCCTGCGCGGGGCAGGTGTGCGGTCCGGCGCCGAACGCCAGATGGGAGCGGTTGCCGACCACCGGCGCACCGTCGGCCGGCAGGATCTCCGGGTCCGCGTTGGCCGCCGCCAGGCCCAGGATCAGCATGTCGCCGGTACGGATGTCCTGTCCGCCGAACCGCATGTCGCGGGTGGCGTAGCGGGCGGGGAAGTTCTGGGTGGGCGGAAAGCGCCACAGCACCAGGTCGAGCGCGTCGTCCACGCTCAGGTGGCCGCCGGCCAGCGAGGAGCGGAACGCCGGGTCGCACAGGAGGATCCGCAGCGTGGTGGCGATCCAGTTCACCGTGGTCTGGTTGCCCGCGACGAACATCACCACCAGGTTGTGCAGCACCTCCTCGTCGGTGAGCTCCGCCGGGTGGTTCAGCAGCGTGGACGTGATGTCCTCGCCCGGCTCGCGCCGCTTCTCCTTGATCAGCCCGTAGAGGATGGCGCCCATCCGCCGGCTGGCGTCCGCCGAGTCGCTGGTGGCGGAGACGATGCCCGCGACGGCCTCCACCAGCTCCCGCCCGGTGCGGTCGTCCAGCCCGAGCAGTCCGCTGACCACCCGCATCGGCAGCGTACGGGCGTAGTCGGCGACCAGGTCCGCCTCGCCCCGCCCGGCGAACGAGGCGATCAGCCCCTCGGCGGCGGCCCGTACGCTCCGGCGCAGCTCGTGGCCGTTGATCCCGGCGAGCGTGTCGGAGACGGCCGCCCGCATCCTGCGGTGCTGCTGCCCGTCCGCGAAGAGCAGCGCCGGGCGCCAGCCGACCATCGGGAGGATCGGCGCGTCGGCGGGCACCCGGCCCTCGCGCAGCAGACGCCAGTGGCGCGGATCGTGCGAGAAGTCCCCCTCGTCGCGGGTGAGCTTGAGCAGCTCGCGGTGGCCCAGCACCAGCCAGGCGTCGATGCCCGGAGCCACGGAGACCGGGGCGACCGGTCCGTGCGCGTCGCGCATCTCCTCGTACAACAGGGTCATCCGGTCGCCGTCGAGATCCGGCCCGTACAGCGGGGTCGCCGTCGACGCGGACGGGGCGGCGGGCCAGGGGCACCGGGCGGCGGACCCGGCCGGGGGATGCGGCGTGCTCATGAAGGCTCCGTGGCGACATGGATGAGGTGGCTGACGAGGGCGATCAGGGCCCGGATCGACGACTCCTCGTCGCGGGCGTCGCACAGGACCAGCGGTGTCCCGGGCAGCAGATCGAGCGCGTCGCGCAGATCGGCCGTGTCGTGCAACGGACTGCCGGGGAAGACGTTCACGGCGACGGCGAACGGCAGATCCAGGTCCTCCAGGTTGCCGAGGGCGTCGAACGACGCGGTCAGGTCCCGGGTGTCCACCAGGGCCAGCGCCCCCAGCGCGCCCTTGGCGAGATCCCGCCACGCGGGCAGGAACCGCTGCTGGCCCGGCGTACCGAACAGGTAGAGCACCAGGTCGCCGTCGATGGTCAGCCGGCCGAAGTCCAGGGCGACCGTGGTGGTCGTCTTTCCGCTGTCCACGACGGTGTCGACCCGGGCGCCCGCCTGGGTCATCGCTGCCTCGGTGAAGAGCGGCTCGATCTCCGAGACGGTCCCGATCAGCGTGGTCTTGCCGACCCCCAGCGGGCCGACGACCAGGATCTTCGCCGCCCCCGCCACGCTGGACGCGACGTACTTCCCGGAGGTGGGACCGGCCGGGGTTCTGCGGCCCGGCACGGGTGCCGGACCGGCCTCGACGAAGGCTTCAGATACGGCTTTCGAGACCATCGAGGACCTTTCTGAGCATGGTCACATCCGCGCGTTCCGCCGCGGGAATGGGAGGGCGGGTCACGATCAGCCCCCACTGGACGAGATCGGCGAGCAGCACCTGCACGACCGAGGGCGGCTGGCGCAGGTGCGCCGCCACCTCCGCGACCGAGATGAGTCCCTCGCAGTGCGTCAGGATGGCGAGGTGCTCCGGCTGGAGGGACGCGGGGAACGCCGCCTCCGTGGCCATCACCAGCGACTCCCAGGACAACGGCTCGGCGCCGGACTCCGCACGGCCGCGGGTGATGACGTAGGGGCGTACCGCCGACGCTCTCGGCTCCCCGGGCCGGTCCGTCATGACGACGCGATGGCCTGATCCCGCGGCAGACTGCTCAGGTGCGCGCCGATCTTCGCCACCAGCAGCTGCATTTGCTGGGCCACGAGGCCGACGTCCGCCTCCAGGTCGGTGGCGACCCCCAGGTGCGCGCCGACCCCGGCGTGGGTGAACAGGACGAACCCGTGGTCGGACTCGAGCATCAACTGGCGCAGCCCCACGCCGGACCCGAAGAGCAGGGTCGTCGTGGAGCGGCCCGTCATGGTCATCGCCGCACAGGCGGCCGAGAGCGACTCCGCCTCGGCGACGCTGAGACCCGACACCGGGCCCTTGAGGTTCTTCGCGGACGCGTGGCCGAGACGCAGACCGTCCTCCGAGACGACGACGGCGTGCCGGACGCCGGGGATCTCGGTGAGCGGGCGGAGCATCCAGCCCAGGTCGGGGAGTCGAGTGATGGTTCCGGTCACGACCGGCCTCCGTGCTGGTTCGGGTTACTGGGCAGAGGCGGTTCGCCGGGCGGCGGCGCCTCGGTTTGATCGGTGGCCGGCCGGTGGCCCGCCGCGGACGCGCCGAGGGCGGCGCGTCCGCGCAGGGTGCCGGAGACCACGCTGGCGATCGACGCGCGGGCCGCCTCTGGCGTCCACGGCGCGGACTCGGGGACGGACTCGGGGGCGGGCCGCGCCCGGGGCACCGAGTGCCGTGCCGCCCGCGGCGACACGGTGTCCGAGGAGTCCGGGGTACGGGCCGGGCTCCGCCGACTGCGGCGGCGGGGGAGACCCGCGGTCTCCGGGCCGCCCTCCGAGGACGGCCCGGCCGGGACGAGGTCGTCGCCGCGGTTCCCCGGCCGGGCGCCGGTGTACTCGGCGCTCCCGGCGTACTCGGCATGATCGGCGTCCTCGCGGCGCCCGGCCTGGCGATGCTGTTCCCGCACCGGGGGCTCCGGGGACTCCGGGTCGTTCTCGGGCCAGGCCTCCGGACGCCGGTGCGCCGGGACCCGCGCCGCCGGCTCGGTCAGCAGCCGGAACGGTACGAACATCACGGCGCGGGTCCCGCCGTACGCGGACGTGCCGCTCAGCTCCACGTTGAAGCCGAGCTCACGGCTCCACCGGCCGACACAGGCCAGACCGAGCCGGGGCACCGCGCCCAGCCGGGTCAGGTCCAGATCGTCGTGCAACTGGCCCCGAGCCTGCTGCAACACGTCCGGCGGCATGCCGAGCCCGGCGTCGTCGATCTCGACGACCGCCCCGGCGCCCACCTCCCGGACACTGACGATGACCTGGGAGCGCGAGGGCGAGAAAACCGTGGCGTTCTCCAGGAGTTCGGCGATGGCGTGCATCAGCCCCTCCGCCGCCGGAGGCGCCGCGTACAGGGTCTGCCCGCCGTGCACCTCGATCCGCCCGAACTCCACGATCCGCGACTGCGCGCCGCGTACGCAGTCGTACAGCGAGACCGGCCGGGTCTCCCGGCGCGCGGGCCAGATGCCGCACATCACCAGGAGCGTCTGCGCCTTGCGGGTCATCTGGGAGGCCGCGTGGTCGGCCTTCATCACCTCGGCCATCAGGCGGGGATCGTCCAGGGAGCGTTCCACCTGGTCCAGCACCTGCTGCTGCACCGTGGCCATCACGTGCATGGTGCGCGCCACCGACTCGAAGGCGGCCATCACCGAGTCGCGCAGGACGCGCTCGCGGTGCACCGCCTCGTCCGAGCCGAGCACGTCGACCACCCGGTCCAGGGACCGCGCGAACTCCTCGCCGGTCTCCCGCCGTTCACGCAGCGGACCCGGAGCCCCGTCCACCCGCTGCCCGGTGCGCAGGAGTTCGGCGATGGCCGGTACGCGCACCCGGGCGAGGTGCGCCACTTCCGCGTCCCGGGCGGCGGCGAGCGCCGCCGCCTCGGCGCGGTGCGCGCGTTCGGCCTTCAGCTTCCGGGCGAGCAGCACCACCGGGGCGATCAGCAGCACGGCGACCGCGACACCGCCGGCGGCCAGGAAGCGCCGCGCCTCGCCGGTGAGGGCCAGGGCCGACACCGCGCCGCCGGCCGCGAGCACGGCGGCGGCCGGCCAGACCACGGCGGGGCGGAGCGCTGTCCCGTGCTCAGGCCGGTCGGTCCGCTTCGCGGGACGCGCTCCGCGGGTCGGCGGCCTCACCACGTCGGCCTCGCCCCGACGGCCTTGCAGAACACAGCGCCAGCCACGAGGAATGGACCCTTCCAGGACACGTCGAACTCCCTTGCGAGATCAAAGGCATGCAGAGCCTAGACCAAACGGTCTGATTTCCAAGGGGACTGAGGAAGACTGCCCGTCAAGATCGCAACAGTTATGGCGACTTGTCGCACACGTACTTCCGGAATTCGAGATGTCCGAGGGGCGCCGCTCCTCGTGCCGCCCCGCGGTCGCTCATGGGCCGGTCCACCAGCGGCGATGGACCGGCCCGGGCGCGAGGGCGGGTGACGCCGCCCGCGCGGGCGGAGCTCCCGGCACGGGAATTCCCGACGGCATCACCCGATACCGCCGGGACCTTCACACGCGAGCCGTATTTCCGGCCGCCTCTTTCCGGCCGCCTCTTCGAGGCTCTTTCCGGCCGCTCCTTGCCGTACGGGGTGGCCGGGCCGGATCGGCCGTCACGGGCGGGGCCGCGCCTCCTTCGTCGCCGTGTACCTGACAGCGGCCTCGATCAGGTCGAGGACGGCGCCCGGATGGGAGACGAGGGCGGCGTGGGAGCTGTTGATCTCGACGGTACGGGCCTGGGCGCGCCGGGCCTCGAAGCGCTCCAGGTCACTCCCGAGTGTCTTGTCCTGCCGGGCGACGAGCGCCCAACTGGGGATGGTGCGCCAGGCGGCGGCGGTCGCCGTGGCACCGAACTCGGCTGCGGCGACCGGGCGTTGGGCGGCGGCCATCACACGCGTCGTGGCCGGCGGGAGATCGGCGGCGAAGACATCCCGGAAGAGGGCGGGGTCGATGAAGAGATCGGCGCTCTGGTTGCCTTCCTCGGCGGTCCCGGTCGGGATCTGGCGCAGGGCCGGGGTCAGCTGCGACTCGGTCGAGCGGGCCGCGAGCGCGCCGAGGTTCTCGTCCTTGTCGGGCATCAGGGCGGCGATGAACACCAGCGCCTCGACCTGCGGATTCCCCGCCGCCGCCTGACTGATCACGGCACCGCCGTACGAGTGTCCGACCAGCACGATCGGGCCGTCTACGGTGGCCAGCACACTGCTCAGGTAGGCGGCGTCGGAGGCGAGGCCGCGCAACGGGTTGGCGGGGGCGAGGACGGTGTATCCCGCCCGCTGGAGCCGGGTGGAGACGGCGTTCCACCCCGAAGCGTCGGCGAACGCGCCGTGTTCGAGCACGATGGTCGGCCGGACGGTCGCACGGACCGCCCCGGCGGGGGCGGCGGAGGCATGGGGCGCCAGGGTGAGGGCCAGCAGCCCCGCGACGGCGGGCAGGGCCAGCAGGCTTCGGATACGTCGGACGTGCACGGGTTCTCCCAGGTGTGTCGGGTCGGGTCGGTGAGGAGGCTTCGGGCCGGTCGGTGGTCGGTGGGCCGGCCGAACGGTGCTCAGTCCTTGAGGAAGGCGAGGAGGTCCTGTCCGAACTCCTCCTCGAAGCCGCCGAACAGTCCGTGCGGGGCGCCGGGGTATACCTTGAGCGTGGCCCGGGGCAGGAGTCGTACGGACTCCTCGGCGGCGGCCCCGATCGGAACGATCTGGTCGTCGTCCCCGTGGGCCACCAGGACCGGAATGTCGATCTTCTTCAGGTCCTCGGTGAAGTCGGTCTCGGAGAAAGCCTGGACGCAGTCGAGCGCGCCCTTGAGTCCAACCTGCATGCTCTGCAGCCAGAACTCCTGCCGCTTGCCCTCGGAGACGGTCGCACCCTCGCGGTTGAAGCCGTAGAAGGGTTCGCTCAGGTCCCGGTAGAAGCTTGAGCGGTCGGCGGCGACCCCGGCCCGGATCGCGTCGAAGGCATCGATGGGCAGGCCCTTGGGGTTGCTGTCCGTCTTCAGCATGAGCGGGGGCACCGCGCCGAGCAGGACCGCCTTGGAGACCCGGGAGGTGCCGTGGCGCCCGAGGTAGCGGGTGACCTCGCCGCCACCGGTGGAGTGCCCCACCAGGACCGCGTCGCGGAGGTCGAGGTGCTCGATCAGCTCGGCGAGGTCGTCGGCGTACCGGTCCATGTGGTTGCCGTCCCAGGTCTGGGTGGAACGGCCGTGACCCCGCCGGTCGTGCGCGATCGCGCGGTAACCGTGCGAGGCGACGAGGTGGGACTGGGTGTCCCAGGCGTCGGCGTTGAGGGGCCAGCCGTGGCTGAAGACGACGGGGCGGCCGTCGCCCCAGTCCTTGAAGTAGATCTGGGCGCCGTCCGTGGTGGTGATGATGGGCATCGCTGTGTTCCTTCGCGAAGGGCCGTGTCCGGGCCGGTGGGAGCCGGCCGGCAGGGGGCGGATCGATACGGGACGCCGAGTGCGGGTCGGCGGGAAAAACGGATGAGGTGGGCGAACGGGAGCGCGGGGAGCCTCGGCAGGGGCCAAGGCCCGAAGTTGCCGGATCGGACGGAGCGGCCGGATCGGACGGAGCGGCCGGATCAGACGAAGCGGCCGAGGAAGGCGAGCGTGGTGTCGGCGACCTCGCGCCAGCCGCTGTCGATGATCAACGAGTGCCCGCGCCCGGGGAGTTCGGTGATCTCCGTGATGCCGGTGTTGCGCTTCTGGCGCTTGAAGGAGGCGTTGGCGATGGCCCACGGCACGGTGTGGTCCTTCTCCCCGGAGATGATGAGGAGCGGGCCCCGTTCGGGGTTCTCCGTATCGACCCGGGCTTCGGTCCAGGGGTTGAAGTTGGCGGTCGCGGCCTGGAAGAGAGGGGCGCCGGGCGCGGGGACCGCGAACGTCCGGTGCAGGTCCCGCGCCTCCTGCTCGTCCACGGCGTTGGCGAAAGCGTATCGGAACTGCTCAAAAGTGAGCGGAACGGCACGATGGATGTTCGCCGGGTTGGTCAGGACCGGGGCGGAGGCGCGCAACGCGGAGAACGGCAGGGGCAGGACCCCACGGAACGGCGCGGGATCGATGGCGACGGAGGCACGCGCCAGGCCCCGGCCGGCCAGGATCTGGGTGAGCAGGCCGCCGAAGGAGTGCCCGACGACGGCCGGCTGGACGTCGAGCTTGCCGACGAGGGCCTGGAGGTGGTCGGCGATCCGGCCGACGGTCTTGTCGGCGAGGATCTCGGGATGGGCGTTGGCCTCGTCGACCGTGGTCGGGTCGTCCGGCCAGGACAGGGCCACGGGGGCGTATCCGGCCGCCTCGAAGAGGGCGGCCCACCGGTCCCAGCTGCTGGAGAGCAGCCACAGACCGTGGACGAAGACGACGGGGACGCGGCCCGAGGCGTTGGCCGCGTCGATCTGTTCGATGTCATGAGCAGGAGGCATGGCCCCACGCTAGGAACCGGCGGGCGTCCTGGAACCGGGCGAATGACTGCAACCGCGCGGGCGCCGACCGCACGGTGTGCTCCCCGCCCGGCACCCCGCCGCGGACCGGGGGCGTGGCACCGGACCGGTACCCGGCGGCGGTGGGCACCGAGCCCGCCGGCCCGCCCGCTGCCCGGCCCGCCCGCCGCCCGGCGCCCGGCCCGCCCGCCGCCCGGCGCGCGGGCGGCCTGCCGAGGTGCCCTCGGCGGCCGGGAGGCGAGGGCACCCGCCCGCCGCCCCTCGGATGCAGTCATCCGTACGATGCGCCTCCCCGCACGGCCCGCGCAGACTGGTGATCCGACCGCTGTCCCCGAACGGAGTGCCCATGCCGGACGCCATCTTCGGTCACCAGTACCTCGGAGATCTCGGAGACCTCGTGCTGTTGCTCGACTTCGTCGCGGCCGACCGGCTCACGGTGACGGTGCTGGAGGGGGACGCCGGGGACGGTGCGGACGGCCGCGAGGAGACCGTGCGCATGACGATGACCGAGGTCAGGGCCGGGCTGTACTTCACCTTCTGGCAGGACGGATCGGGCACCTCCGTCACGCAGCTCCAGGACTTCACCAACGGCGTGCTGCGCGCCACGCTGGCCAGAGGAGACGGGAGTTGTGCGGTCATGGCAGGAACCCTGCGGCGGATCGACGGGGACGAGCGCGTCCAGGGCGGTGCCTGCGACCGCAAGGAGGTCGCCGTGCGCGCCATGCGGGACCTGCTGGCCGGCGACACCACGCACCTGGAACGCGACTGGACCGAGAACTTCGTGGAACACAGCCCCGGACGGTCCGGCGGCCTCCCCGGACTGCGCACCCGGGCCGGGAACGCGGAGGGCGCCGTCTGGGAACCGGCCAGGATCATCGCCGAGTCGGACTTCGTGGTGACGCACGCCCGGCTCACCGTGCCCGGACGCGAACCCGCCGCGGTGGTGGACGTCTTCCGCTTTGAAGGCAACCGGATCGCCGAGCACTGGGACGTCGTCCAGCCCGAGGCGGCAGGAGGCGAGGCGGCGGGCCGTCTCCCCATGGTGTGAGGGTTTCATGATCATGTCGTGATCCGTGATCCGCACACGGACCGACCCACAGCCGATAGCCTCCGACCCGGGGGCGAAGTACAGGATGTCGACCGGGCAGGGGGCGTCGCCGGGCGTGGAAACGAACGATGCGGTACCGGTACCGCCCGGCGGCGACCCGCGAGACCCGCGAGACCCGCGAGACCCGCGAGACCCGCGAGACCCGCGAGACCCGGGCGGCCGGGGCGGGACCGGGTCCGGGCCGGACGCCGGCGCCTCGCCCGTGGGCCGCGAGCGCGAACTCGCCGCCGTCGCACGGGCCCTGGCCCCGGACTCCGCCGAAGGGCAGGCCCTCGCGCTCATCGGGGAGCCGGGCGTCGGCAAGACCGAGCTGCTGCGGGTGGTCGCCGAGCGGGCGCGCGCGACCGGCAGCCGCGTACTGCGCAGCCGGGGAAGCGAGGGCGAGCGGGGGCTCGCGTACGCCGGGCTGCACCAGCTCCTCCTCCCGGCGGCCGCCTCGATCGAGCAGCTTCCCGAAGCGCAACGCGCGGCGCTGAACGCCGCGTTCGGGCTGACCGACACCGCGAGCTCCCCCGACCCCATGGTGCTGCGCCTCGGCGTGCTGAACCTCCTCTCCCGCCTCGCCGACCTCGGACCCCTCCTGCTGGCCGTCGACGACGTGCACTGGATGGACCCCGCGAGCCTCGACATCCTGGCGTTCCTCGCCCGCCGCCTGGAGGGCGAACCGATCCGCCTGCTCGTCGCCGGGCGCGGTACCGCCCTGCCCGACCGGCTCGCGCCCGCCCTGCCCACCCTGCTGGTCGGCCCGCTCACCGAGACCGACAGCGCGCTGCTGCTCGCCCGCCGGCACGGGGACCTGGAGCCCGGCACCCGCCGCCGGATACTCCAGCAGGCGCGCGGAAACCCGCTGGCGCTCATCGAACTCCCCGGCGCCATGGGCCAGGAAGGCCCCGCGGCCTGGGGACGGACCGCCCACCTGCCCCTCACCCGCCGTCTGGAGGAAGTCTTCGCCGCCCAGCTCGGCGCCCTGCCGGAGGCGACGGCGCAGGCCCTGCTGACCGCCGCGGCGGCCGGCACCTCCGACCTGTCGGTGATCACGCAGGCGCTGGCGGAGGACGAGCCCGACTCCTTCGAGGTGTGGCGGCCCGCCGAGGCGGCCGGGCTGGTCCATCTGCACGCGGGGCGGCTGGAGTTCCGCCACCCGCTGGTCGTCTCCGCCGTGTACACGAGCGCCCCGTACGCCGCACGCAGACGCGCCCATCTGCGCCTGGCCTCCGCCGAGCGGGACGCCGACCGCCGGGCGGAGCACCTCTCGGCGGCCACCGTCACCCCGGACGAGGAGGTCGCCCGGCAGATCGAGACCGCCGCCGAGCGCTACCGCATGCGGGGCGCGATCGCCGAGGCCGTCGCCGGATTCGTCCGCGCCGCCCAGCTCAGCCCCCGCCCCGAGGAGCAGGGCCGACGGCTGGGGATCGCCGCCGTGGTCGCGATGGTGGCCGGCGACGTCACCCGGGCCGAGGAGCTCGCCTCCCGCGCGAGCGCCCTCAGCGACGACCCGGAGGCCCGCGCCTGGACCGCCCAACTGGGCGCCGTCGCCGCCTCGATGACCCTGCGCATGGAGCACGCCTTCCACCTGGTCCTGCCGGCCGGCCGGCTCCCCGACCCGGCCATCGCTCCGTACACGCTCACCGTCGGCGCGCACATCACCCACCACACGGCCCGCGCCGACCTGCGCGGAGAGCTCGCCCGGCAGTTCGCCGCCGGCGCCTTCCCGCCCGGGACGGACCTCTACGCCACCTGGATCGCCTGGATCCTCGACCCCCACCACGCCGCCGTACGGGCGCGTGCCGCGCTGCCCACGCTGACCGCCGCGCTGCGCGGCGAACCCGCGGAGCAGCACCTCGCCGGCGCCCTCGCCATGTGGCTCGACGCCACCGACGTCTCCATCGGCCTGCTGGACGCCGTCGCCCACCCCGACCGGGCCGACTCCCTCACCGTGCAGGCCGGTACGGCCGCCGCGGACCGCGCCTGGGCCCTCTTCGACGCGGGCCGGTGGAGCGAGGCCCGCCTCGGGGCGCGGAGCCTCGACGAAACGCCGGGCCGGCCGCCGTCGCTGCTCTCGGTCACCGTGGCCCGCGTCCTGCTGGGCACGCTGGACGCGGCGGCCGGGAACCGGACGGCGGCGGAGACGTCACTGCGGCCGATCCTCGACCACGCGGAGACCGCCCACCTGCGGCTGCTGTCCGGCCGGGTCCGCTGGGCCCTCGGTCTCGCCGCGCTCACCGACGAGGACCACGCCGCCGCCCACGCCGTCCTGCGTCCCCTCTACGACACGGACGGCACACCGCTCCACCCCCATCTGGGCTGCTACCTCCTGCCCGAACTCGCCCTGGCCGCCGCCCGCACCGGCCAGGAGGACGACGCCCGCGCGGTCCTCGCCCGGGTGCGGGAGTCGGTGGGGTCCGCAGCCTCCCCGCGACTCGCCCAACGCCTCGCCCACGCCGCCGCGTTGCTGGCCCCGGCCGACGCGGCCGAGGACCACTTCGCCGCCGCGCTCGCCGTACCGGAGGGCCCGGCGTGGCCCTTCGAGCGGGCGCTGACGCAGCTCCACCACGGCCAGTGGCTGCGCCGCAGGCGGCGAGTGGCCGACGCCCGGGTGCAGTTGGCCGCGGCCCTCGACGCCTTCGAACGGCTCGGCGCCCGGCCGTTCGCCGACCGCGCCGAGGCCGAACTGCGCGCCGCGGGCGTCACCGTACGGCCGCCGAGCGGGGACCGGCTCGCGGAGTTCTCCCCCCGCACCCGGCAGGTCCTGCGCCTGGCCGCCGAAGGGCTGACCAACCCGCAGATAGCCGAGCGGCTCTACCTGTCCCCGCGCACGGTCGCCTCACACCTCTACCGCAGCTTTCCCAAGCTCGGCATCACCCACCGCTCCCAACTGCGCGACGCGGTACCACCGGCGTAGGGGCCGGGGCTCACCGTTCCGCCCTTCCCGGCGCGGGCGGATGGCGCGATCCGGCGCGCGCAGACGTCTTGTCACTGAGTGACACCCGGACCTACTCTCCAGTAGGACTCGCGAGTAACCAGCGTGTATCCGCGCGTTTTCCGGGCTCGGCGCACCCCTGTCCGATCCGGAACCCGGCGCAGAGCCCCCAATGTGCACACTCCGGTGCGGGATCAGGGTCCCGGTGCCCCCACGGCACGAGCCGCCGGTAGCGAACTCTCGTCCTTCCCCCGAACCGAGGAGTGAGCCGCATGGAACGACCGAGCAGTGCCCGTCCCCCTCACGCATCCCCATCCGCCCCGAGCCGCCGGACCGCCCGTCCGGCCCGGCGCGGCACCGCGGGGGTGATCACCGGGCGTCTGCTGGCGGCCGGGATCGCCGCCGCGGCCTGCCTGGGCGCCCAGACGCTTCCCGCGTCCGCCGCCACTACCCCGGTGGTCTCCCGGGGCGTGGAGATCCCGGCCTTCTACACCCCGCCCCAGACCCTGCCCGCGGCGGACGGCGCGCTGGTGCGTACCGAGCCGCTCAAGCTGGCGCTGAGCCTGCCCAGCCTGGGCGGCCCGCTCCCGGGCAAGGCGACCCGGCTCATGTACAAGTCCACCGACACCAACGGCTCCCCGGTAGCCGTGACCGGCGCCTACATCGAACCGACGGCCGCGTGGAAGGGGAGCGGACCGCGTCCGCTCGTCGCGCTCGCGCCCGGCACGATGGGGCAGGGCGACCAGTGCGCGGCCTCGCTGGGCCTCCAGAACCCGATCACGCTCAACGGCGACACCGTCTCCATCGGATACGAGGACCTCTCGGTCTACCGGCTGCTGGCGGCCGGTACCGCCGTGGTCGTCACCGACTACGCGGGCCTCGGCGCCACCGACCGGCTGCACACCTACGTCAGCCGGGTCGACGGCGGCCACGCGCTCCTCGACGCCGCCCGCGCGGCGCGCGGGGTGAGCGGGGCGTCCGTCACCGCCGCCTCACCGGTGGGGCTCTACGGCTACAGCCAGGGCGGCGGCGCCAGCGCCTCGGCCGCCGAACTCCAGCCCACCTACGCGCCGGACGTCAAACTGGCCGGTACCTACGTCGGCGCACCTCCGGCCGACCTGACCGCCACCATCAAGGGCATCGACGGCAGCGCCCTGGCCGGCGCCCTGGGCTGGTCCCTGAACGGCTTCCTCCAGACCGACCCGTCCCTCCAGCCCATCGCGGACGCCCAGATCAACGCCACCGGCAAGGCGGCCCTCGCCGACCTCTCCACGATGTGCATCGGCGACGCGCTCTTCGGCTACGGCTTCAGGAAGAGCAGCTCCTGGACCACCAGCGGCAAGTCCCTGAGCCAGCTGGTCGACACCATTCCGCAGCTCAAGGCCACGCTCGACGCCCAGCGCATCGGCAACCTCAAGCCCACCACCCCCGTACGGGTGGCCACCGGCATCCAGGACGACATCGTGCCGCACGCCCAGGCGCGCCAACTCGCCGTCGACTGGTGCCACAAGGGCGCCAACGTCACCTACGACGCCATCATCCTCCCCAACCTCGGGGACAAGATCGTCACCAACCACCTGGTCCCGCTCCTCACCGACCAGGGCGACGCCATCTCCTGGCTGACCGACCGGCTGGCCGGCAAGTCCGCGAGCTCCAACTGCTGGACCATGCCGATCCAGCCCTGACCCCGCACCGCGAACGCCGAGGGTCCCCCCGCCCCGCGCGGAGGGACCCTCGGGCGTGCGTGCCAGGCATCGCCCGGCAGACGGCGGTTCGACGACACGACCCAGGTTCGTGGTGCCCGGAGCGTCAGGGCTTACGGGCGACGAGACCCCACTGGTCGACGCCGGGGCCCTCGGGCTCGCCGTCGGGGCGCCAGTACGTGATGGAGAGGAACCCGGGGTCGACCAGCTCCAGTCCTTCGGCGCAGTCGGTGATCTCCTCGGGCTCGCGCACCAGGTAGGGCGGATTGTCGCCCGAGTCGTACGCGTCCTGGGCCGCGAGGGTCTCCGGGGTCTTGATGGTGTCGCAGATGACCAGGTAACTGCCCGACGGCATCCGGGACATGTACGACTGGACCACCTTGATCCCGTCGTCGGGGAGCAGGTGCCCCAGCGTCGACAGCAGCAGTACCGCCACCGGCTGGGTGAGGTCGAGGGTCTTCGCCGCCTCGTCCACCACCGCGTCCGTGTTGGTGAGGTCCTCGTCCACGAAGGCGGTGGCGCCCTCGGGCGAGCTGGTCAGCAGCGCCGCGGCGTGCACCAGCACGATGGGGTCGTTGTCCACGTAGACGATCCGGGACGTCGGGTCGACGGCCTGCGCGACCTGGTGGGTGCTGTTCTCCACCGGCAGCCCGGTGCCGACGTCCAGGAACTGGCGGACGCCCAGACCGCCGAGGTAGCGGATCGTTCTGGCCTGGAAGGCGCGCGAGGCCTTCGCGATGGCGGCCGTCGCCGGGTAGGCGGCGGTGACCGCGTCCGCCAGCTCCCGGTCGACGGGGTAGTTGTCCTTTCCGCCCAGCCATGCGTTCCACACCCGCGCGGAGTGGGGTATGTCGGCACGGATCTTCTTGCGGAACTCAATGTCGTCAGGGGCCATCGGAATCTCCTACTCGCGCTTCAACGGGTGCAGTTGGCCGGAGATCCGGTTGCCCGCACGGCATGACCGTACCTCCCGGTGGAGGGTGTGCGCGCGTCCCCCCTGAAACCCGTGCCCGGACACCGTCCCGGCCAGGTGAGCGCACACCTGACGGTGTGTCATGCCGGTGCGCCGGGGCCCTCGTCGCCGACGGGCGGAAGCCGGCGCGGGACCTGTGCGGCTGCCGGCCGCCGTGCCTCGCGCCAGGCCCGGGGTGAGACCCCGTAGGCGGCCTTGAAAGCGCGACTGAAGTGGGCCGTCGACGAGAAGCCCCAGCGGTGCGCCAGCGCCGCGATCGTCCCGCTGTTCGGCGGCACCCGGGACAACTCGCGGCGGCAGGCGTCGAGTCGCTGCTCGCGGACCCAGGAGCCGAACACGATGCCGTTCCGGGCCAGCACCGCGTACAGGTGCCGTACCGAGATGTGGTGGGCGCGGGCCACCGACGCGGGTGTCAGGTCCCGGTCGCCCAGACGGGTGTGGAGGTGTTCCACGATCCGTGTGCCGAGCGTCTCGTGCAGCGCGCCGGTGGCGAGCGCGCCGCTGCCCGACTCCCCGGCCACGACGGCGCGGACCAGCTCCAGGGTCGGGGAGGCGAGCAGCCGCGCCGCCGGTCCCTCGTGGAACCGGGGCCCGGTGGCGAGGCGGGTGAGGTAGCCGGAGGCCAGTCCCGCGATGCCGCTCCCGCCGTCGAGCGTACGAGCCGTCACCGCGCGCAACATGGGCTCGGGCAGGCCGAGTTCCTCCATGGGCACCCGGAAGAAGTGCGCGTCCACGCCCCGTTCGAAGAGCAGCGTGTAAGGGCGCCGGGTGTCGTAGAAGGCGAGATCCCCGGGGCGCAGGACCGCGTGTCTGCCGTCCTGCACGACGGTGCTGTGCCCGGAGACCTGGAGACTGATGAAGAGCACCGGTTCCGCGTCCGCCCTCACCAGGCGCGGGGTGCGGTGGACGGTCGCGGGGTTCGCCCGCACCGTGCTGATCTGTAGCGAGCCGAGCGCGGAGATCGTGACGTCGGCGAACACCTGGTCGGGGCGTGCCGGCAGGACGAGATCGACCGGGACGACCTGCTCGCGGATGGTCTCGCGCAGCGCTTCGGCACGGTCCCGGACGGGGAGGGCGGAGGTGCCCCAGACGGTCTTCACCGGTTCCTCCTTCGGATGCGGACCGACTGCGGTGTGCGGCAGCGGACGACCCCGGCAGCGTAGGGCGCCCCGGCCCTGCGCGGTGGTCACCGCGGCCGCGCTGTGCGTCGCCGGGCAACAAGTCTGCGCCGTACGGCCGGACGGGGCGCGCAAGTCGCCCGAATCCGGCCCGTCCGCCTCCGACAGCCCTGCCGTGAGGTCCGGTTGACCCACCGTGCACAGCTCGCCCGGCAGAGGCCCGGACCGGTCGGGATCCGCGCAGGCTGGGAGGGACCAGAGAGGAACACACATGTCCGCATCGGCCGATCTCCGGGCCATCGAACGCATCAATGAGGGCGACCGCACCCCTGTCGTCTTCGTCCACGGTCTGTGGCTGCTGCCCAGCAGTTGGGACCGGTGGGCCACCGTCTTCGAAGAAGCGGGATACGCCCCCCTCACCCCCGGCTGGCCGGACGACCCCGACACGGTGGCCGACGCCAACGCCCACCCCGAGGTGTTCGCGGGCAAGAGCGTGGGCCAGGTCGCCGACCACTTCGCGTCCCTGATCGAACGCCTGGACCGCAAACCCGTGGTGATCGGGCACTCCTTCGGCGGTCTCATCACCCAGATGCTCGCCGGGCGGGGCCTGGCGGCGGCGTCGGTCGCCATCGACCCGGCCCCCTTCCGGGGCGTCCTCCCGCTGCCCGTCTCCTCGCTGCGCGCCGCCGGTGCCGTACTCGGCAACCCGGCCAACTACCACCGGGCCGTGCCCCTGACCTACGACCAGTTCCGCTACTCCTTCGCCAACGCGGTGACCGAGGAGGAGGCGAGGGAACTGTACGAGCGGTTCGCGGTCCCCGCGCCGGGCGAACCCCTCTTCCAGGCGGCCGCCGCGAACTTCAACCCCTGGACCGAGGTGAAGGTCGACACGCTCAGCCCCGAGCGCGGGCCCCTGCTGATCATCTCCGGCGAGAAGGACCACACCGTGCCCTGGGCCATCGCCAACGCCTCGTACAAGAAGCAGGAGAAGAACGGGGGCGCGGTCACCGAGATCACCGAGATCGCGGGTCGCGGCCACGCGCTCACCATCGACTCCGGGTGGCGCGAGGTCGCGGACACCGCGCTGGCCTTCGTGAAGCGGTTCACCGACTGAGAGGTGTCGGCGGATCGCCGCCACCCCGGCTCCTCGGGGTGGCGGCGATCCCCTCGGGGCCGACGCGCGCGTCCCTGCCCACCCGCACCTGTTCGATTCGGCCAGAGCGTCCGGTCAGGCCCCCTTTCGCGGCCTCCGGGCGCCGAGGACCCTTTCCCGCAGGAGAACCGTGCCGACGGCGCCCGAGAGCGCTCCCCCTGGAGGGGAGAGCCTCCTCGGCACGAACGCGCCGCGCCGCCGGAACGGCCGCCAGGGATCGCAGGACCGTCCCCAGGGGAGCCGCCATGCCGAGACTTCTGTACGTTCCCGTACTCCCGGTGCGCAGCCACGCCGCCCGGGCCTACCGTGATCTGCGGCCCGCCGTCCGGGACGGTGTCACACCCCTGTGGAGCCTGCCGCCCCACCCCGAAGCGCGGGGCGCCTCGCTGGCCGCCGCCGTCCGCCGGGAGGTCGCGGAGGTGAGCCGGGTCCAGTCCGGGGGCCCGGCGTGGCTCGACGCCCCCTTCGCCGAGGAGGCGCAGATCCCGGTACTCGCCGAAGTGTTCGCCGCATACGTGGAGTTCGGCGCGTTCCGGCCGGTGACCGGACCGCTGCGGCCCGCCGCCCAGCAGGACGCGGCGTTCGCGACGGCGGCGGAGTACGGGCGCCCGCTCGGCGTCCGGGTACCGGTGCCCGGCGAGTGGGACCACGAACTCACCGAGGCGGTGGCCCGGTTGCCGGCACGGGCGGGTCGTGCCGTGGAGCTCGATCTGCTGATCGACCTCGGCGGTGTCCTCGCCGGCCGGCCCGGCGCCCACAAGGAGGCGCTGCGCGCCCTCGACGCCCTGCTCCCGTTGGCCGACTGGCGCTCCGTCGTCACCATCGGCGGAGGATTCCCGCAGGTGACGGCCGAGATGCTGGACCGGGGCGTACGGGAGGAGCCCCGCAGGGACTGGCAGCTCTGGCGGGAGATACGGCGGAACCCCGCCGGCCGGCTCGCCGCCCTCGGCTTCGGGGACTACGGGGTCCAGCCGGCCACCGCCCTGGCCCGCCCGTACCGGCCGGACCAGCGGGGAGGACCGGACTGGGGGTATCTGCGCTACACCACGGACCGGACCTTCGCGCTGGTGAAGGTCCTGCACAGCGGCCCGGACCGGGCGAGGGCCAACCGTGAGGCCGCACGCGCACTCCTGCGGCTGCCCGACTTCCGTGGCGCGCTGGCCAGTTCGGGGGAGTGCTGGCTGCGCGACTGCGCCCGCCCGCTGACACACCCCGCCGTGCGCACCGGATCGGACGGTCCCGGTACGGGCAACGCCGCCACCTGGCTGCGGGTCGGCACCGTCCAGCACATGACCCATGTGGTGCGGAGTCTGGCCAGGATCTGAGGCCCGCCGGGTCCGAGCCCCGCCCGCCGGGTCCCAGCTCCGCCCGCAGGGTCTCGGCTCCGCCCGCAGGGTCTCGGCTCCGCCCGCGGGGCTTCGGCTCCGCCCGCCGGGCTCACTTCCGGCCGTCGCCGCGCGGGTCCTCCAGTTCGGCGAGCCAGGTGGTGAGGAGGCCCTCCAGCGCGTCGGCCCGCGCCGGGGGCAGCGCGGCGAGGAGGCGCCGCTCGTTGTGCATGTGGTCGGTGAACGCCCGGTCGATGAGTTCGCGCCCCGGCACGGTCAGGGCGACGACCCGCCCGCGGCCGTCCCCGTCCCCCCGGCGCCGGGTCACCAGCCCCGACCGCTCCAGCCGGTCGATGCGCTTGGTCATCGCCCCGGTGGTCACCATGGTGTGCGCCGCCAGCTCCCCGGGGGCCCGCTCGTACGGGGCTCCGGCCCGGCGCAGCGCCGCGAGGACGTCGAACTCGCCCTCGCTGAGGCCGTACCGCTGGTAGACCACGCACAACTCCCGGGTGAGCAGGGCGGCGAGGCGGTGCAGGCGCCCGATGACGGCCTGCGGGCCGACGTCGAGGTCGGGGCGCTCGCGGCGCCAGGCGGCCTGGATGCGGGCCACGTGATCGGGCGGCGGGTCCTGGTGCGCGTGGGGCTGCTGCATGATTCCACCCTAGTGAGTAGCTTCCTAGGAAGCTAATATGTCTTCCATGGAAGCCAATGTGCGAGGCCTGGCCATCGCCGCCGTGGCGCCGGTGGCCTGGGGCACCACCTACTACGTCACCCGCCACTACCTCCCCGCCGGAAACCCGCTCTGGGGAGCCACCCTGCGCGCCCTGCCCGCCGGATGCCTGCTGCTGCTCCTCGCCCGGACCCGGCCCACCGGCGCCTGGTGGTGGCGGTCCGCCGTGCTGGGCCTGCTGAACACCAGCGCCTTCTTCGTGCTCGTCTACATCGCCGCCCAGCGCCTGGCCACCAGCACCGCGTCGATGGTGATGGCGCTCTCCCCGCTGGTCATGACGGTGACCGCCTGGGCCCTGCTCGCCCAGCGCCCCCGCGCCGCCCACCTGGCCGGCGGCGTGAGCGGACTCGCCGGGGTGGCCCTGATGATGTGGGGCCGTACCGGAGGCGGCGGGACCGGCGGCCTGATCGCCTCCGTCGCCGCCATGCTGGTCTCCTCCCTGGGGTACGTACTCTCCCAGCGCTGGAGCTCCGGCGCCGGGGTCCTCGCCACCACCGCCTGGCAGCTCTGCTTCGGCGGGGTACTCCTGCTGGTGGCGGCGGTCGTACGCGAGGGAGCACCGCCACCGCTGGGCCGCCGGGCGCTGGTGGGCTTCGGCTACGTCACCCTCGTCGCCACCGCCCTCGCCTTCCTCGCCTGGTTCGCGGCCCTGCGCCTGCTGCCCGCCGCCACGGTCGGCCTCGTCGGCCTCCTCAACCCGGTCACCGGCGTCCTGCTCGGCACGGTCCTGGCGGCGGAGGGCCTCACCGTCCGGCAGCTCGGAGGGATGGCGCTGATCCTCGCGGGGGTGCTGCTCGGGCGGCCGCGCAAGGCGGCGGCGAGACCCGAAGGGGCGGGCGGGTGTGCGGCGGCCGGGTCCCCCGCACCCGGCCGCCGCACACCCGCCCGCCCCGAGGGCTCCCGGCCCTGAACCGTGGCCGCCGACCGCGCCGCCTGCTGCCTCTTCCCCTCGAGGCCGCATCCCTCAGTCGCTGAGCAGGTCCAGCCCGCGCACGTCGTCCGCCGCAACCACGTCGGAAGGAGCGGGCGGTTCCGCCTCGACGGGGAGGTTCTGGTCGTCGATATCGACCAGGACGGGCACGTCCCCGATCTCGAACTCGATGTGACGAGGCGTCGGCGTCCCCGTTTCGGGCACCCGGACGACCACCTCGCCGTCCTTTCCGGGGTACGTGAGCGAGACCAGGCGCACCCCGGCCTCCGTTCCGGCGGAGCCCCGCTCGGCGGTGGGCACCGAGTCGGGCACTTCCTGGTACGGCCGGTCCATCCCGCACAGGGACAGGGCGAGGACGTTCCTCAGCTCACGGGCCGACCATGCCACGTACTTGCCGCGCGTCTTCTCGACCGCCGCTTCCGTGGAGGCCACCGCCTCGGGTTTCACCAGCTTGGCGAGTTCCACGAAACTGCTCAGGCCCCCCTCGTCGTAGGCTTCCCAGGCCTGGTTCCCGACCATGACGAACCGGGTGGTGTTCCCCAGCGTTTCGTAGCTTCCGGCGCAGTTGCCCCGCCGGTCGACGTGCACGTCGATTCGAGTGCCGACGTCGTCCCTGACCTCCCCCTTCAGCCCGTAGGACCGATACCCCCTGAACAGCTTCAGTGCCTCGGTCATGCGTTCCGCGTCGCTCGCGGAGGGTGCCGGCGAGGGCTTGCCCTCCGACCTCCCGGTGCCGCTCCCGCCGCACGCGGCCAGCGCCCCCGTCGCCACCACGCCGCACACCATCACGGACAGCGTTCTCCGCGTCACCATTTTCTGTGCCCTCCCCGATGTGCACCTCGCCGGAAGTCCGGCGAGCTGATCATCATCTCATCAGCCCCGTCGGTGGTCCGCCCGGTTGCGGGCGCGCTCGGCGCCGGGCGCCGCGACCGCGTCGGCCTGTGTGCCCGTCCGCCACGGCCGGGCCTGACACTCCGCGCACCCGACCTGATTCATCCGATGACCTCTCGTCCCACATCTTCTCCGCGATGCCCAGCGCCGCTACCATCGGGCTGCGCTTGGGAGCGCTCCCACCCCTCACATCGGCCCACTGCCACCCGTGTGGCGGTCCAGCTCGGAGAGGATTTTTCCGTGCGCTTGAGAGCCAGACCCCTTGCCGCCCTCCTGGCGGTGTTCGCCCTGTCAGCAGGCCTGTCGGGCATCGCCATCCCCTCGGTGGCGCAGCCCCGGACGTCGGGCGCCGCCGCCACCACGGCGGAAGCATCCGATCTGTCGTCGGCCACCGCCCTGGCGGCGGACCCGTACACCTGGAAGAACGTCCGCATCGACGGCGGTGGTTTCGTCCCCGGCATCGTCTTCAACCGGAGCGAGAAGAACCTCGCCTACGCCCGTACCGACATCGGCGGCGCCTACCGCTGGGACCAGTCGGGCAAGCAGTGGAAACCCCTGCTCGACTCGGTGGACTGGGACCACTGGGGCTACACCGGCGTGGTGAGCCTCGCCTCCGACCCGGTCCAGCCGAACAATGTGTACGTCGCCGCCGGTACGTACACCAACAGCTGGGACCCCAACAACGGCGCGGTGCTGCGCTCCACCGACCGGGGCGCCACCTGGACCCCGTCGGTGCTCCCCTTCAAGCTCGGCGGCAACATGCCCGGGCGCGGGATGGGCGAGCGGCTCGCCGTCGACCCGCACAAGAACTCGGTGCTCTACCTCGGCGCCCCGAGCGGCAACGGCCTCTGGCGGTCCACCGATTCGGGTGCCACCTGGGCGAAGGTCACCTCGTTCACCAACCCCGGGAACTACTCCCAGGACCCGACCGACACCAGCGGCTACGGCAACGACAACCAGGGCGTCACCTGGGTGACGTTCGACGGGCGCGGTGGCACCTCCGGTACGGCGACGAAGAACATCTACGTCGGCGTGGCGGACAAGGACAACACCGTCTACCGCTCCACCGACGCCGGTGCCACCTGGTCGCGGATCGCCGGACAGCCCACCGGCTACCTGGCGCACAAGGGCGTCCTGGACGAGGGCACCGGCTACCTCTACCTCTCGCTGAGCGACACCGGCGGCCCGTACGACGGCGGCAAGGGGAAGATCGCCCGCTACGACACGGCCACCGGCACCTGGCTGGACGTCAGTCCCGTCGCCGAGGCCGACACCTACTACGGCTTCAGCGGTCTCACCGTGGACCGGCAGAAGCCCGGCACGCTGATGGCGACCGCCTACAGCTCCTGGTGGCCGGACACCCAGATCTTCCGGTCCACCGACAGCGGCGCGACCTGGACCACCGCCTGGGAGTACACGAGTTACCCCAACCGCTCCACCCGCTACACCCAGGACGTCTCCTCGGTGCCCTGGCTCACCTGGGGCGCCAACCCCTCGCCGCCCGAGACCAGCCCGAAGCTCGGCTGGATGACCGAGTCCCTGGAGATCGACCCGTTCGACTCCAACCGGATGATGTACGGCACCGGGGCGACGCTCTACGGCACCGAGAACCTCAAGAACTGGGACACCGGCAGCCAGTTCAAGATCACGCCCATGGTGAAGGGGATCGAGGAGACGGCCGTCAACGACCTGGCCTCCCCGCCCTCCGGCGCCCCGCTGCTCAGCGCGCTGCTCGACGTCGGCGGCTTCCGGCACACGAATCTCGACGCCGTACCCGCGATGATGTACACCTCGCCCAACTTCACCTCCTCCACGAGCCTCGACTTCGCGGAGGCGTCCCCCAACACCGTGGTGCGCGTGGGTGACGCGGACGCCGCGCCGCACGTCGCGTTCTCGACGGACAACGGCGCCAACTGGTTCGGCGGCTCCGACCCCTCGGGCGTCACCGGCGGCGGCACGGTCGCGGCGGCGGCCGACGGCAGTTCGTTCGTGTGGAGCCCGGCGGGCACCGGAGTATACCGCACCACCGGCTTCGGCTCGTCGTGGACGGCCTCCACCGGCATCCCGGCCGGCGCCACCGTGGAGTCGGACCGCAAAAACCCGAAGAAGTTCTACGGCTTCAAGTCCGGTGTCTTCTACGTCTCCACCGACTCCGGCGCCACCTTCACCGCGAAGCCGTCCACCGGCCTCCCCGCCGAGGGCAACGTCCGGTTCAAGGCCGTCCCCGGCACCGAGGGCGACGTCTGGCTCGCGGGCGGCGCCGCCACCGGCACGTACGGCCTGTGGCACTCCACCGACTCCGGCGCCACCTTCACCAAGCTGTCCAACGTGACGCAGGCGGACTCCATCGGGTTCGGCAAGGCGGCGCAGGGCGCCTCGTACCAGACCCTGTTCACCAGTGCGAAGATCGGCGGGGTGCGCGGCATCTTCCGGTCCACCGACGCGGGCGCGAGCTGGACCCGGATCAACGACGACGCGCACCAGTGGGGCTGGACCGGCGGCGCGATCACCGGCGACCCGCGGATCTTCGGCCGGGTGTACGTCTCCACCAACGGCCGCGGCATCCTCTACGGCGACTCCGCGGCCGGTGACACCGGCACCACCGACCCGGGCACCGACCCCGGTACGGACCCGGGCACCGACCCCGGGACCGACCCGGGCACCGACCCCGGAACCCCCGCCGGTGCGGCCTGCAAGGTGACGTACAAGATCACCAACCAGTGGTCCGGCGGCTTCCAGGGCGACGTCACCGTCACCAACACCGGCGCCACGGCGATCGACGGCTGGAAACTCGCCTGGAGCTTCTCCAACGGGCAGCAGATCTCCCAGGCGTGGAACGCGACGGTCCAGCAGTCCGGCACCTCGGTGACGGCCACCGACGTCGGCTGGAACGGCAAGCTCGCGGCCGGATCCTCGGCGTCCTTCGGCTTCACCGGCAGCTGGACCGGGAGCAACGGCACGCCGAGCGCCTTCACGCTGGGAGGCAAGAGCTGCACCCTCGGCAGCTGAGGTGAGCGTCGCTTCCGCGCGTCCTTCCGCGCGGAAGCGACGCTTCCCTTTACATCACGCGGTGAGGTGGCTGGACGGGCACCCCCCATTGAGGATGAGTTATTTATTAGGTTAGCTTTACCTAAGTATTTACTTACTCATCCACGATCATGGGAACAGAACATGTTCGGCTCCATTCGCGCGCGCC